>UQST01000020.1 GCA_900543815.1 uncultured Prevotellaceae bacterium
CCATTTTATGTTATATAACACTTTCTTCATTCCTCTAATACTGTTTCTCCACTGTATTTTCGTTCTTATTTGTCTGATTTAGACAGCTGGATTGTAAAAACTGCCATTATTTATGGATTGACAGGCTTTGTTTAATCCAAAAACACAGTTTCATTCATTCTCTTTAGAAATGTAGTCGAAATGACAATTTAATGCTATTTCACAATTTCTTTAGCAAATATCACAAATTGCGGAAATAGCTATTGTTTCTACCGTTTTTGTAGTCTAATTTTGCAAGCGGAATCGTAACACAGGCGAGTGTTGCTGGCAGGCAAACGAGAACAGAGGTACACAGGACGGAAATGATTATACAGCTATGTATATGAAGTATAAGGTGGTTCTGAAGGCTGACGCTGATGCTGCCGTTGACTTCACTGACGGAACCTTCTACCGTTATGACCACAAGATCTACACTTCACTGCAGAGCATCATTAACAGTATTGGCGGTACCAACCCCTTTGGTGACAATGTGACTGTAGAGCAGTTGCTGCAGGAAAAGCTGCACAGAAATGAAAACGGTAGATGTGACGCTACAGAGCTCGAGCTTTCAGAGTTTCGTAGTAAATACCAGATAGAAGTCTTCCACCAGGGATTCTGCTACTACAATGTTCCTGTTGAGGCTCAGAACCAGAAGTTCACTGGCTACTACACCACTCTGCGCAACAACATCTACAAGATTACCGTCAAGAATATCTTCAACGTAGGTGCAGATGTTCCCAACGGAAATCCCGATGAGAAGAAGCCTAACTACTATATGCAGGTATCTGTGGAGGTTAATCCTTGGGTGCTGAAGGCATACGAGATTGATTTGAAGTAAACCTTAATTGACTATATATTTCGCTTGCCGTCCCCTGGAGGCTGCTGTCTCCAGGGGGCAAGGCAAGCCCTTGCCAACCACAGCTGGAGCATACAGGAGTATCTTGACCGCCAGGACCACTACACGCTCATGTTCTTCTTCGATGCCAACTACAACTTCTATGCCCGCATCAAGGTGAACGACTGGGTGGCGCATCTCTCCGACGTGGGACTCTGAGCCGCAGAGAGCCATCGGCGAAGCCAGCCAAATAACGAACATATACAATAAACCCAATACAGACAACAGATGTTGCACATGCACATGACATATAAGACAGTGCTGAAGGGAACTGCCCGGATAGCCCTTTCATGCCTGACGCTGCTCGGCGCCATGCTACCTGTGGCGTGTGTCTATGAGCAGATACCCGAGGCTTATGATGAAGCCGACACCTACATCCACCTCAATCTTATTGCCACCACCGGGCTTCACGCCTTCACCATGGAGTTGCCTCGCATGACAGGCGGAGCACCCTTGAAGAAGATTGACCTCTATATCCTGGTCAATGCCGAGAGCGGTTCCAACCTGACCACACCAGCCGACAACCGTCAGCTCACACGTCAGGCATTGCAGGAGAAGGTCGTTTCCGAGTCATTCGGACTTAATACCCAGGGCGACCCACAGTGTGTGGTGGTTCCCGGCAGAGGACTTCCCATGAGCCGTATAGTGGAGGATATTCCCATTGAGGGATATGTGACCGAATTTGCCAATCCTATTCCAGCCGACCTGACAGATACCCGCAACTACACCGACTACGTGGCATATCCTGTGCGCAGGACTGGTAACATCAAGGTTGCAAGCATTCCCGAAGTGGAGAATCCCAGGTCGCTGGTGCGCGGGAGTGCCGAGGATGCCGAGGCATATATGGCCAGACTGGCCAATGCAGGCATGAGCAGCCATTACCTCACCTATCTGCGCGAGACCGACAAGGAGGTGCCCTGGATGCCATGAAGAGGGCTGCTGCCAAGATTCAACTCAATCTGAATGCCGTGGTAGAAGGCTACACCGTGGGAACACCCATGTTCCGCATGGTGAACTATAATACATCAACCAGTATTCTGGAGAAGGGTAGCGAAGGGCATGTCTCTGTGACAGAGATGGAACATTATGTTGGAAACTCCAACAGTTTCAATGGAGAGGATGGACTCTATTGGAATCAATTTGTGGCCTATAGCTATTCCTTCTCCTGGGCTGGTGATATGGAGCAGCGTCCCTGCATACTGGTGAAGCTGCCTCTGACCAAGAACGGTGAGAGCGAAACCTATCAGAGGGACAAGACAGAGCATGATACGAAGAAGACATATTCGGATTATAATGGTTCTTACAGGGCCAAGATATATGTGCCGAAATCGTATGACGGGACAACGGAAATATCTTATCTGATAGATGAAGGTGTGTATTCAAGTGGTTATTGGTGGGAAAGTCCAAAAGAGAATCCTCCTTATACAGCCAAGGCATCGGGCACAAGCCAGAACTCTAACCCCAATATGTATGTGATACAGATAACCAGTACCAATGGCGATTATGTGATAGGTCATCCCAAGATAGACTATAGCAATCCTAATAGTAGCAGTTATGGATCTAAGGATCAGGTGGTTTCTCCTGCCTTTATGATTGCCTCGCAGTTTGGAGCTGTGATGTCTGATGGCTTTGATAAGGGAACTGCCATCACCCATTGCAAGACCTACAGGGAGGTGGCCAAGGATGGTACGGTATATGACAATTGGCGTTTGCCTACCAATGAGGAAGTGAAGGTGATTTGTAAATATCAGTATGATTCCAATTCTCCAATTGATGAGGTGCTGGCAGGAAAGTATTATCGGACATTAAGTCAGGAGACTGTTCTTGCGAATAAAGATGCAAGTAACGGTAATTTTGTCCGCTGTGTCCGCGACATGGCAAAGGAAGAAGTAGATAAACTGGAGGAGAGCAAGAAGTGAGTGAAATGCCTAAGGCGGTTGCCGTAAATGGCAAGAACGCTCAAGCGATTAGTATAAACAAAGAGACAGAGCAGGTTTGTGAAGAAATGCTATGCTCCTGGCTCCTATAATGTGACCATGCGCAATGTGCGTGCCAAGGCGTCTGGCGCTAAAGGAAAGTTCTATATGAAGGCCGATTACTTCGGCAAGGATGCTGGTACGGTGAACCAAGCCATCGAGATTCCGGTCACTTTCCAGTAGAGCAAGAGAGAAATGATGTAACTTTGCCAGTGGATGGGCTGGCCGAAGTTGCCTCACATACTTTGTGAAGTCTGTTGAGATACTTGGCCGCGTCATCTAAGCAACCAGAGCAGGTATCCCGACTGGCTTTTTTCAGCCAATCGTGAGGTGCTCGGCGGCAAGTACATGTCTGTTGGAACAAGAGAGAGTAAAGATGAAGCATTATCTACACTGTGCGTGCCACTCCCACATTGATGCTCATCGGTAGAGGCGGACTGGTGGAGCTGAAGGACCCTACTCCCGAGCAGTTGCTCAGCCATTTGGAGCGGTAGGGTAGCCGTTTCTTCATAAGTGTCCCTTGCAGCCTCATGTTTTTGGCCAAAATCCCTCTTTGGCCACCTTCGCATTATGCTCACAGACCCTCAGAATTGTTCCTTTTTACTTATATAGTGCTCTGTGGCGAAAATTCACGCAAAAAAAGTGCCTTGTAGATTGCAGTTTCACTGGAAAGTGTTAACTTTGTCTTATATTCACAAACAAACTCAATAACGCGATGAAGAAACTTATGATTTTACTGGTTGCGGTGCTGATGGGTTCAGCAACTGCATCGGCTCAGATCACAAAGGGGCTGACATGGGCCGTAGAAGGTGGCATTGGCAGCGAGCTGGAGCTCGGTGTTCGTGCACAGTATGAGTTTAACAAATACTTGGCATGGGATGTGGCCAGCGTGAAGTATGCATTTGATTACGACGACGACTGCAATGCCCATGAGTGGGAGGTGACTACTGGTCTTCGTGGCTTCTCACCAACATTTGGCCCCAAGCTGCGTGCGTTTGCCGCTCTTGACCTGGGTTATGGCGGCATCAAGTATGCCGAGGATCATGTGGATGCCGTTCACTGCTTTGCTCTGGACTTCACCATCGGCCTGCAGGTATATAAAGGACTCTATCTGGGATATGGCTTCGGTGGCCTGTTCAACGATGGCAGTCACAAGGATCATCTGCTTCGTGTAGGCTGGATGTTCTGATAAGGCAGGATGTTTCCTGCATTGAAACGAAAACTCCAAAATGTTTGTACTATAACGCATATTCATATGTGGGAAGAGGGGCAGCAAGTGATTGTAGCCCCTCTTTTACTTTTCCATGGTTAGCCTTTCGCATTTTCTTAGTTAGCCTTTCGCATTTTCTTAGTTAGCCTTTCGCATTTTCTTAGTTAGCCTTTCGCATTTTCTTAGTTAGCTTTTTGCTTTCCCATGGTGGTTTGTCTGCCTTTCCTTTTCCCCTTCATCCGCTTTCATTCCCCTTGTATTCGTATTCATTCTTCGCTTCATTCTTCCCGTCACTCCCGCTCCAGCCCGAATGATTCCACCCTGTTCTGTATCAAGGATTAGAGCGCTGTGCCGTTTCTTGTCTGTTCCTGCCCACTTCAAAATCTGTGATTCATGGTTCTTTGTCCGAGCGGAGCGAAGTCAGGATTTGATGCGGGCTGATTCAAAAAATCCCTTTGCCCTGCTGTGAGAATGCTGGAATTATCGTAACTTTGTCTTTATAAACGTTAAATCCTAATTAAGAATAAAGCTGTAGCCTTATGAATTTCCTTGAGCAAAAGATTATGGAGGAGGGTACCATCAAGCCCGGAAACATCCTGAAGGTGGATAACTTCCTCAACCATCAGATCGACATCGACATTATGCGCCAGATCGCATACGAGTTCAAGCGCCGTTTCCGCGGCGAGCCTGTCACTAAGATTCTCACTATCGAGGCCAGTGGAATAGCCATAGGAGTGCTGCTGGGCGACCTCTACGACGTGCCGGTGGTGTTTGCCAAGAAGGGCGAAACGGCCAACTGCACCGATGACAAGTACATCTCCCAGGCCTACAGCTTCACTCACAAGCGCATGAACAACATCTTCGTGTCGCGTCCCTACCTCAATGCCGAGGACAAGGTGCTCATTGTAGATGACTTTCTGGCCGATGGTCAGGCGGCTCTCTCCCTCATCGACATCGTGAAGCAGGCGGGTGCTTCGGTCACAGGAATAGGCATTGCCATCGAAAAGGGTCAGCAGAAGGGTGGAGGCATCCTGCGCGAGGCGGGCTATCATCTGGAGAGCATCGCCATACTGGACGGTATGGACTATGAGACGCAGACATTCCAGTTCCGTCCTCAGGAGCACAAGTGATATTTCCCCAACTGGAAAAAAATGATGCGCCAGGTGCAAAGCGGCGACCCAGTATGGGACGTGTGGCCAATGGCGCAGCTGTATAAACATCTCAACATTTCACACTTACTCCCATGAGTAACCTTTATTCTCTGGACGGCCGGGTGCCCCTTGGGCAGGCTGTCCCCTTCGGTCTGCAGCACGTGCTGGCCATGTTTGTGAGCAATGTGACTCCCATCATCATCCTGGCCAATGTGGCCGGACTGGAGCCGCAACTGAGTGCTGCACTGGTGCAAAACTGTATGGTGATAGCCGGCATAGGCACGCTGGTGCAGCTCTATCCCGTGTGGCGCATCGGTTCGCGCCTGCCCGTGGTGATGGGCATCAGTTTCACCTTCCTTAGCCTGGCAATCACCATTGCCACCACACAAGGTATGGGTTCGCTCATGGGTGCGGTGATAGTGGGCGGTCTGATAGAAGGAATGCTGGGTCTGTGCGCCAAGTATTGGATGAAACTCATCTCTCCTGTGGTGGCTGCAACGGTGGTGACTGCCATAGGCGTATCGCTGCTGCCCATCGGAGCCAATAGTTTTGCGGGCGGACAAGGAGCTTCCGATTTCGGTTCTGCCGAGAACTGGATAGTGGGCAGCGTCACTCTGCTGGTGTGCCTGGTGTGCCAGGTGCTGGCCCGTGGTTTCCTGCGCTCGCTCTCGGTGCTGGTGGGACTGGTGGTAGGATACGTACTGGCTTGCTTTATGGGCATGGTGCATTTCGAGGGTATCCATGATGTGGGCATTGTGGCATTGCCCCGGTTGTTGCCCTTCAAGCCAGAATTCCACTTGGGTACTATACTCTCTGTGGTGGCCATTTATCTGGTGTCGGCCACAGAAACCATAGGTGATACCACTGCCTTATGCTCGAGCGCAGTGGGCCGTGACGTGAAGCCATGTGAGCTGCAAGGCTCTATCGCGTGCGACGGATTCGTCAGCACAGTGGCAGGATGCTTCGGCTGCACGCCCATCACCTCGTTCAGTCAGAATGTGGGACTGGCTGCCATGTCGGGTGTGGTGAACCGCTTCACCATTGCCACCGGCGCTGTCATCATGATTCTGGGCGGCATCTTCCCCGCCGTAGGCTTCGTGCTCACCACCATCCCGCAGGCTGTGTTGGGCGGTTGCACCATCATGATGTTCGGCAGTATCCTCTTTGCAGGCATCAACATGGTGGCACGTTGTGGCAACAGCCAGCGCAACCTGGTCATCGTTGCCACCTCGCTCAGCGTGGGTCTGGGCTTTACCGCCAGCAGCGAGATGTTCAACATCTTCCCCAGCATCGTGCGCACCGTATTTGCCGACAACTGTGTGGCTGTCATCTTCCTGCTTGCCTTGCTGCTCAATCTGCTGCTGCCCAAGGAGGAGGAGCACAAGGTGCAGTAAATGTAAATTGACTGTGATGAAATGAAAAACATGCTGGCGCGGGGCGAGGGACACAACCTTTGCTGCCGCGCTGCGCTGTTTTCTGTGGGAGAGGAGAAGCATTCCGGCACATGTTTGGGCGGGTGAACAGACTCCCCCTGTGCGCTCTTCGGGCTGGTGCATGATTTTTCTTCTGAAAATGCACAGCGCTGCGATGCCCAACGCAGCACGCTGCACCGGCCGTCGCAGCACGCTGCGTTGCCACATGCAGCGCAGTACATCTCGCCTCCTGCCGTGGAGCATGACGGCAGATGACGGCCAGACAACTCTGCGGCAGCCTCATGTGGGAAGTGCCGGATGAGTGAGGCGTGTGCTTGGAAAGCGTCTTCCGCCTGTCTTGCAAGATCGTGGAAAGACAGAGGTGCGGGATGGTATCAGACTGGAAGGGTGCTTGGCAGGCACCAGCCATTTGCCTGGTGAGGGTTCACTAGGCCGCTGTGCAGCTTCATGGAAAAGGTCTGCTTGTCAGGCTCTGCGCCCATGAGACTATCCGGCAGAAGGCTTCCCGGGGGAATCGGACTCCTCCTCGGGCGGTTCGGGAAACTCCTTGTCGCCTCCTCCTATCTCCTCTTGCCAGGGATACAGTGTGGTAGTCTCGCCACTCTGGTCGTCTTTGCGGGTCCAATAACTTGCCATGTCTCTTCCTCCCTATATATTATAATGTATGGGGCAAAGTTAGGGAAAAAGGCGCAAATATGCTTGAACCATTTGAAATAAAACTATACTAATGATGAAGGAACAGGAAAGGGTAGTCTTTGTAGATTACGTGCGTGTGGTGGCTCCGCTGCTGGTGATGCTGGTGCACGCAAGTGAGAATTTCTATGCGGCCGATGCCTCGGGGCTGGCCGGCAGTGTGTCGGAACTTGCCTGCGAGAGCAACCGCTTCTGGGTAGCATTCTGGGACGGTGGTGTTTCGCGCTATTGTGTGCCCCTCTTTATGATGATATCTGCCTATCTGCTGGTGCCTATGCGGGCTGGGCAGACTATGGAGTCGTTCTACAAGAGGCGCTTCAAGCACATCCTGCCTCCCTTCATCGTGTTCCTCCTGGCCTATTCGCTGCTGCCCCTATTGTGGGGCGCTATGACGTGGGAGCAGTCGCTGGCCGACCTGAAGACCATTCCCTGGAACTTCACATCCATGAGCGGCATCCTGTGGTTCATGTATCCTCTCATCAGCCTCTACCTTATCATTCCTGTGGTGTCGCCGTGGCTGGAGCGCAGCCGGCCGCGTGAGGAACTCATTTTCATCGGTCTCTTCGCCGTGAGCACCTGCATGCCTTGGCTGCACCGCTACGTGAGCGCGGAGCTGTGGGGCGAATGCTTCTGGAACCATTACCACATGCTGTGGTACTGCTCGGGCTTTATAGGCTATCTGGTACTGGCGCACTACATACGTGTGCACCTGACCTGGTCGCGCAGGAAGCGTGCATGGGTGGGACTGGTGAGCCTGCTTGTGGGCAGTGTGTTCACTGGTTGGGCGTTCTGGTGGAAGGGCGTTCCCGGTGAGGTCATCAACACTCCCGACCTGGAGTGGGCGTGGGAGTTCTGCATGCCCAATGTGCTTGTGAGCACCTTCGGAGCCTTCCTGCTCTTCACCTGCATCCGCCAGGAGCGTGCTCCGAAGTGGATTGTGCAGGTGAGCCGGATGTCCTATGGCATGTATCTCATGCACATGCTGTTCCTGGCTCCAATAGCCTCGTATATAGTAAACGGGGACCAGGCTAATCCCCTGATCCCCGTTGGGTTGGCCATCCCAGTGATAGCCGTACTGACTTACATCTGCTGTGCGCTGACCTCGAAGCTCATTTCGCTCCTGCCAGGCAGCAGGTGGATTATCGGTTGTTGAGCCTCTTCTGCCCGTCTTCAATGTAGATTTCGCCCGGCTGCGGCTGCCCGATGAGCTGTCCGCCCAGGCTATAGATTCCCTCATGAGAGCGCATGCCACCCTGGTGGTGTGCGCTTTCTGCATCGGGTGAAGCGATGCCCGTACCCAGTTGGCCCTTCTTGAACTTCTCCATGAAGCACTTCATCCAGTAGCCGCCAAGCACCGAGCGTGCACGGAACATCCACATGTTGCCGCTGTCGGAGCGGTGGTTGTCGCTCACGGGAACACGTGAGGTGGTCTCGTTGATGTACTTCCAGATGGGGTTGGAGAGCTGGAGGAAAGACAACTGACTGGGTGCCATGGCGGCAGTCCACATTACCCAGTCGCTCTTGCAGCCAGCTCCGCGGCTGTCGAGGGGCAGTCCGTAGGCATTTACCTTGCTGCGGTAGAAGGTGAGTTCGCGCGTGCGCACTTCCTCAAAGAGCCCCCAATCCCATATCTGATCCCATATGAGGTTGTACTTGGTGCTCCATGTGTTGCCCGCCGCACCGAAGTTGAGCAGATAATGCGCTCCGCCCACTGTGGTGTAGGCATGCTGCTTCCAGTAGGCGGCCATCTCCTCGGCTTTCTGCTTGTACTCGGCAGCCACTTCCTCCAGGCCCAACTTGGAGGCCAGCAGAGCATAGCTTCTCACACCCAGACAGGCTTTGACGGCCAGATTGGCATTGCGTTCCGAGGTGCCCATGAAGTCGTCGGTGCAGAGCTGGTTCACGGGATCCTTGCCGTGGGAATAGAGGTAGTCGGTCCATCGGGTGAGTATCTTCCAGTACTTCCTGACGTAGTCCAGATCACCGTCAAGGTGCGTGATGAGGGTGATGAGCGTGAGCATGTTGCCCGCCTCCTCCACTGGCATTCCGTCACCATAGGTCTGTCCGTTGGCATGGGGATAGGCTCCCAGATCGTGGGCAGTCCAGTCCTTGTTCCATCGTCCCGTATATGCATATTGCAGTATGGGCGTTATCATCGCCTTGGCCAGCGTGGGTGAGTAGATCCAGAAGAGCGGTTGGGAGGGGTAGGTGACGTCGAGCGTGTTGATGAATCCGCCGGAGTCATTCTCACGCGACATGTATAAGAGGTTGCCCTCAGAGTCGCTCACCAGTTTGTGCGCAGCGCACACCTGGCGATACACAGCACAGCATATTTCGGCATACTTCTCGCCACCAGTGCTGTAGGCATCGTCATACACCTGCTCATCCACCTGTCTGCAGCGCTCCATGATGCTGGCATACTGGCTGTGCAGGTCGGCGATGCGCTCGGTGATGGACACCTTGCCATCCTGTGTCCAGTAGGCTTTGCGGTCATTGCCAAAGAAGCGGATGGAGGCCACATCATCGTAGGAGAGCGAGATGAAAGAGCCTGCGGGCTGTGTGCCCACCTGTCCCAGCGAGTCGCTGAAGGCGATGGAGTGGTAGGGAGAGCCTTTGTCTTGGCGCGGGCTGCGAGCCTCCCGGAGCTGCCCCTGTGCGAGGAACTGGCTCATGGCCTGTGCATGGGGGACGATGCTGAGTGTCTTGCCCGGCTGGGCAGGTGCACTCACATAGTAATAGCCCCAGTCTATCAGTTCGCCTGTATGCGCCAGAGGTTTCTGGCTGGCGTTGCCGGCACGCACCACATTTAGCCCTGGGCAGACTGATGTACCCATGAAGCGCGTCTGAGCCGTCTGCCCGCTGTTGCTCAGCGACATGGCTGCTGAAGTCTCCACGAGCAGGCTCACCTCGTGTGGCTGTCCGTCGTTGCTTCTGGCCTGATAGGACAGGTAGGTGAGGGGAGTGGTGAAGAGCTGCAGATCATCCATTACGAGCGGGGTGGTGAAGACCACATCGAGGTCAATGGCTCCGCAGGTGAAGGTATAATAGGTGCTGGTGGGCATCACCACACACGACTTCTGGGTGGCAGTGGGGAAATTGTCCTTGGCCAGTCCGAAATCGATGTAGGCGCCGCCGGCATTGTTCTTGCAGTGGGCGGCTATCACGTTGGTGCCTTCGTGCAGCAGGCTGCGATTGACCTTCACGCTCTGTCCGCTCACATCCCAAGTGTATCCCGTGGAGAGTACCTGCTGGCCGTTGACGTAAAGTTCAAAGGTGTCATCGTGCTTGTAGGTGGCATAGTAGTCGGCTGTAGCGTCTATCTCGGAGAGAGTCACCGTGCGACGAACCCAGATGTCGGCTCCTTCGCCTTGCCATTTGGTGCCGATGTTGGTGTAGTTGTCGTCGCCTCCTCCCCATGCGGCCTTGCCTTCGAGCCATGATGAATCGTCGAAGTCGGGCTTGGTCCATGCATTGCCCGAGGGTGCAGAGGTAGTATAGCGGCCAGTCCATACCTTTTCGTCGGCCATGGGTGCCAGCGTCTCCAGCGTGATGCCCATGAATCTGTAGGCCTGTCCATCCACGCGCACCACACCGTTGAGCGGCTTGGGTGTGTTGTGCCAGTGTGTGGGCGACCCCTGATAAAGCTTGTCATAGGGGCTCCAGATGCTGAAGTAGGGGTCAACGCTCACCAGCGGAACCGATGGCAGGCGCAATGCGTTGGTTCTGGCAGGCGAGAAGAGGTCGGCTCCCAAAACCGTGGAACTGAGGTTCAGGAGCAGACACAGCGTGCCAGCAACTGACAGGTAATTCCTTTTCATAGGTTTGTTTTTGTTTGTTGATGAATATGGTAGATCGTATTGTGCGTGTTCCTCAGGGGAACTCTTACTTGGTCAGTGCGTCGATGATTTGCGTGGGTCGGCCGTTGCTGAGGAATGCCCCTTGCGTGTAGCCCCGCCAGCCCTCGTAGGCTTCGGGCTCGTGGTAGATGACTCCTCGGCATGTGGTGTTGGCGCGGGCTTCCTTCACCAGCTGCCGCATGTGCATGCTGCCCGCTGTCTCTTGGCTTACGGGCACCCCGCATTCCACTATCATGCAGTGCTTCTTGTACTTGTTGAAGAGCATGTCGATGGTTTGCATGGTGTAGGCAATGGCATCGTTCTCGTTTTCTATGCCGTAGGAGATGGCGGTGTTGAGCAGTTGGAAGGAAGAGCCGACCGACTGCGTGGGGTAGAGCGCCAGTCCTATTTGGTCATAATCTGTGGTGCGCAGCCCGTCGAGGGCGGCACATAGCGACGGCTGATGCAGTGGGTTGCCGGCTGCCACGATGATCTGTGCTTTGGGGCAGATGGTTCTGGCAGACCTGCATGCGCTGCTCACCAGGGTGGCATATTGGGTGGGATAGCGGGTGAGGTAGCCTGCGGGCCAGAGCAGACCGTTGTCTAGCTGGTTGCCTATCTGTATCCAGCGCGGTTCGACACCTTCCTCTGTGAGGGCCTGCAGCACGCTGGCAGTGTGTGAGCGAACGTCCTCGGCCAGCATCTCCATGCTATGGTCCTGCCATTCCTGCGGTGTGCGTTGCAGGCTCGACGAGGCTATTGTGTCGCTGAAATGCAGGCTTACCAAGAGGTCGAGGCCAAGTTGGTGGACACGTCTGGCCTTGCGCAAAACATCATCCATAGCGCAATAGCCGTCACGGGGATTCACCAGCACACGCAGAGCAATGGCGTTCAGCCCCAGATCCTGCATGACTGCCGGACAGTCCATCGGCTCCCGATGGTTCCACGAATAGAACTTCTTGCCCTCATCCTCCATCTGTGAGTACCAACTGATGTCTGCTCCGCGGGCAAAGTCCTCGGGTTTCACTTCGGGCAGAGTGTCCTTGCCCGTGGTGTCGGGCACCAGTGTACTGTCGCCGGGAGTGGGAGCAGGAGGAGTAGGTGGCATGATGGGGTCGTTCCCGCCACAGGATGCTATGGTCAGGAAGAGCAGCAGCAGGGGGATGATGAGTCGTGTCTTCATTCTATGGATTTGCCTTGTGGTGTCAGGCGGATGCCTGTGTTGGATATCTCTATAAGCCGCTGGCGGTAGAGGTCGCCCACGGCTTTCTTGAACACTTTCTTGCTTACGCCGAACAGTGCATAAATCTCCTCGGCCGGACTCTTGTCGCCGAGAGGAGTCTGCCCGCCGTTCATCTGCAGATGCCGAAGCAGTTGCGCGCTGAAGTCCTCCACACCGCGCTGGCCCGGGCACTGCAGCGAAAGGTCCAGTTTACCATCGGGCCTGACCTGGCTGATGTAGCCTTTCACACGGTCGCCAGTGCGCAGAGTGCGGAACATCTGCGTGTCGTAGAGCAGTCCGCCATAGCGTCCATCCACAATGGCTTTCAGCCCCAGGTCGGTCTTCTGCCAGATGAGCAGTTCCACCTGGTCGCCTGTACGGTAGGGCGGAAAGTCCTGTGAGAGGAAATGCTCCACCTTGGCGCTTGCCATGATGCGGTATGTTTCGGGGTCGAGATGCACATGCACGATGTAGCTGTGCCCCTTCATCATCTTCATCTTCTGCTCTCTGAAAGGCACGAAGAGGTCCTTCAGCGGCCCCCAGTGCAGGAAAGCACCGAAGTTGTTGACCCATGCTACCTCCAGATAAGCAAAGTCGCCCACCTGGGCCAGCGGCATGTGTGTGGTGGCCACAATGCGCTCCTGGGTGTCGAGATAGAGGAAGACTTCAAGCGGTTCGCCTATATGCACGTCGATGTCGGGGCGTATCTCGCCATTGGGCAAGAGCACTTCGCCATATTGTTCACCGCCGTCCAGGTAGAATCCGAACTCCACTTGCCTGTTCACCTTGAGCTGGCATGTGCGTCCTATCTGCAGTTCGTCTTTATCTCTCATATCTGTTCCTCCGTTTGTGTCTGTGTGGTTGATGGTTCTGTGATGTAGCCGTCCAGCATGTGTATGGTGCGGTCGGTCTGGCTGGCCAGCGCTTCGTCGTGTGTCACGATGACGAATGTCTGGCCCATACGGTCGCGCAAGTCAAAGAAGAGACGGTGCAGTTCTTCCTTGTTGTGAGTGTCGAGCGAACCGCTTGGCTCGTCGGCAAACACCACGGCGGGATGGTTTACCAGAGCCCGTGCAACAGCTACGCGCTGCTTCTCTCCGCCCGAGAGCTGGTTGGGTTTGTGCTCTGCGCGGTCGGCCAGACCCATGAAGTCGAGCAGTTCCTGTGCTCTCTGTCGTGCCTCCTTCTTGCTTGTTCCGCCTATCAGAGCCGGTATCATCACGTTTTCGAGCGCGGTGAATTCGGGCAGCAACTGGTGAAACTGGAACACGAAACCGATGTTCTTGTTGCGGAAGTGTGCAATCTTGGTGGCCGAGAGGCGGCTTACGTTCTCCCCGTCAATAATCACTTCACCCTCATCCGGGCGGTCGAGTGTACCCATGATTTGCAGCAGGGTGGTCTTTCCTGCACCGCTTGGTCCCACAATGGCCACCACTTCGCCCCGGTTCACTTGCAGGTCGATGCCTCGCAGCACCTGCAACGAACCGAAGCTCTTGGTGATTCCGTGTAGCTGTATCATGCTGTCTGTCTGCATGCTTATTGTTCTTTGTATATTCAGTCAAACATGTTCTTTTGTTGGAGGATAACTCTCAGGCAAACTTCCGGGCCAGTCTGCTTCCTGCCTCTTCCGCTCTGCCCAATAACCTCCGTCGTGCCACCTGGCCGAATCCACAGTGGTTGTCCTATTCCATAAAGCCTTTGACCTCCGCTTCCCAGCCGGCAACCCAGGCAAAGCCACGGCGGCAGTCGGCTTTCGGAAAACCTCTGACCCACGATTCCCAACCAGTAAACCGGCCGAAGCAGCTGCGCTATTGTCCTATGGGAACCAGTCCTTTGTGGTCTTCCCAGCGGAACAGTTTGGCTTCGCAATACTGTCGTCCTGTGGCCTTGTCGCGTCCGCCCATCGAGACGTAGAAGCGTCCGTCGCCCAGAGAAGTCAGTCCCGTGTTGCCCCATTTGAAGTTCCAGCCCCAAGTGCCGTGCTTTGTATCCTGCTCGCCTTGCTGCAGGAGCGGCATCACCAGTCCGCTGGTCTTGGGCTCCACACCGCGAAGCACCTCCTTGACAGGCTTCTGCTTTCCATCCACCACGAAGAGGCCGAAGTTCTTCCAGTCGGGTTTCTTGCCGGTATAAACGGCAGCCAGCATATTGCCCGTGTGGCTGTCGTAGCACAGGTTCTGCACTCCCCAACTGGTGTTGCCCGTATATATATAATAGGTATAGGCAGGATTCTGTGGTCCGCTCTGGTGTAGGTTCTGTGCGCTGAGCGGCTGCTCGTACTTCTTGAGCTTCTTCACATCGTAGCAGAGCAGCACCTGATAGTCGTTGTCAGTGCGGTCGTTTTCCGAGTAGATGCCGTAGGCCACATAGAGCATATTGCGTCCGCCTTTCTTTCCCCAGCGGGGTGCCAGCGTGAGTCCATCCACTCCTGAGCATCCGAAACGGTGCTCCACGGTGCGGCCCAGATTGGTGACCTTGGCCTCGTAGTCCCTCACAGCGGGATGCAGATATACGCTGGTCATCACCTCGGCGGCACTCATGTGCTCGCGGTTGATGCGTGCTACATCGAAGATGGCCACGTAGAAACCCGTCTTGTCGTCGTTCTCTACGCCGCCCAGACCCTTCATGATGCCTTTTCCGATGGCATCATGCTTATATTCCAGGCTGCCGTAGAGACGGCCGTCGTCGGGATTGAGCGAGATGCAACCCAGGTGTCCGGTGAGTCCTTCCACGCTGCCCAGCACACGTCCCTGCATATCCACCTTGACCAGACTGGTGGTGAAGGACATGTACATGCAGTTGCGCTCATGGTCGTAGGCTATTCCCTGCACGTGGAATTTGTCCTGCAGGCCGGTCTTCACCGTGGTGGGAAGGTTCTGTGCATGTGTCTCTGTGGTGCATGGGATGATGGCTCCCAGTGCCATCCAGAGTGTGGCCAAAGCCGAAAGTCTCAGTTTGTTCATTGAATAAAGAATTGTTTGAGCCAGCTCTTGAGCGTACGTGTACGGCGGGTGACAGCAGAGCCGTTGGGTGAGAATACATATACGGACTCCTGCGGGTCGCCCCACTGGTCGGGGTACAGCAGCATGATGCTGGTATGATTAAAGTATTTGTGAATCTTGTGAGGCAGGTTGTCAAACTCGGGCCTGTAGGATATGAAGCCCGGGCGAGCCGTCACCACGACGAGCATGGTGCTCTTGCCAGTCTCGTGTTGCAGCTTGAGCCAGTCCTTCCACTGGTTCATCTCTATGTATTCAGTGCGCAGGCTGGCATGCTTGTTCTGCATGTAGCCGCGAACGTAGGGCAGGGTGGAAGCATGGGCATGGAAGACGAGATGGCAGTCCAGCTGCTCGCCTATGCGGCATACATGCTCTAGCCACTTGTAGAATCCCACCTCGTATTCGGCCTTTTGCGGGATGGCCACCAGCACGCGGCTCAGTGTGCCGGGTGGAACAATGCCCCGTACGGCCATCACCTCGCGGTGTGAACCACTCAGGATATTGTCTATCACCGGGCCCAGTGACGACTTGGACATGCCGGTGGTGCGGTCTGTCAGACACACCATCACCTCGCCGCAGTCATATTCCTTGATGGTATGCAGTATGCCTCCAGCAATGTTCGTGCTCATGCGGTTGAGCGTAGCCATGCGCACATTGGCTGCTGCGGCTATCCTCTGAGCGGCATCCAGCAACCGCTGTCCGCGCCTGTGGCGGTCCACCCCATCGTTGTTGTCGGCATCGTATGCCACCGAGAGTCCCATCAGACTGTCGGGTATGTAGGGGTTGCGAATGAGGATGGCCAACTGGGTCATCACGCTCACCGTATTCTCCTGACTATATGTCACCAGGCACTTGCCGTGGTAGGAGCCTTGGTTCTCGTCGGGTGTAGTGTCGGTGAGCGCCAGTGCGCGGGCTCCCCTGCTGGTGGCCAGACTGCTCACGATGCAGCTGCACAGGATGAGCAGCATGGTAGCGTTGAGCATCTCTTCGCTCATCAGACCCACATGCGGGTTGATGCCAATCATCACGATGGCCAGTGCGCCAGCCGCGTGGGCGTTGGTCAGACCGAACATCAGCCACATCCCATTGCGGTCGTAACCGCTTTGCCAGGCCATCACAGCCGATGCTATCCATTTGGTCAACATACCCGTTATTACCAACAGGACCATTGGCCAAAGGCTTTCGGGGTTTTGTGTGAATGACCGCACGTTGATGATCATGCCCACTCCTATGAGGAAGTAGGGGATGAAAAGGGCGTTGCCCACAAACTCCAGATGGCTCATGAGCGGACTGGTGCGCGGTATGAGGCGGTTGATGACCAGTCCCGCGAGGAATGCACCCAGCAGTCCCTCAAGTCCTGCCAGCTTGGCCAGCGCAGCGCTGAGGAATACCAGGGTCAGGATAAAGATGTACTGCATCACTCCATCGTCGAAGCGACGGAGAAACCAGCGTCCCAGCCGGGGGAAGACTATCAGCACAAATGCCACGTAGAGCGCACATTTCAAGGGGAAAAGACTCCATGTGAGCACCGAAGAACCGGGTTCCAGAAAACCCTCCACAAGGGCGACTATGAGCAGGGCTGCAAATGTGGTGAACGCCGTGGCGACCACACTGATGACCACCACGCTGTTGCGGCTCATGCCGTATCGGCTCACGATGGGGTAGCTCACCAGTGTGTGCGACGATAAGATGCAGGCCATGAGCACGCTGGTGAGTATGCTGTAATGAAGCAGATAATGGCATGTGCACCAACCCAGAACGAAGGGGATGATGAAACTCAGCACTCCGAATTTCAATCCCTTGCGCCCGTATTGTGCCACGCTGCCCATATCGAGCTCCAGGGCAGCCAGGAACATGATGTAGTAGATGCCTACCTGACCGAAAATCTCAAACGAACTGTCGCGCCTGAGAAGGTTGAAACCATGCTCGCCCACCAGCACGCCTGCCAGAATCAAACCTATTATGTGGGGTATGCGCAGCCGCCTGAGCAGCAGAGGTGCAAGCAGGATGATGCCCAGAACCACGAAGAATATCCATGTGGGGTCCGTGATTAGAGCATGTGCTGGAGCGAGTGTCGCAAGTGTGGTTAGCATGTTGTGGGCTGTCCTGTAATTGAATTATTACACAAAGATACGCTCTTTTGACGAATTGTGCGGCCTTATGCTGCCATTATTGTGAAGAATTGAGTAATTTTGCGCTGGCAAATCAATTAGTCGAATAAATACATGAGAGTAGCAATTGTAGGTGCCAGCGGTGCCGTGGGACAGGAGTTCCTGAGAGTGTTGGAGGAGAGAAACTTCCCCGCCGAAGAGTTGTTGTTGTTTGGCAGCCAGCGCAGTGCTGGAGCCAAGTACATGTTTCGTGGCAAGGAATTGGAGGTGAAACTCCTGCAGCATAATGATGATTTCAAGGGTGTGGATATTGCTTTCACCAGTGCCGGTGCAGGCGTGAGCCGTGAGTTTGCCGACACTATCACCAAGCATGGAGCTGTGATGATAGACAACTCCTCGGCATTCCGTATGGACGAGGATGTGCCCTTGGTGGTGCCCGAATGCAACGCCGAGGATGCACTCAACCGTCCTCGCGGCATCATTGCAAACCCCAACTGCACCACTATCATGATGGTGGTGGCACTGCAGTGTCTGGAGCGCCTGAGCCACATCAAGCGTCTCCACGTGGCCTCTTATCAGGCTGCCAGCGGTGCCGGAGCCGCAGCCATGGCCGAACTGGAGCAGCAGTACCGTGAGGTGCTCGACGGCAAACCTGTGACCGTAGAGAAGTTCGCCTACCAGCTGGCATACAATGTCATCCCCCAGATAGACGTGTTCACCGACAACGGCTACACCAAGGAGGAGATGAAGATGTTCAATGAGACACGCAAGATCATGCACACCGATGCGCAATGCTCGGCCATGTGTGTGCGTGTGCCAAGCCTCCGCAGCCACTCCGAAGCCATATGGGCCGAGACAGAGGAGCCTGTTTCTCCCGAAGCCTTCGCGCAGTCTATCAAGGAGGGCAAGGGTGTGCAGCTCATGGACGATCCCGCCAACAAGGTGTATCCCATGCCCCTCTTCCTGGCCGGCAAGGATGATGTGTATGTGGGTCGCATCCGCAAGGACCTGGCCAACGAGAACGGCATCACCTTCTGGCTCGTGGGCGACCAGATCAAGAAGGGCGCTGCGCTCAATGCCGTGCAGATAGCCGAATACCTCATCGAGGTGGGCAACGTGAAGTGACCCTTCGTGCTGCAGGTCAGTCCTGCTTATCCTTGCACTGATATACCGATGCTCCCACCCAGGCGAGCATGATGGCAGCTACAAGCGGCGATATGCCTCCGAACACAATCATGGAGGCTATTGCCGCTTGTGCGTTAGCCAGTTTGATGGCCTTGATGGCGCTCACCTTCTTGCCCAGGATGGCGCTGAATAGCTCTGCCATAGCCAGCACAATCTTCGACTCCAATACTATCTGTCTCAGTGTGCGCTGCTGCACGTTCTTCTTGCTGATGTAGAGAGATTCAGTTTTCATAACGTTTCCTTTCTTTAGGGTTTGTAATGCTGTTTTCTTTGTTTCACGTTGCAAAGTTAGATATACACTGTGTCATATTCCGACACAATATTCTCGCGAGTGTTAATGTATGCTAATTCGCTGTTAATTGAAGTTAATTGCAGGCGTTCTCCCGCAGCATTTCTTGGGTAGCGCTTTCGCAATGTCCTTGTCCTTGTACCTATCTCCGTTCGCAGGCGCGCGCGTATATATATAAGGAACAGGTGGCTTGGTGGTCATTTCACGGGGCTGAAAGTTGGAATGCGGGCAGTATTGGCTTGTCAGATGAAAAGTATCTTCCGTAGGCCGAGGTGCGAATGCATGGGTTGCTCTTTTGTGTTGCTCGCCTATCAGCAGCACGCTTTTCCGTTCGGTGAAATGCGTTGTGCCCGCAGTTGATAATCGTTGCATCGGCAGTTGTAAACTGTTTCTTTGGCAGTTGGTAATCGTTGCATCGGCAGATTGAAAGTGTTTTTTTTTTGCTGCAGAACCCTTCTGCTCCGACAGTCGGGAGTCGGTGCATGGGTTGTTTGAGATGGTTGTGCCGGAAGTTGAACTGCAGTGAGTCTGCTGTTGGAAATGTTATGTGTCAGTTGCTGGAAATCGACGTGTCGTTTACCTCAGTGCGTTGCATTGTTCACCGCAGCGCGTTGCATCGACCATCGCAGCGCGTTGCGTTGGTCATCGCAGCGCTCTGCGTTTATGACAAGAACTTTCTGCTTCTTTCATCTTCTTCGTCTCTTGGGGTAAGTTCACTTCTCCCTCTTCTCTTCGTCAATACGCTCTTGGGCTGTAATCGCTTCGTTCTCATATCCTCGCCAATACGATTTCAGACTATGCTCGCCTTGTTCTCATGTCCTTGCCAATTTGCTCTTGGGCTGTATTGGTTTTGCTCGCATGTTCTCGCTAATACGGTCTTTGAAAATGTTCACCTTGCCCCATATCCTCGTCAGCATGCAATAGGGTAGTGTTCACCATGCTGGCTTGTCCTCCTCAAAAAGCTGCCGAGTCTTTGGGAACATCAAGGGGCGGCTGCTTTGGATTGGCAACCGCCCCTTGGGGATGTGTTGTGTGTATTGTGCCTACTGCTTGAACCGGCTGTAGATGACCTGCATCTTGATGGGGTTTTTGCTGCCGCCTTGCAGGCGGATGCTGTTCATGCTCATGTCGTGGGTCACACTCACCTGGTGTGTCTCGCCGTAGGTGTCGGTGGCGGTGCTTATGCTCACGGGGATAAGCACCACCTTGTTCCAGTCGGGATGCTTCTGCTCCCACTCCTGCTCCGTCAGGTTCTCGGCCTTCATGCCTGCCAACTTCTCCTTTCTGCACAGGCTGATGAGCCGGCAGATATTGTTGAAGGTGTAGGTGTTGTACGTACTGCTGTACGAGGTGGTGTAGGACGTCTTGGAGTCAGCCACGCTTCTCTTCTTGAAGAACGAGGTGGCGTCGGCCTTTCTGACCAGCAGGAGCGACTGTGGGATGCCGAGCGACTGTGTTGAGGGCTTCGTATTGTTCAGTCGTGTAAAGGTCAGCTGTGCACGGCTCACGCTGTCGGTCTCGTGATTCTGGTAAATCTCGTTGATGGGCAGTTGCGCCACCGTCATGATGCCTGCGGGCGTCTTCAGGTAGGTGCAGTCGTCCTCTTCCACCAGGCTCTGCATGTCGTCGTTGCTGAACTGGGTGCTCTGTATCACCTCGGGGGTAGCTGCAAAGCGTGCCAGTGCGCTGCAGGTGGAGTCACGCTTCACCTTGTCGTAGAAGTTGAAGTAGATGTTCAGGGTGCTTACATCCACGCTGAGCATACTGCCGTTGCCGCTGCGGATCTTGAACAGGAAGCCTGGGCATACCTTGCGTATGAAGGTGTACGAGTCCTTGAAGTATTCCGGGTGGTCATAGTAAGCCCTCATGATGAGTGAACCCACTGTGTCGGGCAGCATGATGCGCACGTTGTCGGCATGCGTGGCACTGTTGCGCTCGGCGTCGGCCAGGTTGTAGTCCTCGGTGGTGAACACCTTTGTGGCGATGGGTTCACTGCCCGGGAGGACAAACTGATCCAGGTCGGTGTCGGTGTAGTAGTCCTCTTCCTCCTGCAGCACATTGTTCTTGTCCAGCGGATACACCTCCAGTTTCAGCGGTGCGTTCTTTGCTCCGTAGTAGTTGCTGAAGTACAGGCGTACCTCCACAGAGTCGCATCTGATGCTGTCGGTGGTGCGCTTCACGCCGTCATCGGGGAACATGAGGTCGAACTTCGGGAACGAATAGTTCTCAAACGTATGGAACTGTGCGGCAAAGTCAGCCCTGATGCGCGTGCCAGTCTCAGGGTCATCTATGCTGCCCAGATAGCTGCTTGTGCTGTTTCCCAGTACGGAGTCCATGGCCTCGGAATGCGTGTAGGCCAGGAATGTACCGTATGAGGGGAATACTTCCTCGTCTTTCGAGGGGATGCCCATGGTGGATGTGTTGTCGTCACATCCGGCTATGAGTAGTGTGGCCAGTGCAATGAGTGTGGCCAGTGCTCCTTTAGTCTTCATCTTCTTCAGGGGTTTCTACTTTGCCTTCTCCCCATATCTGGTCGAAGAAGTCGGGTGCTGTGGTGCAGAAGTCTTCGGGCTTCTCGGCGGTGAGCAGGGGCTTGCCGGTCTGCTTGGCATACTCTACCAGTGCTGTGTCGGTGCTCAGCGCCATGATGCCATCGGCATATTTCATGCCCAGACGGTTGAGTGTCTGCATGTCGCCAGTCTCGTTGGTTCCCTCCAGGGCTTCGGGTGTGATGCCGTTGAAGTCCAGTATGCCGTTGATGTTCTCGGGCAGCGGAGCCTTCAGATCCTCGTCGGCAGGGGTATATACAATGCGGCAGTCGCGGAAGGAAGGCTCGTCGTTGTAGGCCTCCTTCAGATATACGGGGATGAAGCTGGCCATCCATCCCTGGCAATGAATCACGTCGGGAGTCCAGCGCAGCTTCTTCACGGTCTCGAGTACGCCGCGTGCAAAGAATGCCGCACGCTCTGCGTTGTCCTTATATTCCACGCCCTTTTCATCGCGCGCCATCGCTCTCTTGGTGAAGAAATCGTCGTTGTCGATGAAGTAAACCTGCATGCGTGCCGATGGGATGCTTGCCACCTTGATGACCAGAGTGTGGTCGGTGTCATCCACCACCAGATTCATGCCGCTCAGACGAATCACTTCGTGGAGCTGGTTACGCCGCTCGTTGATGTGACCCCACTTGGGCATGAATGTCCTTATCTCCTTTTTGCTTTCCTGCGTAGCCTGTGGCACTTTGCGTCCCAGCGTGGCGAGCGGGGATTCGGAAACGTAAGGAGTCATTTCTTGAGTGATAAACAAGATCTTTTTCGCTTTTATCATTGTTCTCCTTTATTATAATGTACAAAGGTACGAAGAATTTGGCACTTAGAGCCGAAGTTTGCTGGCCGAATTGCAAAAAGGCGGTGAATATTTCGGAAAAACCTTTCCCTGTTTGTGTTTTTCTGTGTTACTTTGCAACGTTTTTCGGATAGCATGTGGATACGCCGCGCTCTGACAGGTGTCAGCGGGCCTGCTTCAATGGGTGCCTCGGGCGGCTGTGGCGCACGGTCTATCGAATGTAAATATAGAAATGAAAGTAGTTCACACAATTGCCCAACTGCAAGCTGAGCTCCAGCTGTTGCGCTCCCGTGAGGGAGCCACTGTGGGACTGGTGCCCACTATGGGAGCCTTGCATGAGGGTCATGCTTCACTGGTGAAGCGCAGCGTGCAGGAAAACGATGCCACCGTAGTGAGCATCTTCCTCAATCCAACACAGTTCAATGACAAGACCGACCTGGCCAAGTACCCCCGCACACTGGAGGCCGATTGCCGTCTGCTCGAGCAGCAGGGGGCCACGATAGCCTTTGCGCCAAGCGTGGAGGAGATTTATCCCGAGCCTGACACGCGGCAGTTCAGTTATCCTCCCACCGATAGCGTGATGGAGGGAGCCATGCGTCCCGGTCATTTCAACGGCGTGTGCCAGATAGTGAGCAAGCTCTTCTCCTACGTGCAGCCCGACAGGGCCTATTTCGGAGAGAAGGACTACCAGCAGATAGCCGTCATCCGCCGTATGGTGGACGACCTTGGCTTCCGCTTGCAGATAGTTCCCTGCCCCGTCATCAGAGAGCAGAGTGGCCTGGCCATGAGCAGCAGAAACACCCTGCTCACCGATGCCGAGCGCGCCACGGCAGCCAACATCTACCGCATCATGCAGGAGAGCAAGGCGCAGGGGCTGGATGTGCCTGGCACCCATGACTATGTGGTGAGCCGCATCAATGCGGTAGATGGCCTCGAGGTGCAGTATTTCAGCATCGTCGATGGCGACACGCTGGCCGACGTGGCTTCGTGGGACGACAGCGACAGCGTGGTGGGTTGCATCACGGTGTATTGTGGCTCGCAGCCCATACGCCTCATCGATCATATCAGATATAAGTAAAGCAGAGACCGACATGATGATTGAAGTACTGAAGTCAAAGCTTCATTGCGTAAAGGTTACAGAGGCTAACCTGCATTACATGGGCAGCATCACCATCGACGAAGACCTGATGGACGCCGCCGGGATGATAGCGGGCGAGAAGGTGCAGATAGTAGATAACAACAACGGAGAGCGCCTGGAGACCTATATCATCAAGGGTGAGAGGGGCACAGGATGCATCTGTCTCAACGGAGCCGCCGCACGTAAGGTGCAGGTGGGGGACGAGGTCATCATCATCTCGTATGCGCTGATGGACTTTGAGGAGGCCAAGACCTTCAAGCCCACAGTGGTGTTTCCCGAGAACAACAGGGTGAAATGAGCCGCCTCGCACTGCGGTGCGGCATTCTCTGAGATTATTTCCAACGGAAGCCTCCAGGCTCTGGCATGCATGTCGGGAGTCTGGAGGCTTCTGCCGTGCTTGGGCTTGATGTATGTGGTATGGCGACATGGCGGGGGAGCGGAAAGATTATGGTCGGAAAAACGCAGCGTGCCGCGTTGCCCGATGCAGTGCACTGCGTTGCCGCTTGCAGCACGCTGCAATTACGGATGCAGCGCACTGCATCTGAAGTCAGGCTGTAGTGCAGATAGTTGGGGCATTGGACCGGCCTCCTTTTCCCAGCGCTTTCCGCTTCTCCTCTCATCTTTCTCTGTATCTTCTCTCATCTTTTTCCATCTCTTCTCCCATCGCTTTCCGCCCGTCTCTGTCCTGCGCTTCCGCCTTCATCGTATTGTATGGCAAAGCCCTGCCGGCCATGGTGCCATGCAGGGCTTTGCTGTATTGTTCGTCCCGTCAGCGCACTTGTGCGCTGTGGGACGGCTTGATGTCTTGTGTAGGTCGGGGTGCTCAGTATTGGAACGTGTAGCTGCCTTGCTCCAGCTGCAGGATGGTGCAGCCGTCGGCTCCGCCCTGCATGGTCACTCCCTTGGCCTCGCGCAGGGGCCTGTTGCTCTCGCTGATGTTGCCTCTCTGGTTGGTAGGCAGATACAGGGTGGCACGGCTTCCCACGGGTACGGTCACCTTGAGGGTACTGCCCTCGCTGGTCTGTGTGAGGTCGGACAGTACGGTGCCGTAGGGCGTGCGGTAGCTGTAGTGCACGTTCTCGAGCCCGTCCACGGGGTAGGGGCGCAGGATGATGTGGCGGTAGCCAGGCTCTGCGGGGTCGGCACAAACGCCCGCCAGACGGCGGTAGAACCAGGTGAGTCCGCTTCCGAACATCGGATGGTTGTGTGAGTTCTGCCCGTCCCATTGTTCCCAGGTGGTGGTGGCTCCCTGCTTGATCCAGTGTCCATAGCTGGGATAGTCCTCCTTCCTCATGGCTCCCACGGCGATGTCATGCAGTCCGCAGTCGGTCAGAGTCTCGAAGAAGAACTTTGTGGCCAGGTATCCAGTGTTGATGTGCCCGTCGTGTGTCTCGGCTATTTCCTTGCGAAGAGCCTTTATCACGCGCTCACGCTGTGCATCGGGCATTCCACCCATCACCAGTGCGTAGATGTTGCAACCATAGTCGCCATACGATCCTGCCTCTGTGTTGTAGTATTTCTTGTGGAATGCGTCGCGTGTGCGATTGGCCAGTGCGCGGAACGTCTGCTCGTCGGCCTTCTCGCCCAATACTTCTGCGGCACGTGCCGTGTAGTCGCTGCAGAGCCATAGGAAGAAGGTGTGTACCAGTTCCTCCAGCGGTACAGCATAGGGTGGACACCAATCACCCAGGCACAGCCAGTAGCATGGGGTGGGGTCACCCACGTTGCCCAACTTCTGGTACATCGTGCCGTCGGGCTGCAGCCATGTGGTCATATACTGCACCTGCTTCTTCATGGCAGTGAAGTTGTCCTCCAGTATCTTGCGGTCGCCATACTGCACATAGAATTCCCAAGGCATGGTGTTCATGGCTGCGCCCCATGCCACACCGCCTCCTGCAGTAGGCTCCCAGGGAGCGGAGTTGGGCACGTATCCCGTCAGGCTGTCCTGTGCGTCGCGTATGTCACGTATCCATTTCTGGTAGAAAGCCGCAGCGTCGAAGTTGTGCATCACTGTTGCGCAGGCCGCCTCACCGTCTCCGGTGTAGGGCAGACGCTCGCGGTGCGGGCAGTCGCTGGCTATTCCGCCGTGCATGTTGTCCAGTTGCGAGCGCTGCCATATTTCATTGATGCGGTTGAAGAGGGTGTCTGTGGTGTGGAAGTCAGCGGCCCGTGCCACGTCGGTATTCACTACGTCGGCCGTCAGATTCTTGGTGGTAAGCTGGTCGATGCCCGTTATCACGGCCTTGCTGAAGGCAAACCAGGTGAAGCGCGGTGCATACTCCTCATTGCCGCTGCCGTTCATCACGTAGCGCATGTTGCCCTGCACCGACTCGCTCATGTAATCGACCTTCAGCGTGTCGCCCTTTGTGCCCTTGAGGTCACGGAAGTGTATCCATCCCGATATCTCCTTTCCGAAATCTACAATCCACGCTCCGTCCTCGCGTCTGGTGAGGCTGATGGGCTTCATGGTCTCCACTATCCTGTCGGTGGGAGCGGTATGGGCGCTCATTTCTGCCTTGGGGCCTTCGATGGTCTTCACGTTTTGCCATCCCTCGCTATTGTCGCGGGTGGTGGCCCATAGTGGGGTCTCCAGGTTGGCATTGTATATCTCGCCTCCGTGCACACTGTTGTATGTGATGGCCGATGGCTTGGTCTGCCAGGTGCCGTCGGTGCACACCGTCTGTGTGGTGCCGTCGGTGTAGGTGAGCTGCAACTGCAGTCTGAGGCATTTCTCGCCGAAGTGGGACAGGGGGATGTTGAGGTTGAGAGCGTCGTAGAAGCCGTTTCCGAGCAATACGCCCAGCGCGTTTCTTCCCTTCTGCAGCTGCTTGGTCACGTCATAGGCAAGGTACATCACGCGGTGTCCCGACATGTTTCCTGCGATGGCTATAGGCCCCTTGGCCAGGTCGTGGCGCTCGGTGTAGTCGGTCATGTTGGGCACCAGGTAGTCGTCCCCGATGCGCTGCCCGTTGACGTATAGCTCGAAGTAGCCCAGTCCGCACACGAATACCTTGGCCTGCTTCACCTTGCCGCGGGTGTCAAACTGCTTGCGTAGCAGTGGTGCTCCGGCATGGTCCAGCGACGGTGCTATCCACTGTGCCTTCCAGTCGGCAGCGTCGAGCAGTCCCATGCCCCAGCGTGCCGGTTTGCTCCATGCCGAGGGCTTGCCGTCCTGGTCCCACGTCTGCACCTTCCAGTAGCAGTCCTGTGCCGAGGGCAGAGGCTTTCCCTGGTAGGCCACGAGCGTCGAGGCGTCCGACTCCTGCCGCCCGCTGTCCCACAGGTCATAGTTGCCCTGCTGCAGTTTCTTCATGCTCGTGGCCACCACGATGCGGTAGGCTGTTTGCTTGAGTCCGCGCGCAGTCTGGCTCTTCGGAGTGTTTATCCACGAGAGTCGTGGCTGTGTGGCATCCACCACCGAGGGGTTCTGCATGTGCTCCACTCTGAGGTCTTCCACGCTCAGCTGCTGCCTGGCGCACGATGCGGTCAGTAGTGCAGCTGCCATGATGGCCATCATCTGTTGTTGTCTCATACTTGTTCTGTTTATGTCGTTCCTAGGTGTATGTACTTGCAAAGTTAGCTTTTTCTCTCGACTTGTACAAGTCTGCAGGCCATGATAAGTGGCTGTGCACCACAAAATACTGCGGTGGCAGGGGTGAGCGGTGGCGTTTGTTGGTCGTGCCGATGCTTTTCGTTGGTCATCCGATGCTTCTCATTGGTCTGGCTTGTGCCGCTCATTCTTCATGCAGATGCTGCTCGGTAGTCGTTCCGGTGCCACTCTTTTTGCAAATGAACAGAAGTGGGCTGGAATATGCAGTGCGCTGCATGTGCCGATGCAGCGTGCTGCGATGCCCGATGGAGCGCGCTGCACATGCCAACGCAGCGCGCTGCGTTTTCCGGCAGAGAAGACAGCCGTGCGTGGGGCGGCATGGCAAGTGGGCTTGCACGCCAGTCTCTCCACCTGCCGGGAGTTCCTGCCACCAGGCCGCACGGTGCAGTCGGCATTTCTGCTCTTCCCCCTCGGAACGCAGGCCGGGCCGTCCTTCCCTTCTTCTGCAAAAGCAGAGGCCAGGCACATGCGGTGGCATGGCCTGGCCTCGTGGGTGTTCTCCGCAGGGCAGAGTGGTTGCCTGTGCGGGGTGTGGGGGTGTGTCAGAGCTCCTTGAGATAGATGTCGCGGAAGAAGACCTTGCTGCCGTGTGCCTGCATCTCAATCTGCTCGCGCGGGAAAATGGGTTGCTTGCGGTCCCAGTAGTTCTCCAGTACCACGTTATCTACAACGGTCACTCCGTTGAGCTTCACCGTTACCTTGTCGCCCACCATCCTTATATAGAAGGTGTTCCATTCGCCCAGCTTGTTGTCCTCCACGCTGGTGGGGGTGCTGCGGTGCTGCTGGTTGTTGTAGAGTCCACCGGAGCCCACCTGTGCGCCCACGTTGGTGCGGCGGATGTCCCATATCTGTACCTGGGGTGTGCCACGCAGATAGACGCCTGCATCAGGCTCCTCGCCATTGGGGTCGAGCTTCCAATCGACGGTCATCTCAAAGTCGCCGTAGGCCTTCTCCGAGCAGAGGTTGTCGAAGCTGTGGCCCTCATATACGAGCAGTCCATCCTCCACCTTCCAGTTGGCTCGCATAATGTCATCGGCCTTCTCCTGCTTTTGCTTGAGTTGGTCGGCGCTCATCTTTGCACGGGAGATGGGGTTGTCCACCAGTCCCTTCCAGCCTGAGAGGTCCTTGCCATTGAAGAGGTTCACATAACCCTTCTCGTTGGGGTCGGCGTCCTTGAGCCATTGCTTGGCGCTCTTGCGTGCCTTCTTGTCCAGGTGCTTGAGCGACTTCTGCACCAGCTGGCGCGTCCATTCGCCGTTGTATTCGGGGTGCTTGAGCGCGATGGCCACGATGGCCTCGGCTGCCTCCTCGGCTACCTGCTTGTCCTGAAGGTATGTGCCGGCATAGTACATGGCCTGCAACGTGCCGGTCTGCCCTATGAGGGTCATGGCGGCCTCCTTTTCATTCTCGGTCTGGGCCTGCTCCATGATGTGGCGCAGGCTTATGAGCTGGTTCTCGGGGGTGAGTCGCTCGTGTGCTGTGGCGGTGTGTGCGCCAGTGAGCACGCTGGCCAGGAGCATGGCTCCCGCCAGTGTGAAGGTTCTGGCTATTCTTCGCATAGCTCGGTCAATATGCCACAGGTGCTCTTCGGATGCAGGAACGCGATGTGGAGACCGTCGGCTCCCTGGCGGGGGGACTTGTCTATGAGGCGCAGGCCTTTCTCGTCGCACATGGCGAGAGCCTCGCTCACTCCGTCCTCCACCTTGAATGCTACGTGGTGTACACCGCGGCCGCCGTTGTCCAGGAACTTCTGTACTGTGCTCTCGGGGCATGTGGGCTCCAGCAGTTCAAGCTTCACCTCGCCCACCTTCAGGAAGGCGGTCTTCACCTTCTGGTCCTCTACAACCTCTGTCTTGTACACTTCCAGGCCCAATACATCGCGGAAGTAGGGCAGTACGGCATCGATGTTCTGCACGGCGATGCCCAGGTGTTCAATGCGTGAAATCTTCATAACTCTTTGCTTTTAGTTTATTGTGTAATAGTTAACATTGTCTTGCGTGTGTGCGGGGGAATGTGCTTCTCCGCCTGCTCCGCTCCTACAAAGTTACAGAATAAACTGCTTATGGCAAACTCTGGAGCGTCTTTTTTCTAAAATTCCACCAGCACGCGGGCATTGACCATGCGTCCCGTGAGGTAGTTGGGCACGGCATACTGGTGGTTGCTCACATCGGTGACCCAGTAGTATCCACTGACGTTGTTGAGGCCGAAGATATTGAAGCAGTCGAGCCCCAACCATATATTCCTCACCACATCATGCCGCATGTGCCGGTCCTCGTTGTCCAGCAGACGATAGTTCATACCGATATCCACGCGCTTGTAGGCTGGGGCGCGGAATACGTTGCGCTCCAGTCCGGTGTGTGGCGGACCAAAGGGCAGGCCGTCGGCAAAGCAGGCCTTCAGGTTCATCTTCCAGCGTGTGGTGCCGGGGAAATAGTCGCTGAAGAAGAAGTTGAGGTTGTAGCGCTGGTCGGTGGGCTGCGGTATGCTCTTGCCGTTGAGGCGCATCTGGGCCTTCATCACGCCGAAGCTTATCCATGAGTCGGTGCCTGGTACAAACTCGCCAAAGAGCTTGAAGTCGGCGCCCACCACATAGCCCGAGGCGCAGTTATTGCCATAATAGACTATCTTGACGTTATCCACGTTGTAGGGGTTCAGCCTGCTCTGTGCCTTGTAGTACAGTTCGGTGGAGAACTTGAATGGCCTGCCAGCCAGCTTGAACTTGTATTCCATGGCCGTCAGAACCTGGAACGAGCGCTGTGACTTGATGCCTTTGTTGAGTCGGACAACGGTGTTGCCGTTGGTGGTCACCGTGTCGCGAAGTTCCTTGAAGAAGGGTCGCTGGTAGTAGAGACCCGTTGCCAGACGGAAAGTGAATGCGTCGTTGCCTGCCGGTACAAAGCCCAGACTGGCTCGGGGACTGAAGATCCATTCGCGGTTCCAGTCCCAATGGCTGAGCCTTGCACCGTAGTTCACGCTCAGGATGCCCGCCTTGCTCTCGGTGCGGTAGGTGTCTTGGGCGTAGAGCTCAACGTGGTTGGAGTTGATGTGGTTGCTGCTCTTCAGGTTGTAGATGACCTGTAGGGCATTGCCCGTATGCGGCACGCTGTATCCGCTGCTGTCCCTGTATTCCCACTCGCGGCTCTCTTCGGTGATGCGCTCATGGCGCCATCCCAGTCCGGTCTGCACGTTGTGCTTGCCTGCCTTGAGCTCATAGGCGGCCTTGGCGGTGGCGGAGTTGCTGTGCAGGAAGTTGCGTGCGTGCTCCATGTAAGTGCCCACGCCCAGTTGCTCGTCGCCGTTGGTCTCATTGAGCCAGTACTGTCCCTGTATGTCGTAGGTCTCCTTCTCCCTGGTGCTGAATGCCGAGGCCGAGAGGCTCACGCGCCCTGTCTTGCCCGCCTTGCGCGCTACCTTGATGGTGCCGAAGAGGGTGCGGAAGAGGTCGCGCTCCTGTCCGTCGAAATATACTTTGAAGCTCTTCACGTCCTCCAGCGTGCCGAATTTCGTCTCGCGGCTGGCTGGCTGGAAGTTGTAAGTGTTCTGGCTGATGTAGCCTATGCCGTCGATGGTCCAGTCCTTGCCCGGTGTCCAGCAGGCATAAGCCTGGTAGTCGAGGAATCGCGGCTTGTATTCGCCCTTGGTCTGCAGGCTTCCCAGCATATACTGATTGGTCTTGTATCGTACTCCATTGCTGAAGGAGAAGCGCTTGTTGCCGTATCCGGCATACACGTTGGTGCCCAGCAGACTGGCCAGCACGCTTGCTTCGGCCTTCTGCGGACGGGCATAGGTGATGTCGAGCACGCTGCTCATGCGGTCGCCGTACTTCGCTTCGAAGCCTCCCGCACTGAAGTCCACCTTCTCCACCATGTCGCTGTTGATGACCGAGAGGCCCTCTTGCTGCCCACTGCTGATGAGCAGCGGACGATATACCTCCACACCGTTGATATATACGCAGTTCTCATCGAAGGAACCTCCACGCACGTTGTATTGGCTCGACAGCTCGTTGTGTGTGCTGACACCTGCCTGTGTGGCAACGAGTTCCTCCACTGCGTTGCCCGTTGTACTGGGCATGCGCTTCAGGTCTTTCGTGTTGAGCTGCTGTGTGGTGCCCATTTGCCGGCGCGAGTCACTCACCACCACCTCGCCCATCTCCTTGCCGCGGCTGCGCATGATGACGTTTAGCGTGAGCCTTCCATGCGGCTTCTTGAGCACGCGCTTCTTCTCTTCATAGCCCATCATGCGGTATGTGATGACCACGCTGTCGGCTGTATGGAAGGTGAGAGTGTACTGTCCGTCCATGTTGGCCGTGGTGGCTGTGCCCACGCCTGCGCTCACCATGCAGAGCGAGACGGGGTCGCCGTCCTCGTCCACCACGCGGCCCTTCAGATGCACGCGCGTCGTGTCGGTCTGCTCAGTCTGTGCCAGGCAGAGCAGAGGTGCGCTTATATATAGTAAAAGGAGTAGTAGTCTGTGTCTCATTACTTAATAAACGCAAAAGGACAGCGTTTTTGTATATTCCAGCCTAACTTTTTCATAACTTTGCGCATGCAAGCTGAATTTACAAACGAAGACAATTCTATGGAAAGTATAAGCCAGTTGCTTGCCGTGCGCCGCTCGCACCGCAAGTTTACCGATGAAAGTGTAAGTGCCGACGAGGTGCGCCAGTTGATGCGTGCCGCCCTGATGGCTCCCAGCAGCAAGGGCATGCACAGCTATGAGTTTGTGGTGGTCGAGGACCCTTCCACCATCGAGGCCCTGAGCCGCTGCAAGGCTATGGGAGCCGATTTTGTGGCAGGCGCACCACTGGTGATAGCCGTGCTGGCCGACCCTGCACTCAGTGAAGTGTGGGTGGAGGACGCATCTGTGGCAGCCACCTGTCTGCTGCTCCAGGCCGAGGACTTGGGTCTGGGCGCCTGCTGGGTGCAGGTGCGTGGCCGCAAGACGCAGGACGGAGGCGACTCCGAGCAGTATGTGCGCCGGCTCCTGGGCGTCCCCGAGGGGCATGGCGTGTGCTGTCTGGTGGCAGTGGGGCACAAAGGCATGGAACGTAAACCGCAGAACGAGGACCGCCTGAAATGGGAGCGCGTACATACCGGGCGGTACTGATAGGGGCTGGCAATGTGGCCACCCGGCTCGCCTGCGCCCTTCGCCAGGCCGGTCATGAGGTCATCGCCGTGGGAGGCAGGACACGTGTGCAGCCCATCCCTGCCGATGCCGACATCTACATAATAGCCGTTTCCGACCGCAGCATAGCGCAGGTGGCCGGTGAGTTGGCCTGTGTGGGCGGACTCGTGGTGCACACCGCAGGCAGCGTGGGCATGGACGTATTGCCGCAGCAGCGACGTGGCGTGCTCTATCCGTTGCAGACGCTCTCCCGTGCCCGGCAGATTGATTTCTCCCAGGTGCCGCTCTTCATCGAGAGCGATAGCGACCTGCCGTTGCTGCACGAGGTGGCATCCTCGCTGAGCCGCAGCGTGCATGTGCTCGACTCCGAGCGCCGTCGCCGCATACACCTCGCCGCTGTGTTCTGCTCCAATTTCACCAATGCCATGTACTCCATGGCGCACCGCCTGCTGCAGGCCGAGGGCATCCCCTTCAGCGTGCTGCTGCCTCTCATCACCGAGACGGCCGCCAAGGTGCGCGACCTTGTGCCGCATGAGGCACAGACAGGCCCCGCCGTGCGCTGGGACACAGAGGTCATGGAGGCGCAGAAGGCTCTGCTGCCCGACGATGAGATGAGGCAAGTATATTCGCTCCTAAGCAATTATATTCACAATGATAAACTACGATTTAACGAAGATAAAGGCACTGCTCTTTGATGTAGATGGCGTGCTGAGTGCCGAAACAATCACCATGGATGCCCAGGGGACGCCGCTGCGCACGGTCAACATAAAGGATGGCTATGCCCTGCAGTTGGCGGCCAAGAGCGGCCTGCACGTGGGTATCATCACCGGCGCAAGCGTAGAGGCCATACGGGTACGCTTCGAGGGATTGGGCATTCACGAGGTTCATCTGGGATGCTCAGACAAGGTGCCCGTGTATGAAGACCTGCTCAGGCGCCTCGGCCTCAAGCCTGAGGAGGTGCTCTATATGGGCGATGACATCCCCGACTATCCCGTGATGCGCCTGTGCGGCTGCCCTTGCTGTCCTGCCGATGCCGCCCCCGAGATACGTCACGCCAGCCTCTATGTGAGCCACCTGCGCGGCGGCTACGGTTGCGGAAGGGACGTCACCGAACAGGTCTTGCGTGCCCAGGGCAAATGGATGACCGATGCCAAGGCCTTCGGATGGTAGGACGCCGGGGAGCGCACTGCACCCCGTGTGCTGCATCGCGCCCCTATACATTATTATATATATAGATGCAGGAAATGAAGACAAGCAAGAAAATCATACTGGCAAGCAACTCCCCGCGCCGCCGCGAACTGCTGGGCGGACTGGACATCGACTTTGAGGTGCGCGTCAAGGACGGCATCTGCGAGGATTACCCGCAGCATCTGTCCATGGAGGAGATACCTCAGTATATCAGCAGAGAGAAGAGCGAGGCCTATGACCTGGCGCCTGACGAGCTGCTCATCACCGCTGACACCATAGTGTGGACCGCCGGGCGTGTGCTGGGTAAACCCGCTTCGAGGGCTGAGGCAGAGGATATGCTCAGACAGCTCTCGGGCAAGACCCACCAGGTGGTGACGGGCGTGACCCTTGCCACCACGGAGTGGACCACCTCGTTCTCGGCCGTGACCGATGTCACCTTTGCCACTCTCAGCAGCGAGGAGATACGCTACTATGTGGAGCGATATGCACCTATGGACAAGGCAGGAGCCTACGGCGTGCAGGAGTGGATAGGGTATGTGGGCGTGACGCGCCTCGCTGGCTCCTATTATAACGTTATGGGGCTGCCCGTGCAGCGCCTCTATGCCGAACTCAAGAAACGAAATATCATTCACACATCATGAACAATAAAATGACTATCGCGGCTTTATGTGCCGCAGGCCTCCTGGCGCTGGTATCGTGCAAGGAGAAGGATTACACAGCCTACCCACCCACATGGAAGGGATTCCAGATAGAGCGCAATGGGGTGAAGGTGAGCAATAGGGACAAGTTCCAAGGCGGCGACTCGGTGCGCTTCACTGCGGTGCAAGACCAGAAGGGACGCTATATCAACAGCACTTACTATACCTGGACCCTCAAGTGTCAAGTGTATTCCGCCGACGGTACAAGCTATAAGGACAGCACTCTCACCAAGCAATACCATACCAACTATGACGGGCTGAGCAATGCCGACCCCAGCCATACCTTTGCCCTTCCAGTGGGTGCGCAGGGCCGGGCCACCATCAGTTTCTCTGCCACCTACAACTATAGTTCGGATGGCGTGCTGGTGTGGGACGGAAGCATCGCCGGGGGCAACAGCGGTTACTCAGGCTCTATCCACTCCACTTCGGCGCTTCTGAGTGGCGATGCCAAAGGCTCCATCTACATCAACATCCAGTAAGCGATACCAAACAAGGCAGCCTGCTCCGTCGGTCGGGGCAGGCTGCTTTCTTTATGTCAGCGGCAAGAGGCGGAACGGGCAGGTCGGTCTCCCAAAATATGCAGTGCGCTGCATTCGCCATCGCAGTGCGCTGCATCGGGCATCGCAGCGCATTGCATCGGGCATTGCAGCGCGCTGCGCTTTCCTTCGTGCCGCAAGGGCCGGTGCCGAGGGGCGCCGCACACCTCTTATTTCACCGTATCTACGATGTAGTCCTGGCTCACATCTCCTTCGGCCATCTTGCGCTTGCCGTGCAGGGGGAAGAGCAGTCGTCCGTTGCCTCCAGGCTCCCCCTTGAGCAGTGATATGGTCTTGCAGTCCTTGTGGAAGTCGGCCTGGAATCCTGTGGCAATGCCGGCAAAGGGGCCGTCGCACTCGATGGCGGTCTGGAAGGGGCAGCGCGAACCATTGTACCAATAGCAGTAGCAGTCGGTCAGATGCACCCTGGCGTTCTTGCCCAGGCGGAATCCTGTGGCCATCTGGTCGCTGTAGCAATAGTAGAACCAGTTGCTTCCGAAATCCACACGAAAGCCGCAGCTGGTTTCATACTTCTGCGTGTCGCGGAAGATGTAGAGCGGATGGATGTTGCGCAGGGCATTGCCCGCGCTCTTGAGCCACACGCCGATGTTGACGTCGGCAATGCGCATGTTGGTAAACGTATTGTCGTAGCCTTCCACGAAGACGCCCACCGACTGCTCGGTGCCATTGCCTGTGATGTTCACATCCACCACGTCGGCATCGGCCGAGTTGCTGTTTGCTCCGGGCTTCACATGCAGCCCTATGACGGTGCGCTTGATGCTCACACCGCTCACGCGCGTCTCTCTGCCACTGTCTATCGACACACCGTTGGCCACATTGCTGCCGTCTATGATGCCTCCCGTGAGCCCATAGTTGCTGCCGGGCACGTAGATGGTGTTGAAGGGGTCCTTGCCTCCCAGCCGTATGACAGCCTCCTTCTCAGGCCATTCTCCTATGGCCTTGATGCATGCGAAGTTGGCCAGCACCAGGTGTACACTCTTCTTCGGGTCGGCGGGCGTGAGGATGGAGTGCGACACGCAGTAGGTGCCGTCGGGGAAGAAGATGGTGCGGTTGGGGTGGCGGTCGATGATGTCCTGCAGCGCGTCGGCCACATCGGTCTGTCCGTCATTGCTGATGAAGTCGGTCACCGTCACGTAGTCTTGGCTGTCTTGCTTCTTTGCCTTGCCCTTGGCATGGGTGAGCATGGGGCATGCGATGAGCATGACGAGCAGTGCGGAGACGGCCAGCATGGTGGCCCTTGACGGGCTGATGGCCCTGAGGGAATGGTTTGTGGGATTCATTCTTGTAGATTCTTTTTTGTTTGTTGATATCCTGTAAATCTCTCTGTTCTGTATTTTGTTCCGCCTGGCAGCGGGTGACATGATGTTACGTAGGGGGGCAGATGGGGCTGCCGCATGGGTCTGCCGGTCAGTCGGCATCGCCCAGCACCGGGAATTTCCGGCGGAAGCGCTGCAGTCCCTGCAGGTCTATCTCCACTGTGGCATGGCCCTGCTCGTGGTCGGGTACCTGTGCGATGATGCGGCCATAGGGGTCGGCGCATAGTGTGCCGCCGGCATAGCTGCACGTGGGGTCGTGGCCTATGCGGTTCACCCCACAGACATAGCACTGGTTCTCGATGGCGCGTGCCACCAGCAGCGACTGCCATGCCAGGGCTCGCGGGGCAGGCCATGAGGCCACGTAGAGCAGCACGTCGTAGAGTGCCCTGGGCTCTGTACAGCCCTCGCCGGCCTTGTCCTCAAGCACTGCCTGTGTGGTGGGGATGTCGGGGCAGCCCAGGTGGTTGCGGCTCCATAGCGGGAAGCGCAGGTCGTAGCACACCAGTGGCATGAAGCGCACACCGCGCCATTCCACCACCAGCCGGTGCTCTCCGGGCGAGTAGTGAAGGTGCTCCCCGCCATAGGTGAAGAGGTGCCGCTTGTCATAGAAGAGCGGTTCCATGTGGGGGCGGATGAAGTGGAGGCGGTTCTTCCACCGTCCTCCGTCGGTCAGCGCGGCCATGCTCCCCACCATGGCGCAGTCCATCGCGTCGGCCTTCTCCTGCAGCCAGGTGAGCACCTGCTGCTGGCTGTGGGCTGGGAGGCATGAGGGTTGGGGGCAGAAGCCGGTGGGCCACATCTCGGGCAGCACGCACATGTCACTCCCCTGACAAGCCAAAAGGGCAGACCCTATGGCCTGCATGTTGGCCATGGGGTCTGCCCATTGGATGTCGGTCTGCAGGAGGCTTATCCTCACTTTACAGCCACTTTCTGTCCGCGCACCACATAGATGCCACGGGGCAACGACTGCAGTGCTGTGTTGATGTTGGTCTGCTTCATCACCAGATTGCCCTGTGTGTCATACACGTCCTCAATGGCGTTCTCGGCCTGCAGCTTCTCGATGCTGGTCTCTGTGCCGTCCAGTTTGGTCACGTGTTTAATCTCGATGTCGGTGGCATTCACCGCCTGCTTGTCCCATGTGAAGCCGCATCGTGTGGGCAGGAAAATCTTGTCGGCATCGGTGCGCACCAGTATGCTCTGCAGGGGATAGGCCTCCTGCTGGGCGGGTATGCCGTAGCGTCCCTCTACGCGCAGGCTTTCCCAGCTGCTTCCGAAAGTCACCTGGTTGCCGGCCGCATCAGTCTTGGTCACGCTGAGCAGCTGTGTGCTCACGGCCTTGGCGTTGGTTGAAGTGGCGCGCAGAGTCTGCAGCTTGGGTGAGAAGATGAGGTAGGGTGTGCCGGCCTGCAGCCCTTCGGCGGTGCAGTCAAGGAACACCAGGGTGAGTGTGTTGCCGTTCTGCTGTATCTTTGCCAGCCTTTCCAGCTGTACGCCGGGTGCTGCCTGCTGCAGCTGTTCGGCGCTCAATGTCATGGGCAGGCAGATGCTGTTGTACCCGGCCAGCAGTGTGCGGTGCAGGGTGGTGGCCTGCCCGGGAGTCTCCAGGGTTTCCAGATTCAGCACGTTGCTGCTCGTGTAGATGTTCTTGGCCTTCTGCTGTGCCAGAGCCGGCACGCACAGAGCCACGGCGGTCATCAGTGCAAGTGTAATTTTCTTCATGTCAGACTGTATTTTTAGTTGCTTTCTGTTACTAATCGTATGCAATATTACGGAAAATATCAGTACCTTGTATCTTTTCGGGCACCTTTTTTGCCTTCCTGGGCCAAAATTCTGTGCGGGGTGGCGAAAAGCGGTGCCGATTGTCATACATTAGCATTCTCTGACCCGTCCCGCGCGCTTCTCTGCACCCCAGAATGCGCTTCGCCCGGCTCTGTAACGATTTAGGATGAACAGGCGGGCGGGGCGAATGAGCCTATGGAGTGGGATGCCGGAAACCGGCTGGATGGGTCATGTGTAAAACGCATAGCGCTGCGAAGCCCGATGCAGCGCGCTGCAATGGCTCACGCAGCGTGCTGCGATGGCTGCTGCACCGCACTGCGTCATTCGACAGAAGATACTGATGTGGGGCAGGGGGTGCTGATGGCCTTTATACTCAATCGCCCTCCCGTCCTTGCAAACCACTTTCCATCCGTCCGCCAGATACTGTTCGCGCCCCGGCTTTTATCCTTGGGAAAAAACTTCTGAGCCATTTCTTCTTAATTGCAAGAAGGCTTCTTCGTGCGGCATGGGATGCAGTGGGAGACGGGGGAACGAGTAGAGGCTGTGCCAGCTTGGGCTTGGATTTTGTGGGGCAGGCTGGCAGGGAGGGTGTCTGCTTGGGATTCCGGGTTGTGGACAAGCGGTTTGCGGGAGCGGCAGCCTGGGCTTTAACCTTGTCTTCCAGAACTTAATTGGATGATGTCGGGCTTGCTTCTTCTTTCTTAGGGGTGGCCTTTTGCCACAGAGTATCCTCGGGAACCCATTCCTCGGGGCTCTTTACCTGAGTGCGATGAGGGTTGTAGCGCGAGTCCTTCTTGGCGGGAGCAGGGAGGCTGCCGCCTGCTGAGGGTCGGGCCGCCTGGCGGTAGCCGGTCCATCGCTCCATGATGAGGCGCACATATTCGCTCGTCTCCGAACCGCGCATATAGCCGTAGCGCACCACTGGGTCGCGGTAGAATCTGGGGTCGGAGAGGTGCAGGACGTAGGGCGCAACGTGCTCCCACACCTGAGGGTTGCCGCCGTGCTTGGCCGTGAGTGCCATGGCGTCCCTCACATGGTTGGCTCCTCCGTTGTAGGCGGCCAGCACGAAGCAGATGCGCTGCGTGCCGCCGGGGATGTCGGAGAACTGCCTGTTGAGCATGGACAGGTAGCGCGTGCCTGCCGAGATGTTGGTTTCGGGGTCGTGGATATTGCCCTGGTGGATGCCCAGCTGCGTGGCGGTGCCCGGCATGATCTGCATCAGACCGCGTGCTCCTGCCCACGAGACGGCCTGGGGGTCGAAGCCGGACTCCTGATAGCAGAGGGCTGCCAGGAGCCGCCAGTCCCAGCGTATCTGCCGGCTGTGGCGCATGAGCAGGTCGTCATAGGGCGAGATGATGCCCCTGGCACGGTCTTTCATCACGGGGTGCATGTGGCGTCGGGTCACACGTGGGGTGCTCTGCAGCGACCGCAGTACGGCATCACGCGCCCCGCCTGTCCACCATTCGCTGATGGCACTGGCCAGCTCCGGTGCATCCCGGCGCGTGCTCCACTTGGGCATGTCGAGCGCTATGAAGTCGATGTCTCCGCTTGCCAGCCGCTGGCGCAGGGTGGCGGTGTCGGGCGCGATGTCCATTTGCAGCCTCACCCCGATGCTTCGCGCAAATTCCTCGGCCAGCCTGAACTGCCGTCCCATCCCCTGTCCGCGGTACTCGTAATAGGTGTCCGGTCCGCTCAGCGTACCGCCTATCAGCAGCGTGGCCTCCTGTATGTCGGGCAGGTCGTAGTGCTGCACGGTGTCGTCGGGGGCGCTCTCCTTGCTGAAGATGGGCGACGGCTCGGGCTGCCTCTGCTCCCTGCATGAGGTGGCGCAGAGCGCAAGCAACAGACAAGTGCACCGGCAGAGCATGGCCGGCGATGTGATGGTGGATTTCATGTGACGATGTGAATCTTAGGGTCTCTGGCGGTGGATGATGTAGGAACGCATGATGTCGATGGCCTGACGGTTCGATCCTCCCATGGGTATGATGAGGTCGGCATAGCGCTTGGTGGGCTCTATGAACTCCTCGTGCATGGGCTTCAGCACCTTCAGGTAGCGGTCGATGACCATCTGGGCAGTGCGTCCGCGCTCCAGCGTATCGCGCTGTATGACCCTGATGAGGCGCTCGTCGGGGTCGGCGTCAACGAATATCTTCAGGTCCATCAGCTCGCGCAGTTCCTTCTTCCACAGCGCCATGATACCCTCGATGATGACTACCTCGCACGGCTCCACGTGTATGGTCTCCTCCAGGCGGTTGCACACCAGATAGCTGTAGGTGGGCTGCTCGATGGCTTTCCCTTGCCTGAGTTTCTGGATATGCTCGGTCAGCAGATTCCAGTCAAAGGCATCCGGGTGGTCGAAGTTAATCTTTCTGCGGTCCTCCATAGCGAGGTGCGTGTTGTCATTATAGTAGGAGTCTTGTGGGATGACCGACACACATCCAGGCGGGAGAGCCTCGATGATCTTTCTTACTACCGTGGTCTTGCCCGACCCTGTTCCGCCTGCTATACCTATTATATACATGTTGCGTGTATTTGTTGACCGCCTTTCCCTGCCAGTCCGGCGTGTTTCGCCGTGCCACGGAGCGGCATCTGTTCTCTATCAGTGCAAAGTTAGTGGATTTTCTCCACACGCTGTATGGCCTCAGGGAGGAAATTCATGTGTTCGTCGATGCGGCCAGTTGATTTATATCAAGAAAAGTGCAGAAAATGGAGAAAAATGCTTGCAAGGTTGTTGCAGTATTCTTCAAACTACCTACATTTGCATTCAGAAAACGAGAGCAGAGGTTTCAGACTGAAAGCGCAGAGCGCTGTCTGGCTTCTGGAACGTAAGATATAATAGTGTTGTTAGTTTTAGTTTAAGGAAAAGATTATTTAGGGTATTTACTAGGTAAAAGATTGTTTCTTTTTATGATGCGAGGTCAGCCGTGAGGTTGGCCTTCTGTCTTTATATGGGGTAAAGGCATGTCCGGGAGGCCGCGGGACGCTTCTTTTGGCGGTCGGGGTGCGGAGGTGGCGCGTGGCAGCGCAGTGCTGGGGGACTGATGATGTGCTTCTTGTCTGTTCCCATCTTACCACTTCGGGAAAGGCAGTGCGCTGCGTGGGCTTGTGCAGCGCGTTGCGATGGCTGATGCAATGCGCTGCGATGTCGGATGCAGCGCGGTGCCTCGGATGGCATGGATTTGTGCGGGATGCAGGGCAATTTGTTGATCGGGGTTCTGGTGGCTGGTGATTGGGCTTCCTGCAGGTTGTTGAAGAGGGGGCCTGAGGCCAGTCGGGGAGGAATCCGTTGTGCGATGGAGGGAATTCCAGAGCAAGTTTCGGGAGGCAACTTTCGGTGGTGGTATTTCCTTGAAAAAGGGTTTTGTGGCTTCTTGCCTTCTGTTGGTAAGGTCGGTGCAGGGGCTCGCTTTACCGAATCTTTGCCTCCAAGCCAAGTAAAGCACGGTGGTAGAATGCCTCTTTCACTCTTTTTTCTTAACTTTGCAAATGGTATTGGTCCGTCAGCGGAGCCGGCTTCAGTGAGGAGCATGGTGCGCGGGGCGGGAGAAGTAACAGGATATTCACAATTAGAGAAAAGCAGTATGGAAAAGACATCATTGCTGAGAATAGCCGTACAGTCAAAGGGACGGCTCTATGAGGACACCATGGCGCTGCTGTCCGAGGCAGGCATCAAGGTGCCGCAGAGCCGTCGCACCCTGCTGGTGCAGAGTAGTAACTTCCCCATCGAAGTGCTGTTTCTGCGCGACGACGACATACCGCAGAGTGTGGCTACAGGCGTAGCCGACCTGGGTATAGTGGGGCAGAACGAGTTTGAGGAGCGCAAGGAGAATGCCGAGGTGGTGCGCCCGCTTGGCTTCAGCAAATGCCGCCTCTCGCTGGCCATCCCCCATGGCGAGAACTACACAGGCCTGCGGTGGTTTGAGGGCAAGAAGATAGCCACCTCCTATCCAGGCATCTTGCGCCGCTTCATGGAACGCAACCGTGTGGCTGCCGACATCCATGTCATCACCGGGTCAGTGGAGATCAGTCCGGGTATCGGGCTGGCAGATGCCATCTTCGACATCGTCAGCAGCGGCAGCACACTGGTAAGCAATAACCTGCGCGAGGTGGAGGTAGTGATGCAGAGCGAGGCTCTGCTCATCGCCCATCACGGCCTCAGCGACGAGAAGCGCGAGGTGCTCGACGAACTGTTGTTCCGTATCGAGGCCGTCAAGAACGCCGAGGACAAGAAGTACGTGCTGATGAACGTGCCCACTGACCGCGTGGAGGATGTGGTGGCTGTGCTTCCCGGTGCCAAGAGCCCCACGGTGATGCCTCTGGCCACACCGGGCTGGAGCAGTGTGCACACAGTCATCGACGAGCAGCGCTTCTGGCAAATCATACGCCAGTTGAAGGAGTTGGGCGCCCAGGGCATACTGGTGGTACCCATCGAGAAGATGATTCTCTGACACCGAAGGGAGGGCTGCAGGTGCCCGGGCGTACCTCTTGCCCTCTCTCCTTATTTATATATAAGGAGCCGGGCTGTGCTTTGGTCCAGGCTCCGCACACATTTATCCATTGGGAAGAAACAGGAAATGAACATATACGAATATCCCACCGCCGGCCAACTGAAGACCCTTCTGCAAAGGCCGGCACACGATGCTGCTCATCTGGCAGCTACGGTCAAGGGCGTGCTCGACGATGTGCGCCAGCATGGTGATGAGGCTGTGCTGCGCTATGAGAAGCAGTTCGACCACGTACAGATGGATACTCTGGCAGTCACGCCAGAGGAGATGGACGAGGCATGGGGACTGGTGCCCGATGACCTCAAGCAGGCTATCCAACTGGCTCATGCCAATATAGAGCGGTTCCATGCCAGCCAGCAGTTCCATGCCCAGCACGTACAGGTGACCGACGGAGTGGAGTGCTGGCAGCAGGCCATACCCATCCAGCGTGTGGGACTCTATATTCCCGGCGGTACGGCACCGCTCTTCAGTACCGTGCTCATGCTGGCCACCCCGGCCCGGCTGGCCGGTTGCCCCGAGATAGTATTGTGCACCCCGCCGGCTGCCAACGGGAAGGTGAATGCCGCCGTGCTCGTTGCAGCGCGCGTGGCAGGCGTTGGCCAGGTGTTCAAGGCAGGCGGTGTGCAGGCCATCGGTGCCATGGCCTATGGCACCGAGAGCGTTCCTCAGGTCTTCAAGATATTTGGCCCGGGCAATCAGTATGTGACCTGTGCCAAGCAGCAGGTGAGTATGCAGGGCGTGGCAATAGACATGCCTGCAGGTCCCAGCGAGGTGGCCGTGCTGGCCGACAGCACTTCGCGCCCCGACTTTGTGGCTGCCGACCTCCTGAGTCAGGCAGAGCATGGGGCCGACAGCCAGGTTGTGCTCATCACCACAAGCCGTTCCCTGCTCGAGGCCGTGCAGGCAGAGGTGGACAGGCAACTGGCCCTCTTGCCACGTCGCGAACTGGCAGAGCGCTCGTTGCAGTACAGCAAACTCATACTGGTAAAGGACGACGACGAGATGATGAGCGTGGCCAATGAGTATGCGCCCGAGCATCTCATCATCGAGACAGCCAACTATATGGAACTGGCCGCACGGGTGGTCAATGCCGGGAGCGTCTTTTTGGGAAGTTTCACACCCGAGAGCGCAGGCGACTATGCCAGCGGCACCAACCACACGCTGCCCACTGCAGGATGGGCCAGAGCCTATAGCGGAGTCAATCTGGACAGCTATATAAGGAAGGTGACATTCCAGCACATCACCCCCGAAGGGGTGTGCGCCATCGGTCCCGCCGTAGAGCGTATGGCCGAGGGCGAGGGTCTGGATGCCCACAAGAACGCAATGACACTCAGACTGAAGGAGGTAAGATGAAGGATTTACGCGATTTGGTGAGACCAAACATACTGGCGCTGGAGCCTTACAGTTGCGCCCGCGACGAGTTCAAAGGGCAGCGCGCCCGCGTCTTTCTCGATGCGAACGAGAGTCCCTATAACGCTCCCTACGACCGTTATCCGGCTCCCGTGCATGAGGACTTGCGCATGACACTGGCCCATATGAAGGGTGTAAGGCCTGGTCAGATATTCATGGGCAATGGGTCCGACGAGGCCATCGACCTTGTTTATCGCATCTTCTGCCGCCCGGGAGTGGATAATGTGGTGGCCATAAGCCCCACCTATGGCATGTATGAGGTGTGTGCCAATATCAATGATGTGGAGTACCGAAGCGTACTCTTACGCGAGGATTACTCGCTGGATGCCGATGCTCTGCTCCTGGCAGCAGACCAGAACACCAAGGTCATCTGGCTGTGTTCGCCCAACAATCCCACTGGTGTCGCTCTCGAAAGGAGCCAGGTGGAGCGGGTGTTGACGGAGTTCCAGGGCATAGTGGTGATTGACGAGGCCTACTCAGACTTCTCGCACCAGCGTCCCTTCCGTCTCGACCTCGACCTTTATCCCAATCTCATTGTCCTCAATACGATGAGCAAGGCATGGGCCAGCGCGGCCATACGTCTGGGCATGGCTTTTGCCGGTGAACAGATAATAGAGTTCTTCAACAAGGTCAAGTACCCCTACAATGTCAACCAGCTCACTTGCGAGCAGGCCAAACGCATCCTCGGCCAGGCCGACAGCGTGGCGCGATGGGTGGGCAACATCGTCAGCGAGCGCGACAAGCTGGCTCCCGCCCTGCAGGAGTTGCCCTTCTGCCAGAAGGTTTATCCCAGTGATGCCAACTTCCTGCTGGCGCGCATGACCGATGCCGATGCCATCTACCACTATCTGGTGGGGCTGGGCATCATAGTGAGAAACCGCAACCGTGTGGCTCTCTGCGGCAATTGCCTGCGCATCACAGTGGGTACCCCCGACGAGAACTGCGAATTGATGCGTGCGTTGCGCTGTTATAGATTTTGACCGGCATCGCCTTGGCCGCCGCTCCGCATCATCAAGAAAGAGATGACGCGAAGCCTTGGCCGCAGAGCCGAATGGGTAAGAAAATGATGCTGCGCAGTGCTGACAGTTGCGCTGCATGGCAATAAATAAAGAGAAAGATGAGGAAAGCACTCTTCATAGACCGCGACGGAACCATTCTGGTGGAGCCTTCCGACGAGCAGATCGACAGCTTCCAGAAGTTCCGCTTCGTGCCTGGAGCCATCAGCGCATTGCGCTTCCTGTGCCAGCACACCGATTATGAGTTTGTCATGGTGTCCAATCAGGACGGCCTCGGGACGGAATCCTATCCCGAAAGCGACTTCCTGCCCACCCATCAGCTTATGCTTGACATACTGCATGGCGAGGGTGTGGATTTCGATGCCATACACATTGACCGCAGTTTTCCAGCCGATAATCTGCCCACCCGCAAGCCTGGTACAGGCATGCTCACAGCCTATATGCAAGGCGATTACGACTTGGCCCGCAGTTGGGTGATAGGCGACAGGGACACCGACCTCATGCTGGCCCGCAACCTGGGGGCGCAGGGTGTGAAGCTCGGCGAGACCTGCTCCTGGGACAAGGTGTGCCAGATGGTGTTTGCCGGGGAGCGCACTGCCACTGTCAGGCGAACGACCCGCGAGACCGACATCGAGGTGCGTCTCAATCTGGACGGCAACGGTGAGAGCGACATACATACGGGTCTCGGTTTCCTTGACCACATGCTGGAGCAGTTGCCCCATCACGGCATGATGGACCTGTATGTGCACTGCCAGGGCGACCTCAATGTGGATGAGCACCACACGGTGGAGGATACGGCACTTGCCCTGGGGCAGTGTCTGCGTCAGGCCTTGGGCGACAAGCGGGGCATAGAGCGCTACGGATTCTGTCTGCCAATGGACGACAGTCTCTGCCAGGTGGCGCTCGACTTCGGCGGGCGGCCCTGGCTGGTGTGGGACGCAGAGTTCCACCGCGAGCGCATCGGCGACGTGCCCACCGAGATGTTCAAGCATTTCTTCAAGAGTCTGTCCGACTCCGCGATGATGAACATCAATGTGCAGGCACGTGGTGAAAACGAACACCACCTCATCGAAGGCATCTTCAAGGCATTGGCCCGCAGTCTGCGTATGGCCGTGCGCCGCGATGTGAATCATTACCAACTGCCCTCCAGCAAGGGAATGCTCTGACTGTAAAGGACCAGAAGATACTATGCCAACAGATACACAATACCCTTCGCAGCTCCTGCAACGCGCTGTGGGCGAGATAAGCCGCCTGCCAGGAATAGGCACCAAGACTGCTCTGCGGCTGGCCCTGCACCTGCTCCATCAGGACACCGGCGATGTCGATCGCATGGCGCAGAGCATCATCGACCTGCGTCATGGCGTGCGCCGATGCCGTGTCTGCCGCAACATCTGCGATGATGACCTGTGTGCCATCTGCTCCAATCCGGCCCGCGACGCCTCGCTCATCTGCGTGGTGGAGAATGTGCAGGACGTGATGGCTGTGGAGCGAACCATGCAGTACCGGGGACTCTACCATGTGCTGGGCGGAGTGATAAGCCCTATGGACGGTGTGGGACCGTCGGATCTCGAGATAGAGAGCCTGGTGGAACGTGTGCGCCAGGGCGATGTGAGCGAGGTCATACTCGCACTCAGTCCCACCATGGAGGGCGACACCACGGGCTTCTATATCTTCCGCAAACTGCAGGACACGGCGGTGCCCGTATCCACCCTGGCACGTGGAGTGGCGCAGAACGATGAACTGCAATACACCGATGAGGCCACTCTGGGACGTGCCATCACGGCACGCGTACCCTTCGGCAAGTGAGTGCGGGAATCTGCGGACGCTGCCGTTGGAACAAAGACAATATAAAGATAGTAAATACCTAAACAGATAATATGAACAAAAGAAAATGGCAATACGCCTGGGCTGCCGTGGTGCTGCTGTGCGGATGCCTTGTTCTGCTCTTTGAGACGGAGCTCTTGCCCATGGGAGTCTTCTGCGGAGAAGCCAACGTGCAGTATGTCATGGACATTGCCGTGGTGACTCTCACACTGGCTGGCATCGTACTGGGAACCAAGGCGCACAACCGCCCCAAGGTTCGTCTTGCATGCTTCAGCCTGCCTCTCGTGCTTGCGCTGCTTGTCTATTACCTCTTTTTAAGTCCCGCCGCACCCTATTGTGCGGCAGTGACAGGCGTGGCTATGCTGCTACAGTGGCCGCGTGCCAGCACTCCCGAGATATGATGAAACTGAGCATCGTAATAGTTAGCTACAACGTCAAGTATTACTTGGAACAATGCCTGCGCAGTGTCATGCGGGCCACGACAAGGCTCCAGGCCGAGGTGTGGGTGGTGGACAATGCCAGCACCGACGGCAGTGTGGAGTATCTGCAGACGCGCTTTCCCAGCGTGCATTTCGTGCAGAATGCCGACAACAGGGGCTTCTCGGCTGCCAACAACCAGGCCATCCGACAGTCGCAGGGCGAGTATGTGCTGCTGCTCAACCCAGACACCATCGTGGGTGAGGATGTACTGGAGGGCTGTGTGGCCTTCCTGGATGCCCATCCCCAGGCAGGTGCGGTGGGCGTGAGGATGCTTAATGCCGACGGTTCATTCGCCCCCGAGAGCCGGCGCGGCGTGCCCACTCCCTTCACCAGCTTCTGCAAGATGAGTGGGCTGTGCCGTCTCTTCCCCTTGAGTACCGTCTTCGGCCGCTATTACATGCGCTATCTGGATGCCAACGAGGCCAACCGCATAGAGATTATCTCGGGCGCGTTCAACATGCTGCGGCGCAAGGCCATCGACCACGTGGGGCTGCTCGACGAGCGCTTCTTCATGTATGGCGAGGATGTTGACCTCAGTTACCGCCTCCTGCAGGGCGGATGGCAGAACTGGTATCTTCCGCTCAACATCCTGCACTACAAGGGTGAGAGCACGGTGAAAAGCAGTTTCCGCTACGTACACATCTTCTACAATGCCATGTTGCTGTTCTTCAACAAGCACTACGGACGCAGCCACCGCCTGCTGGGACTGCTGGTGCGTGTGGCCGTCTATGGCCGCGCTTGTCTCGATTCGCTCCTGCGCCTGTGGCAGCGCACCCTGCACCTGCTCCACATCGAGCCCAGGCAGACTGCTCCCGAATGCGTGACCTATGACTTCGACAGCCAGCCGGTGAGCGTCATGCTGGAGCATCTGCGCATCCAGCAGGCTCCCCGCCGCGTGCTCCGCACTGTGTCGCGCCATACGGGGCTGGCCATCACTCTGGGTGGTGTGACTCCCGTGGAGCAAGAGGAGGAGGATGCCATTAAGACCCCTAAACCCCATTGACCATGACTATACTCAGAGATGAAGCCGTGATGCTAAGGGCTGTGGAACCCGAAGACCTGGAGGTGATGAGCCTGCTGGAGAACGATGCCAGCCTGTGGGAATGCTCCAATGCCACGGTGCCTTACTCGTCGCATGTGCTCAGGGAGTACATCAAGCAGTGTTCCTACAACTTCTTCGAGGACAAGGCGGTGCGCCTGGCGATAGCCTTGCCGGAGGGTATCGCCGTGGGGTTTATCGACCTGCAGAACTATGACCATCAGCATCAGCGGGCCGAGGTGGGCATTGTACTCATGCGTGAGTGTCAGCATCTGGGGCTGGCCCGGCGTGCCTTGCGCCTCCTGACAGACTATTCCCGCAGTGTGCTTCACCTGCATCAGGTCTATGCGCACGTGCAGAGCACCAACCATCCAGCCCTTCGTCTTTTCCGTGCCGCAGGCTTCACCCATACGGCCACACTGCCGCAGTGGACCCGTTGCGCTGCGGGGTGGTGCGATGTGGAGGTGTTTCAGATGATGCTGGAAGCACCCTGTGGTTAATTTTGAATTGTGAATTATGAATTAAGAATTAGAGCTGGCGCGTTGCTTCCATTGTGATTTTCAGGGGTTGTATTAGGGCTGGTTCGTTGCTTCCATTGTGATTTTCAGGTTTGGGATTAAGGCTGGCGCGATGCTCCCATTGTGATTGTCGGGGTTTGGGATTAAGGCTGGCACGGGGTTGCTGGCTTTATTCTTGAGATAAAAGATCGTGGTGCTTTGGGTGGGGCATCGCGTTTTTTGTTTTCGGTGGGCGCTGTGCGTCGTGTTGCGCGGCGTTTTCGGCTCACCCGACAAACCTAGGGGAGAGAATCCACAAACCAAAAGAAAAGTTATACATTTGCACCATGAACACACAAGGACTTTTAGCATTGGCGCAGTTGATTCTG
>UQST01000021.1 GCA_900543815.1 uncultured Prevotellaceae bacterium
CTTGTGTGTTCATGGTGCAAATGTGTAACTTTTCTTTTGGTTTGTGGAATCTCTCCCCTAGGTTTGTCGGGTGAGCCGAAAATGGAGTTTCTTCCACAGTTCAAGATACTCTGCGCCGACGGAACCTTCCAGAACATGTTGCTCGTGAGCCGCAATTTCCGGTTCGGCATGGGCGCTACCGGCAAGTGGAAGGTGAAGGACAACAAGCTCATCGAAATCATTGACAGCGACAGCGGAAACGACTTTGCCGGCAAGACCAACGCCATGCCGCTCACGCTGAGCGCCCATGGAAACGTCATGCACATCGTATGGACAAGACCGGCAACAGGCGAACCCGTGGGTGAGTACTACATGAGAGTGCCCACACGCAACCAGTATCTGGAGGGCAACTGAGGCACTGGCACGGGACAGGCAGCATACCGGCACGCACGCCGGAGTGCACCACATCTTCCCTGGGAGAGCGCCTGGGGCAAAGGAAAAACAGAATTGCCGGGACACGGAAAAGCGTGGAGTCGGCAATCTGACGACACCCTCACATCGCAGCGAGTGCGGTGTGGGGATTTTCTTTATAGCTTCTCCACGCAAACAGTAGGTGGTTTGGAGCAAAAGCCATACCTTTGCGACCGACAAACCGGCGGCAGGCATGCGCACAGGCAACGCATTGCGAAGAAAGCCACACAGTACAGAGTACCAATATATACCTTATATAATATGAACACAGAACCGATGGGCGTCAACGACGCTCTGAGCTTGGGCAAGCCCAAGTTCGCCCTCCTGGGTGTGCAGCACCTCTTTGCCATGTTTGGCGCCACCGTACTCGTCCCCATCATCACCGGGCTGAGTGTGAGTGCCACATTACTCTTCGCCGGCATCGGCACACTCATTTTCCACCTCGTATCCAAGTGTAAGGTTCCCGCTTTCCTGGGCTCCAGCTTCGCTTTCATAGGCGGATACATGTCGGTCAAAGGGCTTGGCATGGCGCAAGGGCTGTCTGAGCAGATGGCCCTCAACTATGCTTGCGTGGGCGTGGGAGCAGCTGCCCTGCTCTATTTCATAATGGCTGCATTGCTCAAGAGCTTCGGTACAGACCGTGTGATGCGCTTCTTCCCGCCTGTAGTCACCGGCCCCATGGTGATAGCCATCGGCCTTACGCTCTCAGGGTCAGCCATACAGAACTGCACAGGCAACTGGCTGCTGGCCGTCACAGCCATAGCCATCGTCATCTGCACTGCCATCTGGGGCAAAGGCATCATACGCATCATACCCATCCTGCTGGGCGTTCTGGGCTCCTACATACTGGCTGCCGTGATGGGAGAAGTGGATTTCTCAAAGCTCTCGGAGGCTGCATGGATAGGCCTGCCGGTTGACTTCAACCGCACGGTATGGGCAGTGGCACAGAATCCCGACTGGCATCTGCTCATCACCGCAGTGATAGGCATCTTCCCCATCGCCTTTGCCACCATCATGGAGCATATAGGTGACATGTGTGCCATACAGAGCACCGTGGGCAAGAACTTCATCAAGGATCCCGGTCTGCACCGCACTCTCTCGGGCGACGGACTGGCCACCCTGCTGGCTGCCATCTTCGGTGCACCTGCCAACACCACCTATGGCGAGAACACCGGAGTGCTCAATCTCACCCGGGTATTCGACCCTCGCGTGATACGCATGGCGGCTGTACTGGCCATCCTGCTGAGCTTCTGTCCCAAGTTTGCCTGCCTCATCGGCCTGATGCCAGCTGCCACCATAGGCGGTGTGAGCCTCATCCTCTACGGAATGATCAGCGCAGTGGGTGTGCGCAACCTGGTTGAGAGTGCCGTAGATTTCAGCTCCCCCCGCAATGTCTTTGTGGCTGCCCTCATCCTGGTGATAGCCATCGGTGTGAAGTATGGCGCCAACGACGATGTGGCCATAGGCGCTGTGCACATCTCGGGACTGGCTCTCTCTGCCCTCGTAGGCATCATCCTCAACGCCATCCTGCCCGGCGGCTTCGGCAAGACACTGAAGATATATCCCGACAAGGGCGACAAGGACGAGTTCACCGACGAGGACAGATAAGGGAGAGATACCTGCCACACGACCCCAAAGGCTGTGCTGCATGAGAGTGCCCAAGAGCATTCCTGCAGCACAGCCTCATCTGTTTCAGAGGCCGAAGGAGCTGCTTCCACCCGTCTGACAACATGTTTTCCAGTCTTTTCCTTTGCCATGTGGAAAATGAAGGTTAGATTTGCATACGAATTCGCAAAATACTGCACCTGCATGAAATATCCTATAGGAATACAGACATTCGACAGAATACGTGAAGACGGATACGTGTATGTTGACAAGACCAGGCTCATCTATTCGATGACCCATGAGGGTACCGTGTATTTCCTAAGCCGTCCTCGACGCTTTGGCAAGAGCCTTCTGCTCTCCACCCTGAAGAACTATTTTCTGGGCAGAAGAGAGCTCTTCGAGGGACTGGAGATAAGCAAACTGGAGAAGGAATGGAAGACCTATCCGGTGTTTCATGTGGACTTCGGACTGGGCAACTACGCCAGGACAGACTCACTGGACAATGTCTTGAACTCATACATATCGGAGTGGGAGAGAACCTACCACGTTGCTCACCCTGCTCCAACCCATGAGTACAGCCTGCGCTTCCACGATGTACTCAAGGCGGCACACGCTGCTACGGGTCTGCGGGCCGTGGTGCTGATAGACGAATACGACAAGCCCTTGCTCGACATACTGGATTCGGGAATCACACTGGAGCGCTCGGGAGAACGCATCACGCTGGAGGAATACAACCGGGAACTGCTTCGCACACTCTACACAACGTTCAAGGCTGCCGATGAATACCTGCAATTCGTGATGCTCACAGGCGTCACCAAATTTTCACAAGTGAGCGTGTTCAGCGGCTTCAACCAGCCCAACGACATCAGTATGGATGCCAGATACGACACTCTGTGCGGCATCACAGAGGAGGAGATAGACCATTACTTCCAGGAGCCAGTGGCCGAAATGGCCCGGATGGACGGATGTACTGAGGAGGAGGAGCGCGAAGCACTGAGGCGCCGATTCAATGGCTATCACTTCAGCAACAGGCTCAGAGGAGTATATAACCCGTTCAGCCTGCTCAACTCACTGCAGAAACTCGACATCCAGGACTACTGGTTCCGCACAGGCACACCCACTTATCTGGTGCGCCTACTGGGCCACTTCAACGAGAACATCAACGAGCTCACGGGCAAATACTATGCCGCGAACCAGTTTATGGACTACCGCGCCGATGTGGAGAAACCGCTTCCCATGATTTTCCAGAGCGGATACCTGACCATTAAAAACTATGACAGGGACACCAACACCTTCCTGATAGATTTCCCCAACGACGAAGTCAAGAGGGGGTTTATCACCCTGCTGACCAGCAGCTATCTGAATGCGAAGGATAACGTGGAGAGCTGGATGGCCACTGCCGTAGTGGCTCTGAAGAGAGGAGAACTGGAACAATTCCGCCAGATGTTGGCCTCCTTCCTGTCCAGCATCCCGTACACCATGCGCCGCAAGGACAATGAGCGGGAAAAGGAACGCTACTTCCACTACACATTCTATCTGCTGCTGCGCCTGATGAGCACCTATCTGGTTTGCACCGAAAAGGCTCAAAGCCAGGGCAGAGTGGATTGCATCATCGAGACCAAGCAGCATATCTATATCTTCGAATTCAAGCTCGACGGTTCCGCCAGCGAAGCTCTGAAGCAGATTGAGGAGAAAGGATATGCCCGCGAATTCGCCTGCGACCAAAGGCAAATACACAAGATAGGGTGCAGCTTCTCCTCTGCAAGCGGGACGATAGAGGAGTGGCAGGTGGAGTAAAAACGCCTCTCCCCCTCCCCCTCTCCCTCATCATTGCAACCCGATTGCATCCTGCCCGCCCTAACTTTGCACGCTGTAAGGACAAAGGAAAGGGACTTTCACATGACACACGACAGGAATACCGACAGTACGATGCACAATGCAAGCTGCCAGACAAGCAGCACACAGCACACCCCCACACAGGAAGGATGTTGCACCCAAGGACATCAGCACAGCTGCGGATGCCATCACCACCATCATCATCACCACCATCACGGGCACGACGAAGAGGGCAACCTGCGCCGGCAGGTGGCTCTCATCGCGCTCACCGTCATCATGCTGGCGGGCGCCCGATGGGTAGAAACCCACTATGCACTGCCCGTCTGGCAAATACTCATCATATATCTGGTGCCCTATCTGACCATTGGACACGGCACTCTACGCGAGGCTGCCGAGGGCATCATGCACGGTGATGTATTCAACGAGAACCTGCTCATGACCATTGCCACGCTGGGTGCACTCGCCATCGGCTTCCTTCCGGGAGCCGGGACGGAGTTCATGGAGGCTGTGTTCGTCATGCTCTTCTTCCAGGTGGGAGAGCTTTTCGAGCATTACGCAGAGGGGCAGAGCCGCCGCAGCATAAGCCATCTGATGAACTTGCGGCCCGATGTGGCGCGCGTGATACGCAACGGCCAGCCCCAGGAAGTGCCGCCCCAGGAGGTGGCCATCGGAGAAATCCTGCTGGTGCAGCCTGGCGAGAAGATAGCGCTGGACGGCATAGTGAGCGAGGGAACATCGTCGCTCGACACCTCGGCACTCACTGGCGAGAGTCTGCCACGCGACGTGAAGGAGGGCGACGAGGTAATCTCGGGCTGCGTGAACCTCAATGGCGTGCTGCAGATAAAGGCCACACGCAGCTTCGGAGAAAGCACCGTGAGCCAGATCATCGGCATGATGGAGAACGAGAACGGGCGCAAGTCGCACAGCGAAGCCTTCATCACCCGCTTCGCACGCATCTACACCCCCATCGTGGTGACTGCCGCGCTGGCACTGGCTCTGCTGCCCCCGCTGCTGGTGAGCGAACCGTTCCTGCAGGCCTTCCCCACCTGGCTCTATCGGGCACTCATCTTCCTGGTGGTATCCTGCCCGTGTGCACTGGTCATCAGCATCCCTCTCACCTTCTTCGGAGGCATAGGCGGAGCCTCGCGCTGCGGCATTCTCATCAAGGGCAGCGGCACTGTAGATAGGCTGGCCAAGGTGCGTAGTGTGGTCTTCGACAAGACCGGCACACTCACCGAAGGACGCTTTGCCGTGGTGGCCATACATCCCGACAAGACCGACGGGCACCAACTGCTGCACATGGCAGCACACGTAGAGCACTTCAGCACCCATCCCATAGCATCGGCCCTGCGCGATGCCTTCCCCCAGGAGGCCACCGACGGCTGCCGCATCAGCCAGGTGGAAGAGGTGGCCGGCGAGGGTGTACAGGCTATGGTAGAGGGACGTAAGGTATGTGTGGGCAACGCGCGCATGATGGAGCGGCTGGGCATCCAGTGGCACCAATGCCACCGTGTGGGCACCATCATCCACGTGGCTGTCAATGGCGAATACGCTGGGCATATAGTCATCAGCGACCAGGTGAAGGACGGGAGCGCCGAAGCGGTGAGGGAGCTGAAGCAGTTGGGCATCCGCCGCACCATGATGCTCACGGGCGACAGGCACGAAGTGGCGGACGATGTAGCTGCCCGGCTGGGCATAGAAGAATATCATGCCGAACTGCTTCCAGCCGACAAGGTGCGGCACATGGAGCAGCTGCAGGCTGAGATGCCCGAGGCTGAAATGCTGGCCTTTGTGGGCGACGGCATCAATGATGCGCCTGTGCTGAAGCATGCCGATGTGGGTATCGCCATGGGTGGAATGGGCAGCGATGCGGCCATCGAGGCTGCCGACGTGGTGCTCATGGACGACAATCCTGCCAAGGTGGCGCTGGCCATACGCCTGGCTCGACGCACTCTGGGCATTGCCCATCAGAACATCATCTTCGCCATCGGCGTGAAGGTGGCCATCCTGCTGCTGGCTGCGGCAGGACTGGGAAGCATGGGACTGGCCGTCTTCGGCGATGTGGGTGTCACCGTGCTGGCGGTTCTCAACGCCACACGAGCTCTCCGAACCAAACAGCACAAAAGCGTGTAATTCTGAATTGAGAATTATGAATTTTGAATTGGAGCGAGACAAGGGAAACCACCCACGGCTATCTGATTTTGAATTGAGAATTTTGAATTAAGAATTAAAGGGAGGCGAGGGATGCGACACACAGCTATCTAATTCTGAATTGAGAATTCTGGAATAAGGATTGAGGGCGACTGCCCAAAGGCGGGCATCGGACAGGCGCGGATGACGCACCAATGTGGAGCGAAAAACGCAATGCGGTGCGATGGCGGATGCAACGCGCTGCATAAAGCAACGCACCGCACTGCAAAAGCGATTGCAGTGCGGTGCGTTTTCAGTACAACCTCTGTATGCCGAAGCAAGAAGTTTGCCTCACCCCTTGCTGCGCGGCTTCCAGCGGACGATGTTACGCATGAGGCCATCATACTTGGCACGCTTGACAGCCGAGCGGCGGAAGAGTTCGCGGTAACGCTCAGGGGAAAGCGTGCGCCAGTCATCCTCGCTCATCTCAAGCAGCGAGGGGGATGGCTGGAAGGAAGGGTCGCTGGTGGCATGCGCCTCACGGAACTCCTGACAGGCACGCATGCAGCGGTCACATCCATAGAAAGTGTCGGTGAGACGAAGCCCCTGGGGCAGTTCGCCACGATGCTCAATGGTCCAGTAATTGATGCAAAGGCGGGCATCGAGCCCCTGCGGAGTGAGTGCCGGACAGAAGTCCTGCCAGCCTTCATCGAGTGCGGGAGACGGCTGCAGGGGAACATCGAAGGCATCACACGGCTCCTCCAGGAAGAGTTCGCCCAGAAACACAGTGGGACCATAACCAGGCACAGCCACCAGCCCGTTGCGGCACAGAGTACCTACCCCACTACGCCAAGCCCAATAGCGCTCCATCACGGGAGCCGTATCCACAAAGCAGCGGCCATGTGCACCAAGCCGTTCCATGAGCATGCGCAAGCGCCCACGCATCACATCGTGGTAATCCTCACCCTGTGCATAAAGGCAGAGGGCCGGCTGTCGGCGGGCAGGCATATAGTTGAGTGCCAGGCTGACAATAGTCTGCACACCTGGGTGGAGAAGCGCTGGCTGGAGCCTCATCTCCACATGGCGGGTCATATAGTCCATGCCTGCAAAGTGCCCCAACTGCACCCGCCTGAGATAGTGAGCGGCAAAGGGTTCCTCCACGGGTGCGGCCTGCACCACCCCACATGCAACAAAGCCCAGGCTTGCAGCCTGGGCTTTTATCTCTTGCTTAGTCAAACACCTTGAACTCATATCCTTCTTGTGCCAACCACTGAAGCGCCTCGGGCAAGGCGTGCTTCAGCTTGTCGATGCTCTTGAGCGAGTCATGGAACGTGATGATACTGCCCGGACGGGTGTAGCGCTTCACATTGTGCAGCACATCGTCGGCCGTCAGGCGGCGGCTGTAATCGCGCGTGACCACATCCCACATCACCACACGGAACCCGCAGTGGCGAAGCACTCGGTACTGCATAATCTTCATCCAGCCATGAGGCGGGCGGAAGAGGTCGGTCTTGAGAATCTTATCCGCCTTCACTACATTGGCCAGGTAGTGCCAGCTCCACCAGCGCAACCCGCCTATGTGATTATAGGTATGATTGCCTATGCGGTGTCCTCTGGCCTTCACCTCGGCCAGCAGATGGGGATACTTCTGTGCATTGTCGCCCACCATAAAGAAGGTGGCCTTGGCACCGAAGCGCTCCAGCGTGTCGAGTATGAACGGAGTGGCCTCGGGAATGGGGCCGTCATCAAAGGTAAGATAGACGGCCTTTTCCCGCTTGTCCATCCGCCACAGGGCATGGGGGTATATCCATCGGAGGAATACCGCAGGCTGCTCAATGATCATTCTTCGTCCTCTCCGGCCTCATCGGCAGCCTGTACTGCCATGTTGGTATCATCACTTCCAGGCTGGCCTAACATGCCGGCACCGCCATAGAGACGTGTCTGAAGCACGCGGTTATAGGAGTCGAGCTTCTTCATCATCTCGCCGGCCTTCACGCTGCCTGCAGCCTGCAGCACCTCGGCAGAGCGGTGAAGCTGGTAGAGATAGTACATGCAGTCCTGCTCCTCGCGCACCAGCATGCGGTCGGGCATGGACATATACCACTCCACATACTCGCAGGCAGTCTGTGCCACAGGCAATGCGATGGCCTCGGACTGCTTCTTGTCACCCAACTGAGCCCACACGCGGGCCAGGTCGAGTGAGCCTCCGGCAAAGGAGTGAGGCAGTGTGGTGGGAGGCAGAGCCTGCTCGGCCTTGTGCACCAGCTTGTTTGCCTTGTCGGTCTTGCCCTCGGCCATAAGCTGTGTGGCAAGCTGTGCAAACATGCGGCGGTGTGTGTAGCACATGCGTGAAACGGTCTCGTCGAGGTAGAAGTTGGGGTTGTCCAGTCCACCATAGCGGAATCGGTTCATCATGTTGTCATACATCTTCTCGGTATCCACCGTGCGCCCGCTCTTCTTGGTGTTGAATGGCGTGATGCGGTCAGCCAGTCCCTCGCGCACGAAGTAGTCGCCCAAGTTGGCATAGTTGTCCTTTCCTACGGTGATGGCAATGTACATGGGGCGCTCCCAGTTGCACTGGGCCAGCATCTCATACATCATCATCTCGCTCTTATATACAGCCCTCTTGCCCTTGAGATTGATATACATCACATCGGGGATGCTGTCGGCCGCTATCATCACACCGCTACGCTTCACGGCTTCCTTGTCGATGGTGACTACCACCGAGTCGGTAGGAATGATACGCAGGTCGGGGTTGGGATTGAGCACCCAGTGGTCTATGATGTTCTTCAGTTCGTAGGGATTGTCACCCACCATCTGCCTGAGCGTCTCGGGGTCATCCTTATAATACTCCATCACTTGCTCCAGGGTGCCGGGACGCACACTGGTCCCCTCGCGTGTGCCAGCCACATATTGCAGCCTGCTCCAGTGTATGGGCACTGCCGGACTGTCGTAGGCGGGGCGCTTCATCTGGTCGATATACCAGTCGGTCTGCAGATAAGAGAGGTTGCAAACGCGCGCATCGGTGCGTATGCCCTCGGTCTCCTGGCAGTACCAGAGGGGGAAGGTGTCGTTGTCACCATTGGTAAAGATGATGGGTGCGCGCGTCTGGTCGAGCGAGTTGAGGTAGTTCATGCCGAAATCACGGCAGGTGTAACGCCCGCTGCGGTCGTGATCGTCCCACGTCTGACTGGCCATCTGCACAGGCACCAGCAGACACAGGCAACTCACGATGGCGCATGCCACATCATGCTTGAGCACCCTGCGGAGCCATTCGGCCACAGCTGCCACGCCCATGCCGGCCCAGATGGCGAAGGCATAGAACGAGCCGGCGTAGGCGTAATCACGCTCTCGGGGCTGCATGGGAGTCTGGTTCAGATAGATTACAATGGCCAGACCGGTCATGAAGAAGAGGAAGAAGACGATGCCGAACTGCTTTTCTCCCTCGCGGCTATTCTTCTCGTCGTTGCGGAAGAGCTGCCACACGAGACCCATCAGACCCAGTATGAGGGGCAAGCAATAGAATACGTTGTGTCCCTTATTGTTGCGAAGCTCAGAGGGCAACTTGCTTTGGTCACCCAGCCTCATATTGTCGAGGAAGGGAATACCCGTTATCCAGTTGCCGTGCTCCCACTCTCCGTTGCCCTGCAGATCGTTCTGACGACCCGCGAAGTTCCACATGAAGTAGCGCCAGTACATGAAGTTCACCTGGTAACTCAGGAAGAAGCGCAGGTTCTCGAGCATGGTTGGGGTCTTCACCTGAACCATGTCGCCACAGTGCTCATACGTCTTGGTGGTACCCTTCACACCGCCCATCCAGCTCTCATAAGCCTTGCTGTGCGCCTCACTGTACATACGTGGGAAGAGCATGTTCTGCTGATACACGTATGACACATTGTACCTCTGTATCTCATAGCGGTCGGGCTCATCGGCACTGGCCTTCTCCTTGCGCTGATACACGGGTGCGCCCTTCTTGCTCACAGGCACGCAGTAGTTGCCATCCACGCGCAGCTTCACCTGGCTGGTGTAGGCCTGTCCGTAGAAGAGAGGACGGTCGCCATACTGCTCACGTCCTAGGTAGGTACCCAGGGTGAAGATGTCCTCGGGTGAGTTCTGATCCATGGGTGTATTGGCCGCACTGCGTATTACGATGACAGCATAAGAGCTATAGCCAATCATGATCATCAGCATGCAGAGCAGACTGGTGTTCATCAGACGGGCCGACACCACGTAGGCAAGTTTCTTGCGCCACTGCAGTGCGGCATAGAGTGCCAGCAGTACCAGCACGCCTATCACGCCGCTTGTCCAGCCATATCCATAGAATGGGATGCCCAGCATGCCCACACTAAGCAGGAAGGAAACGCTCATGAGCATGCGGCTCTTCTGCCTTGTGGTCTCATACAAAGCCCACAGCACCACTGCCACCAATACAAAGATGTAGATGATGAGACCCGTGTTGAAGGGGCAGTTGAGATGGTTGACAAAGAGGAGCTCAAACCATCCGCCCACCTTCACAATGCCCGGCACGATACCATAGAGCACAGCGGCCACCAGACCGAAACTGCCCACCAGAGCCAGAGAAGCGCCCTTCATGGTGGCATTCTTGCACTTCTTGTAATAGAAGACAAGTACCAGAGCAGGCAGACAAAGGAGGTTAAGCAGGTGGACACCGATGCTCAAGCCTGTGAGATAGGCAATGAGTATGAGCCAGCGGTCGCTGTGCGACTCGTCGGCATGGTCCTCCCACTTGAGCATCAACCAGAATACAATGGCCGTGAAGAGGCTGCTGTAGGCATACACCTCACCCTCGACGGCACTGAACCAGAAGGTGTCAGAGAACGTATAGACGAGTGCACCGGTCATGGCGCTGGCCTCCACGATGATGGCCTGCGACAATGTGGTCACCTGTCCACCTTGCCCCACCAGCTTGCGCACCAGATGGCTGGTGCTCCAGAAGAGGAACATGATGCAGGCAGCACTGAACAGCGCGCTCATCGTGTTCACCATCTTGGCCACCAGGGCAGGGTCGCTCACAAACTGTGTGAAGAGATTGGCCGTAAGCATGAAGAAAGGTGCCCCAGGGGGATGACCGACCTCCAACTTATAGCCTGTAGTGATAAACTCCGGGCAGTCCCAGAAACTGGCGGTAGGCTCAATAGTGCTGCAGTAAGTGAATGCAGCAATGGCAAAAGCCACCCACCCCATTACGGTATCCACCGTCTTGAAATTCTTCATAATATGTACTATTATTCTTCGTTTGCTTGAGTTGCTTGGCAAAGTTACGACAATTTGCTGCGATGGCAGGGCTTTGCGCGTGTTAATTATGCGTAAGTGTCTCGTTCAGACTGCCAGACTGGCCAACGCAAGCACAGCCAGCCATCCCACCAGGGATACTATCAGCACTATCCAGCCCACACGACCTCTCGTCATGGCCCAGTAATGAGCCATGAGCGGACTGGTGGAGACGGCCATCATGGCCAACAGTTCCATACGCTGGCCAGGCAGCAGCAGAAAAGCCACATGCAGGAAGACCGTCACGCAGACATACACATAGAGCATCATGCGGGTACGTATCTTGTCGTCATAGCGCTTGCGCATATAATGGATGATGCCCGTCAGTCCGAAGAAGACGAGCAGACACCACACGGGCAACAGCCGCACAGCGGGCAGCAGCGAGAGTCCATCCCAGTCGAGAACCCAGAGCCAGAGTGCCAGCACATGGTCGGCCACGCGCATCACATCGCCCACACATGCCTCCCATGCCACCCAGCACCAGTAAGGCGTGAGCAGTCCCACGATGCCGGCCCAAAGCCCCTTCCACGAGAAGGCGCGCATCAGAAAGGCCAGACAGAAGTAGAAGAGCAGGGCGAGGGGAATCATGACAGGCGACAGGAGACTGCCTGCACCCAGGAAGAGAAAGCTGTGAAAGACGAGCAACACGGCATTCCTGTTCTGATAACAGCAGAGCAGCAGTCCCATGCCCGCTGCCAGGCAGAATGCACACACGGCAGGAGCGCCCAGTCCATAGAGGAAGGGCATGGCGGCAGCCAGAAGCAGCCAAAGGCTCTCACCGAGACGTGAACGCACACGCAGAATCTGAAGCGCAACGTTGGTCTCCAGCATCACAGCGGCTGTGCAGAGACAAAGGAGCGCTGCGGCAGCAGCCGTGAAGCTCACTCCCACGCCTTGGAAAAGGCGCACGACGATGAAGAGAGCCACACTGACGGGAAGCGTCAGCCGGCTCTCTGCCACCTTGTTCTGCAACCAGCGTCGTCCCATCATAGGTCTGCGCCGATGTCTTTACGGAAATATTTCTTGTTGAACTTTATCTTGTCGGCCTCGGTGAAGCTCTTGACAAGCGCCTCCTTACGGTCGCTGCCATAACTGCTCACGGCTATCACTCGTCCGCCACTGGTCACCAGCTGGCCGTCTTTCATCTTGGTGCCGGCATGGAACACCACGCTGCCCTGCACATCCTCGATGCCCGTGATGGGGTATCCTTTCTCATAAGCTTGGGGATAACCGCCGCTCACCAGCATGACGCACACGGCTGCACGAGGGTCCGTCTCCACCTTCTTGGTACCCAGAGTCTGTGTGGCCACGCCCTGGAAGAGTTCCACAATGTCGGACTTAAGCCTCAGCATCACGGTTTCCGTCTCGGGATCACCCATGCGCACATTGTATTCGATGACCATCGGATTGCCCTGCACATTGATCAGACCAAAGAAGATAAAGCCCTTGTAGTCTATTCCCTCTTCGGCCAGACCATTCACAGTGGGACGGATGATACGGTCTTCCACCTTGGCCATCCACTCTGCATCGGCAAAGGGAACCGGGCTCACGCTGCCCATGCCGCCGGTGTTCAGGCCGGTATCGCCCTCTCCGATGCGCTTGTAGTCCTTTGCCTCGGGCAGGATGACATAGTCCTTACCATCGGTAAGCACAAACACGCTACACTCGATGCCGCTCAGGAACTCCTCGATGACCACCTTGCTGCTGGCATCACCGAACATTCCGGCAAGCATCTCCTGCAACTCCTTCTTGGCCTCATCCAGCGTGGGCAGGATGAGCACACCCTTTCCTGCACACAGGCCATCGGCCTTGAGCACATAGGGAGGCTGCAGAGTCTCCAGAAAACGAAGGCCTGCATCGAGGCTGGAATGGTCAAAGGTGGCGTATGCAGCCGTAGGGATGCAGTGACGCAGCATGAAGCCCTTGGCAAATTCCTTGCTTCCTTCGAGCGTAGCACCCTGCCGACTGGGACCAATCACGGGGATGGCAGCCAACTTCTCATTGCCCTTGAAGTAGTCATAAATACCCTTTACCAATGGATCCTCTGGGCCTACCACCACCATATCCACCTGGTGCTGGAGGCAGAAGTTGCCTATACCCTCGAAGTCATCAGCAGCCAAATCCGCATTGACACCCACACTGGCTGTACCAGGATTGCCCGGTGCCACATAGAGTTGTCCGCACTGCTTGCTCTGTGCAATCTTCCATGCCAAGGCGTGCTCACGCCCTCCGCTTCCCAACAAGAGAATGTTCATGTCTTATATCGCTTTTATGGTTTCTTACTTCAAATAGTCCTCAAAATACTGTGTGATGCGCTCATGCAGGTGCACGCTCTTGTGACCAGCCATGTTGTGGCCTTCTCCAGGATAGGCGAAGAAGTCTGGCTGGGTGCCAGCCTCGGCACAGGCATTGAGGAACTGCAGCGTATGCTGAGGCACACAGGTGGGGTCGTTCATGCCTATGATAACCTGCAGTTTGCCCTTGAGGTTGCCTGCCTTGTTGATCAGACTGGTCTGCTCGTATCCCTCAGGATTGCTCTCGGGGGTGTCCATGTAGCGCTCGCCGTACATCACCTCGTACCACTTCCAGTCTATCACCGGACCTCCAGCCACCCCGACCTTGAATACTTCGGGATAGTTGGTCATAAGCGAGATGGTCATGAAGCCGCCGAAACTCCACCCGTGAACGCCTATGCGGTCGGCATCCACGTAGGAGAGCGACTGCAAATAGCGCACTCCGCACATCTGGTCTTTCATCTCCTCCTGTCCCAGATGACGGAAGGTAACCTGCTCGAAGTCCCTTCCGCGGTTCTCACTTCCACGATTGTCGAGGACGAACACGATGTAGCCCTTCTGTGCCATGTAGGTTTCCCACGAGCGGGACATCCAATGCCAGGATGCCTCCACATTATGGGCATGAGGACCGCCATACACATACACCACGGTGGGATACTTCTTCGCAGGGTCGAAGTCCATGGGTTTCACCATGCGCCAGTAGAGCTCGGTCTTGCCGTCAGCGGCTTTCACCGACCCCTGCTCGAATATAGGCTTATACCAACCGTCCCATGGGTCGGGAGCCGTAGCCAGCATCACGCGCTTGCCCGTCTTGGTGTCGGTCACTGCGCAGCAGCGTGGCACATCGGGCTCTTGCCATGTGTCGAGCACATAACGTCCGCTGGCCGAGAGACGTGCCTGGTGTACACCCTTGCCGTTGTCGAGCAGCGTGCGCTTGCCCGAGGGAATATCCAGGCGATAGATATTCTTTTGCAGGTCGTTGGCTTCCTTGCTCGTGATGATGGCACTGCGTGTGGCAGGACAGAAGCCCACCAGTTTGGTCACCACCCAAGCTCCCTTGGTGAGCTGGGCCAACTGCTTGCCATTGACATCCATCAGGTAAAGATGGTAGAAGCCATCGCGCTGGCTCCACATGATGAACTTGCTGCTGTCCCAGGGGAGGAACGTAATGGGATGCTGAGGTTCCACATACTTGTCCGAATCCTCGGTATAGAGCGTGCGCAGTTTCTTGCCTGTCAGGGCATCATAAGCATCGAGCGTGCAATGGTTCTGGTCTCTGTTGAGCTCAAAGAGATAGATTGTCTTGCCATCAGGAGCCCATGAGATATTGGTGAAGTAGCGGTTCTCAGGATTGCCCGTAGCCAGATAGATGGTATTGCGCGACTGCAAATCATAGATACCCACCTGCACCTGGTGCGAGGTCATACCCGCCATGGGATACTTGTCGGGCTCCACTTGAGCCTCACGTGTGAACGTATTGACTTGGGGATAATCAGCCACCATGCTCTGGTCCATACGGTAGAAGGCCAGCTTCTGACCATCCTTGCTCCAGAAGGTTCCCTTGGTTATGCCGAACTCGTCACGGTGCACACTGCGTCCATAGACTATCTCGCGTGACCCGTCATGCGATATCTGCACCTCCTGCCCATCGGCATAGCGCACCCACAGGTTCTGGTCTTTGAGGAATGCATCGGCACGTGACTCGGCATTCCACTCCAGCGAACCTTCGCTACTCTGGCTCCATGTGACCTTCCAGTCAGAGAAATCCACCAGCGAGCGCTGAGTGCCAGTCTGGGTGAGCACAAGCGGTTGGGCGGCATAGGGCATTCCCTTGCGCTGCACGCGCTGCTTGCTGTCTCCGCTGTCCCAACCATAAGCCGAATACACTCCATCCTCGCTCACGCTGCCCATCTTGAGGGGCTTGCCTGTGGCAGGATTAAGCATGCTGTAGTCCGAGGAATTGGCATCCACGAGACGGTCACCCCACCACATATAATAATAGTATTGGGGGACAGACTGTCTGAAGTTGCGTCCGCCGAAATTCAGTTCCTCAAGCGTGAATAATCTCTGTGCCATGCTGCAAGTGACGGTGAGGGCTGCCACAGCCGCAGCCATACATATTCTCTTAATCTTCATCATGGTCAAATCCCTTGTGAGCACTCCTGTTCCACCCGCCTTTGCCTTCTCCGCGGCCAAAAGACTTGCGGCGGTCGTCACCTCCCTTGCGGAAGCCATCGCGCTGGCGACGGTCATCACGACCAAAGGGACGTGACTTGCGCTCTCCACGCTCATCGCCGTCATCGCTGCGGAATCCACGTGAAGGGCGACGGTCATCGCGGTCAAACTGACGTGGTTTGCGGCCGTAACCATCCTCACGGTCGTCTCTGCGGAAGCCACGAGCGGGCTTGCGGTCATCACGGTCACCGAACCGGCGGCCGCCGTCACGACGCTCATCGCGTCCGTAAGGCTTGCGCTCAGGACGACGCATGCGCTCTTCGGGATCATCCTCCAGGCGGTCGCGGAAATCGCGGTTCTGCTTGAAGCGACGCTTCTGAGCCATCAGCCGGCGCTCCTCATCGGTCTTGATATCGCCTCCCTGCGCTCTCATCTCGTCAAACCTTCCGCTAAATATCTGGTACTTTCGCAATTCGCACTCCAACGAACCGTTGAAAAGCGGTGTACGCAGCGAGGGCTTCAGGCCTATCTGGTCGAAACATTCCTCGCGGTAACTGAGCACCCACGCGTCATTGTCCACGAACTGATGCTTGAGTCTCTCGCCTAAAGTCTTGTACAGACCCAGCAGATCAGGGGCAGAGATACGCTCGCCATAGGGAGGATTGGTCACCATGATACACTTCTCCTCGGGCTGGGTGAAGTCCTTGATATCCCTCTGCTGCAGAGTGATATACTTAGAAAGACCAGCCGCACGCACATTCTCGGTGGCCACCGCTATGGTGTTGTGGTTGATGTCATAGCCATAAATGTGATGCTCAAAGGGCTTCTCGGCTGAATCATCATCATATATACGGTCGAAGAGATCCTGGTCAAAGTCGGGCCACTTCTCGAAGGCATACTCCCTGCGATACACTCCGGGGGCAATGCCACAGGCTATCATGGCAGCCTCTATCAGGAAGGTGCCGCTTCCGCACATGGGATCCACCAGGTCGCATTCACCCTTCCATCCCGTCTGCAGGATGATGCCGGCAGCCAACACCTCGTTGATGGGAGCCTCCACAGTGGCCTGACGCCATCCACGCTTGTGCAGGCTCTCGCCCGAAGAATCCAATGAGAGGGTGCAGTCATACTCTGCCACATGGATGTGGAGCTGCATGTCGGGGTTGGTGATGCGTATATTGGGCCGGTTGCCGGTCTTCTCGCGGAACTGATCTACAATGGCATCCTTCACCTTGTAAGCCACAAACTTGCTGTGTCTGAACTCATTGCTATATACCACGCTATCTACTGCAAACGTAGTGTCATTGCCCAGATACTGGCTCCAGTCTATCTCCTTCACGGCATCATACACCTCATCGGCCGTCTTGGCACGGAAGTGCTTGATGGGTTTGAGCACACGCACTGCGGTACGCAAAGCGAAGTTGGCCCGGTAGAGCATTTCCTTGTCGCCGGTAAACGACACCATTCGGCGTCCCTTCTGTATATTGTTTGCACCCAGGGCGGTCAGCTCTTCAGCCAGCACTCCTTCCAGCCCCTGGAAGGTCTTGGCTATCATTTCAAATTCCATTGTATGTGTTATGATGTTTCTGATAGTGTATTTACTTGTCTCTTTGCTCTCGATAAGTCAGAGCCCCCCATAGTCTTCGGGCCTCACCACACAGTCCTTGGCGGCATTCTTCCTGCGCTTGGCCTGCACGATGCGGTCGCCTGGTTTGGTGCTTTCAGTCACCCACAGGTTGCCACCGATGATGGTTCCTGCGGCTATGGTAATGCGCCCCAGCACAGTGGCATTGCTATATACAATGACATTGTCCTCCAGTATGGGATGACGTGGAATGCCCTTGATGGGGTTGCCGTTCTCGTCCAAAGGGAAACTCTTGGCACCAAGCGTCACCCCCTGATACAGCTTCACATTATTGCCGATGATGCATGTGGCACCTATCACCACACCCGTACCATGGTCGATGGTGAAGTGATGGCCGATGGTGGCGGCGGGGTGAATGTCGATGCCCGTCTCGCTGTGAGCCATCTCGGTAATGATTCGTGGAATGAGGGGAACTCCCAACACCAGCAGTTCGTGCGCTACGCGATAGTTGGTGAGAGCGCGTATCACGGGGTAGCAACTGATAATCTCGCCATAGGAATCGGCGGCAGGGTCGCCATTGTAGGCTGCCTCCACGTCGGTGGCCAGGATATCCCTCAATGCGGGGAGCCTCTGTATGAAATCCACGGCTATCTGCTCGGCACGCTCACGTCGCTCGCAAGTGTCCTCATTGTACTGCGCTTTATGGTCATCGGCATCCTGTCCCTCCTCTACGGGCAGAGTGGTACACAGACCCGCCAATATCTGTTCGGTGAGCAATGTATGCAGGCGCTCCATGCTCACACCCAGGTGATAAGTCTGCATGCGGGCGCTGATGGCCGGCTGTCCGAAGTAACCGGGGAAGAAGACAGAGCGGCACAGGTCAACCACCTCGGCCAATGCCTGCTGGCTGGGTAGTGGGTCTCCGTCTCTGTGCTCAAGTGATAAACCATGCAGCGGGCTGTTCTCGCTCAATTGGGAGATAGTCTGCTGAAGCTGGTTGTTCAGTCTTGTTGGGCTCATCGCTGCTTGTATGATGTCAAAGGAATACGTATTCTGTGTGCAAAAGTACTAAAACACTTCCTCTTGTACAAGCCTTTTTGAGAAAAACGCAAATCATCTGCCTCAGATAGTCCGTTTGCCTGCTACGCGAAGGCTCATATCCTGTGGTTCCCACGCCACCCGCCTGGCACGTGCTGCCGACCGCCGCATGCCGCATGCCCACATGCTTGCCCAAGCAAAAGCCACTGCACCGGGCACCTGCGTCAGTACCTACCGCCTCACCTTCCCACAATGATTCCTCCCTCATCGCAAACGCCCTCTATGCTCACGGCAGGCTCACAGTCACGGCTGTTTCCCCACAGGGTAATCTCTGCCTCCCCATTGCCATCCAACTTCAAGTCTGGATTCCAATAGAGTGTACGGCGATGATCGGCATGGGCAGGCAGAGGCCGTTGCTCATAATGAGGGCGATAAAAGTCTTCGCAAGTGTTATATCCCGACACCACATACATGCGGTCACGGCTGGTGGGCCTCACCAAATGGTCGGGCAAAGCCACCAGATTGACCGTCACACTGGGCTGGTCGGCAGCCTGGTAGCGCTTGTCACCCTCCAGACGGGGAGAATAGTCGGTATAGATGAGCACCTTCTCGAGATTACAGATGATTGTAGCGCAACTGGTCTGATATTGAGGTAAAGAACGAAGCGGAATGCCCGTTCCATCTGCGCTCCAGATCATAACTGCGACGGATGCCCATATCGCCTATGTAGAGGCGGCCCAAACTGAGTGAGAAATAAAGTGATCCGCACAGCCAGGCGGGCATGAGACCGGCATCCACCACTTGGTTGAAGGCTTCATAGGCATCCACCACCAACGCCGGTTTGTTCAGATCCAGCGCACGCAACCCGCCCCTACGGGCTCCCACCGTCACCATGGCCAGCGTGGTAGTGCTGTCATCATCCTCTTCCAGTCCATATTCCAGATAGTCGGGAAACCGTGTCTGGTAAAACGAATAGGGCTTTACAAATCGCGGATAAGGCTGGCTAAGACGAACGCTGTAGTCAGGATATTCATCAGCATCGGCCACCATGCATACTTCCTGCCCGCTCTTGATGGTCGTAAGATGCAGATAGTAAGGCGTGTCAGAATGTGGAGCTTGCAGGGTGAACTGTCCCTGACGCGTCATGGCTGCCGTCTCGGCACTGGTGTTGGAGGCCATACTGGAGAGGACAGCAAACTGTGCATACACCTCCACCTCCTTCTTTATCTTGTTCAGATACTGTTTGCCTACGGAGTCACTGAACTTATCCTCCATCTCAGTGGAATAGAATCCGGCCTGCAATGCCTTTGCCCTGTCGGCCTGCATCCTTGCGTTCGTCCCCTTGGAATACCACTCCGGCTTGGCATCAACGGTGGGAGCAGAGGCGATGCCCACCTCTGTGTTCTTGTCGGTATTCTTCACGCGCTTGCGTACCTCCTCTATCTTCGGCCCGCATGTCCCTGCCGTGGGATACAGACTCTTATAGGCAGAAAGGTCCTGCACGGGCAAAGTGTAATAGAGGTCTTCTGGGTCTCTGGCTGTATATTTATACACATCCCCACGCAGTATGGGCGCCATCTCAAAGGGTTCCTTCACCAGGAAAGGTCTGGTCATCTCCTGCCACACATGTCTCCGCCATCCTTGCACCATCAGCAGGAGGTCAAGATGACGGTGATGCAGAGAGTCGTCTGCCTCAAAATAATAACCCGGACTTTCCACAAACCCCTTTATCTGACTGCAGAGCAATGCTTCGGTGAGCAGATTGCCATTGTCGAAAGTTTCACCAGAGCGGCCTTTGTCCCTTACGGCCACCGATACGGTTCCCGGCATGGGTGCCTTTACCTTCAGCGTAGCCTTGTCGTAGGCTTTCAGCACGGCAGGCATCCCGCTCACAATGGCCTTGCCGGTCATCACTTTATCCTGGAAGCAGAACAACAGCCTGTCTGCCCACACCTTTCCGCTTCTGTCAAAGACCGTCACTTGCGCCACTCCTGCATCCAGACACGCCTTGGGAACGCTCACGCTTCCTGCTTCTATTGTGCACTGGTACCTTACCGAACCGTTCTGCATGACAGTCATTCCCAACGGAACATCCCGTAGCCCTGCCCGTGCAATACCTACTTCAAGTGCCTGTTTGCCTTCGTGGGTGCGGACACTTACGCCCACATCCTCTCTCTTGGGCAAATCCACCTTCGCCACCTTTCCTTTTCCCCAAAGGAACTCTGCCCGATACTTCTCTCCCGACAAAGCCGTGATGAGAAGCACGCCTCTTCCTCGGTGCTCCGTCTGTGCCTCTGCCACCACTTGTCCCTTGCTGTCTTTCACGACCAGACGTCCGTCTCTGTGCTCGCCTTTCTCGCTCACAGCCTCAAAGGCAAGCCTCTGCTCCACCCCGTTCACCCAGTTTCCGCCCTCGGGATAGACAGTCACCTCAGCACCAGGCTCTTCCTGCCTCAACTTGTAATAGCGTCTCAGGGGGCGCAGGGTCATCACCTGACTGTAGTCTCCAGCCTTCTCGGGCTTGTCATACACGGGGAACACACGGCTGTAGAGCTTGTCATAGTCACGATAGAACTCCCTTGCCATCTCCTTTCGCAGGAACCAGGCATTGGTTCCCTTCTGCCTTGGATGATCATGCTCTCCCCAGTTGAGCTGCCAGCGCGTATAGGCTCTCAGTTCATAATAGCCGGCATAGGCCGTATCGGGAAGGCAGAAAGAGCCGCTGCCCATGCCGTTTCGCAAGCGCAGCGACTGCCTTTCCACCAAGTAGCCATCCTGGTTGAAGAGTTCGGCATAAAGCACACAACTGATGTCAGAGGGCGTCATCTTACCGTCTCTGAGCACATACGCCTTGTACCAGATGGTGTCGCCCAGGAAGTAGCAGTTGTTGTCCATGTGTACCGACACTATCTCCTGCGGTGTGTTCCTTGAGTATGCAACCACCTGGCTGGCCAGCGTCCGCAGCGAATCATCGGCCAATTCGCCTTGCACGGCAGGGAACTGGCCCGAGAGGCTGACTGTCTGTCCAAGGCATTGCCCTGCGCATACAAACAGCAGAAAAAGCAGTACACACGTCGTCATCATTCATCTACACTTTATCCCACAATCCGTCTCCAGCAAGCCTCCATCACCATCTCCCCAATCCTCCTTGAGGCATTCCTGCATATCCCAAAGGGCATCAAGAGGGCTTCATTTGTTTCGCAATCAGATGTTTGACGGTTGTTACAGGGCAAAGATAGCTCTTTTGGCGACAAGTCAAAAGTCCAGAGCCGCTTTTTATTCCTTTTTCTTTCCACAAAGGGAGCCACTGCCCTGCGGGCGGCAGCAGGCCAATAGTCAGCACAGAACCGCCTGCCGAGGGGATCGGAAGGGTCTCGAGCTGTCTAAAAGACAGTTAATCAGGGAAAGAAGGGGCTGTATGAGGAAAAATCCGTACCTTTGTGTCCACAAAACAACTTAACACCACTACTGCATGAAGAAACTACTGTGCCTCGCAGCGATGTTCGTATCGGCTTTACTGCCGGCATTTTCCCAAGAGACATACATCACACCATCGCCCAAGAGCATCTCGTATGGGACGGGGCACTTCACCCTACCCCGCAAGTATTCGGTGTCGCTTGCCGACTTCACCGATGGGGAGATGAAGAAGGAGGCCACACAATTTGTGGGCTCGCTGGACCGTACCACCGGCTACAAGGGCAAACTGAAGAAGGGCACCAAGGGCACCTTTGTACTCCTGAAGGACAGCACCATAGAGAGCGAGGGATACCAGATGGACATCACCCCACGACGTGTGACCATCAAGGTGAGCACCACTGCGGGACTGTTCTATGCCTTCCAGTCGGTGCGTCAGATGCTGCCCCCTCACGTGATGGCAGGCCTGGCGTGCGACACAGTGGCCGCCTACCGGCTGCCCGTAGCGAGCATCGACGATGCACCGCGATTCAGTTACCGTGGGTTCATGCTCGACTGCGGCAGGCACTTCTTCACCGTGCAGGACATCAAGCACGTGCTCGACGGAATGGCCATGTACAAGCTCAACTACTTCCACTGGCACCTGACCGAGGACCAGGGATGGCGCTTCGAGGTGAAAAAATACCCCCGCCTCACCGAGATAGGCAGTGTGGCAAGCGACTGCCGCTGGAATGACATGGAGAAGGGATACTACTGGCTGGGACACCAATACGGCCCTTACTTCTACACGCAGGACCAGTGCCGAGAGATAGTACGCTATGCCGACTCGCTGCACATACTGGTGATACCCGAGATAGACATGCCCGGCCACATCTGCGCAGCACTGGCTTCGTACCCAGAATTCAGCTGTGACCCCAAGGCCGAACACAAGGTGCAGACCAACCAAGGCGGTGTATATAGCGACGTGCTCAACGTTGCCAACCCCGCAGCAGTGCAGTTCGCACGCGATGTGCTTACCGAAGTGATGGACGTGTTCCCCTGCGAATATGTGCACATAGGCGGCGATGAGTGCCCCAGCACAGCATGGGAGCACAACCAGCAATGCCAGCAGCTGCTGCAGAGCCTCATCGCCAAGGGCATCACGCCAGCCCAGGAGAAGCCCAACTACAGACCTCTGCAAAGCTATTTCATCACACAGATGGCCGAGCACCTGAAGCAAAGGGGACGCAAGATGGCACTCTGGAACGAGAGCGTGACGGCACATGGAGCCGACCTCAACCTGATAAAGCAGACGGGGGCAACCATCTTCTGCTGGCATCCATGCCAACAGGGAGCACGCACAGCGGCATCGCTGGGACTGGACTGCATCATCACAGAATACGGGCCTGGCTGCTATTACATCAACCGCAAGCAGAGTGATGCTCCCGGAGAACCCGGTGCAGCAGGCAGCGGAAAGGACAATCTGGAGATGACCTTCAGGTATGTGCCTGTACCCGAAAGCGTACCCGCCAACCAGCGGCACCACTACAAGGGTGTGCAGGGAACCTTCTGGACCGAGCACGTGTGCGACATCAACTATGTGGATTACCTGGCTTACCCACGTCTGATAGCCATTGCCGAGACGGGATGGAGCCCGCTGGAGAAGCCCGGATTCGACGACTTCCTGCGCCGCTTCAGGCACGAGGCCGGCATCCTGCAGATGCGCGGCTTCAACTTCGGAAAGCATTATCTGCCCCAGGAGAGCAAGTAGCACGAGGAGAACAAACAGGCAAACCTCCCCCAAGGAAGGCAACACACGCCTGAGGAAAAGTAAGCGCATTGAAATGAGAACGCCGCTGCACAGTGGGCACTCATTTCCATGCGCTTGCCTTTCTAATGCCATCTATATCACACGGGCAGAAACCTCCGTAACATCTGTTTCTCCAACATGGCAATATGACCATTTACCTCTGTTTGGCATGACTCCAGCCAAAGCCGCAATTTTGTATGTAGGACGCTTAGGTCTGTCGTTTCTTTCATCTTCACCTGTTTTTATAAAATTCTAATTCACCACCCTTCCAGTCTCACACATGACTTCAGACTGTCTGGACGTCCAATTTCTCACGTTGGACAATCTCGCGGACTTATGCTCGACAAATTGATGCCATCATAAAACAGTTGGTGAGCCATATCATAAATCTCTGCCATCCTGGGATAATGCCCAACTATATAAGCCCTGTGGAAATCCCGCTTTCCCCCGTCATCAACATCTACAATGGCCGACCACACAAAACTCCAGAACTGCATCTGATGCCCCCGCTTAAGCAGTGCCACCCTGTCAATGAGGCGTTCTGCCTCCCTGCCACGCCTGGTGAGGATATCCAACAAATGGTCATGCCATAGACTTTGGGCATCAGCCTCGTACCTCAAGCCACAGGTGATGGCCACGACCTTGTCATAGAATACTCTAAGTCAGGAATCAATGCCGGATTGAATCTGCGATTATATTTTATAAGTTCCATTGCAACTTCATAATCCTCATCATTATCTACACACTGATAGGATAAGGCAACGTCATGCAGAATTTCTTTGAGATAGAATCGATCAGCATTTCTTATAGAATTAGCTATGCTATTGAGACGTGCATACAAGTGCTCATCTGTGATTTCTTTTTCCTCATCACAAATGTCTTTGTCGAGATCAAACTCTACAATATTTGTAAATGTTGACCATGGAGCTGTGTTTTCATAAATGATCTTTGTTCCTTTTGGTATAAACAATGAAGCATTATCACTTATACCATGGAATGCTCCGTTTGATAACTTAAACGGAACAATTGAAAGGCAGATTATTTTTAGGTCGTCTGCTGTGGAATTAAACGCACAATCCCCTATAAAAGTTAATGATGATGGCAATTCAAATACTTTAGTCTTCTTCTCGTCATCAAAAGCAAATTCGCCAATATGCTTTATCTTTGGCAGAATAAGATATTCAGGAAGAGACTCATTTTTTGATCTAACATTAAAACAATTATCACCGATTACTTCTACGTTCTTTATGAAATCTGTAGAAGGTATAATAGCTCTTTCAAAACAATTAGATGACAATTCAGTAATTCCTTGTGGGAATCTGAATGTCTTGTTGATTACTGTATTTGCAAAACAACCTATGCCAATAGATTTTACACTATTTGGAATGACAAGACGATCTAATGTGAGTCCACTGAAGGCATAATCTCCAATGGTCTCAATAGAACGTGGTAATTCTATCATGGTTAGTTTTGTACAACCTTGGAAACATTTTTCAGCAATGCGTGTTACGGTGTTTGGTATGATTACCTTTCCAGATTTTGCTCTTGGACAGAGTAAAATTTCAGTAACTTCATAGTTATAAAGTATGCCTCCTATGCTCTTATAGGAGTTATTATCTTTATCAACTCCAATTGAAGGCAAATTTGTACATTCTTGGAGGTTATCAATTGGGAAATCCTTTATTTGGGAAGGTATTGTTATTGATGTTAGCGTTGATGGGAAATTATTATGACCTATTTCTTCTAGACTATCAGGTAAAGAAATTGATGTAATTCTGGAACTTCTGAAACATGAAGATCCTATTTTTATTAACGTTGTAGGAAGAGAAACAGAATATATGCCATATCTACTAAGGCATGAATCTCCCAACTCTGAGATTCCAGAGCATATCTGATATGATTCGTAATAATTGCTGGAACCTGATGCATTGTTTGATGTCATTGCTCCAGTACCTCTTACAAAATGAGTTCTACGATATGTGTTATCGCTATATTTTGTAGCTTTATCGTATTCATCTATTGCGTTAGGTCCACAATTTCTATTATAATCTGACATAATATATTCCTTTCTTTTCTTCCTTAATTCCGCAACACTATTGTAAATTAAACCTTTTAAGTACCTGAGCAACAAAAAGGTGCCCAGGATTTTGCCATATCGAAGAATTCACTTGTCTTAGTGTTGCAAAAAACAAGAGAATACGACGATAGACATGGCGAAGTTACAAATTAAACCTGAGGAACTCACTCTTTTGGAGGAATATTTTCGGGTCATGGAGCAATTTGACTCCACATTGTCATCTGTAATCGACTCAGACCTCGGTCTAAGATGTAAATCGTTTGGTTACCAGTACAGCGAAATCATCCGTTCTCTCATGAGGAATGCGAAAACTTACTCGAATATGCTAAATTCAAATTCCCTGTTCTATGGGACAAAATGAACATGGTGCAGCTGGGCAAGATTGAGATGCTGACAGCCATCCTGCTTAGACTCAAGCTTAGCGATTATGAAATACGCATGTGCACCAACACTTCCGCTTCTGCCTATACCAACAGGAAAAACAGGATCAACAGGAAGCTGTTCCCCGAAAGCAACATGAAACTCCTTAATGAGAACATCTGCACACTCAACTGACAACCACATGACACCCAATGTGTAAGCTATCCTCTGTGTAGAAATTCAGGCAGCACAGAAACTCATCTCTTGTTTCATACACTCCTACAACTACGCCTATCGCAAAGGCCAAATATAGACTTGCACATGGGAAACAGATATCTTATGTGCATGCTTCAATCAGCCTTCAGGGGTGGGTATGCAGTACGCATCCACCGTCCAACCCAAGGCTGGACGGTCAGAGAAGGTATATTACTTTGCAAAGTAAGCTTGCTTCATCCACCGTCCAGCCTTGGGTTGGACGGTGACGGAACATTTCTTCCCTGGCATGATGACTTACCGAAAGTGCAGAAGAAGCCTTCTTCTCCGTATTTGACAATAGTAAAAGTCCGTGAGGGAACTACTTTGTCTCATTATGGATTACGCCCTCGATTGGGGCGGCTATTTGGGAAACGGATACCTGAAGGTGGGCTGAAGTCTCCATGGGAAATCATAGGAGTGACATGGAGGCTATTATTCAGCAATCCTAAAGCAAGAATACGAGAGAGGCGGGACAAGGATGTGGGAGAAGCAAAACAAGAATACGAGAGAGGCTGCACAAGGATGCGGGAGAAGCAAAACAAGGGTGCGAGAGAGGCTGAATAAGAATGTGAGAGAAGTGAAACAAGGGTACGAGAGAGGCAGTACAAGGGTGCGGGGAAGACGGAATGAGGATGCGGGCGGAACGGCAAAAGGCTAGGGATAAAAGGAACCGCCTTGCATCATCCTTTTGGTGCGGATGATGCAAGGCGGAAATGGGGGTGAGGGACTTTGCCCACCGTTCTTACCCTACGAGGGGAAGGAAGTGAAGGCAAAGGGGAACGACGCCGAAGCGGATGTTCCTATTTACTTGCCACTGAGCTTCTTGAGTGTTGCCTTGGCGGCATTGACAGCCTGGGCAGCATCGAGAGTGGTGTCATAAACCACAGGACGGAAGGGCTCGAGAGCCTTGTCGAGCTGCTTCAGCTGGGCGGCATTGAGGGTGGGACGCAGGATGCGCAGTTTCTCATAAGCCTGAATACCCTCTGTCAGGCGCTCCATGCGGATGCTGCTGCCGGTGGGGTAAGCCAGATAGCAGTCGCCGGATGCCCATGTGATGAAGCGGCTGTCCTGGCATGGACGGGCAGTCCAACTATTGTATGCCCAACGCAGAAAGCCGTCGAAACCGAGGGTGGAAGCATGCCAACCCAGGTAAGCAGACTCGGCAGGATCGGAGAAGGTGAAGGTATTGGGGCGGTCGGGACCACAGCAGGTATAGAAGGTGGTCTTCTGTCCGTTGGCACGACGAGCGTTCAGATAATCCACGGGCACGTGGGCATCATCATAGGAGATGCTGATATCGTGCATCTGGTCGATGAGCCCTGTTTCGCCCACCTTATAGTTCATAGCGCCCTCGATGCGGTATCCGGGGTCGGCCTCACGCACCACTTCCCATGCTGCCTGCAGCTGGTCCATAGGACGTTCGTCCATTGCGATGCATGTACGATCGAACCATCCCTTGGCCTTGAGGTGGGCTGCAAAGTCCTTCAGGAAAGGCAGGATGAGCTCGCGATATGCCTGCTGCTTGGGCTCGCACTTCACCTGCTTGGTGCTGTTGGTAGCGCAGTCGTAGTAGTCGAACACGTAGTGCCAGGGTACGAGAGTATAGCAGTCGATCTGCTTGTCAATGCCGAGGTCCATCATGAACTGCACCCAGCGGTCAAACACGGTGTAGTCATACTTCCAGGTACCGTCGATCTGACGCATCTTGGCTATCATGCTCTCAAAGGGGTCATAGGTCTGGCTGTTCCAAGGATGCTGGATGATGGAGCAGGTGATGACCTTCTCGCCGGCGTCGGCCAGCAGCTTCATGATGGGACGCATGCGGTCAAAGTGCTCCTGGCTCCACAGAGGCACGTTGAAGTAACGGGCCACTGCATAGGGGTTCTGCCAGAGGTCGAGGTGGAAGGACCACTCTGAGGGAGCGGGCAGAACACGTGAGCACACCTGCAGGGAGAGAGGCAGCGAGAGTGTCTGACCATCGAAGGTGACAGAGAGCATTCCCTTGTAGGTGCCTGGCTTGGCATCCTGAGGCACACGGATATCCAGCCACATGGGGCGGGTGGTGTGGGCTGCCACCTTCATCTCGGCATCAGGCGAGAGGTGGTCGGGCAGCAGGAAGGAGTCGGCCTTGTTGTTGTGCCAGTCGGTCATCACGTAGCGCACGAAATACTTGCGCACGCTGGCTGCGGGGATGATGCTCTTTCCGCACTTGAGGTCACTCACCTCCATAGTCACACGCGAGAGGTCAACGGGTGTGGAGAGCACAGCCTGTGCCGACACACGTTCGCCCCTCCAGGCGTCGAGCACCAGCGCCTTGGCGCCTGTGGCAGGCTGGCTGCGCGAGTAGCGCACATCGGTGCTACCCCATGCCAGAGTAGTCTTCTTCACCGCGTTCCAAGTCTCCTGAGCGCCTGGCTTCGGGTCTGCCAGTTCGGGTTCCACCTGCTGCGCCTGTACTGAGAATGCAGCAAGGAGGGCCAGTGCCCACGTCATCATTTTCTTCATATCAGATAGTTTTCGTTAGATAATGTTGCTATTTCCATCTAAATAAAATGCTCACTTGACAGCCGCACTCACCTGACGCGCTATGGCCTGCATGCCAGCCGCGTCGGGATGACCGGACTTCTTGCTTATGTCCTTGAGGGTGATGAGCTTGGCACCCCAGCGCTCACAAGCCTCCTGAGTGGCCTGCCCTATCTCGGGCTTCAGTTCGGTATTGAGGATGAAATACACATCCGTGTTGGGGTAACGCTTCACCAGATAGCGTGCCAGGTAGCTCACAGCCGGACGGAAGGAGAAGAGATCCTGGGTGGTATAGCCCTCGTGCTTCATCTCTCCCAGGGGTACATTGGCCCAAGAGTCGTTTGTGCCGCCGAAGACAAGGATGATGTCGGGGCAACCCAACTGGCTGGCGCGTGTGATGAAGGAGCGGTCGGTGAAGTCCTTGCCGCCATAGCCGGTGTTGCAGATAGTGGCTCCGCTGTAGGAATTGTTGGTATCGAGCTTGAACCCACGCTTCTGGCAGAGCAGGTGCCACCAGGTCTGTGTGACATCGGTCACATCTGTCCTCTCGGGCTGATACGGCTCGTGGTACCACACCGCATAGCCGGCAGGGATGTAGCACTCGTATGTACTGTAGGAGTCGCCCAGCACTGAGATGGAGCGACGCTTGGCCTGTGCGCCCACGAAGAGCGTAAGGCACATGAAGAGCAATAGAATTCGGTCTCGCATATGCAATTGTCGATTTGATACAGAAATACGCAAACAAAGTTAACGATATTTGCTGAAACAAGCAAGGAAAGTGGTTGTCACTTGTACTTTTCTCTACTCCCACCATCCACCTGACTGCCTGCATTGCCATCCACACATGGCAAACTGCCTCGACGAAACGGGATTTCGCACATCAGAGAGGCGCAACGGTGCACCTACAGAAACCATCACCTGCACCCCCAAAAACAAGAAAAGCGCCCTACCGAGCGCTTTTACCTATTATATATATACGGGCAAAGAAGCTGAACCGGAGTTCCTGCCCCGCCACTCGAACCGCGCGAAGCGGCCGAGCCATAACATCTCACCACTCTATTCCCGTCATTCCGTGCTCCTGCAGATACTCGTTGCACTGGCGGAAATGACCATTGCCGAAGAAGCCGCGATAGGCACTGAGCGGACTGGGATGCGGGCTGCGGAGCACCAGATGGCGGCTGGAGTCGATGAAGGATGCCTTTCGGCCGGCCGGTGCACCCCACAGCAGGAACACCAGATGCTCTCTGTGCTGGCTGAGCAGACGGATGACCTCGTCGGTGAAAGTCTCCCAACCATGCCCGCTATGGCTGAACGCCTGATGGGCGCGCACAGTGAGACAGGTGTTGAGAAGGAATACACCCTGACTGGCCCAGCGGCTCAGATTGCCGCTCTGCGGGATAGGCGCGCCCGTCTCGGCCTGTATCTCCTGGAAGATATTGCGGAGCGAGGGCGGGAAATCGACCTCATCATTGACGCTGAAACAGAGTCCGTGGGCCTGGCCCACACCGTGATAAGGGTCCTGACCCAAGATGACCACCTTGACCTGATCAAATGGGGTGCTGTTGAAAGCATTGAAGATGAGGTTGCCAGGCGGGAAGCATGTACCCGAGGAGTACTCTGTATGAACAAAGCGGACGAGTTCGCCAAAGTAAGGTTTGGCAAACTCGTCGCTCAGTACAGCTTTCCAGGATGGCTCGATATTCACATCTGCCATACCGCCGGATCAGTCTTCAATCAGGCACTTGCCGGTCATCTCGGCAGGCTGCTCCAGACCCATGATGTGCAGGATGCTGGGTGCCACGTCGGCCAGAACGCCGTTCTCCACCTTGGCAGCCTTGTTCTGTGTCACATAGATGAAGGGCACAGGATTCAATGAATGCGCGGTGTTGGGGGTACCATCGGGGTTGATGGCATTGTCGGCATTACCGTGGTCGGCAATGATGATAGTCTCGTAGTCGGTGGCGTTGGCAGCCTCGATGACCTCCTTGACACACTGGTCAACGGCCTTCACCGCTGTCTCGATGGCCTCATAGATACCTGTGTGGCCCACCATATCGCCGTTGGCAAAGTTGACCACGATGAAGTCATACTTGTTCTCCTTGATTGCAGCCACCAGTTTATCCTTCACCTCGAAGGCACTCATCTCGGGCTTGAGGTCATAGGTAGCCACCTTGGGGCTGGCCACCAGGATACGCTCCTCACCGTCGAAGGGAGCTTCGCGGCCTCCGTTGAAGAAGAAAGTCACGTGAGCATACTTCTCTGTCTCGGCTGTATGGAGCTGTCGCAGACCCTTGCTGGCCAGATACTCGCCCAGAGTATTGCGCACGTTCTCCTTGGGGAAGAGGATATGCACGCCCTTGAAACTGGCATCATAGGGGGTCATGCAGTAGTACTGCAGGCCGGGGATGGTGTGCATACCCTGCTCGGGCATATCCTGCTGTGTGAGCACGATGGTGAGTTCCTTGGCACGGTCATTGCGGTAGTTGAAGAAGATGACCACATCGCCTTCCTTGATGGTGCCATCCACAGTGCTGTTGTTGATGGGCTTCACGAACTCGTCGGTCACGCCCTCATCGTAACTCTCCTGCATAGCCTGCACCATGTCGGCAGCCTGCTTGCCCTCTGCAGCCACGAGCAGATCGTAGGCAATCTTCACTCGCTCCCAGCGCTTATCGCGGTCCATGGCGTAGAAACGGCCAATCACACTGGCGATAGCTGCACCGGGCACCTGTGCGCAGTGGTCTGTCACCTGCTGGATAAAGCCCTTGCCGCTCTTGGGGTCGGTATCGCGGCCGTCCATGAAGCAGTGTACATAGGTGTGCTGAATGCCGTGAGTCTTGCTGATGTCGAGCAGTGTGAACAGGTGGTCAAGTGATGAATGCACGCCACCATTGCTTGTGAGGCCCATCAGATGCACGCTCTTGCCGTTGGCCTTGGCATACTCGTAGGCCGACACTATCTCGGCGTTTTCCAGGATGCTGCCGTCTGCACAGGCGCGGTTAATCTTCACCAAATCCTGATATACGATGCGACCGGCACCGATATTGAGGTGTCCTACCTCAGAGTTACCCATCTGTCCGTCGGGCAGACCTACATTCTCTCCGCTTGCCAAGAGCTGGCTGTGAGGGTATGTAGCATTGAGGTGGTCCATGAAGGGTGTAGGTGTGTTGAAGATAACGTCACCCTTGCCATGATTGCCGATGCCCCATCCGTCGAGGATCATCAGAAGTGCTTTCTTTGCCATAATATTCTTCGTTATGTTTCTTACTTGTTTCTATTTCGCTGCAAAATTACCTAATTCCGCGCTCACAGCCAAGCGCTCACTCACCGAAATCCAGCATCATCTGCTCGGGCGGCAGCAACTGGAAGGTGAGGCGGTGATATGGCGTGGTGCCGCAGGAACGTATCGCCTGGCGGTGTGCAGGGGCAGGATAGCCCTTGTTGGAGTCCCAGTGATACTGGGGAAACTCGCTGTGCAGCCTGAGCATGCACTCATCGCGGTGCGTCTTGGCCAATATGCTGGCAGCGGCTATGCTCATGTATCGCGCATCGCCCTTCACTATGGTGGTGTGGGGAAGGTCTCTGTAGGGCTTGAAGCGGTTGCCGTCAACGATGATTTCCTGCGGCCGCACCTGCAGCTGGTCCAGCGCACGGTGCATGGCCAGGATGCTTGCATTGAGGATGTTTATCTGGTCTATCTCGTGATTGTCCACGATGCCCACCGCCCATGCCAACGCTTCGCGCTCGATGATGACACGCAGCTCGTTGCGGCGCTTCTCGCTCAGTTGCTTCGAGTCATTGAGCAAGTCGTTGTGATAATCGGGCGGGAGGATGACTGCCGCTGCATAGACCGGCCCGGCCAGACAGCCTCTGCCGGCCTCGTCACAGCCGGCCTCTACGACTCTTTCCTTATAATATGGTAGCAGCATACGCTCTCTCTCCTTCCCCTTGGCCAGTCTGCCCCATTGGTTTCAGCCGCCGGGGCAGCCGGATGATTACTGCTGTGCAATGGCCTTACCGCTGTACTTGACGTTCACAGCCGCAGGATAAGCACCATTGCTGTTAGCTGTGCCGAAATAGAGAGTCAGCTGCATGGTGATGACACCACTGGTGGCACTGGCGCTGGTCACGTACAGGTTGGAGAGGCTATAGCTCTGATTGCCAAAAGTAATCGTACCCTCACCATTGATGCCATCGGCAGGTACCGACAGGGTGGTCGTATTGCCTGTGCTCTGCATGAAGAGTCCCGAGAGTGTGACAGCCGACATGGTCACACCATTCTGCGAAGCTGCGGGCAGCACCACAGTAGCCTCGGTCTCATTGACCGATGTGGTGGTGAGAGACACCTGACTGCTCTGCTGGTTGAAGTGAGCCAGCGTCTTGGTGTACTCGCCATTGCTGTTGGGCTCCGACAGACACTGGTAGGTGGCAGTGCCCGAATAGGTGTAAGTGGTATTAGTGCCCAGCAGGTTCTGTATGATTTGGAACCAAGGGCTGTTCTCATCGCAGCTGCTCACCGTGATGCCGGTGCATAGGATGGCCGCTGCAAGGCACATCCTGAACAAAATCTTCTTCATATCTTTCTCATTTAATCGTTGTGTTTGTTTCAATAAAAGCAAGTCCGCTCTCTGCTCCACCAAGGAGGAGTGACAGGTACGGTAGCCTGTACCCCAAAGCGCAGTGCGGTGCGGTGACCGATGCAGCGCGGTGCGACAGCCGACGCAGCGCGATGCGATGGCCGATGCAGCGCGGTGCATTTCCAGCCCCTCTCCCCTGAGGGGGCCGGAAGAAGCTTTCTGCTCACTCCAGCATGCCTCGTACGCGCTCGATGCCACGCACCAGAGCATCCACCTCGGCACGGGTGTTGTAGAGCGCAAAGCTGGCCCGGCAGGTGCCCTCAACTCCCAAGCGGTGCATGAGAGGTTCGGCACAATGGTGCCCGGTGCGCACAGCGATGCCCAAGCGGTCGAGCAGCGTGCCCATATCCAGGTGGTGGATATTGCCCACCTGGAAACTTACCACGGCATCGTGATGCTCTGTGTCGGTTGGACCAAATATATGCATCCCCTTCACCTGCGACATCTGTTCCATAGCGTAGCGGGTAAGATCACGCTCGTGAGCCTCTATCTGCTCCATTCCCAAGGAATTGATATAGTCGATAGCCCGCGCCAGACCAGTGGATGCCACATAGTCGGGCGTGCCTGCCTCGAATTTGTAGGGAAGTTCGTTGAAGGTTGTATGCTCGAAGCTGACGTTCTTGATCATCTCGCCTCCGCCCATGTAAGGTGGCATGCGGTCAAGCCATTTCTCCTTGCCATAGAGCACTCCTATGCCCGTGGGGCCATACATCTTGTGCCCGCTGAAGGCGTAGAAATCACAATCCATCAGGCTCACATCGATGGGCATGTGCGGTGCGCTCTGTGCACCATCCACCAGCACCGGCACATCATGGGCATGTGCCATGCGTATGATGTCGGCCACGGGATTGACCGCACCCAGCACATTGCTCACGTGAGCAACACTCACCAGGCGCGTGCGGCTGCTGAAGAGCTGCTCCAGAGCCTCGAGCGAAAGTCTGCCGTCGTCGCTCATGGGTATCACGCAGATGCGTATGCCCAGCCTCTCCTGCAGGAGCTGCCAGGGAACGATGTTGCTGTGATGCTCCATCTGGCTCACTATCACCTCATCGCCCTCGCGCATGAATGCCTGGCCAAAGCAACTGGCCACCAGATTGATGCTCTCTGTGGTGCCGCGGGTGAAGAGTATCTCGCGGGTGCTGCCTGCGCCTATGAAGCGGCGCACAGTCTCGCGTGCCTGCTCATGCAGGTCGGTAGCCTGCTGCGAGAGGAAGTGCACGCCGCGATGCACATTGGCATTCACATTATAATATTCGTCCACCATCGACTCCACCACGAGGCGTGGCTTCTGGGTGGTGGCGGCATTGTCAAGATATACAAGCGGATACTTGTCATACACCTTCCTGCCCAGAATGGGGAAGTCGGCGCGTATCTGCTCTATGTCAAACGGTCTTACTGGCATAACTTACATCCCTCACACTTTGACAACTCGCCGCGAAGGCGCTTATCGACCTGCACTTGCAGACGGTCGCGGAGCGTCTCCTGCGGGATGGCATCTATCACTTCGGTGATAAAGGCAGACTTGAGCAGCAGGCGTGCCTCCTGCTCGGAGATGCCACGCTGACGCATATAGAAGAGCGCAGCATCGTCTATCTGACCCACCGTGCTGCCGTGGCTGCACTTCACGTCATCGGCATAGATCTCCAGCATGGGCTGGGTGTACATGCGGGCGGTGCGTGCCGAACAGAGGTTGGCATTGGTCTCCTGGCTCACGGTCTTCTGCGCTCCCGGGCGCACCAGGATGCGTCCGGCAAAGGCTCCCACGGCACTGTCGTCGAGCACATACTTGTACAGCTCGCGGCTGGTGCAATGGCTTACCTGATGATCAATGAGCGTATTATTGTCCACACGCTGCATCTTGTCGGCTATCACACAGCCGTTGAGTGTCACCTCGCTGCCCTCTCCCTGCAGGCTCACATCGGTACGGTTACGCGTGTGACCATTGAAGAGGGTGAGGCTGGTGTGGCTTACACGGCTGTCGCGACCCTGCCTGATGAACAGGCTGGAGTAGCGTGTGCAGAGCAGATGAGTCTCCTCCACCTCGTAGAGATTGAGGTTGCTGCCGTCGGCGGCCACCACTTCGATGACCTGGTTGGTGAGGAAGCGGTGCTGGTCATGGGCACGCTCGGTGATGACCACATCGGCCTGGGCGCACTCATCAAGCACGATGAGCAGGCGGCGGTTGACCATCACGTCATCCACATTGCTGCGCAAGAGATGGCTTATCTGTATGGGATGCTGGGGGCAGGCATTGCGCGGAATGTGTACCACCAGGGTGTCAACGGCGAGCATGGTATTGAGTGCCACCACACTGTCGGCCCCATCGGCCACCTGGCCATAGAAGGCTGCCACACGGGCGTCGGCCTGTGCCAGGGTGCTGCAATAAGGCATGTCGGCTACCTGCAGCGGAGCCAGACTGATGCCGTAGTTGGGTGCAAAGTCGGCCTGCACGTCGGTGTATTTATAACGCTCCACCTTGCGCGATGGAAATCCCTGCGCACAGAAACTCCTGAAGGCGGCCTCGCGTGCCGCATTCATCACAGGCAGGCTGCGCTGGGAGATGACTCCGGCCGCCTCGCGATAGAAGTCAATGTATTGCTGCTCGGCACTCACACTCCCACCTCCTCCTTGATCCAGTCGAAGCCTCGCTCCTCTATCTCGAGCGCGAGCTCCGGTCCGGCGGTCTTGACAATGCGTCCGCCGATGAGCACATGCACGATGTCGGGCTTCAGGTAATCCAGCAAACGCTGGTAATGAGTGATGACGATGGCACTCGACTGCGGCGTGCGGAGCTTGTTGAAGCCCTCGGCCACAATGCGCAGAGCATCCACATCGAGGCCAGAGTCAGTCTCGTCGAGGATGCTGAGCAAAGGCTCGAGCATGGCCATCTGGAATATCTCGTTGCGCTTCTTCTCGCCTCCCGAGAAGCCCTCGTTTACGCTGCGGCTGGTGAGCTTGCTGTCCAGTTCCACTATCTTGCGCTTCTCACGCATGAGCTTGAGGAAGTCGGCAGCCGCCAAAGGCTCCTCTCCGCGATACTTGCGCTTGGCGTTCAGAGCTGCGCGCATGAAGTTGACCATGCTCACTCCAGGTATCTCCACGGGCTGCTGGAAACTGAGGAAGATGCCCTCGTGGGCTCGTTCCTCGGGCTTGAGAGCCAGCAGATCCTTGCCGTTGAAGGTGATGCTTCCGGCAGTGACCTCGTAGGCGGGATGACCCACGATGACATTGCTGAGCGTGCTCTTGCCCGCTCCGTTGAGTCCCATGATGGCATGCACTTCCCCGTCCCTGACGGTAAGGTTCACGCCCTTCAGTATTTCCTTGCCATTGATGCTGGCATGCAGGTTTTCTATCTTTAGCATAGTTGTTTACTTTCGTCCTTTTGCATGGCCTCTCACTCCCCTCTTCTCTGTGCGGCAGAAGGGAGATGGCCGGTCTGTCCTCAACCTACCGATCCCTCGAGCGACACGCCCAGAAGCTTCTGGGCCTCTACCGCGAACTCCATGGGAAGCTTCTTGATGACCTCCTTGGCATAACCGTTGACAATGAGGCTCACAGCCTCCTCGGTGTCGATGCCGCGCTGGTTGCAGTAGAAGAGCTGGTCCTCGGATATCTTGCTGGTGGTAGCCTCGTGCTCCACGATGGCTGTCTCATTGTGCACATCCATATAGGGGAAGGTGTGTGCACCGCACTTGTCGCCCAGAAGAAGCGAGTCGCAACTGCTGTAGTTGCGTGCGTTCTCGGCAGTGCTGGCCACCTTGACCAGTCCGCGATAGGCGTTTTGGCTGCACCCTGCACTGATACCCTTGCTGATGATGGTGCTCTTGGTATTGCGCCCGATGTGTATCATCTTGGTGCCCGTATCAGCCTGCTGGTAGTTGTTGGTGACGGCCACGCTGTAGAACTCAGCCTGGGAGTCATCGCCCTGAAGCACACAGCTGGGATATTTCCAGGTGATGGCACTACCCGTCTCCACCTGTGTCCAGGAGAGTCGGCTTCGGGCTCCACGCAGTTGTCCGCGCTTGGTGACCAGGTTGAGCACGCCGCCCTGCCCGTTGGCATCACCCGGATACCAGTTCTGCACAGTGCTGTACTTCACCTCGGCATCCTGCATGACCACTATCTCCACGATGGCTGCATGAAGCTGGTTCTCATCGCGCATGGGAGCCGTACAGCCTTCGAGATAGCTGACGTAGGCATTGTCGTCGCACACGATGAGCGTGCGCTCAAACTGTCCCGTGCCACGGGCATTGATACGGAAATAGGTGCTCAGTTCCATGGGACAGCGCACGCCCTTGGGGATATACACAAAGGAACCGTCGCTGAACACGGCTGAATTGAGTGCGGCAAAGAAGTTGTCCTTGTAGGAGACCACCGAGCCCAGGTACTGGCGCACCAGTTCGGGATGCTCCCTGACAGCCTCGCTGATGGAGCAGAAGATGATGCCCCGCTCCTTCAACTTGTCTCTGAACGTGGTCTTGACGCTCACTGAGTCCATCACGGCATCCACTGCCATGCCACTCAGAGCCAGGCGCTCCTCAAGGGGAATGCCCAACTTGTCGAAGGTCTTCACCAGTTCGGGGTCCATCTCCTTAGGGCCGTCCGAGTCCTTCTTCTGCGTCGGGTCGGCATAATAAGAGATGTCCTGGTAATCTATCTTGGGCATCCGCAGGTGCCCCCATGTGGGTTCTTCCAGCGTCTGCCAGTATCGGAATGCCTTCAGACGGAAGTCAAGCAACCAGTCGGGCTCGCCCTTCTTTGCGGAGATAAGGCGAACCACGTCCTCTGACAAACCTTTATCTATAATATCCGTCTGCACGTCAGTGGTGAAGCCATAAGCGTACTTCTTGGCTGCCACCTCACGCACAAAACTGTTCTTATCCTCCATCTAAACCTTTCTACTTAAGAGGCTTCGTCATCAGAAGCCAATATCTTATAGACGTCAACAGGTATCTCACGCAACGGGGCGCAGAAGCGCGACCGCTGCATGGTGGCCTCGCTGATGATGCCCACCGATGAGAGTACCCACACCAGTGCGCCAAGCACGAATGCGTACTTGAGGAAACCTATCAAGGCTCCGCACACCTTGTTGAGCGTGCCCAGGATGCACAACTTGTCGAGCACCGTTGACATGAGTTCGCCAACGAGCCCCAGCGCAATGGGAACCCCCAACCAGATGAGCACAAAGCAGGCTCCGCTGACCAGCGAGGGATGCTCCGACTCGGGAGCCAGTGTGGCCCCGAGTACAGAGCAAAACGCTTTGGCCAACAGGAAACCGAGGATAATGCCCACGATGGACACGGCCTGACGCACCATGCCGCGCGCCCACCCCTTGAGTGTGCCCAGCACCCACAGCACTATCAATATCCAGTCTATCGTCAGCATAACGGCTCCTGTGACTTTGTCTTTTCCTTAGAGCTTGGCCTTCACCTCAATCTCCTGGAAGGTCTCAATGATATCTCCCTCACGCAGATCGTTGTAGTTCACCAGCGACAGTCCGCACTCGAAGTTGGTGGTCACCTCCTTCACGTCGTCCTTGAAGCGCTTCAGCGCATTGATGGCGCCTGTGAACACCACGATGCCATCGCGAATGACACGTGCCTTATTGGAGCGGCTCACCTTACCCTCTATAACGTATGCACCTGCCACAGTGCCCACCTTGCTGATGTGATATACCTGGCGAACCTCCACCTGGGCGGTTACCTCCTCCTTGATTTCGGGAGAGAGCATGCCCTCCATAGCATCGGTCACCTCCTCGATAGCGTCATAGATCACACTATAGAGACGGATGTCAACACCCATTTGGTCGGCCAGCTTGCGTGCGGCAGCCGAAGGACGCACCTGGAAGCCCACGATGAAGCAGTTGTCGGCAGCGGCTGCCATGTTCACATCACTCTCGCTGATCTGGCCCACCGCCTTGTAGATGACGTTGACCTGAATCTTTTCGGTAGAGAGTTTAATGAGTGAGTCGCTCAATGCCTCGATAGAGCCATCCACGTCGCCCTTTATTATGAGGTTCATCTCCTTGAAGTCTCCAAGGGCGATACGGCGGCCCAGCTCGTTGAGGTCGAAGCGCTTCATGGTGCGCAGACCCTGCTCGCGTGCCAACTGCTCGCGCTTGCTGGCTATCTCGCGTGCCTCCTGATCGGTGTCCATCACATGGAAGGCGTCACCGGCCTGCGGCGCGCCATTGAGGCCGAGCACCGTTGCAGCCTGTGCCGGACCAATCTCCTTGACGCGCTGTCCACGCTCGTTGAGCATGGCCTTCACACGTCCGTAGTTGGTGCCAGCCAGCATGATGTCGCCCACATGCAGGGTACCGTTGCTCACGAGCACCGTTGCCACATAGCCGCGACCCTTGTCCAGACTTGATTCGATGATGGAGCCAGTGGCCTTGCGGTTTGGATTGGCCTTCAGGTCAAGCATCTCTGCCTCCAGAAGCACCTTCTCCAAAAGTTCGTCCACACCGATGCCCTTCTTGGCACTGATGTCCTGGCTCTGGTACTTACCGCCCCACTCCTCCACAAGGAAGTTCATGGCAGCCAGTCCCTCCTTGATTTTGTCGGGATTGGCAGCGGGCTTATCCACCTTGTTGATGGCGAAGACGATGGGTACGTTGGCCGCAGTGGCGTGCGCGATAGCCTCCTTGGTCTGAGGCATGATGTCGTCGTCGGCTGCGATGATGATGATTGCGATATCGGTCACCTGTGCACCGCGGGCACGCATGGCAGTAAATGCCTCGTGGCCAGGAGTGTCGAGGAAGGTCACATGACGGCCGTCCTTCAGGGTCACGTTATAGGCTCCGATGTGCTGCGTAATGCCACCTGCCTCACCGGCGATGACGTTGGTCTGACGAATATAGTCGAGCAGAGAGGTCTTACCATGATCGACATGTCCCATCACCGTCACGATGGGAGCACGGGGCACCAGGTCTTCCTCGTCGTCCTCAATCTCTGTCACGGCCTCGCTCACCTCGGCGCTCACATACTCGGTGGTGAATCCGAACTCCTCGGCAACCAGGTTGATGGTCTCGGCATCCATACGCTGATTGATGCTGACCATGATTCCGATGCTCATGCAAGTGGCGATGACCTGAGTCACGGGCACATTCATCATGGTAGCGAGCTCGTTTGCGGTCACAAACTCAGTCAGCTTGAGCACCTTGCTCTCTGCTGCCTGTGCCTCCATCTCGTTCTCCACGCCCTGACGTATAGCGTCGCGCTTCTCACGGCGATACTTGGCACCCTTGCCCACCTTATTGTTCTTGTTGGTCAGGCGAGCCAGTGTCTCGCGTACCTGCTTTGCCACTTCCTCGTCGCTCACTTCGGGCTGCACGGGCAATGGCTTGCGCTGGTTCTTCTGTTTGTTCTTGGTTTTCCCGCCGTTGTTCTGCTGGTTGTTGCCGTTGTTGTTGCCGCCCTTGCGCTGTCCGTTCTGGTCTTGTGTCTGGCTGGCAACGGCATTCACATCCACGCGCTCCTTGCCAACACGCAGACGCTTCTTGCGATCGCCGCCTCCTGCAGCGTTCTGTGCGTTCCCACCTGTGTGGTTGCGCTCGTCGCGTTCGCGGCGTTTCTCCTCGCGGCTTTTCTTGCGCGGGCGGGTACTTGAATTGATGGATGAAAGATCTATCTTGCCTAACACCTTAGGCGCAGACAGCGTGGCGGAGTTCAGACGATAGGCACCATTGACCTCGGAGCCCATTGCTGCTGCCCTCTCTTCGGTAGAGGGAGCCTGGGGAACAGGCTTGGGAGCCACCACCTGTGTGGGCTGGGGGGCAGGAGCAGGAGCAGGCTTTTCCGCTACCGGTGCAGGGGCAGGTGCCTCGGGCTTCACTGCCGTGGGGGCAGGAGCGGCCTGGGGAGCCTGAGGCTCAGCCTTCTTCTCCACGGGCTTTGCCTCTGGAGCCGGCTTTGGAGCCTTCTCCTCGGCCTTAGGCTGTACGGCGGGAGCCTCCTTGGGCTCCTCCTTCTTCACGGGCATGCCGTGCTTGTCCAACTCAATGCGACCCACTACCTTGTAACTTGCCTTAGGCTTGGCTGACGCCATCTCCTCGGCCTGACGCTTCTGCTTGGAGGCTTCCTTGCGCTCCTTAGACTTCTCCTGACGATTCTGTATCAGTTGGGTAGCCTCGGAACGGAGTCCTTTGTCAGAACTGAATTCCTTCTGCAAAAGTTCATACTGCTGGTCGGAAATCTTGCAGTTGGGGCTTGCCTCCACATCGTCATAGCCCTTCTTCTTCAAGAAGTCCACGGCAGTCTGCAGACCGATATTGAATTCCTTTGTTACTTTATTTAATCTAACGCTCATTCTTACTACTTTGTTCTACGTTGCTTGCTTGTTCTCTCGTGCTCTGCTGCCTTATTCAAACTCGGATGCCAGCACCTTCAGCACGTCATCCACAGTCTCCTCCTCCAGGTCTGCACGCTGGATAATCATCTCACGAGGCGCACCAAGCACGTCACGCGCAGTGACAAACCCTATCTTCTTAAGCTCGTCGATAACCCAAGGCTCGATATCGTCCTTGAACTCATCCAGGCTTACGTCATCGGCATCAGCGTTGTCCACCTCACGGAACACATCGATGGTGTAGCCGGTGAGCATGCTTGCCAACTTGATATTCATACCGCCCTTACCGATGGCGAGTGACACTTGGTCGGGGTCGAGATAGACCTCAGCCTTGTGCTCCTCCTCATTGAGAACCACGCTGTTGACCGTTGCAGGACCCAACGCACGGGTAATCATCAGCTGAGGATTGGCTGTCCAGCACACCACATCAATGTTCTCACCGTGCAACTCACGCACGATGCCATGCACGCGGCTACCTCTTACACCCACACATGCACCCACGGGGTCGATGCGGTCATCATAGCTCTCCACGGCCACCTTGGCACGCTCGCCGGGGATACGTGCCACCTTGTGGATGGTAATCAGGCCATCCTGGATCTCAGGCACTTCAGCCTCCAGCATGCGCTGCAGGAAGGCTGGGTCGGTACGGCTCAGTATGATACGGGGCGTGCCATTGGAGTTATCTACACGGGAGATGACGGCACGTGCTGTCTCGCCCTTGCGGAAGAAGTCACCGGGAATCTGCTCTGTGCGGGGCAGCAGCAGCTCATTGTTCTCATCGTCAACCAGCAGCGTCTCACGTTTCCACGTCTGATACACCTCTGCGGTCACCACTTCGCCGATACGGTCTTTGTACTGATTGTACAGAGTATCGTGCTCGAGCTCGAGGATGCGGCTTGCCAGCGTCTGACGCAGAGTGAGGATGGCGCGGCGTCCGAAGTCGGAAAACTTCACCAGCTGGCTCACTTCCTCGCCCACCTCATAGTCGTCCTCCACGGCGCGTGCCTCACTGAGGGAAATCTCCAAGTTAGGATCCTTCACCTCTCCATCGGGCACCACCTTGCGGTTGCGGTATATCTCAAAGTCGCCCTTATCGGGGTTCACAATCACATCATAGTTCTCGTCAGAACCATATATCTTGGCTATCACGCTGCGGAAGCATTCCTCCAGCACGCTCACCAGTGTGGCTCTGTCGATGTTCTTGGTCTCTTTGAACTCTGAGAAAGAGTCAATGAGATTCACTGTCTCGGTAGTCTTTGTTGCCATTATGTGTTTATTTTATCTTTATCAGGTATTTTGTATAGGCCACCTCATCGAAGTTGAAGTGCCGGGTCACCAGCTTGCTCACGGGTCTCTTGCGCCCTTCCTCCTTCACCTTCTCCATAGCCTCGATGCTGAAGCCGCCGTCGTCCACCGAGGTCAGAGTGCCCTTGTACTTGTGTCCGTCCAGCGTCTGCGTCTCCACGTCGTGCCCTACATGTATCTCGTATTGGCGCTTCACACGGAAGGGTTGCCCCAGTCCGGCGCTGCCTACTTCCAGTTCATAGTCCTCTTCCTCCCTGCTGATTTTCGACTCGATAAAGCGGCTCAAGTCCGCACAATCCTCAATCCACACGCCCTCGGCATGGTCTATCTCCACGGAGATTCTGTCGTCCGCACTGATTTCCACGTCCACGAGGAAGTAGTCCTTACCCTCCAGCCATTCTTCCACGGCCTGCTGAACTGCTGCTTTGTTAATCATGTATGTTTAGTTAAAAGCCTTGTATAAAGAAAAGTGAGGAACCTGTCGAGCCCCTCACATTCATCTTTCAACGGCAAAGGTACGCATTTCCCTCGAACGCGCAAAGCTTTACTGGGAAAAGTTGCAGATAATGAGGCAAAAGCGTCTGTTCTCTGCCTCGTTTGCCTCACGCGCATACACATTATTATATATACGCACGCGTGACCGCCCCCATCGTCCTGCCTGCCTATGGGACAGGCGTGGCAGGTGTGGCAGGCAGGCACAGATAGAGGAACATGCCTGCAGCCAGCAGCACCAGCAGTGCCATGGCCAGCACGCTCCACATGAAATTGCGGTTGAAGCGACCTATATTTCTATGTCTCATTTGCCCAATATCTTATTGTATTCATCCTTGTTCCTCAATATCTCCACAGCCCTCTTCACATCGCGGTCATTGCCCACGATGCGCTTGATGGCGCCTTTCTGCATGCAGGCATCGAGCACTATCTCGCTCTCCAAGTCCCTCTTCACCAGGTCGCGGAAATGCTCCAGGTCAGCAGCCACGCCCTTTGAGAACACCTCCTGCAGGGCATCCAACTGTGCCTGTGCCTCCTCGGCATAGCCCTCGCTCTTGGCCACGCGGCGCAACAGACCCAGCACCTCGGTGCTGCGACGGCTGAACTTCAGGTCGGTGCTCTGTATATAGCGGACAAACTCGGCATACTCCTCATCGGTGAGCGAGAAACTGACGGGGTCGATGCCGCCCGCATGCTCACGTGCATAACGCGTGGTGTAGGTGAAGAACTCGTCACTGGAGGTCAAGTCGAAGAGCATTGAGGGCAGACTGTCGGGCTGCACCTTCACATCGGGCATGACGCCTCCGCCATCCCTCACCTCGCGTCCGCCAGCCGTATGGAACACGTGCGTGAGGCTGTCGGGCAGCGTCTTGGCCGACCCGTCGGCATTCAGGTGACGGTAGTCATAAGCCTGTATGCAGCGGCCCGATGGAATATAATACTTGCAGGTGGTCATCTTGAGCTGTCCGCCAAAGGACATGTCACGTACGCTCTGCACAAGGCCCTTGCCGTAGGTGCGCTCACCGATGAGCACAGCACGGTCGAGATCCTGCATGCCTCCTGCCAGTATCTCGGAACACGAGGCCGACCCTCCATCTACCATCAGCACGAGTGGCATCAGTGTATCTACTGGTTCCAAAGCCGTGCGATAGTCGTAGTTGGTGCTGGGCACCTTGCCCTTGGTACTCATCAGATGCTGTCCGCGGGGGAGAAACAGGCTGGCGATGTTGACACACTCATCCACCGCACCGCCTCCGTTGCCGCGCAGGTCTATGATGAGCCTGCATGCCCCCTGTTCACGCAGACCGGCCAGCGCATCCCGCACCTCGCGGAAGGCTCCCTCGCGGAAGGCGTCCAGATAGATGTAGCCAACACTGTCGGGCAACATGCCGCTGTAGCTCACACTGGGTGTCTGGATGGTCTGGCGTGTCAGGCGGAAGGTCTTCTCCTCGTCACCTCTGCGCACTTTCACCTCGAGTGAAGTGCCGGCATCGCCGCGCAGCATCTCGCTCACCTTATCTACCGGCACGTTGTAAGTGTCCTGCCCATCCACGCTCAGCAGTATGTCGCCAGGCAGCAGTCCGGCCTTCTGGCTGGGTGTGCCTTCATAGGGTTCGCCTATCATCGTGCGCTTCTCCTTGCGGTTGTAGCGCACCACGCTGCCTATTCCTGCATACTTGCCCGTGGACATCTGCCTAAGCTCGTTGTCGCCTTCGGGATAATAGTCAGTGAAGGGATCCACCTGCCTGAGCATGGAGCGAATGCCCCAGCCTATGACCGTATCGGCATTCAGAGTATCCACATAGAAGAGGTCGAGCTGCTTGTAGATGTCACTGAAGAGGTTCAGGTTGCGCATGGTCACCGCATTGTGGTTCTCCTGCCCCTGCACTGTACCGGCCAATGCCACCAACATCGCTATTATTACATAATGTATCTTTCTCATTGTTCCATGATTTTTCTTACCCTTTCACGGCATGCTTCCCATGCCTCGGCATCCAGGTCGGTACCCACCACCTGTATGGCTTGTTCGCCCAATGCAGCACCGCACTGCAGACTCTGCTCCACGCTGCCCCCATGAGTGTAGGCATAGAGGAAACCCGCAGCAAAGAAGTCACCCGCGCCTGTGGTATCGGCTACCTGTACGCGCCGGGCTTCCACCCGCGCCTCATGCCCGCCGCTCCGTGCGGCAGCTCCATCGGCTCCCATCTTCACCACGGCCAGCCGGCACATGCCGGCCATCTCGCGCAGCGCCTCCAAGGGAGCCTTGCCCGAGGTGAACACACGACTTTCGTCTTCGTTGGCAAACACCACATCCACATAGTCGGTCACCAGATGGCGGGCGAAAGCCACATCCTCGGCCAGCACATTGTAGCTGGCCAGATCCATACTGGTGGTCACGCCCATCTGGCGTGCCAACTGCCCTATGCGCTCTATCAGAGCGTGGTCCTGCACCAGATAGCCCTCGATGTGGAGCCACCCGACACCATCAAGCAACCGCTCGTCCACTTCGCCGGCACTCAGGGTAGAGGCTGCTCCCAGGCAAGTGCCAAAGGTGCGCTCGCCCGTGGGCGAGATGAATGTGCAGGCCACTCCAGTATGCAGCGGCGAACTGAGCAGCCGCACTTGGGCTCCCTGCCTGCGGTATGACTCCGCCAACAAGGCCGCATCGTCATCGGCTCCCACCTTGCCCACAAACAGACAGTCGGCACCCAGGGCTGACAGAGCCTTGACGGTGTTTCCCGCACTGCCGCCTGCCGACTTGCTGGGGTTCAAGGGCTGCATCAGCCGGGCCAATGCGTCCCGACGGGCATCATCTATCAGCTGCATGCCGCCAGGAGGCAAACCTGCCTCGCGAAGCAAATTATCGTCCTCTAATTGTACCAAGACATCGACTAATGCGTTGCCTATACCTGCTATTTTCACTTTATGCGCGTATTTTTCTGCAAAGATATTGCATATTTACAAAAAAACCCCTACTTTTGCACCGCATTTGAGGCACAAACTTCACTCTGCAACCTTTACTGCTTCAGTAGCTCAGTTGGTTAGAGCACATGACTGTTAATCATGGGGTCGTTGGTTCAAGCCCATCCTGAAGCGCAAGCACGAGCAAGTGGCAACTTGAGAGCCGGCAAGGCAAGCGCCGAGAAGGAGCGAAAGACGCCAAGTGCCAGAGAATGCATCTTACTGCTTCAGTAGCTCAGTTGGTTAGAGCACATGACTGTTAATCATGGGGTCGTTGGTTCAAGCCCATCCTGAAGCGCAGCAGACAAGCCCTGCAAGACAACCGTCTTGTGGGGCTTTCTCGTTTCCGCGGCCCGGAGAAGGTTCATGCTGGAATTTGCGGCTCACCCGATAAACCTAGGGGATTAAGCATACAGCCTTGTAAGTCTGAAAAGGAAGAACCTTATATCTGTCACT
>UQST01000022.1 GCA_900543815.1 uncultured Prevotellaceae bacterium
ATAAACTATGATTCGTTTAAATCTATTTATGATTTGGTTTTTGCACTTTCTTTCCTTATTATCAGTTATTTGCAGGTGTTATTGTCAAAATTCATCAAGTCGAATCATTATTGTTTTAGTATATACAGTTTCCATGTTTTTTTTTGTCAGCATTGGCTCGTTCCACTATGAGTTCTGCGGCCGTGTGGCCATGTACAGCATAATGCATCTTGTTCTGTACCTTCTTGAAGAACTCCCTTGTAGTGGGGGCATCACGATTATAGTCAATGGCTGTAGCATAGATGTCAGTCAGTTTCTGATAGAAGTTACGCTCGGAGAGTCTGATTTCACGTATCTCCTCCAGGAGTTGTTCGAAGTAGTCAACGCCGATGAACGCTCCATTCTCCATCCTCTTCTTGTCTATCACATAGCCTCGGATAGCATACTGACGAAGCACAAAGGTGCACCATTGGCGGAATTGTGTGGCTCGCCGTGAATTGGTTCTATAGCCGACGCTGATGATGGCATCAAGGTTGTAGAAGTGTGTGTTGTACGATTTGCCATCTGTAGCAGTTTGTCGGAAATCCCGACACACTGCTTCTCTGGTCAATTCTCCTTCCTTGAAAATGTTGGACAGGTGCTCTGCAATGGTCGATCTTCCCTTGTCAAAAAGGGTTGCAATGGCATCCTGTGTACACCAGATGGTTTCATCGGCATACATCACCTGCACTCCGTCTTCTTTACCTTCTGCCATAAAGATAAGAAACTCTGCGGTACTGTTCCTGATGTCAAATCTCTTTGCCATTCCTCGTTTTGCTGTTATTGTTTTGTGACAGGCAACTTTATGTTGCTTGTCTGACCATCTTCTTCATAGATGCAAAGATAATGAAAATATCCGATTGGGCTGCCGGGATGGGTGCTTAATCGCATTCCTGAATCGTGTGTGGCTGTCTCGAGGCTGTGGATACATGCCTGTTCTCATATAAAATAGGTGTGTTCTTCTCTCTTCTCAATAGAAAAAACTCTATCTTTGCGGGCTGATATGAAGTTGTGCATGGTTCTGTGGAGAGAACTTTGCAATTGTTGTACTTGTGGAAGTAAAGATGATGCGAAAAAGATTATACAAGCATGATTTTGGAGTTTTATGGTTGTTTCTCTTGGCTTTGATTGTCGTTTCTTTGGCGGCTGAGGCTAAAGATGTGGAACCGCTGGAGGCTGTGAAGATAGCACAGAGATATGTAAGGCTGCCAGAGGAAACTGTTGTCAAGATGCAGGCGCGAAAGAGACTGTACAAGGCAAACGCTCCTTATTATATATTCAATGATGCTCAGGGATGTGGGTTTGTGGTTGTCGCAGGCGATGATGATATGGGCGAAGTGCTGGCGTATGGAACTGAGGGCGTGCTGGATACGCTCAATGCCAACCCTGGCGTAAGGCTGCTCCTGGAGAGTTACAGGCAAACATATGACGTACTGAAGCAGGGAAATGCGCCTGTCAAGGCAGCTGCACATGCCGGACTGTATGCTCAAACCGTCCAGCCACTGCTCAAAACGAAGTGGGGACAGTCGTATCCCTTCAACGCCCACACGGGTTAGCCCTACAGCGGTTGCGTTGCTACGGCCATTGCACAGATGATGTATTATTACCAATGGCCGTTGCGCGGGCAGGGGCAGGCGGAATATGAGGTGACTTACTATCATGCAACGAAGAGTGCTGACTTCTCCCAGTCGCAATATGACTGGGCGAACATGCTGCCCGATTACCGTTATCCTGTGCAGGCAACGGCAGAGCAGGAGTCTGCTGTAGCCTTGCTGATGAGCGATGTGGGCATTGCTTCCTTCATGCAATACACCCCCAGCGCCAGCGGCACACAGGGATTCTTTGCCTATCAAGCCCTTCAGAAGAACTTCGACTACACGTCTGCCTATGTCACCAGGGCGATGGAAGGGCCAAGCAGATTTGCTGAAATCCTGAGAACAGAACTGCTTAACGGTTGTCCCGTTTATCTTGAGGGCCATCCGTCAGGCTCTGCTTCGGGTCATGCCTGGGTGGCCGACGGGTTTGATGAGAACGGTCTCTTCCACATGAATTTCGGTTGGGAGGGCCAGGGAGACGCCTATTATTCGCTCACCAACCTCAGTCTCTCCCATACGGGCAGTGAATTCCAGGGCAAACCGCTGGCTTTCAATCGTGCCATTACAGCCATCCTGGCTCATCCCAACAATGGGAAGTTTCCCGCCATCGACCGCGGTCTCATGGAATGGGCTCCGCAACTGATGTTCAACGAGGGCGGTTCTTTTGTGCTGAAAGATGCCGCAGGAAAGACCTTCCATCCCGCGCAGACTCTGACCATGGAGATGAATTCTTTTGTCAACAGAGGCAAGCCGTTCCGTGGCGATATCGGTGTGGCGGTTTATGCCGAAGAGGATAGTCTGGTGCAGGTTGCCTATTCCGACGACCATGCAAGCGGTGGTCTCACGCAGCGCATTTATGGTGCTGACCAAGATGGAGTTATGGGGAGCGATTGTCTTATCAATCTGCCTCAGCCTATTCGGCTTTCTCTCTCAGGATTGCCAGACGGCTATTATCGCCTCGTCCCCGTGTGTGTAGCCCACCGCGAGGATGGTTCGTGGGATGATTTTTACCCCATGAAAAAGTCTCCCATCGTGGAGGTGGAACTGGCCGATGGGGCTGGACGTATATCGGAAGTCTGCTCTCAGGAACCACTTTTCCAACTGATGTCGCAGCCGCGGCTCGTCGGGCAGGCAGAGGCAGGCGGGAAGGTGCAGGCTGTCTTCACGCTGAAAAACCTCAACGGAGTGCCTCGCGACTGCTACATGAGGGTGAAGTTGCTCGACGAAAACAGCCAGGTGGTGCTGAGCAGCCGTGTGGATGTGCCGACGGAGGTGGAAGGGTTCGCCCAAGCAGACATTCCCATCCAGCTCTCATTGCCCCGCAGCCTGGCAGCCGGACGCTATGAAGTGCATTTGGAACTGTCTGCCGATGAGGCCGAAACACTCCTTTATCCAGTGAACAATATTCATGACAAGGATGCCGCCTATATTGAGGTGTCCAAGGCAAAGGAGAAGCCGCTTATGGCCAAAGCGGAAGTCTTCCTGGCCGATGACTCCAATGATAAGATAGAGGGCGGAAGCATAGATATGTCCGGCATGTCGCTCTTCAAGATAGGACTGCTGCTGCGCACAAACGAAGACCTCACTTATGAGGGACAGGTGGCTCTCCTCACAGAGGATTTGCAGACTGGCGAGCGCATGCAAGTGCGTGGTATTGATGATTATGTCACGATTCATTCGTCCTTTGATGTACCTCTCTTCAGTTATTGGTTGCGCCAGAGCAACTTGCCATGGGCGGATGGCCACACCTATAGGTTTGTTGTGATGGGACAGACAGACGGCCAGGATGTGGAGTTGAGCGTCCCTGATGCCCCTGTTTATTATCTGAAGCGCGAGGGAAACCTTCTTTCCATCTTCACCGGAGCACCAACCGCTGTGGGTGCAGACGTAGTGGAAAATCCTGTCCTCGATATCAGCCTTGCAGGCAGAGAACTGAAAGTAAAGGGCAGCAGCCTGCAAGCCCTTCGTATGTATGATACTGATGGACGCATGCTTGTGCGGCAACCGGCAGCCTCCCGTACTCATGCGTCCCTTTCTTTGGAAGGTTTGCCCGCTGGCCTTTATCTGCTGAGGATAGAGTCAGAAGGGCATTCGTGCACCTACAGATTCCTTTATCGGGCCAGGGAGTAGGAACTTGATGTGTGAGTCATACTGCGGTCCTTACAGGAAGATCGTGCGTTGCTCGTTGGTGCACAGGGAATTTGCATGGATTAAGAAGGGTTTCCTGCCTCGGCTTGCTTATGCGTCATACATTATATATTATAAGGTGGAGGAAGCAGCAAACCGCCCGCGAAGAACAGGCTTGATGGAATGGCATGCTTCCAGCAGCGCGCTGCGAAGGCCAACGCAACGCATTGCGATGCCCGATGCAGCGTGCTGCGATGGATGATGCACCGCACTGCCTCATCTGTTGCAGCCAAACACGATGACTGTTTCAGTCTAACACAAAGGCAGTTTTGCCCTATCTCATCGGACGTCTCGGTCAGTTGGTTCAGGCGAGATGGAGTTCTCTGCGTGGCGGTCCAATTGGCAGTATCATCCTTATGAGAGCCGTCTGTGTGCCAGGCCAGAGTGGAGAAAGGCATCAGCAGATGTGAAGAATACGTAAAACGGAACAGTTTTCAGTACCTTTTTTCGGCTTTGTTTTCACAAAAGCACGTAAATTTGTAAACTGTCGCTACACATTTAATATATGTACATAAGAAGGTTCATCTGTTTGTTGTTCATTCTGTGCTGCTTGTCGCTGCACACTTTCCCGCAGAACCAGCCGGCCCGCAAGAAGGTGGGACTGGTGCTGGGAGGCGGTGGTGCCAAGGGTGCAGCCGAAGTGGGAGTGCTCAAGGTGCTCGAGGAGGCTGGCATCCCAGTGGATTACATAGCCGGTACCAGCATAGGGGCAATAGTGGGCGGGCTGTATGCCATCGGGTATAATGCCGCCGACCTGGACAGTCTCATCCGCAACCAGAACTGGATGTTCCTGCTGGGCGACCAGGTGAAGCGCGAGTCGGAGACCTTTATCTCGAAGGAGGAAAGGGAGAAATATCTCCTGCGAGTACCCTTGTCCAAGGAGCGTAAGGTGTCGCTGCCGTCGGGGTATGTGACCGGGCAGAACATAGTAAACCTCTTCTCCAAACTGACTGTGGGCTATCATCGTGTGGAGGACTTCTCCACTCTGCCCATCCCGTTTCGCTGTGTGGCCATCGACTTGGTGGAGGGGCAGGAGGTGGTGCTCTCTTCGGGTTCCTTGCCAATGGCCATGCGTGCCAGCATGTCCATACCGGGAGTGTTTGCGCCAGTGGATTGGAACGGCATGATGCTGGTGGATGGCGGCGCACTCAACAACCTGCCTGTGGATGTGGTGAGGGATATGGGAGCCGACGTGGTCATCTGTGTGGATCTGAGCACAGGCTGGAGAAAGCGCGAGGAGCTGAAATCGGCTACAGGTGTACTGGACCAACTGATAAACATCATGGGGCAGACCAAGTACCGGCAGAACAAAGCGGAGGCCGATGTATATATCAATCCTCGGCTGAAGGGCTTCACTTCGGCAAGTTTCCAGCCCGAAGCGATAGACACGATGATAGAGCGGGGAGAGGAGGCTGCACGCAAGCAATGGGATGAGCTGGTGGCTTTCAGAAATAGTCTCTATGCCAATCCCACTGACTCCATAATGCATGAAGAGAAGCCGCAGAGACCCCAGCAAGTGGATGCCTATCAGATTGGTAGTATCGAGATAGAGGGCGTAGATGGGCAGGTGAAGGACTGGATAAGGAAGAAAATAAGCCTGCAGCCGCATTCGTCAGTAAGCCAGAAGGAGATAGACGGTACACTGGCCATGCTGCAGGGGTTGAATATCTTCTCCAGGGTGGAGTACAGGCTGACCAACGAGACCCCCTTCGATCTGGTTTTCCTGCTGGAGCCCAAGGAGTTCCGGCGCATCAACATAGGCGCACGATTTGATTCCGAAGATGTGGCCAGCATCATGGCCAACTTCTCCAACAACCAGCAGTTTGCCACCCGTCACCACTATGCAGTCACGGGACGCATATCGCGTAACCCTTATCTGGAGACTGAGTATGCCTACGGACACCTCTTCGGGGCCAAGTTGGGCTTCTCTTACCGCCTGGCGTATAACGACTTCAACCTTTATGCAAACAAGAAGAAACTGGACGGACAGCAGTATCTGTCGCATGCGTTGGCAGGCTACTACACCCGTGACATTGGCAGTTTCAGATTGAAGGCAGGCGCCCGCTTTGAGTATTATCATTACCATAGCGACCTCTTCAAGCAGGATGGAAGCCGGATATCACCCTCGAGCGACCGTTTCCTCAATTACTTTCTCTCCTTCACGATGGACACCTATGACCGCAGATATTTCCCTACCCGCGGAGCACAAGTGCGCTTGCACGGCATTCTGCATACCGACAACGGGATCAGATATGACGATGATGTGCCCTTTGGAGAGGTTTCCCTGCATGCCGAAACGGCTGTTCGTCTGGCTCCCAAACTCTATATGCTCCCCTCGCTGAAGGGGCGTATGCTCTTTGGCAGCAATATCCCCTGCATCTATCAGAACTGTGCCGGTGGACCTTTTGACGGCAATTATCTGCCTTGGCAGATGGCTTGGGAAACGGCGCAACACGTTCATCAGCTGGAGAATAACGCTGTGGCTGCACGATTGGCCATGCGTTATCGGGTGAAGGGAAAGTTCTACCTGACCGCTCTGGGCGAATATGGCAAGGAGGCGCATGAGATTGCCCACATCCTGCGGGGCAATGACCTGTGGGGATGTGCGCTGCGTGCTTCCTATGACTTCGTTCTTGGTCCCATCAGCCTGCAGGCCAACTACTCCAACTTAAGGAAGAACGTGGGCTTTTATCTCAATGCGGGATTCTATTTTTAGGCAGATGATACGGCAGGGGCAGTTCAGAAGTTGTCCTCTGCCCATTGCTTGAGGCGGGCTTTGGCCACTTCTGGCCGGGTGGCTTCAGCCAGTGGCAGATGGGCTGGATTGATGCATTCCACGCGCTGGAAGCCTGCTTGCAGGAGTTGCTCTTGGTCGTTTACCCGACCTGCAATAAGCCAAACCGGCACTTGGCTGCTCATTTGAGACTGACGCAGAATATGCATGGGTAGTTTGCCCATAAGTGTCTGTCGGTCAGCCGACCCTTCTCCTGTGATAATCAAATTGGCTCCTTCGATGAGTGTGGCAAACTGGATGCTCTGCAGCAGAATGTCGGCACCCGATTGCGCTGTGGCTCCCAGGTATTGCAAAAAGGCATAACCCAGTCCGCCAGCGGCTCCTGCGCCAGGCGAAAGGCTTTCGTCATGGCCAAGGAGCTGGGCAGATTGCGTAGCAAAGTCCATTGCCTGCCTGTCGAGTTCCTCCTGCATGGCTGGCGAAGCACCCTTCTGGCCGCCATAGATGCGGGCGGCACCCATAGGACCATACAGTGGATTCTGCACATCGCTGGCCAGGATGAAACGGCAGGAGCGTATCATAGGATGAGCGGGAAGAGCTTCGAGTTGGCCGCAAGTCAGCTTCTGGGCCAGAGCCATCAACATGCCGCGTCCGCAGTCGCTTGTTCCACTGCCGCCCAAACCGATTATAAAGTCTCTGCAACCCTCGTTCATGGCAGCCAGAAGCAGTTCGCCCACACCATAGGTGGTGGCCTTCAGCGGGTTGCGCTCGTCCCTTGACATCAGGTGCAGACCGCAAGCCTGTGCTGATTCGATGATGGCCGTTCCGTTGGGACAAACGGCATATCGGGCTTTCACAATACGCATCATAGGGTCGTGAACAACCGCTTCCCGCAGTTCGCCCTTCATTGCCTGGCTGAAAGCATCCTGCATCCCGTCTCCTCCGTCCGACATGGGCAGGCACAGCACCTGCTTGCCCTTGGCACGTAAGACAACAGCAAGGGCTGCCTCAACCTCTTGCGAAGTGAGACAGCCCTTGAATGAATCGGTGGCGAGCACTATTGTCATGCTTTCGTCTGTGTGCATTCGTCGATGAGATAAAGCAATGATTGATAGGGTACACCCGAGTGGGTGGTAAGTCCTATCTCGCAGGTGCGGCTGTTGGAGAAGCCTCGGCGCACGCCATTCTCCTTTATCTGAGCACGCAGATGGCGTAGTGCATAGGCATTCAGTTCGGGATTGAAGAATCCTTTGTCGCCTGCAAAAGCGCAGCAGCCAACGCCTTCGGGCAGCAACACATGGCTTGAGCAGCGGCGAGCCAGCGCGATGACCTTGTCGGCAAGCTCCATCTTGCGGGTAGAGCAAGTGATGTGCAGGGCGATGGGCTCGTTGGTCTGACGGAAGTGCAACTGGTCTGCCACGTAGTCGTGAATGAACTCCAGCAGCTCCATGGGACGAATGCGTTTCATCTGTTCGCGCATTCGGTGCAGACACGGACTCTGGTCGCAGATGACAGGCAGCCGCCCGCCATCAGATGCCAGGAGCAGAGCCTCTTCCAGTTCGAGCGTCTTGCGGTCGGCGATATCCATCATGCCTTTGCTCTCCCATATCTGTCCGCAACAGAGTTTGCCCATCTCCTTGGGGAAGATGACCTGCCAGCCGTTCCTCTGCAAGAAGTTTACCACAAGGTCCGTCAGGTCCTGATGCCGGTCATCCACATGGCTGTAACCCATCGTGCGGTTGAGGCAACTGGGGAAATATACCACCTGCCGCTTGCCATTGGGCATGTTGGCTTTGTTCTTGTAAGAGCCATAGTGGGCAGTGGGAAGCGACGGAGTCCACAACGGAAGCCCGATCTGATGCAGCCCTCGGCCAACCAGACTGACCGCCCGATTGCCTATCACGTTCTGCGCCAGTCCGGCCAGTGTGAGCACGGGCTTGAGTGTGGAGAGTGTTCCATGCAGGTGATTGGCGGTGAATGTGCCCATCCGGCGTTTCATGGAGCCGGGTGTAAGTTTCTGGGCACGGATGTTGTGAGTCATATCGCCTGTGTTGATGTGCATGGGGCAGGAGATACTGCACAGGCCGTCGGCGGCACAAGTCACATCGCCCAGGTAATCATATTGCTCCTGCAGCCTCCTGAGACGACCGGGATTCTCGCCTGTCTCTTTCAAGCGGGCTATTTCGCGCTGCACCACAATGCGCTGGCGCGACGAGAGCGTAAAGCCGCAACTCACACAGTTGACCTCACAGAAACCGCACTCAATGCACTTGTTGACGTTTTCGTCGGTAAGCGGAAGCGGTTTGAAGTCCTTGATGAAGCATTCGGAGTCGTCATTGAAGATGACTCCAGGGTTGAGGATGCCGTCGGGGTCGAATATCCTCTTTATCTCCTTCATTATCTCGTAAGCCTGGTCGCCCCATTCATGGCGCACAAAGGGAGCCATGTTGCGGCCCGTTCCATGTTCTGCCTTGAGCGAACCATTGTACTTATCCACCACCAGTCGCTCTATCTCGAGCATCAGGTTGCGGTACTTGTGCACTTGCTCCTCTGTATCAAAGGACTGTGCGATGATGAAGTGATAGTTGCCTTCAAGCGCATGCCCATAGATGCAGGAGTCGTCATAGCCATGTTTGAGAAGCATTTGTTCCAAGTCAAGAGTGGCCTCGGTGAGGTTCTCGATATGGAAGGCAATATCCTCGATGATGACTGTGGTGCTCATGGGACGGGTGCCGCCCACTGACGGGAAGATGCCCGAACGGATGGCCCAGTAGCGTGCATATTCCTGAGGATTGCTGGTGAAATGGGCGGGAACATACAGGGAGAAGGGCAGGAGCGCCTTTTCGATGGCTAAGATATTGGCCTGCAGCTCCTCGGGAGTATCGGCTTTGGTCTCGGTGAGAACGGCTGTAAGGTCGGGACCAGTGGTGTCTCCCACCGAAGAAAGCGACTTGCGGTCAAGTATCTCAGCACTAAACACGGGCTGGCTCTTCATGGCTTTCACCGCGTTGCAGGCATCTGCCATCGTTCTGAAATAGAGCATGGCAGACGCAGACTGCGGGTAGAGATGCCCCGTGCGCATGGTAAACTGACTGCCGAAAGCCAATGTGCCTTCAGAGCCCACCAGTAAGTGGGTGATGATGTCAAAGGGGTCGGTGAAGCGAACCAGCGGCAAGAGATTGAGTCCAGTGACGTTCTTGATACCATATTTATAGCGTATGCGTTCCACCAAAGACGGGTCTGCATTCACCTTGTCACGCAGTTGCTCAATCTGGGATATAAAAGAGGGATGGGAGTGCAAGAACGATTTCCGGCTCTCCTCATCCCCTGTGTCAAGTATGGTTCCATCGGCCAGAACAAGTCTTGCACTGAGCAGCATGCGGTCACTGTTGGCATGTGTGCCGCAGTTCATGCCCGATGCATTGTTCATCACAATGCCTCCCACCATGGCCGACTTCTTGGAGGCAGGGTCGGGGGTGAAGGTTCGTCCGTAGGGAGCAAGTATCTCATTCACCCGCTGACCGATGATGCCCGGTTGCAGGGTGATGGTCTCGGCATTCTCCCCAACGGAATATTTTTCCCAGTTCTTGCCCGCTACGATGAGCACAGAGTCAGTAATGGCCTGGCCCGACAGACTGGTGCCGGCAGCACGGAAGGTGACAGGGATACCAAGAGCACTTGCGTCACGGAGCAGGCGGGAAACTTCTTCTTCGCTGGCGGAGCGAATCACCATCTGCGGCAGTTTCCTGTAGAAGCCCGCATCCGTTCCCCATGCCAGGCAGCGCAAATCGTCTGTGTAGATGCGCTCCTGTGGAATGTATTGCCTGATGCATTCCAGATATTTCTTGTGTGATGAGTTCATTTCTTCTGGATTCATTGTGTTGGTGCATAAGGCGCAGTAGGGTGGAGGGCTCTTCAGAGCGCCTCACACTCCTTGAGCCACAATGTGGAGGCTGCGTCGCTGGGCATTCGCCAGTCCCCTCTTGGACTGAGCGAACAACTTCCCACCTTGGGTCCGTCGGGCAGGCAACTCCGCTTGAACTGCTGGGCGAAGAATCTGCGACAGAAGGTGGTGAGCCATTTCTTGATGACGTTGTCTGCATAGACTCCATTGAAAGCCTGTCTGGCCAGGAAGAATATCTTGCTTGGACGGAATCCCCAACGCAGCAGATAATAGAGGAAGAAGTCGTGCAGGTCGTAGGGGCCAACCAGATCCTCGGTCTTCTGAGTGATGTTGCCATCCTCGTCGGCTGGTATCAGTTCGGGGCTGATGGGCGTATCTACTATATCAAGCAGAGTGGCACGTGTAGCCTCGTCAGGCAGTTCATTGGCCACCCATGATACCAAGTGACGTACGAGGGTCTTGGGTACCGAGGCATTCACACCATACATGCTCATGTGGTCGCCGTTGTATGTGGCCCATCCCAGAGCCAGCTCACTCAGGTCACCTGTGCCTATAACAAGCCCGTTTGACTGGTTTGCTGCATCCATCAGAATCTGGGTGCGCTCGCGTGCCTGGCCGTTCTCATAAGTCACGTCATGCTGGTTGATGTCGTGCTCCAGGTCCTTGAAATGCTGTATGCAGGCTTCTTTGATGGAAATCTCACGTATGGTCACACCCAATTGCTGCATAAGGTTCATGGCATTGGTATAGGTGCGGTCTGTGGTTCCGAAGCCCGGCATCGTGATGCCCACAATGTTCTTGCGGTCCATCCCAAGCATGTCGAAAGTGCGGACGCAAACCAGCAAAGCCAGCGTGCTGTCGAGTCCTCCGCTGATGCCCACCACGGCGGTCTTGGCACTTGTGTGCTGCATTCGCTTGGCCAGACCTGCTGTCTGAATGCCGAAGATTTCTTCGCAGCGCTCGCCGAGGTCTTTTCCTTCGGGTACGAAAGGACGTGGTGCGATGGTGCGTGAGAGGGTGATGTCGCGTGGGGTAACCATTTCGGTATCCACACAAAGTATCTGTTCGCCTTTGTATTGTGTGGCACAAGAGGCAAAGGTGGTGTTCATGCGACGCTCGGCACGCAACTTCTCCACGTCAATCTCGCTCTCAAGCAGTTGGGGTGAGCACGAATGACGCTTGGCCTCAGCCAGAAGCGAACCGTTCTCATACACGAAACCTTTGCCTGCGAACACTACATCCTGGGTGCTCTCACCATATCCGCATCCGCTGAATACATAGCCGCAGATGAGACGGGCACTCTGCTGCGCAAGCAGACTCTTGAGGTAGGAATGCTTGCCCACCCCTTCATCATCAGCGCTCAGATTGAATATGATGTCGGCTCCATGCAGGGCAAGTGATGAACTGGGGGGCACTGGTGCCCATACGTCTTCGCATATCTCTACACCAAAGGTGCAGGTGGGTGTGCGGAACAACTGTCTTTGAACCACGGGAACTTGCTGCCCGCAGATGAGGATAGAGCCGGGCTGGAGGTCCTTGAGACTGACAAACCAGCGCTTCTCATAGAACTCCTTGTAGTTGGGCAGGTAGCTCTTGGGCACGATGCCAAGTATCTTACCATGCTGGACGACTGCGGCGCAATTGAGCAGACAACCGTTATAGGCCACTGGAAGACCCACGATGCTGATGATGTCCAGACTCCTGCTGAAGTTCATCAGGTGGATTAGAGCCATCTCTGCTTCGTCTATGATCAACTGCTGCTGGAACAGATCCTGGCAGGTGTAAGAGGTGATGGAGAGTTCGGGGAAACAGATGATTTCCACACCGCGGCCTTCTGCCTGTACCACCATCGACTCTATCTGCTCTATGTTAAACTGGCAATCGGCCACCCTCACAGAGGGGATGGCCGACGCTATCTTTACAAATCCGTAATTCATCGAATAGGGTTTATCTGTTACTTAATCATGCTTACGCTGCGCTTCACAAACTTTGTGAGTGCTTCGCCACGCAACATGCCGTTCTGGAGCAGTGCCAGGTCGATGAGCTGGTGAACCCGCTCGTTGCCGTCGGCATACTCCTTCAGGATGTCGTTCTTCTTCTTGTTCTCGGCCTGGATGTCCTCTCCGCACTTCTTCAGATCGTCCTTCTCCTCCTGAGTGACTTCCTCTGGCTTCTTCTTCTCTTGCTCCTGACGAAGCACAGCCTGACGTGCGCTCAGACCTCTGATTTCTGCTTCCACGGGTGAGAGTTGCTCCTTGGTGGCTGCCTCGCTGTCCTCCAGCACCTGCTTGATAAGGGGTGCATCGGTGTTGAGCACCAGTGTGTACATGTCGGGCATATCGCCATAGAAACTCATGCCAGGCTGCAGACGTGCCATCTCCTTCATTCTGCGCATGTATTCGCTCTGCGTGATCATGACGGGCAACTGGTCTTCGCCCAAGGGTTGAGCCTCTACGTGGTAGTCAACCTTATCGGTGCGTGGCATCTGGCTGTTGAACAGGCTTGAGAGCTTATCGGCTCTCTCTGCCTCGAGCAGCTCGCGCTTCGTATCTTCCTTCTTTATCAGGCGGTCGATGACATCTGCATCCACACGTGTGAAGGTTGTCTTCTCCAGCTTGCGCTCCAGCATTGCCATGAGCGGAGTATCGAGCTGGCCGTCCATCATCAGCACGTTGTAGCCCTTGTTCTTGGCTGCTTCGATGTAGGTGTATTGGGCATCCTTGTCGTTGGCATACAGATAGACAACCTGTCCGTCCACGTTTGTCTGGTTGTCCTTGACGAGTGCTGCATACTCCTCCAGTGTGTAGTGCTTGCCTTCAGTGTCCTTCAGCAGGAAGTACTGTTTGGCTTTGTCGTAGTAGTCCTCCTGGCTCAGCATGCCATAGTGGATGAATATCTTGATGTCGTCCCACTTCTTCTCGAAGTCCTCACGCTCGTTCTTGAAGATGGAGGCAAGCTTATCGCTCACCTTCTTGGTGATGTAGCCGCTGATCTTCTTCACGTTGGCATCACTCTGGAGATAGCTTCTGCTTACGTTCAGAGGAATGTCGGGGCTGTCAATCACACCGTGCAGCAGAGTCAGGAACTCGGGCACGATGCCATCTACAGCATCGGTCACGAACACCTGATTGCAGTAGAGCTGAATCTTGTTGCGCTGTACATCCAGGTTGTTCTTTATTTTGGGGAAGTAGAGGATACCTGTCAGGTTGAAGGGATAATCCACGTTGAGGTGAATCCAGAAGAGAGGTTCGTCGGCCATGGGGAAGAGGTGGCGGTAGAACTCCTTATAGTCCTCGTCCTTCAGGTCAGCGGGCTTCTTGGTCCACAGAGGCTCCACGTCATTGATGATGAGGTCCTCTTCGGTATCCACCTGCTTGCCGTCCTTCCACTCTGTCTTCTTGCCAAAGGCGATGGGTACAGGCAGGAAGTGACAGTACTTACGCAGCAGTTCCTCCATCTTGTTCTTCTCGAGGAACTCCTGGCAGTCGTCATCGATGTGCATCACGATGTCTGTTCCGCGGTCAGCCTTGTCGGTCTCCTCGATGGTGTAAGAGGGGCTTCCGTCGCAGCTCCACTTGATAGCAGGAGCGTCCTTGTAGCTCTTGGTGATGATATCCACCTGCTTGCTCACCATGAATGCGCTGTAGAATCCCAGTCCGAAGTGGCCGATGATGGCATTGGCATCGTCCTTGTATTTCTCCAGGAAGTCGTTTGCACCAGAGAATGCAATCTGATTGATGTACTTGTCAATCTCCTCTGCTGTCATACCGATACCGCGGTCGCTCACGGTAATGGTCTTGGCATCTTTGTCGATGCTTACCTTTACCTTCAGTTCGCCCATCTCTCCCTGGAAGTCGCCTTTGCCTGCCAGAGTCTTCAGCTTCTGCGTTGCATCCACGGCGTTGCTCACTATCTCGCGGATGAAAATCTCATGGTCGCTGTAGAGGAACTTTTTGATGACGGGGAAGATGTTCTCTGTTGTAACCCCAATATTTCCTTGTTTCATAGTAACTTTATGTTTGTTGTGAGATGGGAACAGGCAAAGCTCGCTCTATGGAGTGCGCTCCGCTTGTTTCCCTCGCACATGTTTTCTTTTATTATACCTTATTTATTAGTTGGCCGTGATAGCCAGTCTTGTATCTTCTTGCTTGCTGCCGGTCTGTCCGTCCTTCTTTTCCTCCTCAATGTCAGCAGTCAGTTGAGCATCCGACGCAATGTTCTCTTGCAGGAGAATCTCGCACAGAGGGTTCTCCAGAAGATTCTGGATGGCCCTTCGCAGCGGTCTTGCTCCGTATTTCACATCATATCCTCGCTTGGCCAGAAGCTGTCGTGCGGCAAGTGTCACGTTCAAGATGTGGCCCATGTCATGCACTCTGCTCACCAGCGGAGCCAGTTCGATATCCACTATGCGCTGCAGAGCATCGGCATTGAGCTGGCTGAAGAATACCACCTCATCAAGTCTGTTGAGGAACTCAGGCGCGAACTGTTTGCTCAGAGCCTTCATAACCATTGAGTGGTAATTGGCTTCGTTCTGCATGTTGTCGGCTGCAGAGTGGAAGCCTATGCCTTTTCCAAACTCGTTTATCTGCCTTGTGCCGCAGTTGCTCGTCATGATGATGATGGTGTTGCGGAAGTCTATGGTGTTGCCGTTACCGTCAGTCAGCCGTCCTTCATCCATTACTTGCAGCAGGATGTTGAACACATCGGGATGTGCCTTCTCTATCTCGTCCAGCAGGACGATGGAGTATGGCTTACGTCTCACACGCTCTGTCAGCTGTCCGCCTTCTTCATATCCCACGTATCCAGGAGGCGCTCCTACCATACGGCTTACGGTGTGCTTCTCCATGTATTCGCTCATGTCGAGACGGATGATGGCGTCTGCATCGCCGAACATCTCCTCTGCCAGGCACTTGGTCAGATAGGTTTTGCCCACACCTGTCGGGCCTACGAACATGAAGGTACCGATAGGGCGCTTGGGGTCTTTCAGGCCGATACGGCTGCGCTGGATGGCTCTTGCTATTGTGGCAACGGCATCATCCTGCCCGATGACCTTCTTCTGAAGGATTTCCTTGAGCTTACGCAGGCGCTCGTTCTCCTCCTGTCCCACGCGTTGCACGGGAATGCCAGTCATCTTGCTCACCACTTCGGCCACGATGTTTTCATCTACCTCCAGACGTGGATTGGCATCCGACTTCTCCCATTTCTGCTGTGCCTCGTCCAATTCAGCCTGCAGATGCTTGGCTTCATCACGGTAGTCGGCAGCCAGCTCGAAGTTCTGGTTCTGTGCTGCTTGCATCTTCTTGGCCTGCAGCTCCTTTATCCGAGCCTCCAGTGAGGTGATTTTCTCAGGGAGAGGTCTGTCCTGTATGTGCAGACGGCTGCCGGCTTCGTCCATTGCGTCAATGGCTTTGTCGGGGAAGCAACGCTCGTTCATGAACCGGCCCGTGAGTTTCACACAAGCCTCCAGAGCCTCTTCCGTGTAGGTCACATGGTGGAAGTCCTCGTAGCGTCCCTTGAGGTTTTTCAGTATCTGAAGCGTTTCTTCGGGGCTTGAAGGATTCACCTGCACCTTCTGGAAGCGCCTCTCCAGAGCACCGTCCTTCTCTATAGTCTTCTTGAACTCGTCTGTTGTGGTGGCACCTATGCACTGGAACTCGCCACGTGCAAGTGCGGGCTTCAGGATGTTTGCGGCATCCATCGAACCTTCAGCGTTGCCTGCACCCACTATGGTGTGTATCTCGTCGATGAAGACAATCACGTTGGGGTTGTTCTTCAGTTCGTTGCTGATGGAACGTATGCGCTCCTCAAACTGTCCGCGGTACTTTGTTCCCGCCACCACACAAGCCATGTCAAGCATCACGATGCGCTTGTCCCACAGCGAGCGGCTGATGCGGTGCTTCACGATGAGTTGTGCCAGTCCCTCCACAATGGCGCTCTTGCCGCAACCGGGCTCGCCTATCAGGATAGGGTTATTCTTCTTGCGTCGGCACAGGATTTGCGCCACACGCTCTATCTCATTCTCTCTGCCCACCACAGGATCCAGCAGATTTTCCTGGGCAGCCTTTGTGAGGTCTGTTCCGAAGTTGTCCAGCAGGGGTGTCTGAGTGTCAGAGCTTGTATTGCGTGGAGTGCTGCTTGCGGCAGGAGAATCCTCTTCTGGCGTCACGTATTCCACTACCGCCTCTTCATCTGTATTCTTGTTCTCGTTGTCCTCGCGGTTCTTCTGTTCCTTGTTGTTGTGTGCTATCTGTGCGAGAGAAGCATACGTGACGTTCATCTCGCTCATGATGTTGCTTGCCTGGCAGTCATTGGCTTTCAGTATGGCCAATAGCAGGTGTATGGTGTCGATGCTTTCCGAGTGCATCAGACGTGCCTCCAGCGCTCCCAGACGTATCACACGACTGGCATTCAGGTCGAAGTCCATGTCGTTGATGCTGGGTGCTATCAGCAGCCTGCTGTCCTGCGTGCTTTCCTCGAGCCTTCTCTTCAGTACTTGCAGGTCGATGTCGAGTTTCTGCAAGACGCTCACGGCACTGTTCTCTTTGTGTCGTAGCATGGCCAGCAGGATATGCGAGGGTGTAACGCTTCCGTTGTTCAAGCGTTCCGCCTCTTCCTTGCTGAAGGCCAGCACCATTGACATGTCAGGAGAAAACTTTGTTGCCATATTGCTCTTATTATATTATAATGTATTATTCTGTTCTTTTCTATGTTTGAAGCAATGCTCCATGTAGTATCATACAAACTTTGTGCCAAACTGCTTTCCTGCCTGTTCTTTCCTACTTTTTCTGCCTTGGCAAGATGGAAGAATGACGCTTTGTCAGAAGTCCTTGCCTGTAAACTCGGCCTCTGTAGAGAGCGCTTTCCCTGTGTTTGCCTTGCCGTTTTGCTGGCGGAAGTGGTATGTAATGGCCAGGTTGATGCAGGGATACTTCGGTTTCACCCAAGTTTCGCTCACCAGGAATTCCGTATGCCGGCGGCTGTGATAACGTGCTGTGTGCAGCAGGTTGTGTGCCACCAGCCCTATGCTCAGCTTCTTGCCGAGGAGAGTCTGTCGGGCAGCCAGGTCGAAATAGCAGTATGCCGACTCTCTTCCTTGCGTCAGCTGTCGGGGAGCCACCACGTGTCCGTCAAACTGCAGACAGGTGTTTCGTGCCACCGCAAAGTTGTTTATCCACCCCAACTGTCCGCTCAGTCCGTGGCTGTTGTGGCATCCTTCGTAGGAGGCATGGAAGTTGTAATGGAATCCGCTGGCGTTCACCGTTGTGTTCCACCACCTTGCAGGCTTTGCGGTAAACTGCAGTTCCAGCCCCTTCTCCCACTTGTTGCCGGCATTGATGATGCTGTCCAGTGTCACTCCAGGCTCATATGCCCGTCTGATGTAATCCACCACTCCTGTGTTTCTGCGCACGAATCCCGTGACGGACAGCGTCATGTCGTGGGCCAGTGTCTTGCGCCACTCCAGATCCAGTGCATGGATGTATTCTGAGTTCAAGTCGGGATTGCCGATGATGCGGGTGTAATAGTCCTCATAAGTTATATAGGGCTCCAGCTTCCAGATGCCCGGTCGGTTGGTTCTGCGTGAGTAGCCCAGGGTGAATGTTCCCACGTTGGAATAGTAGCCGATGTGGGCAGACGGGAACAGGTCGGTGTATTTCTTGTGTCTGGATGTGATGGTGGGCAGGTCCATATCATCCTTCAGTCGTTCTGCCCTCAACCCTGCATCCAGCGCCACCGGTCCGAAGCGTTCGTTGAGTTGGGCATATGCGCTGTGGGTCTGACGGCGGTAGTAGAAGGGAGCGTAGAGGTTTTCCTGCCCTTGCGTACCGTCCTGCCACTTGAATTCTTCAGCATCCCGGTTCCAGTAGCATATCTTGTAGTCGCCATGCTCGCTGTATGTCACATACTGGTAGCCCACCTCCAGTTTGCCTTGCGGCCGGTATCTCAGGGTGTACGAAGCCCCTCCGTCGCAATCCCAATGATGCTCTGTCTCATAGCTTCGGGTGCCTTCGTGGCGCTTGCCGCTCTGGTCAAACATGTTGCTCTCGGTGTATTCCTCCGAGAATCGGTCGTATCTGAAGCGGTTGTTGATGTTTATCTCGTTGCGCTCGTTTATCTTCCATGTGTAGTCGGAGGCCGCTTGAAACAGATATTTGGTCAGCTTGTAGCGGTCGTGACTGGTGTAGAGCGCATGGCTCAGTTCGTTGTCACCCTGCATGCGCAGTTCGTCATAATCCATGTCACCTCCTCGCGGGTTACGTGTTCTGCCGCCTTGCAGGTCAATGTTGAAGTCATGTCGGGAGTTCTTGAACTCATAACCGCCCTGTCCGATGTAGGTGCCAAAGTGGCGGAAGCGTGTTCCGTCGGCCACCGATGTGGTCTTGTAGTCCTCCATCAGTGTGGTCTTGTGCTGTTCAAAGTCGCTCTTGTTCTTTATCTTTGTTCCTTGAGCGCCTGCATATATATTATGGTGTCCTATGCGGTAGCTCAATCTGCCGTCCACGCTGAGTGTCCCCCAGGTGCTCGCTGCCGAGTTGACCATGAGATCCCATCCGTCAGCCGTGGGCTTGTTGGTCTGTATGCTGATGATGCCCACATCACCTTCCACCTTGTATTTGGCAGGCGGGGTGGTGAGTACATCTATGCTCTTGATGCTTGCCGCTGCTATCATCTGCAGGGCTTCAGTGCCTGTGAGCGGACTGGGTTTGCCATCTACATACACCAGGAAACCGCTGCTGCCCCTCAGTGTCAACTCCCCATCGGCATCCACTTGCACGCTGGGTAGTTGCCTCAGTACATCGAGTGCCGTTCCGCCTTGTGCCGTAAGCACCTGTGCAGCATCTATCCTCTTTCGGTCGAGCCTGTAGGTGATGCTCTGCTTCAGTCCATTGACGGTGATCTCACGCATTAACGTGGTGTCATTCACTGTCTTTGTACTGTCTGCCTGATGTTGTGCTGCAAGCGTGTTGCCTGCCAGCATGGGCAGAAGAACGAGCATGGCTGACGCCTTCCTCGCTGCACGGCAACTCCGTGGGGCAAGGCGGGTGAATATGGCGGGTAGTTTGCTTCTTTCCTTCATATTTGGTGGCTTTATAGCCTCACTCTGCATCGGGGAACAGGCCGTAGAGCTTGGCGTCAATCTGCTCGGTGATGGCCTTGAAGTCCTCGGGATTTGACTCAAACTTCAGAGTGTCTCCATCCACTATGAGCAGGCGTCCGGGGTAGTTGGCTATCCACTCCTCGTAGCGGTCGTTGAGTCCCGTGAGGTAGTCGATGCGGATGCTCTGCTCAAAGTCCCTTCCGCGCTTGCTGATCTGCGAGATGAGGTTGGGGATGCTGCTTCTGATGTATATCATCAGGTCGGGTGTGCCCACCAGCGACATCATCAGATCGAAGAGGTCGCTGTAGTTCTTGAAGTCGCGGTCGCTCATGTAACCCTGCGCATGCAGGTTGGGAGCGAATATGCGCGCATCCTCAAATATGGTGCGGTCCTGGATGATAGTGTCTTTGCTCTTCGAGATATCCACCACATCGCGGAATCTCTTGTTCAGGAAGTATATCTGCAAGTTGAATGACCAGCGGTACATATCCTTGTAGAAATCCTCCAGGTAAGGGTTCACATCCACAGGCTCGTACCTTGGCGTCCATCCGTATCTCTTGACCAGCATGCGTGTGAGTGTGGTCTTTCCGCTTCCTATGTTTCCTGCTATGGCTATATGCATGGCTTTCTTGTTTGTCTGTTATGGTTTGTTTGGGGTTGTCTGTGTGTCTGTGTGCTCCTGCGGCATCTGGTTCTCCAGTGGGAAGAGACCGTAGAGCAGTTCGTCTATCTGGCTTGTGATGCGTCCGAAATCCTGTTCCGAGTGCTCGAAGTCCAGTCCATCCACATCGATGGTGAGCACTCGTCCCTTGTACTGATTCTGGATGAAGTCCTCGTAGAGGTCGTTCACTCCCTTCAGATACTCCAGTTGGATGGCCTGCTCACAGTCCCGCCCGCGCTTCTGTATGTTGCTCACCAGGTGGGGGATGCTGGCTCTCAGGTAAATCATCAGGTCAGGATAGCGCACGATATCCGTCATCAGCCCGAAGAGCTCCATATAGGCTTCGTAGTCGCGGTCGTTCAGATGTCCCTGCCGATGGTTGTTGGCGGCAAAGATATAAACGCCCTCGTAGATGCTGCGGTCCTGTACGGTGGTCTCCTGCATGCGGGCAATCTCCAGCAGATGGCGGAACCGCTCCTTCAGGAAGAACACTTCCATGTTGAACGCCCATCGCTTGATGTCCTTGTAATAATCGTTGAGGTAGGGGTTGTCAACCACCGGCTCATACTTTGCCACCCATCCGTAGTGGTTGGCCAGCATGCGTGTGAGTGTTGTCTTCCCGCTTCCTATGTTCCCGGCTATGGCTATATGCATGTTTGTGTGTGCTGTGTGTGTTGCGCCCGGTCAGAGCGAGAGCGCCTTGCTCACGCTTCCTGCCTTCAGCAGTTCGGCTTTGGCTTCCTCGTAGGAGAGCCCAGTCTGTTCCTGTATCATGTGTGTGCCTCGTTCCACCAGCTTGGCGTTGGTGAGCTGCATGTTCACCATGCGGTTGTCCTGCACGCGGCCCATGCGTATCATCAGAGTGGTGGATATCATGTTGAGTACCATCTTCTGTGCCGTACCACTCTTCATGCGGCTGCTTCCCGTCACGAATTCCGGGCCCACGATAGTCTCTATGGGGAACTCCGAAGCCTCGGCCAGTGGGGTGGAGGGGTTGCTGGTGATGCAGCCCGTGAGCATGTGATGCGCTCTGGCCTCGCGGATGGCACCTATGACGTAAGGCGTTGTACCGCTGGCGGCTATGCCTATGAGTGTGTCATCGGCAGTAGGCTCGAACTTCTGCAGGTCAGCCCATCCCTGGGCTGTCATATCCTCGGCATTCTCCACAGCATTACGCAGGGCGGTATCGCCTCCTGCTATAAGTCCGCTCACCAGTGTGGATGGCACACCGAAGGTAGGAGGCAGCTCGCTGGCATCCAGCACACCCAGCCGGCCGCTGGTGCCTGCTCCGATGTAGAACACACGTCCGCCGCGCTTCATCCTCTTCTCTGCTTCCACCACCAGAGCTTCTATCTGCGGCAGAGCTTCCTTCACTGCATCGGCCACCTTGTGGTCTTCCCGGTTGATGTCCTCAAGCAGTTCCCCCACCGATTTGCTCTCCAGATGGTGATAAAGCGAGGACTTTTCCGTTATTTTGTCTTCCTGTCTCATCGAAATGAAAATATAATCTTATCTTTGCATCATACAGCACCCGTCCAGTGCCCGCAAACAGGCTTCGCGGTGTCCGGCACGTGCTGGCTTTGCGCCGGATAGGCATGCCGTTTGCCCTCGGGGCAGGCTGTGCCTTTTCAGGCATGCGCTGTCTGTGTGTGCAAATGTACCTCTTTTTATCGAGAAATACAATATCATTCCTTAATATAAAATGATTAACGACCTCATCTCATTTCTCAATGCCTCGCCGGTGAACTTCCTGGCGGTGCAAACTCTGGCCGCTCGACTGGAGCAGGCCGGCTATTTGCGGCTCGATGCCTCATGCCCGCTGGGCGAAATGAAGGCTGGCGACAAGTTCTTCGTGATCAAGAACGACTCTTCGCTCTATGCCTTCCGCCTGGGACGTAAAACGCTTGGCGAGGCAGGCTTCCGCATGATATGTGCCCATTGTGATTCGCCCACCTTCCGCATCAAGCCCAATGCGGAGATGACCTGTGAGGGTGGTATCACCAAGTTGAATACCGAGGTCTATGGCGGTCCGATAATGAGCACGTGGTTTGACCGCCCGCTGAGTCTGGCCGGCCGAGTGATTCTGAGGGGCAAAGATGCGCTGCATCCTGTCACCCGATTGCTGCATGTAAAGCGTCCGCTGCTGCAGATCAGCAATCTGGCCATTCACTTCAACCGCCAGGTGAATGACGGTGTGAAGCTCAGCAAGCAGAAAGATATGCTGCCCATCATGGGCATTGTGACCGACGAGCTGGAGCGTGGGCGCATGCTCGAAAAGGTGATATGCGAGGAGTTGGGCGTGCAGGCCAATGAGATTATCGACTTTGACCTTTATCTCTATGACTGTGCTCCTGCCTGCACCTTCGGCATGCACGATGAGTTTCTGTCCAGTGGCAGGCTCGATGACCTGAGCATGGTACACGCAGGCATGGCGGCTCTGCTCCAGCAGGAAGGCGATTCTCCCGAAGTGACACAGGTGCTGGCCATCTTCGACAATGAAGAGACGGGCAGCCAGACAAAGCAGGGAGCCGGCAGTCCCTTCCTTGCCAACATGCTGCGCCGCCTGTGTGCTGCGCAGGGTGGAAGCCAGGAGGACTTCTTCATGGCTGTGGAGCGTGCCTTCATGATATCGGCTGACAATGCCCATGCCTGGCATCCCAACTACAGCGAGAAGTACGATCCCACCAATCATCCACAGTTGGGCGGCGGACCGGTCATCAAGTTCAACGCTGCTCAGAAATACGCCAGCGATGCCGTTTCGGCCTCAGTCTTTGCCGAAGTTTGCCGTGAGGCAGGTGTTCCCTGTCAGCGCTTTGTGAACCACAGCGATGTGGCAGGCGGAAGCACGCTGGGCAATATCCTGGCTTCCTCACTGCCCGTGCGTGGTGTGGATATGGGCAATCCCATCCTGGGTATGCACAGTGTGAGGGAGACAGGTGCCGTGGCCGACCATCTCTACTGCATACGTGCCTTCAGCAAGTTCTACAGCCTCTAACCGGGAAATTCCCCTCTGCCTATCCTTCGGATGAAGATTGGAAGGGTGGGAGTGCCGGATTGGAATCACGCTTGGAATGTCCTCTGAAACCGGACGGAGTGGTTTCCTCGGAAAAAGGCACGGTTTTGGCTCCAAAAACGCAGCGCGTTGCGATGATGAATGCAGCGCGCTGCGTGTGCATGTGCAGCGTGCTGCATGTGCCTATGCACCGCATTGAGTTTTTCCGTTTGCAGGTTTGGAATGCACATACGCAGGCTTGGGATGGCCGTCCAAAGGCTTTGTATGGCCATCAGCAACCTGCAAACGGAGAATTCTGCATGCTTTCATCGATAATTTCAGCCAGCTTTACGGACAATTTCAGAGCGCCCTTTGCGACAAAGCATTGTATTGCGCCTCTTCCTGAAAGAAGGAGGGATGAAACGGAGAGTCCGATGAACTGACAAATAGAAAGCCTCGCGCTGTGCCGGAAAAGCACGCACGAGGCTTCTTTTATTGTTTTGCCCAAAATAAGGGACGCTTTTGCCCCCGTTCTCTTAGTCCTTTTGCAGAAGAAGCATGGTCCAATTGTCCTCTGTGCGCTTGTCCTTGAGGTGGAGGCCGTAGCGTGCAGCCTCGGCAGTGAGAAGCGGAATGTCCTCGGTGTAAAAGCCGCTCAGGAGCAGCTGTCCGGTGGGTAAGAGCGCACCTGCAAACCGCTGCATGTCAGTAAGTAATATGTTTCTGTTGATGTTTGCCATCAACAGGTGTGCCTGGTCATTGGGCTGGAGCACAGAGGCATCGCCCAAGCGCACTTCCACGCGGGCCGAACCGATGCCGTTGAGCAACAGGTTGTCGCGTGCATTGTCGGCGCTCCATTCGTCGATGTCGTAGGCCAGCACATGGTTTGCACCCTTGAGCACACACATGATGCTCAGCACTCCCGTGCCCGTGCCGGCATCTATCACATCCAGCCCCTGCAGGTTGGCCTGTGCGAGCCATTCCATCAGCATGCGCGTGGTGTGGTGGTTGCCTGTACCAAAAGCCTGGCGTGGTGAGATGGTGATGTCGTATGGCAGTTGCGGCACATCGGTGTGGCGGGTGTCGTGAACCACTATCTGCGAACCGATGAGTACAGGCTGGAAACCCTCTTCCTCCCACACCTGGTTCCAGTCCTGATAGGGTGCATCCTGTGCCGTAAACTCTATTGTGGTGTCGGGCATGGGGAAGCAGGCCAGCATCTGCTGCACCTCCTGTTCGTGCCAGAGCGGTTGCTGCACATAGCCCACCAGCGCCTGGTCGGCCTCTGTGAACGTCTCAAATCCCTGTTCGCCCAACAGAGCGGCCAGCAGGTCGGCGGCAGTCTGGCTGTAGGGCCTTATTTGGAAAGTTACCTCGGTATATTTCATAATTGTGGGCAAAATTATGATAAAAAACTCTAATGGGGGAATTTTCCCCCTGTAAATAGGTTAAATCCCTTTGCACATCTCGATGAAAGGGAATAACTTTGTCACAGAAAACATAAAGGCAAGGAATATGAAAAAGAATTTGATTCTGCTTCTGGCACTTTCGGTGCTCCCCTGCATGGCTTTTGCACAGAGCACAGACGACGATCTGTACTTCGTTCCTGGCAAGAAGAAGGCCAAGACGGAGCGTGTGGAAAAGACTGACCGTGCTGCCACCAGGCGCGATCAGTCTGTGGTGTATGAGGGTAATCCGAAGGTCGATTACCATACAGGCCAGCTGCGCGACGTGGATGAGTACAACCGTCGTGGTCCTGCCGCAGGCGGCGTAAGGACGAGGCTGGTGGGCGACACTCTGTATGTATGCACCGAGGACAGTGCTGGTGATCAGGTGACCAAGCGTTATGAGTCTGCTGCACGCGGCGGTTCCGACTATGAGGATGACCGCTCGGGTGACTATCGCTATAGTGACGATGGGGCAGGCTATTACGATGACGACTACTATTATTCTTCGCGCCTCTATCGCTTCAGGGGGATGGTGTGGCGTGATCCGTTCCTTTGGGACATCAGCTTTGGCTGGTATGATCCCTGGTACGACCCTTGGTATGGCTGGTACCGCCCCTATTTCCACTATGGTTATTACAGCTGGTTTGACTGGGGATGGGGCTGGCACTGTCATCCCGGATGGGATTGCGGATGGGGGCATCACGGCTATTACCGCGATTATCTTCCCCATCGTCCCTCGCTGGCATACCGCAACCATGGCGAGCGAGGCGGCAGAAGCGGTATAGCAGGCACTGGTGGCGGTACACGCGGAGGCAGGGTAGGCACCACACGCATGGGCTCTACCGGGCGCTATCAGAGTGCTGCAGGTACACGCGGAGGCCGTACGGATGTGGGCACAAGAGGCGGTGTTACACGCGACACTCGCAGTTACACCACCCAGCGCGGCGGACGTGCAGAGGGCATCACACGTGGTGGCACCCAAGGTACTCGCGAGAGCTACAGCCGAGGAGGCACTGTTACCAGCCGCAGCAATTCTACCGGCACCAGCACAAGAGGTTCGAGCGTGGGCGGCAGTTCACGCGGTGGCAGCTACAGTGGCGGCGGCTTTAGCGGAGGAGGCTTCAGCGGTGGTTCACGCGGTGGAGGCGGCAGCTTCGGCGGAGGTGGTTCGCGTGGTGGCGGCGGAGGCCGTGGCGGACGCTAAGCAGAAGTGCCTGAAAGGATATTGAGAATAGAATCGAACGACAAACCTAAAAGGGTATATAACTTATGAGAAGAATTGATATGGCCGCCCTCATGCTGCTGGCAGCGGCAGGCATGCAGGCACAGAATACATTCATCAACGAGCAGCTTGCCAACAACTCGCAGGATGTGATAGGCACAGCTCGCTATGTGGGTATGGGAGGAGCGATGGGCGCTCTGGGTGCCGACCTGGGTGTGATGGGCTGGAACCCCGCTGGCATAGGTCTCTATCGCAAGAGCGATGTCGGACTCACCTTTGGAGGACAGTGGAACAACGCACGCATCAGCACCGAGAACCGCGGTACAGGCACCTTTGATCAGATGGGTTTTGTGTATAGCGTGAGGCTGGCCAATAAGACTTGTCCCTTCTTCAACGTGGGATTCAACTATCAGAAGAAGGCCAACTACAACTATAACTTCTATGCCGACAATGCCCGTCTGAACGGGCTGAGCCAGATGGACCAGGTGGCTGAGTTGGCTTCGAACCGCTTTGACACCAACTACAATCTGGCGGGAATGGCGGTTGACAACAGCTATCTGACGCCTATTTACGGTGATGAGGCCAATCCCGACAAGGCAACTGCCTACTATAACAAGTTCGGCGGAGAGAGCAGTCTCTACACACGTCACTCGGCAGGAAGCTTGCAGGGCTATGATGTGAACTTCAGTGCAAACCTCAAGGATCGTGCCTATGTGGGACTGAACCTCGGATTTGACAACGTTGATTACCGCTCTTGGTCGGAATATACCGAGTTCAACAGCTACAAAAACGCAGACGGTGAGAACGTCAAGGGTGACTATGCACTCTACAATGACCAGAAGATAACGGGCTATGGCATCAACGTGAAACTGGGCTTCATAGTGCGTCCTTTCGAAGAGAACTCCTTCCGCATCGGTTTTGCTATGGAGACTCCTACCTGGTACAGGATGAAGAACAGCACGCTGTATGACCTGACGGACCTTATCGACAAAAAGCGTACAGACCAGAAGGAGAGCTATCTGGAATACACTATGCGCACTCCCTGGAAGGTGCGTGCCAGCATGGGAAGCACAGTAGGAACATCCTTTGCATGGGATGTGGATTACGAGTTTGCCAACTATGGCAGCATGCACATGGGTTATCCCAAGTATGACGAGTGGGATGATTACCACACATCATTTGCCAATACTACCGACAAGGCAATGAATGAACACAGCAAGAATACCCTCAAGGGTGTGCACACACTGCGTGCCGGACTGGAGTATCGTCCAGTGAAGGCCTTTGCCATGCGTCTTGGCTACAACTACATCACTTCGGCATACAAGGACAATGTGCGCTTTGACCAGTATGGTATCAATAGTGCAGCCATGGACTATGCTACGGGTACAAGCTACATGCGATGGGGCGATACCAACATCCTCACCGTGGGGCTGGGCTACCGCATCAAGGGTTTCTATGTAGATCTGGCCTATAAGGTGCGCAACCAGAGTGCCGACTTCTATGCCTTTGACACTGGTTTCGCCCAGGGTGATACTGACTTCACACAGGCCAATCCCGACCTGCGCGGTGTGACCATCAGTCCTGTGGATGTCAACATGACACGACAGAGCATCACCTGCACGCTGGGCTACAAGTTCTGAAGGACAGCACAGGGATACACTCTTCCCCTCTGCGGGAATAGAACATAAGCGGTCTGACTCCGAATGCAAACGAAGGAGTCGGGCCGCATTTTCGCGTCAAAGAGGCTGGGTTACTACTTGCGGAAGGGCGTTCGTCTCATCAGGAGAAAGTTCAGGTCGAACTGGCCTATACATATTATATATATAAGGAGAAGCCTCTGGAGCGGTTCCTTTTTTGATTCATCAGATAGAGATACACTGACAATGCACGATAAAAAGACAAGAGAGGATGGTGCTTCGCACCTGGATATGCTGAATGGCCCCATTGCCATCAAGATGGTGTGGTTTGCTTTGCCCGTTGCCGGAACAGCTTTTCTGCAGCAACTGCTCAATGCTGCCGATGTGGCTGTGGTGGGACGCTTTGCCAGCAGCACGGCGCTGGCGGCTGTGGGAGCCAATGCTTTCATCATCAATTTGATGATCAACCTCTTTGTGGGACTCAGCGTGGGTGCCAACGTGGTGATAGCCCGTTTGCTGGGTGAGCGTGATGAGGAGCGCGTATCACGAGCCGTACACACCTCCATCGCTGTATCTTTGCTGAGCGGAGTGTTGTTGGCCGTCGTTGGCTGGTTGGGTGCAGAGGATATCCTCTCGTGGCTTCATACACCACAGGGCATCATGCCGCTGGCTGTGCTCTATTTCAGAATCTATTTCCTGGGAATGCCCTTCCTCATGCTGATGAACTTCGCAGCAGCTATCCTGCGAAGCAAAGGCGATACCCGTCGTCCGCTCTTCGTGATGGCAGCCAGCGGGGTGGTGAATGTGTTGCTCAACTTGTTCTTTGTCATCCGTCTGCACATGAGTGTGGAGGGAGTTGCCATAGCCACTCTGGTGTCTTCGGTGCTCAGTTCCTTCATGCTGGTGCGCATACTTTGCCGCGAACATGGAATGCTTCGTCTGGACCTTCGCAAGGTGCGTATCCATTGGGATGTGCTGCGTAGCATAGCCGTCATAGGTATTCCCGCCGGCGTGCAAGGTATGCTCTTCAACTTCTCAAACGTGCTCATCCAGGGTGGCATCAACTCGCTGGGTGCAACGGCCATTGCTGCCAACACGGTGTCGCTGAACTATGACTACTTCTGTTTCTTCGTGGCAAATGCCTTTGCACAGGCAGGTACCTCGTTCCTCAGTCAGAACCACGGAGCCCGCCTGTACCGTCGTTGTCGTAGGGTCATACGTGATACCATCCTGCTGGGAGCAGGTGCAACGATGGTAGTGAGCTTCCTCTTTGTGCTCTTTGCCGCTCCCCTGAGTGCCCTTTTTACTTCTGATGCCGATGTCATAAGGCTTTCTGTGGAGCGTATTGCCATCGTGTTGACCTTCTATACAGTGCATTCTTGCAATGAAACCATCTCAGGTCTCTTGCGTGCTTTGGGGCATTCGCTCACTCCCACACTGGTGTGCGTGGTGTTTATCTGCGGTGTGCGCCTCTACTGGCTCTATCATGTGTTTCCCACCAATCCCACCCTCGGCTTCCTTTCCTGCTGCTACCCCGTGAGCTGGGTGGTCAATGCCACTGTCCTCTTCTGCGTCTTTTTCTGGATACTCAAGAAGAAGCGCCCGCTCTCCCCACGTGATGTGGCAGGCGCTGCATAATGCCTTTTCATCCTTGACAAGACGGAAAACGAGAGTCAGATGAGCCGTAAGGCAAATTCGCCGGGCAAGTGGGTGGGCTATCTTAGTACAATAAAGCAGTCCCGCATATTATTCAACTGGACCATCGGGACGGCTTGGCTGTCTTCTGCCTTCATAGAAGACAGGAGAGTATCAGACATTATAAGTAAAAAAGAAGCCTTCTGGCAGGGACGTTAATACGTATCCTGCCAGAAGGCTATATGTGGTAACACTTCAGATTCAATGCTTCTTTTCGAGCTCCTGAAGGTTTTCCATCTTCTTGGACTCAAGGAACTCATAGATGCCGCACAGGTGTTCGCGTACTCTGCCATGCCCGAACTCATACACTTTGCTTACCAGTCCGTCGAGGAAGTCACGGTCGTGGCTAACCACGATGAGTGTGCCGTCGAAGTCCAGGAGTGCCTGTTTGAGCACATCTTTGGTCTTGAGGTCGAGATGGTTGGTAGGCTCGTCAAGGATGAGCAGGTTTACTGGCTCCAGCAGGAGTTTGAGTATGGCCAGACGAGTACGCTCGCCTCCAGAGAGCACCTTGACCTTCTTGGTGGATTCCTCACCGCCGAACATGAAGGCTCCCAGCAAGTCACGTATCTTGTTGCGTATTTCTCCCTTGGCCACATCATCGATGGTCTGGAAGACTGTCAGCTCGCCGTCAAGCAGAGAGGCCTGGTTCTGGGCGAAGTAGCCAATCTGCACGTTATGGCCCAGCTCCAGCTTGCCTTCATGCTGTAATTGGCCCATGATGCATTTCACAAGCGTTGACTTACCCTCGCCATTACGCCCGACAAAGGCTATCTTGTCGCCTCGCTCGACTGTGAGGTTCACTCCGCCAAACACTTTCTTGTCGCCAAATGACATGGCCACATCACTCATCTGCACAGGATAGCTGCCGCTGCGTGGGCTGGGAGGGAACTTCAGACGCAGCCGGCTTGTGTCTTCTTCATCCACCTCAATGAGTTCCAGCTTCTCCAGCATCTTCACGCGGCTTTGCACCTGGAAGGTCTTGGAGTAGGTTCCTTTGAACCGCTCGATGAAGTCTTTCGTCTCGGCTATCATCTTCTGCTGCTCTTCGTACTGCTTCATCTGCTGCTCGCGGCGCTCTTTGCGCAACTCCAGATAGTGACTGTAGGTGGCTTTGTAGTCGTAGATACGTCCCATGGTCACCTCAATGGTGCGTGTGGTGATGTTATCCACGAACTTGCGGTCGTGGCTGATGACCACTACAGCCTTTGAACTGTTGCAGATGAAATCCTCGAGCCAGCCTATTGACTCGATGTCCAGATGGTTGGTGGGCTCATCGAGGAGCAAGACGTCAGGCGACTTGAGAAGCAGTTTGGCCAACTCGATACGCATGCGCCAGCCGCCGGAGAACTCGCTGGTGGGACGGTTGAAGTCGCTTCGCTCAAAGCCCAAACCAAGCAGAGTCTTCTCTACATCCTCTTCGAAATGAGTCATGTCTATGGCATAGAACTTCTCCGAGAGCGTGGAAACCTTCTCTATGAGCTGCATGTATTCGTCACTCTCGTAGTCTGTGCGGGTGGTCAGCTCGTTGTTGATGCGGTCTATCTCTGCTTGGATTTCGTGCAGATGGGCAAATGCCTGGCAAGTCTCTTCGAACACTGTGCGCCCGTCTTCGGTCATCAAATGCTGTGGCAAATAGGCTATGACGCAATCCTTAGGTGCTGAAACCGTACCACGTGTGGCCGTTCTTACGCCTGCGATAATCTTGAGCAGAGTGCTTTTTCCTGCGCCGTTCTTGCCCATGAGGGCTATACGGTCTTTCTCGTTAATCTGAAAAGAGATGTCCTTGAATAGGGTGGTACCGCCGAACTCAACGGTCAGTCCATCAACTGTTATCATATCTGATCCTTGTGCTAATAGTGAAAAACGATGCAAAGGTAGCTAAAAATCTTCAATTGCATACCGCTCCTCAAGTGCTCAAGACGATGTTCAGATGGTTGGGAAGTGTGATGGATGAAACATGCCGGTATAGTCCGCCTCTTCTTGCCGACCTTGTTCACTAACAGGCTTCCCTTGTACACAGAGCCTCGTAATTACCATCAGCAAAAGGATGTGGTGAGCCTCCTTGAACTGGTTGCTGCCGCCACAAAGCGGCAGACTTCCTTCTACTTGACTCTTATCTTTTCGGCTTCCGGCTGAAGTGATAGCTCATGTGCAGCATGACATAATTGGGAAGCGTGCGGTTCCATGTCTCCGTCCTGCCCTGTGCATTGATGATGTATTGCGTGGAGGACAACTGATGGAAGATGTCAAAAGCCTCCACGCTGCAGGTCACGCGAAAAAGCCGTTTTGCAAAAAAACGCAAAGTCACGAGTTCCGCGACGCAAGGCCGCAAAACCACCGAAAAAGGCCCTGCAGACCCTGAAAAAATTGTCTTATAGGACAATTCAAAATGTCTTATAAGAGAATTTAAATTGTCCTATAAGACAATTTTTCTTGGCTTATAGCCCCGTTTTTGATGTCCTAAGACAGACTTTTCCCAATTATAGCCGTTTTGCAAAAATAATCATAGTGAGCAGTGACACGCAATGACCAGTGTCCCGCCCCGTTCACAATGAAATCGCACCTTCCCCCAACAGGGCAAAAGCCCCTGACCGCCATGTGGCTATCTGCTTGCCCTTGAGGAAAGGTTGGCTGACGGAAGCGTTCATCACGAAGTCGTCTGTATTGAGCGTCTTGCTCCCATAACCGCGGCGGCTGTAGATGTTGGCATCCGCCGACAACGTGGTCTTGATGCCCGGTAATGTGTAGCGAGCCATCAGTCCATATTGGTAGTCAAATGCGTCAAGTGTGGTGAAGTCACGCATCTTGCCCTCGGAATGACGCCAGCGAACATCGCCCATTGCAACGTAGATGAGGTGATGAAGGATGGCACCACAGGGATGCATCCTTACACATTCATCTTATATACGTTGGTTTCTTTCCTCTCAAATCCAGCACTTTGATAAAGCGCATTGGCTGCTTCCCGTGAGGGGCGGGAAGTGAGCATCAGGGTGGTGTTGCCAGTCTGGCGGACGAAGTCGATAGCTTTCTCTATCATGAGTTTGCCGTATTTGCGCCCACGGCAATCAGCATCCACCACCACATCTTCTATCCAGGCTTTGCGTCCTGTGGGCGCTGGATAGAAGGCCAGAGTGAGCATCCCCACCGTTTTCTCACCCTCGCGCAGGACAAAGAGGTGGCTTTGTGGTGCAGTTATGAGTTCGCCGAGTGCCTCTTCGGTCATTGCCGGGCAGGAGGCAGAAAGCTGGCAGAGCAGGCGGTTGATGTCGCTGATGCTTGTCTGGCAGAGTTCTTTGACCTCTGTAAAGATTGGTTCCTGTGTATGCATCATAATAGTGTGCTGGAAGGTCGTTTGCTGTGTGGGCTGCCGCGAAGCCGCTTACTGGTGATGGGCTCTGAAGCCTGATGGCGTCATGCCTGTGTGTGCCTTGAAGTACTTACAGAAGAAACTCTGGTTGGGGAAGTTCAACTTATAGGTAATCTCCTGTATTGTGAGGCTCGAACTGCCCAACAGCACCTTGGCTTCCGACACCACGAAATGGTCAATCCAGTCTGATACCGTTCGTCCCGTTTGCTGTGTGACGATGGTGCCCAGGTACTTGGGAGTGATGTGCATCTGCTCTGAATAGAAGGTCACACGCCTCTGCTCGCGGAAGTGCAGACTCAATAGCGACATGAACTGGCGCACGTAATCCTGCTGGCGATAGTGAGCCGTGTGCTGGGTGGATTTCTTCAGATTGAGTCCGCTGCAGAATATGTTGAGGAAGTGAAACATGAGCGCCGACACCTGCGACTTGACAGCTTCGTGGTAGAAGAGCAGATCGTGGTCGGCCTTGATGGCATCGCACAGGTAGCCTATCATGTTGTTGATTTTCTTCGATTCGTGTGCGCTGAGCTTGAGAAGCGTTAGCGCCTCCAGTTCGGCATAGTGGGGAAGCAGTTTCTGCAGCGACAGACTGATGTGACCGTCGGGCTTGTCGATGGAGCAGATGGCGCTGGCCTGGTCGAGAGAGCCGTCGATAAACTGCACCACGCTGCCTGGCTTGCACACAAAGAGCGTGTTGGCCTGTATGCGGCACTCGTGTGAGTTGCACCTGACGGTGATGTTCCCTTTGGTACAAAGAAAGAGAATGGAGAACTTGGTGCGTATTGGATGGTTGAAGACCTCCGGCTTCTCCTTGGTGTTTATAGGAATGTAGTTGTGCGACACCACCATACCTTCGCCGTAGGAGACACCGTAGGGGTTTTCTTCTTCCCCGATGTGGTATCGCTCGATGAGGTCTTCAATGCCCATTTCCTCTATCTTGACTGCTTCTTGCATCTTTATTCTCCCTTTAGTTCATTACCAATGCCACAAAGATAAAGCAAATAGGACAACAAAACAAGAAAGGCGAACATTATTTGCGCTAAGGTGTGACCCCACAAACGTGAAAAGATGTAATAATGGTAACAATTACCTGAAAATGTATATTCCACGGCTTGCGGAAATGATGTATCTTTGCAGAAGTTTAATCAGAGAGACTATGAAACATTATCTGGTAATTGCATGCAGCGTGCTCTGCATGATGTTCCTGGCAGTTCCCGCCGATGTTTGTGCGGCCGGCAAGCAGGATGCGCACATCGCTTATGTGCTGAAGAACATGTCACTGAAGAAGGAAGTGGTGGCCAAGTTCCGCCCCTTGCTGGTGCAGTATTACGAGGAGATTGCACGCGTGAAAGCGCCTCGCAAGGCTCTGAGGGAGAAGTACCAGAGGGCAGAAGACCTGGGCAAACTGACTCCTCAGCAGTGTGACGAGCTCTTCCAGAGCAAGCAGAAGCAGGAGGCTGGCGAACTGGAAGTGCGCACGCGCTTCTATGCGAAGTTCAAGACTGTGCTCACCACCCAGCAGGCTTACGAGGCTATCAAGCTTTGCAACGATAAAATCAAATAGCCCTCAGCAATTTTGAATTAAGAATTGAGAATTTTGAATTGAACCCTTCGGTAATTTTGAATTTTGAATTAAGAATTTTGAATTTGGCCCTTCGGTAAATTCGAATTTTGAATTAAGAATTTTGAATTGGGCTTTGGGACAGATTTGAATTGTGAATTGAGAATTCTGGATTTAGCCTTGGGACGGTTTGAAATTTGAGATTCTCGGTTGCTGGTTTTCGTTGGAAGACAATTGGGGGCATCTGGATGGCGGAATCTTTTGGCCGTTTGGATGCTCTGTGGGAATGCACGTGTTTGGCTGAAGCTGCTCTTTAGGTCGGCTGGCTGGACTCCCGTGGGAGATTGGCGCGCTTCTATATATAATAATGTATAAAGGTTTAGATGCAGAACAAGACACTCATCAAGGATAAGGAATACTGGGGCGAAAGACCTCTTTATACGCTTCATGATGCCTGCCTGGAGAATGTGAGCATTCACACGGGCGAATCGGCTATCAAAGAGTCGGGCAACATAGAAGCCCGCGACTGTACTTTCGACGGAAAGTATGTATTCTGGGAATGCAATGGTTTCCGCGTAGAACACAGTCTGTTCAAGCCGGGAGCACGCAGTTCGCTCTGGTACAGCAATGATGTGTTTATGACGGATTGCCAGGTGGATGCTCCCAAGATGTTCCGCCGCATGAAGGGCATCCATGTAGAGCGCTGCCGCTTTACTGATGCACAGGAGACTCTGTGGGACTGTCGTGACGTAACCATCAGGGACTCTCGTGCTGATGGAGCCGACTATCTGGGTATGCACACTGATAATGTGTTGCTCGAGAACTATCACCAGGAGGGCAACTATGCTTTCCAATACAGCCGTGGAGTAGTCATCCGCAACAGCGTGCTCAACTCTAAGGATGCACTGTGGGACAGCGAGAACGTGACGGTGGAGGATAGTGTCATCAATGGTGAATACCTGGCCTGGTACAGCCGCAATCTGCGTCTCATCCGCTGTCACATTACCGGCGAACAGCCCCTTTGCTACTGCGAGAACCTCTACATGGAGGACTGCACGATGGGCGAAGATGCTGTCTTGGCCTTTGAGTACAGTTCCATCAATGCCACTGTCCGTGGGCATGTGCCCAGCATCAAGAATCCCACCACGGGAAAGATTAGTGTGCAGAGCGTGGGAGAACTTATCTTTGACAACAACCAGCGTCAGCCTGCTGACTGCCAAATCATTGTGGATGGGAAGCAAGTGCGTTGAGGGGGCTGTGCATCCGCTCCGTGAAACCCGTCTTGAGGAGCAGGATTTGATTTCTCAGTTTGATGCACCCGTCAACCGACGCGGTTCGGGCTGCATGAAGTGGGACGATGAACCACAGGCGGATTATCCTATGTGGGTAGCCGATATGGACTTCCAGGCAGCACCCTGTGTGCGTGAGGCACTGGCAAAGCGGCTTGAGCATGGGGTGTTTGGCTATGCTGTTCCCACCGATTCCTATTATGAAAGTATCGTCAGATGGCATCAGCAGAGGCATAGTGTCACTTATGACCGCCGCTGGATGATAGTTGTACCGGGTGTCGTGCCTGCCATCAGCGCCATTCTCAGGGCATTTACCCGGCCGGGTGACGGTGTGCTGACACTCTCGCCTGCCTATAACTGTTTCTACAGCAGCATACGGAATCTGGGTTGCAGGGCAGAGGAAAGCAGGCTTCAGGAGCATGATGGCCGTTTCCATATTGACTTTGCCGACCTCGAAGAGCGTGCCGGAAAACCCGATGTGAGCGTGATGCTCCTTTGTTCGCCACACAATCCAACGGGCAGAGTATGGACTCGCGAAGAACTGGAACGTGTGGCAGACATCTGTCTGAAGCACAATGTGTTTCTCGTTTCAGACGAGATTCATTGCGAACTCACCATGCCAGGCCGGACTTTTCTGCCTCTTTTCGCCACCGGTCATCCTGTGCTCCGTCAGGCATGCACCTGCACCAGTGCCAGCAAGGCATTCAATCTGGCCGGCCTGCAGAATGCCCAGATAATCTGTTCGGACGCAGTGGCCCGGCAGAAGATAGACCGTGCGGTGAATATCCATGAGGTGTGCGATGTCAATCCCTTCGGACTTGTTGCCACCGAGGCAGCCTATACGGGCGGCGGCGAATGGCTGGATGCTCTTCGTGCCTATCTGTGGCAGAACTACGAGGAACTGGCTTCTCTCCTGCGGGCAAATTGCCCCTCGCTTCGCGTAATGCCGCTTGAAGCCACCTATCTGATGTGGTTGGATATCAGCGCCACCGGCCTGAGTGACGAGGAATTCTGCCAGCAACTCATCAGGCAGTACAGCGTACGCCTGGCTCCAGGCTCTCACTACGGCCACGGAGGCGAAGGGTTTGTGCGCATCAATATGGCCACTCAGCGCGAGCGGCTCATTCAGGCCGGCCGTCTAATCTGTAAGTTTGTCAACGGCCAGGCATGAGTTATACGCAATATAAGGACTCTCTCCTTGCCCGCATCAGGCAGGGGGAGAAGATGACGGGCAGTCACCAACTGGCGTTGGCTGCCGTTCTCAGCGTACCCAGCATGCTGGCACAGCTGGTGCACATCCTCATGCAGTATATCGATGCCAGCATGGTGGGCAGTCTGGGTGCAAAGGCCAGCGCGAGCATCGGTATCGTAAGCACCACGCTATGGCTCTTCGGCAGCCTTTGCTCCTCTGCCAGTGTGGGCTTCTACGTACAGGTAGCCCATCGCATAGGAGCTGGAGATTTGACCGAAGCCCGACATGTACTGCGCCAGAGCTTCATCTCCTGCATCACGTTTGCCGTTATGCTCAGCGCCGTAGGCGTTGCCATAAGCCAGAGTCTGCCGCATTGGTTGGGTGGGGGAGAGGATATCTGCCGCGATGCTTCGCTCTATTTCCTTATTTTCAGTCTGGGCATTCCCTTTGCCCAACTCAATTCCCTGTGCAGCGGAATGCTCCGTTGTAGCGGCAACATGCATATTCCCAGTCTGCTCAATATCCTCATGTGCCTGCTTGATGTGGTGTTCAACTACTTCCTCATCTTCCCTTCGCGCGAAGTTTGCGGGGTTATGGTTCCCGGTGCAAACCTTGGAGTGGCGGGTGCCGGACTGGGAACTTTGCTTTCGTTCATTGTTTGCTCGCTCACCATGTGCTGGTTTGTGTGCGTGCGCAGCAGGGAGCTTAATCTTCGTCAGGATACAGGCACCTTCCGTCCACAGCGCCACACGCTCCGTGAAGCCGTGCGTATCGCCCTTCCTTTGGCAGTTGAACATATCGTGTTGTGCGGTGCACAGATTGTGAGCACCATTATTGTTGCCCCGTTGGGCACAGTTGCCATTGCCGCCAACAGCTTCGGCATTACCGTAGAGGCCCTTTGCTACATGCCCGGCTATGGTATCTCCGATGCCGCTACAGCCCTTGTGGGTCAGAGCCTTGGAGCCAAGCGTCCCCGCCTGGCACGCAGTTTCGGGCGCATCACGGTAGGTATGGGTATTGCCATTATGACGGTTATGGCAGTGGTGATGTATGTATTCTCGCCTGCGCTGATGAGCGTGATGACACCCGACGAATCCGTTCGTGCGCTCACCGTGAGCGTACTTCGCATCGAGGCTTTGGCCGAACCCATGTTCGCTGCCAGCATCGTGTGCTACGGAGTGTTTGTGGGTGCAGGCGACACCCTCATCCCTTGCAGCATGAATCTGGGCAGCATCTGGGTGGTGCGTATCGTGCTTGCCGCTCTGCTTGCAGGCACCATGGGTTTGCAGGGAGTATGGATTGCGATGGCCATCGAACTCACCTTCCGTGGCATCATCTTCCTGCTCCGCTTCCGCACGGACAGTTGGATGCAGAAGGCGCTCAAGAAGGCGGCAGTCAGTTCGAAATAGGCTCCAGCATACACCTTATATATATTATAGGCGTGTGGAAGTCGGATGCGGAGAACGGACTTCTTCGCTTCTCATCACGAGGCTGCGTTGTGAAGCAGATGATGAGATACGGCAATGCGGCCTGCGAGATATGGCAAAGTGGACTGCAAGATACGACAAAGTGGTTTGCGAGATATGGCAAAACGGCCTGCGAGTTTAGGCGAAACAGCCATCGTGTTTTGCTGCATCAGATGATGCAACGCGCTGCATGGGCTGTTGCAGCGTGCTGCACCATCCATCGCAGCGTGCTGCGTCGGGCTTTGCAGCGGAATGCATTTGACAGACATGCTGTATGGACAGGATAAGCCATTCGCCTGAAGAATATTGGGGAGAATGGTGGAAAAAGTACAGGAAAGATTTGTCTGTCTTGGTGAAATGTAGTAATTTTGCACCCGATTTATGCCGCAAAGGCCATAAAAGTGAGCCACGAGATGGCTTCGCCCTGCGGTCGAAACCCGTTTAATAATATTAAAATGTACGCAATCGTAGAGATTAACGGTCAGCAGTTCAAGGCTGAGGCTGGCAAGAAGTTGTTCGTGCACCACATGGCAACTGCAGAGGCTGGTCAGACTGTTGAGTTTGAGAAGGTGTTGTTGGTTGACAACGATGGCAACATCACTGTGGGTGCTCCCACTGTGGAGGGTGCTAAGGTGGTAGCCGAGGTGAAGTCTGCTCTGGTAAAGGGCGACAAGGTGCTCGTGTTCCACAAGAAGCGCCGCAAGGGCTATCGCAAGCTTAACGGTCATCGTCAGCAGTTCACTGAGCTGGCCATCAAGGAAGTTATCGCTTAACCATTAAACTGAGGAGAAACAAGAAATGGCACATAAAAAAGGTGTCGGCAGTTCTAAGAACGGTCGTGAGTCAGCTGCACAGCGACTCGGTGTGAAGATATTCGGCGGTGAGAAGTGCATTGCCGGTAACGTGATTGTACGTCAGCGTGGTACTCGTCACTACCCTGGTCAGAACGTGGCTATCGGTAAGGACGACACTCTGTATGCTCTGGTTGATGGAACTGTAGAGTTCAAGAAGGGCCGCAGAGACCGCAGCACCGTGAATGTGGTGCCCGTGGCTGAGGCGTAAGACGTAGCATCAAGCTAACGAGATGTTTCCTGCGGGAAACAAAGGAGATAAATAGGGTCGTATGTGCGTGGCACATGCGACCCTATTGCTATTTTACCTAAATTTAATTATAAGCATTCGGCTTATGTCGTGAAATAGTAGTAACTTTGTGGTTGAAAAAGTGAAAGAAATATAACATAACGATATGCTTACGCTAAAACTCATTACTGAAGAGAAAGACCGCGTGGTGCGTGGTCTGGAGAAGAAGCATTTCCCCAATGCCGCCGAGGCTGTTGAGGAGGTTCTCAATGTGGATAAGACCCGTCGTCAGGCACAGGCCGAACTGGACGCTAATCTGTCTAAAGCCAAGAAGATGGCTGCTGAGATTGGCGGTCTGATGAAGCAAGGCAAGAAGCAGGAGGCTGAAGAGGTGAAGGCCGAAGTGGCCCAGCTGAAGGAGGCCAACCGCAAACTGGAAGAGACAAAGTCGGAGGCAGAGGCCAAGTTGGTGACTCTCCTTTGTGCAATACCCAATATCCCTTACGAGATTGTGCCCGAAGGAAGCGGCGCTGAAGACAACTGGGTGGTGAAGAGCTCGCTCAAGGAGTGCGTAGAGGGAAAGGATACCGTGGGCAACTGGGATGCCAATCCCGTGATTGAGAGCGCACGTCTGCCTCACTGGGAACTGGCCAAGAAGTACAACCTGATTGACTTTGACCTGGGTGTGAAGATTACTGGCGCTGGTTTCCCTGTATATCGCGGTATGGGTGCAAGGCTGCAGCGTGCACTCATCAACTTCTTCCTCGACGAGGCACGAGCCGCTGGTTACGAGGAGATTATGCCTCCCACAGTGGTCAACCAGGCCAGTGGCTACGGCACAGGACAGTTGCCCGACAAGGAGGGTCAGATGTATCACTGCAATCTGGATGACCTCTATCTCATCCCCACAGCCGAGGTGCCTGTGACCAACATCTACCGTGATGTGATCATCGATGAGAAGGATCTGCCCATCAAGAACTGCGCCTACACCCAGTGCTTCCGTCGTGAGGCAGGCAGCTATGGCAAGGATGTGCGCGGACTGAACCGTCTGCACGAGTTCAGCAAGATTGAGATTGTGCGTATTGACACCCCTGAGCATTCCGACGCATCACATCGTGAGATGCTGGCACACGTGGAAGGTCTGCTCAAGAAGCTGGAGCTCCCATACCGTATCTTGCGTCTGTGTGGCGGCGATATGAGCTTCACCAGCAGCATCTGTTATGACTTTGAGGTGTATTCCGAGGCACAGAAGCGCTGGTTGGAGGTAAGTTCCGTGAGCAACTTTGATACTTATCAGGCCAATCGTCTGAAGTGTCGCGTGCGTCGTGCAGCAGACAAGAAGACCGAACTGGCACACACTCTCAACGGCTCGGCACTTGCTTTGCCCCGCATCGTTGCTGCCCTGCTGGAGAACAACCAGACTGAAGAGGGCATCCGCATACCCAAGGCTCTCGTGCCTTACATGGGGTGTGATATGATCAAGTAATCCACTGACAACCATCAACAACAGGATTTAACTAATGAATAAGATTGTAAGTAAGGTTCAGTTCTCAGAGAAAGTATTCAAACTGGAGGTTGAAGCACCGCTCATCGCAAAGGCTCGCCGTGCAGGCCACTTCGTGATAGTGCGTGTAGATGAGAAAGGCGAGCGCGTGCCTCTCACCATTGCTGGAAGCGATGTGGAGAAGGGTACCATCACTCTGGTGATACAGACTGTGGGTGCAAGCACCAGCCAGCTGTGTGCTCTCAACGAGGGTGATTACATCGCCGACGTGGTTGGCCCCCTCGGCAAAGCCACTCATATTGAGAACTATGGAACTGTGCTCTGCGCGGGAGGCGGTGTCGGCACAGCTCCCATGCTGCCTATCATCCAGGCGCTCAAGGCTGCCGGCAACCGTGTGATAAGCGTTATCGCAGGTCGCAGCAAGGACTTGATCATCCTTGAAGATGAGGTACGTAAGAGTTCCGACGAAGTTATCATCATGACAGATGATGGCTCCTATGGCAAACAGGGTGTTGTGACCGTTGGTATGGAGGAAGTTATCCAGCGCGAGAAGGTGGATAAGTGCTTCGCCATCGGCCCTGCAATCATGATGAAATTCTGTTGTCTGTTGACAAAGAAATACGAGATTCCCACCGACGTTTCCCTCAATACCATCATGGTGGATGGTACTGGCATGTGTGGCGCTTGCCGCATCAGCGTGGGTGGAAAGACAAAGTTTGTGTGCGTGGATGGTCCTGAGTTTGACGGACATCTGGTTGACTTCAACGAGATGTTGCAGCGCGGTGGGGCATTCAAGGCCGAAGAGCTGGAGGCTATGGAGGCTTATCAGAAGGCGCTCAATGGTGAGGCTCCTGCCCAGGAGGCTGCTCCAGCAAAGGCCGAAGAGGCTCCCGTTGCTCCTCTGAGCGTGGATGAAATGGACACCACCACTCCTCTGGCCGAACTTATCGACCGCTCGGCACCTTACCGTGAGGCTCTTCGCAAGAGCATGAAGGCTAAAGAGCGCACTCAGATAGAGCGCTGCCAGATGCCCGAACTTGACCCCGTTTATCGTGCCACCACACGTGTGGAGGAGGTGAACAAGGGTCTGACGGTGCAGCAGGCGATGACAGAGGCCAAGAGATGCCTCGACTGCGCCAACCCCACCTGTATGAAGGGTTGTCCCGTAAGCATCAACATCCCCTCTTTCATCAAGAACATCGAGCGCGGAGAGTTCCTCAACGCCGCCCGTGTACTGAAGAGCACATCGGCTCTGCCTGCCGTGTGCGGACGAGTTTGCCCGCAGGAGAAGCAGTGCGAAAGCCAGTGTATCCACCTGAAGATGAACGAGCCTGCTGTGGCTATAGGCAATCTGGAGCGCTTCGCAGCCGACTTCGAGCGCGAGAGCGGACGTATGGCTCTGCCCGAGGTGGCCGAGAAGAACGGCAAGAAGGTGGCTGTCATCGGTTCTGGACCAAGCGGACTCAGTTTTGCCGGCGATATGGCCAAGGCTGGTTATGACGTTACTGTCTTCGAGGCATTGCACGAGATAGGCGGTGTACTTAAATATGGTATCCCCGAGTTCCGCCTTCCCAACAAGATTGTGGATGTGGAGATAAGCAACCTGGAGAAGATAGGCGTGAAGTTCGTAAAGGACTGCGTGGTGGGCAAGACCATCACCGTGGAGGAACTGGAGAAGCAGGGATTCCAAGGTATCTTCGTTGGCTCTGGCGCCGGACTGCCTAACTTCATGGGTATTCCCGGCGAGAACTCCAACGGTATAATGAGTTCCAACGAATACCTCACCCGTGTGAACCTCATGAATGCAAGTGATGCCCACTTTGCCACACCTATCAAGAAGGCCAAGAGCGTGATGGTGGTTGGCGGTGGTAATACAGCTATGGACAGCTGCCGTACAGCCAAGCGCCTGGGTGCAGAGCGTGTATTCATCGCCTACCGTCGTAGCGAGGCAGAGATGCCTGCTCGTCTGGAGGAGGTGAAGCATGCCAAGGAAGAGGGCATCGAATTCCTCACTCTGCACAATCCCATTGAGTATCATGCCGACGAGAAGGGCAATGTGACCGAGGTGGTATTGCAGAAGATGGAGCTTGGAGAGCCTGACGCTTCGGGCCGCAGAAGTCCCCAGCCTATCCCTGGAGCCACTGAGACTATCGCCATCGACCAGGCTATCGTGGCCGTTGGAGTGTCTCCCAACCCTATTGTTCCCACCTCTATCCATGGACTGGAACTGGGCAGGAAGAACACCATTGTGGTCAATGACGGCATGCAGACCAATATCCCCATGATCTTTGCAGGCGGTGACATCGTGCGCGGAGGCGCCACTGTTATCCTTGCCATGGGCGATGGCCGACGTGCAGCAGCGGCTATGGATGAGTATCTGAGCAAGTAAATGAAAGTACTACAGACGGTTGGACTGCTTGTTTGCAGCAACCTGTTTATGACTTTGGCCTGGTATGGCCACCTGAAGATGCAGGATGCGGGTGTCACGAAATCGTGGCCCCTCATCGCTGTCATCGTGCTTTCGTGGGGAATTGCTTTCCTGGAATACTGCTTCCAGGTGCCTGCCAACCGCATCGGATTCATGGGCAACGGTGGTCCCTTCACGCTCATGCAGCTCAAGATAATCCAGGAAGTCATCTCCCTGGTCATCTTCTGCGTTGTGGCCAATGTCCTCTTCCAGGGACAGCAGCTGCATTGGAATCATCTGGCAGCGATGGTCTGCCTGGTATTGGCGGTGTATTTCGTGTTCAAGTAAGGTGCTCCCGTGAGCATTCCAGCCTGTACACACGAATATCCAAATAAGTATTATCTACTTAATTAGACAAATGAAGAAGTATCTGTTAGCAGCTTTAATCTCAGTTTGTTGCGCCAGCTCTTTTGCTCAAAGGGGCAGAGTCAGCGCCGAGGAGCTGGATGCTCCCATCCAGGAAGCCATCTTGAAGTATGACTTCAGCAGGGCAGAGGAACTCCTGCAACAGAAGATAACCCTGCTCGAGAAGAAGCGCAAATCGACAGAGAGAGAGGATAGTCTGCTCGAGGTGGTGAAGAAGGGTAGTGTGAAACTGCATGCCACCGAGCGAGTCATCATCATCGACAGTCTGGTGATGCCCAAATCGCATCTCCTCGAAAGCCTTTCGCTCGGGTCGGAGAACGGTTCTATCGAGTCCTATGAACATTATTTCGGCAAGAAAGATGCACCTGACTGCATGGTGTTTGAGAATCAGTTGAAAAACAAGATAGTCTTCTCCGCACTCGACAAACGTGGTGTGCTCAAGCTCTATGAGAGCGTCCGCAACGGCGATGAGTGGGCCAAACCCTCTCCCTTGCGTGGGCTTGCCGACGAGCCGGAGGATAATCTCAACTATCCTTTCATGCTCTCCGATGGCCAGACACTCTACTTCGCAGCACAGAACGAGGAGAGTCTGGGAGGCTATGACATCTACATGACCCGTTATGACAACGACGAGCGTAAGTATTTGGCACCCGAAAACCTGGGTATGCCATTCAACTCACCCGCCAACGACTATCTGCTGGTCATCGACGAGTTCAACAATCTGGGATGGTTTGCATCAGACCGCAACCAGCCTGCCGACTCGGTGTGCCTTTACACCTTCATTCCCAACGAGTCCCGTCGGACCTATGAAGACGGCACCATCGAAGAGGAGCAGTTGATGAGTCTGGCACGTATTGCTTCCATCAAGGATACCTGGACCGACAAGAAGAAGGTGCAGGCTGCCCAGCAGCGACTGGCTTCTGTGAAGGAAGGGGCGGCTCAGTCGGAGAAGCATGGTGACTTCTATTTCGTGGTCACTGACAGTCATATCTGCCAGACACTTGATGACTTCCGCAATGCAACTGCCCGCGAGAAGATGCAGTGGCTGCTGGAGTCGAGAAAAGAGGCCGAGAAGTCGGCTGCCGAACTGCAGAACCTTCGTGACCAATATGCACAGGCAAGCAAGCCCAATAAGGTTACACTTGCCCCGCAAATTCGCATCCTGGAGGCAAAGGTGGAGCAGCAGAAGGCCGACCTGAAGAAGCAGGAGCTGCAGATCCGCAAGGAAGAATTGAGCAAGTAAGCATCTGCCCGGCACAAGTCGGGCAGTTGCTTCCATCTATAAACAACATTTATTAAAGAATACAAAACACCTATTACACCATGAGACGATTTGAAGAATCAGAACTCATCCTCAATCAGGATGGCAGCGTATTCCACCTGCACATCAAGCCCGAACAGTTGGCTCACAAGGTGATACTCGTGGGCGACCCCGGCAGAGTAAGCCTCGTGGCTTCGCACTTCACAGATATCGAAATGGAGGTGCAGAGCAGAGAATTCCACTCAATCACAGGTAAGTACCAGGGCAAGCGCATCACTGTGGCCAGCACTGGCATTGGCTGCGACAATATAGATATTGTGGTCAACGAGCTGGACGCACTGGTCAATATCGACTTTGCCACTCGCACCGAGAAGGCAGAGAAGACCTCTCTGGAGATTGTGCGTATTGGCACCTGTGGCGGACTGCAGGAATACACCCCCGTAGGTACATTCATCGTAAGCGAGAAGAGCATTGGCTTCGATGGGCTGCTCAACTTCTATGCCGGACGAAATGAGGTGTGCAACCTCGCTCTGGAGGATGCTTTCACCAAGCATATGCACTGGAATCCACAGCTTTGTGCACCTTATGTGATAGAGGCAGACGAGGAACTCACCAACCGCATCGGCGGTGATGACATGGTACACGGCATCACCATCGCCTGCGGAGGTTTCTATGGTCCTCAGGGACGTCAACTGCGTATCCCATTGGCCGACCCTGACCAGAATGCAAAGGTGGAGAGCTTCGAGTATGAAGGCATGCATATCACCAACTTCGAGATGGAATCATCGGCTCTGGCAGGCTTGAGCAAGTTGCTCGGCCACAAGGCTACCACCTGCTGCATGGTGATTGCCAACCGTCTTATCAAGGAGGCCAACACAGGTTACAAGAGCACTATCGACAACTTGATAAAGGAAGTTCTCGAGCGTATCTAACCCTTGAATCCTCCTGCGGACTTCTTTTCCGCACCAACCCAAACAGCCCCGATGCCCGCGCAAGAGCATCGGGGCTTTCTTTTCAGCCAGCCCTTCGCTCAAAACGATCATGATGGGGTGAAGCACCGAAGTCAGAACTCCCAAGTTGTTTGCATCCTGTTCGTCCAAACGGAATTGTTCTTCTCGCCATAAGGGGCTGGAATGTCAACACAAGCAGCACAATTCTCATGCGAGTGTCCACCAATTCAGTATGGCTTTCATTGGACTGATAACAAATTCAGTTGATGTAGAACGGGGAAGCCGAGTAAAATCAGGGAAAAAAGCCAGTAAGGTTACTTCGTCAAGTATCCTTGGATACTTTGCAATGTATCCAAGGATAAACGGGCAAGTATCCAAGGATACTTTTTTGACCCACTTTCTTGAGGCAGATGGGTAAGCAGGCATTGCTGGCAAGATTTAGCCAAACAAATTCGGAATATAATACAAAGGAGCGTGGCAAGAATCCTCCTGCCACGCTCCCTACAGTTTCGTTTCGGCTTACTTCTTCTTGGTCAGCACATACAGTTTTGCTATCTCCCCTTCAGCCTCATTGCCAAGTGAGTCAGTCATAGCAATGCTCTCGGCATCCTTCACCTTATAGAAGGTATGCTCGCCGCTTGATGGACGCACGAGCATCAGCACGTTGCCGTCCAGCACTTCCAGCACACCGCTGGCCTCGTCGTGACCATCCTTGCGGTCGATGTAGTCCTGCTGCAGCTGATAGGTACTGTCGGCGTTGATAGTCAGCACAGTCTTTATGCCCGGGCAGTCAGCTGCAGGCAATGTGCCTTCGTAAGTTCCAGCCACGGCGGTCAAATCCACACCTTCGCTGTCGGCAGCGCACTCTGCCACAACGGTAGAGTCCTCTTCTGCCACTCCCTGTGCAGTCTTGTTTCCACCGCAGGAAGTCATCATGGCCACTGACACCAGTGCCATCATCATAAAATTCTTTCTCATATCTTTATCTGTTAACCTTAAAAATGTTTCTTCTTCATGTTTAGTTAGGCATCACAATGCAAATGTACATAAAAGATTCTGGGTGGAGGAACAGAAAGAAGGAAATAAACTCATTGTTCACAG
>UQST01000023.1 GCA_900543815.1 uncultured Prevotellaceae bacterium
GGAACCATTCCATCATCTGCTCCACAAACTCTTTGTCGCCCACAGATTGACGACATACGCCAGCTTCCAGCAAGGCCTCAAAGATATAATACCATTCGTTCTTGACTGAAGGGTTGATTCTGCCATGCTCGTTAGGGCCGTAGATGGCGTTGTACTCGCCAAGGTCGATGCTCCTGGCTATCTCACCGAGCAAGGCATTCAGCTTATCGTCAGAGTCGAAGAGCCTGGTGTCGAAGATGCAGTTGCGCAGGGAGTCGGTAAGTTCCTCCCGGTGGATGCCCGAGGCCGACTGGACGCCGCCTCCAAATCCGAAGTTCACATGCTCGATGGTGAGGTTGCCATCGACAGCTATGCCATAGTTGTTGCCATTGATATTGATTGCCATAATTATCGTTTTTGTAAAAGAGGTTGGGTTTCTTTGGCGGCGATAGCCTTTGCCAGCATCTCCACCTGAGAGTTGGTGAGATGGAATCCTGCGTTCAGGTCACCCCCGGTCATGATGCCACAGTTGTCGCCTCCTGCACTTACGCCCTTGGACTCTCCGTCGAGCCGCTTGTAGAGTTCGAGCAACGGAACGTCGAGCAGGTGATGGTGCTCGATGTTGTATCTGTTCAGCAAGAGCAGCATCTCCTTGATGGTCTCCACGCTCCTGCCGTATACCGGGGTGAGCAGCTGATTTATGAACTGTCGCATTGCATCAGGGTTCTCACCTTCTTCCCGCTTCCACTCCATCAGCTCATAACGCAACAAGTCGGCCCGCTTTCCTTCCGCCAACCGGGCCTCTTCTTTCTTGCATCCCTCGTCGAGCAGGGCATCGAACAGTTCATGGTGGCACCACCTTTTCATGATGCAGAGGATGACAGACTGCAAGTTTGACTTCTCAAGTATCTTCCCTGATGCCTGGCCCTGCTTCGCTGACAAGGCGACTAACATCGAGGCTGCCACCATCTCGATAAGCATTGCATCGGCAGCAGCGCCGACGTCGCCTGAGGCCTCAGTGATACAGGAAGCCTCCTCCTCCAAGTCTTCCAGTTCGTCATCGATGCCCTCTTGCGCATCGGGAAGCCCGAGTATCACATCACAAAGGTTTTTTGCCGAGAGGCAAATCTCCTGAGGCGTGAGGTGGGTCTTACCTTCCTTGTACCACGCCTTCAAGGCATCGTGGAAGGTTACATAGACCGTATCGGAAAGCATCCGGCGGCGCAAGGAACGAGCCTGATGAGGTGTAAGTCGTTCTATCATTTATTTTTTAGTTTACTCGATTTACCAACGAATCTCCCAGAAGAGAGCGAGACTCCTCGTCCTCAGACTCGTGCTTGATGCTGTTCATCATCGTTATCACCTTGGCTTCCAGCTCTATGCGTTTCACCTGCTCCAGCGGTGCACCCTCCTTGTCGGTGCCATGAAAGAGGCACTCCAGCAGGACGGCATCGAATTCCTGGGTTACAATCTTGTCGGAGAGAGTCTCTTCGGAGTCGATGAGACAAGAGTAGTGGGCACCGTCACTGGTAATCAGCTCCACAGGGGTATCGGTGGCGCGGCTCAGCGTGAGCAGGTTCTTTATGAAGACAGATGTCTTGTCAACATAAAGTGCGGTCTTCGACTCCTCGGGCATCACCGTGTAGAGTGACTTGTAATTGTCCCTCTTGGCAGCCAACGCCAGTGGCAGCACGAGCGACATAAGCGAGTCGTCGAAATACTCCTTTCCCTCGCCCCTCAACCGGTCCACTCGCTGCAAGATCTCGCTCTCCGTCAGCCCCTCAGGCGCACTGAAGATTAGGTTTTGCGAGTGCTGTTGCAGCCGTGTCCACGTCTTGAAGAGGTCTTCTGCGTAGTAGCTGGGCAGGATGTCGATCGTGTAGCAATAATCGGCGAAGAGCCTGGCGTTGATGGTTCGGGAGAGGATGCGCGCCACTTGCTGCGGATTGCCGAATGCCTTCTTGCGGCGGTGTATGGCGACGGTGCGAAGGCCACTTCGGTTGTCGATGACTACGAAGCACGAAGGCTCGTCTCTCGCCACGCTGGGCTCGTAATGCTTCTCGATGGGGATGTCGATGCTGTTGGCGAACTGCATCACGATGATTTCGGGTGCCGACAACAGGTGATACACTCGGTGGTTGAACACTTTCTGCGTCTCGCCCTCGCCCAGCCGGAAGTCGATACTCGAGTCCTCTTCGAAGAGGCTGCCCAAGTGTCGCTGGCGATCTTCCCAGTGATGCGGGGCGAACTCATGCTTGTACTTGATAAAAAAATGCGCAAATCTTGCCATAAGGTTATTCAGGTTTGATAATTGTTTTTTAGTTCTACTTTTCCCACTCTGGGCATCCGCCCACGCTTACTGCCTACAAAGTTACACAATTATTTGGGTTTTCGGAAAGAAAAGGGAGAAAAAAACAAACGGCAATAAAAATATGCTCCACATGGTCTTTCTGTAATCGGAGGAAATAAAAGACAAAAAGTTAAGATATAAGACCAATCATAAACCAAAAAGGGCACGATTGCTCGTGCCCAAATTACTTGATCTATCATTATATTGCGTTCGTTAGCCGAAACTATTGAACAACAACTTTCTTCACACTTCCATCACTATACTTCACGATGTTCAAGCCCTTGGCTGGAGCAGACAATCGCTGACCATTTACAGAATAGCGAGAGACTTCCTTGGCATCGGTAGAGGTTGTAACCTTATCAATGTCAGTTGCATCGAATTCTACTATATTCTCGAAATAGCCAAATTCTGACGCCTTATAATCATCATAAGTTCCTTTTGGTACATAAACCGTACAATTCTGTGCGTTACATCCACTAAATATACCCGACTCCAGCTCTGGTAAATTTTCCGGATATACATAAATGGAGGTCAAGCCACTGCAACCATAAAAAGCATCATTGCCTATCGAAGTAACACCGGAAGGAATAGTCATGCTTGTCAATCCACTGCAACCACAAAAAACACAATCGTCTGTCTTAGTAACACTGGAAGGGATGGTCAAGCTTGTCAATCCACTACAACCATAAAAAGCATAACCGCCTATCGAAGTAACACTGGAAGGGATGGTCAAGCTTGTCAAACCACTGCATATCTCGTATTTGCAACTTGTTGTGTACCAATTCGTTTTGATTAAAACGGTAGAAAAGTGATTGCGCGAATTTAATGGAGTATGAAAAAGACGAAGATTTAACGTATTTAACTTTCGCAAACCACAAAAAAACGTAAAAATGTGCAGTTTTTGTTGGCTTATGTGGATTGTTTCTTCGATTGTAATTCAAAACTGCGACAGGCTGTCGCAGTTGTACATTGAGGACATACGGCTCTTGATGTGCAAATTCGCAGACGATGATAATACCATATTAATAATACGCGTGTGATTACGTCAAGAAGTTGGAATTACGAACTACAATCCAATGCAGTCCCTTTGCTGATGCACTAGAAAAATGGATTTTCGGGCAATAACTTTGAAACGTAAATTGTACAAATTTGCTATCTCTACATACAATATAGAGTTAAATACATATAAAATCGTATGATAATTACAAAAATTAGTTGATAATATAGTATGTTTATCGAATATTATTTGTATTTTTGTAGCAAAATTACGAAAATAAATAAAATATTTAGGATATGATACGAGATTTTTGGGTAAAAAATTACCTTTCCATTCGCGACAAGCAAGAATTGAGTTTTTTAGCTAAGGGACCTTCATCGGAACTTGTTACAGAAGTTGCCGATGGGGTGTTCTTGTATAAATTAGGTGTCTTGTATGGTGCAAATGCTTCTGGAAAGTCAAATATGTTGATTGCTTTAAATGAAGTATTTCGCTTACTGGTGTTGCCTAAGTCAGATGCAACCCAAAGAATAAATGGCAGTATTCCTTTCATTCTCACAAAGAATGCCCCCATTGAGATGCATGTGTCATTCTATGCTAATGGTATCAGATATGATTACGATGTGGCATTTAACGAGAAATACATTTTGAATGAAGTCTTGTATTATTATCCCAAAAAATCAAAGTCATTGTTCTATGAGCGTTCATTTGTTGGCGAAAACATACAAGCCGATGTCAAGTTTGGCCCAAGTCTTAATTTACAGGTGAAGACCCAGGAAAGTATCCGAGAGAACACTTTGAATAACCATAGTGTCTTGTCTGTTTGCAGCAAGGCTGCGTTGAAAGAGGATATTGCACCATTCAATGTGCTCCATAGTTGGATTATGGATAATTATCATGATGTGGATGGTGATGGAGAAAAAGGAATTGTTGAAATCCTAAAGGATGCTTACAACACTCCCCCAAAGCGTAAATTCTATAACACAATGCTACAAAAGGCTGATTTGAACATTCTTAGACCTATTATAGAAGACCGTTTCGTTCCAACAGAATATCGGGAACGCATCCAAAAGGAGAACATTCCTCAAGAAATGAAAGAGGCTTTGCTTAAACCGACTGCCGATTCCGTAGCGTTTGTCAATCATTCTATTAATGGAGATTTTGACATACCACTCAAATGGCAGTCGAAAGGTACGATAAAATACATACGTATATTGGATGCATTATACGACATGATAACAAGTTCTCACGTGTATTATCTTGATGAATTAGGAGAGGATTTGCACAATGATTTGTTATACTACTATCTTAATGTTTTCATTTTCAACTCAGATAAATCGCAGTTGATTATCACGAGTCAGGAAACAACACTCCTATCTCTGGATTTAATCAATGAGAACAGAGGTGTCGTGTGGTTTGTGGAGAAGAACAAAGAGACCGCATCATCCGAGTATGCTCGTGGTGATTCATTTGGCTTACATAAGAACCTGTCGATATACAATTCGTATCGCATTGGGCGATTAGGTGCAAAACCAGAACTGGGTAGTATCTTTATAAATCTGGAGGACTGAAATGGGAAAGCAACGTCAAACAGCACTCATCTTGGGAGAAGGACCAACCGAGTTCTTCTATTTCAAATCCCTGTGCGATGTATTTAAGCGTCTGACTATCAAACCAGACTATCCGAAACATACCAACATCAAGGAACTGGAAGCCAAGATTGCAGAGGGGGTGGCAATGGGTTACAGCCATATCTTCTGCATCATTGACATGGACACGAAGGATAAGGAACCAGAGCGTTCACAATACCAGAAGCTAAAGGCGAAGTACGCTAAGCCTATCGACAAACCCAAGAAAGGTATCTATTGCGAGGTAGAGTTTTTCGAGACTCACCGCTGTACAGAACTGTTCTTCCTCTATTACTTCCGCTACACCTCACGCCCCTACGATGAACAGGAGCCATTGCTTAAAGACCTCAACCAATGTGTCGAGTATCGGAAAACGATAGAGTTCTTCATCAAGACCAAGGGACTTCACGGTTACTTTGAGCGCAATGGCGGCAGTCTAGATAAGGCTGTGGTCAATGCCAATCAATCAATTGAGGAGAAAGAAGCCTCGGGGCGGGATTACACATACTCGGAGCTTGGAAGGCTGATGATGGAGTTGAAAGAGTTGGAATGAAAAGTTAATAATAGCACATAATTTACTGGCAAGTGTTGGTATATATATATATGTAAATGTGTAACCAAAGTAAACAAAAGAATAATACATGGAGAGAAATATCAATAGTGTTTCAGAATCACAGTTCAGATTTGTAAATCTGTTGATTTAGTCTTTGCGAGAATCGTAACCTCGGTCAAAACTAATTAGAATTAAAATAACAATGGAAAGCCCCAAAGTATTTATATCATATAGCTGGACGACACCAGAACATGAACAGAGGGTGTTGGATATTGCGACGGAACTTGTTGAGAGTGGTATTGATACCATTTTGGACAAATGGGACCTGAAAGAAGGGGATGATGCAGATGTGTTCATGGAACAAATGGTGTCGGATCCTTCAATTCAGAAGGTACTGATAATCTGTGATAAGATGTATTCTGAGAAGTCCGACAAACGTAAAGGTGGTGCTGGTACAGAGGCACAGATTATTTCAAGAAGGGTCTATGAGCAGCAGAGTAATGAGAACAAATTCGTAGTTGCCGCATTTGAGGTGAATGAAGAGACAGGTAAGCCTTACCTGCCAGTTTACTATGGTTCGCGTAAGTATATTGACTTCACCGACCCGAACAAGTATGCACAGAAGTTTGAGGAACTTGTTCGATGGGTATATAACAAGCCTTTGTTTGTGAAACCCAAATTGGGACGTGTGCCTGATTATATCCTTGCTGATGACAAGATAACATTAGGAACAACTGCCGCATATCGAAGAGCAATCTCTTTTGTTGCAGAAGGTCGGGCGAATGCTGCTGGTGCTGTTAGGGAATATCTGCACACATTCTCTGAGAATCTCCAATCTTTTCAACTGCCTTCATGTGATAATCATTCAGATTACTATGAGCATTTTATGACAAGCATAAAGGATTTTGTACCTTATCGTGATGAGTGGTTAGAGTTGCTGAAAAATGTATGTAGGAATGACTTGATAGAAGTGACCTTTGATAGTTATATGCGTTTCTTCGAGAGTATTCATCTTTACACTAAAGAGAGACGCGAAGTGACGTATGTGTATCAGGAGGAAGAGGATAATATGAAGTTTATAGAATATGAGCTGATGTTATGTTTCATCGCTATTCTTCTTAAAAACGAATGCTTTGTTGCAGTAGCAGACCTATTCAATACATCGTTTTATAACAAGCTAGGTAATACGGAGTATGATGTAACCTATACATACAGAGAGTTTGAACACTTTCTGTACACCACATATAACCAAAATCAGAATGCTTCACAGCGCTATTATTCATTACAAGCAAAGATAGTTCGTGATAGGATGGAATCATGTCCTGCTCTTTCGATTGAAAACATTTGCCAGGCTGATTTCGTGGCATGGTTGTATCATCTTACGCACAAACCTGATGAGAGCAGGTTTAGCCGTTGGTTCCCCCACTGTATACTTTATGCCTGTAATCAGCGACGTCCATTTGAGATATTTGCGCGTGCCGAATCAAACAACTATCTGGACAAGATAAAGGTGATTTTCGGATATGATGGTCTTGATGACTTCAAAGCATTATATGCTTACATTAAACAAAATGCGCAGAGTATAGTACCACGATGGGAGTTTGAATCACCCAATGTCAAACTTCTGATGAATGTGGAGAAGTTGGGATTAAAGAAGTAATACTGACAAACAAAGGAAAAAATGAAATACCCAAGTTGGAAAGATTTTGAATCTAAATATCCAGACTATCAGGAAATAGCCTTTGAGGCATTGGCTCGTATGTTGTTTAGATGCAGGTACGAGTTGGGGGATTCTTTGCCCTATTTCAAGAATCATGCGGGTAATGAAACCGAAACGATTGTAGTTGATGGCGAGGAAATTGGATTTCAGGCGAAGTATTTCGATAATGAGATCAATGCATCATTGATTGAACATTCAATTAAAACTGCGCACAACAATCACCCAAGCCAATCCAAGATGATTGTCTATACGAATCTTGAGTTTGGTAATCCCCGGAAGAGGGGTGAAACAAAGACTGAAAAACAGAAGAATATTGAACAGGTTGCTAAAGACTGCAATATTCAATTGGAATGGATGTATGGCGATAATATTCTTGATGCAGTTTTGAAAAATGAGCTTGCTTATGATGTATTCTTCAATTCAGAAAGCAATCTACAACATATTAGAGAGGATTTGTCTGCTTATAATAATTCTCAGTTAGACTATATAAAAAACCAAATAAACATCGAAGGCATAGCTTATAAATTTGATAGAAGTGTCGCAACGAATAGGTTGATGGCTTTGATTCCTGGCAATAACAATGTCATGCTGGCTGGCGAAAGTGGGTCTGGAAAATCAGCTGTATTGAAAGATTATTACGAGCAATATAAGGATAATAGAGACTATGTGTTCTTTATAATAAATACTGGTCAATTAAATGAGGTGGATCTAAACACTTTATTCCATCTTCATCACAATTATACCTTTGCAGAATTTTATAGCTATTTTGCTGAGGTTAAAAACAAAATTCTAGTATTGGATTCTGCTGAGCAACTTCTTGATTTGAATAATAGACGAGTAGCATTGATGCTAGTTGACAAACTGAAACGAGAAGGTTGGAATTTTATTGTCACTTGCAAGAAAAACTCACAAGAGGGTTTAATTGCGATGTTGAAAGAAGATTTTCAATTGGATTTCATACTTCAGTCAGTTGACGCTTTGCAGGATTATGAACTTAATAATTTTGAGAAAGAAACTGGTATTAGGCTACCATTGGATGACAAACTCCGTCATCAATTTTCAATACCCTTTTATCTGGCAAGATACTGCGAGGTAGGAGGAACTGATAGCAATGAAAAGGCATTCCGTGAAAGAGTATGGAAGCAGAAAGTCAGAGGAATGTCATCATCTGGAAGAAAAATAGAGGCATGTCTATTTGAGATTATAAGAAGGAAGCAGACTACAGGTTTGTTTGTTATTCCAACAGACGGCCTTGATGTTGATTGTGTTGATAGCTTGATCAAGGAAGATATAATCGGCGAGATTGAACATCGTGGTATGTTCGTAAAACACGATTTGTATACCGATTGGGCGTTAGATTATATGCTTCTTTCTGAACTGACAGATAAAGAATCAGTAGAATGTAAACTTGTTTCAAAACCGACTATTAGTTATGCCAATGCTTTTCGTAGATGGTTTACAGATAAGGTGAGCAGTAAAGAGGCCGTTGTTGATACCATCATAGGAGTGATGTTTGAGAAAGGCATTGATGACCGTTGGGTAAATACAATTTTGGAGGTTGTTGGTTCATCAGATGTTTATGCTCCAATTTTTATTAATAAGTACAAAACAAGATTAACTGAAGATGATTACTATTGGTTTAATACATTTGCGAATACAGTTAGTGTTTCATGCCATATAGTAACACAGTATCTGCCATATAAGAATGGCATTAGGATTCCAATAAGTAATTCTATTGGTTCTGGTTGGGAGGCTGTTATATCTTTCATCAACAACAATAAAGAGGATTATTATATAAACAATCTTTCTGTAGTTTATAATATCCTTAATGGATATTCAAATAAACGAAAGAAAAATGAAGAGATTGTCAAGATAGCTGGTCTTTTAGCTCTTAGAATATTTGATATTCAGGCTAATAAAAAAAATGGGAACCTCTATTTTTGGCAGATCAACATGAAAGATTGGGCTGCCTTAGTTTGTAGATATGCTATCTATATTCAAGATGAAATTAAAAGCGTACTTGCAAAAGTTGTCAAGAATTCATGGATTCATCATAATAGCCCATATCATGATATTGTAGAATATCTTATAACTCCTCAAGATGCATTGGTGGACATCAATGCCTATTTTGTATGCAGAGAGCAACTTCTTGCAATACTTAAACTCTTCTGGTCAGAGTCTAAAGATAATGACAGATATTATAGTAATATTGGTACAGAGCTATATTTTGGTTTGAATCCAGAGGGTTCGGGTATGAACTATTTTCCACCGAGCCCATACCAAACGCCTATCTTGGGACTTCTTAATACAGAAAGCCTTGCTTCACTTGAAGATAATGCAACTCTTGACTTTGTCATAGAGTTCGTTGACGCATGCGTATTTTGTTTTGACAAAAGAGGCAAGCAGTTACAGAAGTTGGATGAAGTTACAGTTTCCTTTGATGATGGTTCACAGCACAAGGTATTGTGCTCTTCTATGCTATGGAATATGTATAGAGGATCATCTGGAATATCAGTGCCAAATCTGTTAGAGTCAATCCACATGGCTATAGAAAAATACCTGTTGGATCAGTTAGAAGGAGAAGAAAAGAAAAAAAATATAGAGAGGGTTAGAATGATCCTATGGCGTATTTTAAAGAATAGTCATAGTGCTTCTTTGTATGCCATAGTAACTAGCATTGTGCTGGCACATTACAATGAGTTGTTTGATTTATTCTTGTTCCTGATACAGGATATTAGGTTCTTACAATTGGATTTGCATAGACAGATTAATGAGTATCATATTGCATCAATGTCTTTTGTGTATATGAGTCACAAAGATTATGCGACAGAGCGTAAGAAATCTGCTGATATGGAACACAGAAAACTCCATCTTGAAAACTTGCTCACTCATTTGCAGATAGCTTACGAGAATAGCACGAAAGATGAAGACAAGATACGGCTGAATCAACTGCATTTGTGTGTAGATAAATTGCTGAATGATTACAAATCCATGAAGAAGGAAGCAACGTCAGACAAACCATACATCATGGAGCGTATCAATGTTCGTAAATGGACAAAATCCACAGTTACAATGGCTAATGGCATTGAAGCTATTCAGTATGAACCAGTCTTCCCGGAGCATCTTGTTAAGGACAGAGATTTGACTCAGAATGCTTCTGATGAGGCTATGTTTGGTCTTAACATAACCGTATGGGCGGACAAAATGCTTCGAGATGATATTGATAGCGCGAGGATGTATCAGTTCCATGATAAGCCCAAGGAGATTCTTAAAATTATTTCTGAGGTAGTGGATTCTCTTACAAAGAATCCAACTTTCATGGGTTTGTCAATGGGCAGAGAGTATGTGCCGTACATTGGTAGTGCCGCATTGTTAATTTACTATCGTGAGAAGATTTCACAAGAAGAAATAGAACTATGCTCACAAAGAGTGACAGAAGCGTTACTAAACCCTGATTTTCTGCTATCGGGATTGATGACTGGTTTCGATACGATATTAGAGGCAATACCTGCATTGATAGAACTATATCCAAACGAGAAAGATACCATTGCAGATATTATTCTTACGTATGCAAAGCGTAGAAAAGAAATTGGCAATTTCCGTTCTTGTGACAAGATTCGACAGATCATTGTCAAGCATAATCTTTGGGACAGACAAGCAGATTTTATGCTGTATGTCCAGATGCGTTTCTACGGTGGTTTGAGTTTGGCTCGTATAGAAGAGATTACTCTAAATGACGCAGAGACAATGCTGAGTTTATTGACAGAGATTCCAAAAGACAGGGTAATTGCTAATAAATGTTTAGTAAGGCTTTCCGACCATTGGAAGAGTACAGGTTTTGATTCTATGGACTATGAGAATCAGATATATGATTCGGATTTGATAGCAGCCTATCTTATGAATACACCTGAGAATGAAATACAACAACTGGCCTCTGTGTTTGGTGACTGTATGGCAAAGAGGCAAAGTCACGAATCCATCTTGTCTTCAATCTTGATTGACTGCATTTATACTAAGAGGTATGAGCAGTTCTGGAGAATTTGGTATGCATTTTTCCCATCCTTAGTAAAAAAAGCGATACTGCTTGATTCAAGCACAAAGATGGACTATTTGCTATGTCCGTCATTCCTGCGTGAGTCAAGTAATGATTGGTTCCAATTTGAGGAAGATAATATAGAGTTTTTCGAGAGAGTCGTTAATCAAGTTGACCATGATGACGATGTGTTATTCTGTGTACTGAAGGTGTTTGATACAATAGCAGAGAAATACCAAATGAAATCTATTCCTATGGTCTATAAGTTGACACGAGGGGATTTGTCTTCATGGAATAGAAATAAGAAGGTAATCATAAGCTACATGAACATGTATGTAGATAGCCTCAATATACATCACAGGTCGGACATTATATATGACAAGAACTTATATGACCAATATTGTGCTATATTAGAGTTTATGGTAAAGAATCAATCAGAAACGGCTTCAAGAATCTTAAAGACTTTATAACAATGCCAGTAATATTAGACTATAGAAATACAATACAAAACTTCATACATGAGCCAGGTCGCAGCGTATGGGCAAAGGATTTAGTTGCTGCAGCTGTTACCAACAATGGATGTCTCACTGACAATCAAATTTTGCTTATTTGTGAAGACATTGAAAATGGAGTTACATCTCCATCCATTGCCCTACCAGGTAATATTGGAAGTGCGATACCTCGTATAGAGTTAAAGACGTTAAAACATGTGGCCAATGTAAACAGACTCGTCCCTAATCAGACAATACATTTCTGTCATGATGGCATAACGGTGCTGTTTGGAGCCAATGGTTCTGGCAAGAGTGGCTATTTTCGTATTCTTAACAAATTGGCAAGTGGTAGTATTAATTATTCTGTCATGCAGGATATTTTTAATGAGAACCCACAACCAATGTCTATAGAAGTGACTTATGCGGAGAATGGTACCGATCATACCGATGCATGGGATTTAATCTCTCCTCTATCAACACCTCTCGGACATATTAGTGTATTTGATACGAACTATGCCAAAGGTTTAACCAATGAACATGATTCTAACATATACCTGTTTGATAGTATGGGGCTGAACATCTATCGAGGTATTGCAGACGGTGTACGTAGGCTGAAAGAACTTGGCTATGATGTATCATCCGATGAGGCAGATGTCAATAATTTGTGCACAGTGAACTATAGCGATAAGTTGGTACGTGCACTTGAAATTCAATTTAGAGAGGAATTAAAAGGATTTGAGATGGACTATCTAAACGTGTCGTTACAGCTTTCAGACATAACAAATCCTTTATCAAAGATTAAATTAACCATTAAGAACAACCATGAGCTTGATGTAGTTCTAAGTGAAGCGGAACAGAAGTGTTGTGCTTTGGCTCTTTTCATTGCTGAGTGTGAATTGCTGGACGTAAAGCAGCCTGTCATCTTTGATGATCCTGTCAACAGCCTTGATGCATGTGTTATCGGAATGTTTGCTAATCGAATTGTACAAATGTCTTCCCCAATAATACTGTTTACACACAATACTCAGTTGCTGGCAGAAATAAAGTATGCGGATAATGTAGACTTATATAAAGATTCTTCATCAACAAGAAGAGCAGGAAAAAGAGGAGTATTGATCTATGAAGTGTTAAGAAACTGTCCTGAGGAAGTTGGCTATATTGTAAACTATCATGAATGCAAATGCAAGCACTATTTGGCAATAGCTAAGGATGTTTTGGATAACCATTCTAGTCCTTTAACACCCGTCTACCAAAAACAACTTGCCGACAACTTGCGTATGGCTACAGAATGGGTCGTGGATGAAGTTTTCTTCAGAAATCTAATTCCAAATAGATTTAGGGGACGATTCGATAATATCAAGTGGACAAAGTTGGAAGAAATGGTGGGACAGAATAGCGCAGATGTTCAAGCAGTCCATACAATTTATCAAAAGCTTTCTTCTGTGGGTAGCCATGTTGGTGCAGCTCATGTCCAAGCCCCATTGAGAAAAGATCAATATCAAGGATTTTATAATACTCTGAAAGCTTTAGTTGATAATGCAGGAATATAGTATTAACTATTCTTTGAAGTATTCAACAGGCACACAAGATTACCTATCTAGGCAGTTATCAGTGATTGAGTAGAGTGGAGCAAACTATAAACGTTTATCGTGGAATATAATCGGGAAAATATTATTGGACTCCATAAGTTACATTATTATATATTACAGTCCGCTAACCTGCAAAGAGAATTGGCGTTTACTGATTAATGCATGTGCATTTTTACAAATGATTTCAGTTCCTTCTTTGATATTGTAATGTGAGAAATCTTTTGGCGCTTTTAATAACCTTTTGCCTTCTTTACTATATTTTGCACCATATTCATCTTCTATAGCCTCAGCCAGATCATGTTCGGTTACCTCAGTTAGTTTGGCAATATCGTTGTCTGCAGGAGTTGGTGCAGATGGGGTGTTGTTTTCTGTGTCTTTGTTTGTGGCCATATTTGCTGCTTTTTATATGGTTGATAGGACAAAGATAGGGAAATAATGGATTGAGGGTACCACATTGGCTTAAACTTTTTTTAGTTAGTGGGGCGTTTTTCTAAATGGAAAGCAGTCACTCAAAGAAAATCACGGCTTCGCCCATACCAGCCATAAAGCGGTCACTAACCTCCCCTAACCTTAAACCAATCTATGTCACCCATCTTCTCCTGTCAATCATAAAGCGCTCACAGTCATTCTCTAGGCTATTACCACTATACTGTGAGCGCTTTATGATGATTTATTATTCGTTGCTTCTCAATGTCTTCGACGGGTTGCAGGAGGCGGCACGCCATGTTTGCCAGAGGATGGAAAGCATGGCCACCAGCAGGATGATGAGGGCTGACAGCGGCAGGATGTACCATGGGAAGGAGATGGCATAGTGGAAGCCCTGCAGGTAACGCAGCATGAGCCATATGCTCAGGGGCGTTGCCAGTACCACTGCCACCAGCGTGGTGAGCACGAAGCGCACCGACAACCAGCCCACCACAGCCCGCTGACCATATCCGAACACACGGCGAAGGGCTATCTGTCTGCTCTGCTGTGCTGTGAAATAAACCGACATGGCCAGCAGACCGAGGGCCGATATCATCACCGAGATGAACATGAAGACCAGTACGAGCATCATGGTATTGCGCGTGCCTTTGAGCTCGTCCTTCAGATAGTCCGTCACGTAATAAGCCTTTGCCTCAACAGGCAGGCCCGACAACTCAAGTGCAGTCTGCCTGTAGGCTTCCTTCACTGCATTCATCGCCTCTGCCTCGTTGCCCTGTACCTCAATTACTTGACAGAACAGCACGGAATCCTTTTCCCCAATGAGTTCCACCACATTGTGACTGTCCTTCATCGGTTCATCCACAGCAGACCCTGCATAGTAGTCCGACACCAGACCACACACCCGCTTGCGTATGCGACCTTCCTGCTCCGGCTCCACATAAGGGTTCTGGGGCGAAATGCGGTAGCGCCGGCACGTCTCCCTGGTGACAAGCAGTTGTCCGGACAGGGGCTTGGTGTATTGTTCGATGACCTTAAACCCAAGCATGTCAAACACCGTAGAATCAAGACGGATGCGCCTCATCCACGACAGTTTCTCGCCATCGCGATGCACACCATCATAGCCCACCGCCCAAGGGACATTGCCGGCATAGCCTGCTCTGCGCACCTGAGGCAACTGCACCAGGCGGTTGTGAAGCAGCTCCTGTTGTGCCCTATCCGTTCCCAATGCCCAGGTGTTCACCATGAGGATGCCTTCTGTGCGGTAGCCCGTAGGACGATGGAGCATGTGCTGCATCTGTATCACCATGCACAGGCCCACCGATACCAGCACCATGCTGATGGCGCTCTGAAGCACCATGAACACACGTCCGAGCACCATCTTGCTGCGGAAGCGGAAGTTGCCCTTCATCACATCTATGGGCTTGATGCGCAGTACCAGCAGGGCCGGCATGAAGGCAGAGAGCAGCGACACCAGCACCAGAGCGGCCAGTGCAACCAGCAGCGACACCGCATCTGTGGGAAATACGATACTGGTGTCAAGCCACTCATTGAAGAGCGGACGGAAGGCAAAAGCCACCAGACAGCCCAGCAGGAAGCAGAAACCAGTGAAGAGGAACGACTCGGCAATGAAGCGGCGCAGCACACTCATGCGGGTTTCTCCCACCAGACGGCGGGTAGCCATCTCACGGGCACGACGGCCTGTCTGGGCCACTGTAAGGTTGACATAGTTGAACAATGCCGACAGAAGCAGCATCAGAGCCACTCCCACCAGGGTGAGCACCCTGCTGCGATTGCCCTTGCGCAGCACCCCATTATCCCTTTCGATAGGCGCAAAATAGATTCCGCTTACAGGCACAAGCGATGCCCCCCACAGGAATGAACCATTGTCCCCATTGTCTGGCCAGTCCTGCCAATAGTCCTTGTAGCCCTGGAGCAAGTCCTTTTGGGCCTTTTCGGCAGATGTTCCCGCTGCCAGACGGGTGAAGGTGAAGACCGAACCGAAGTTGTCCATCTCGGCCACATAACCCTGCAAGTACAACATGGGCACCACCATATCTATATCCTGGAAGATGCTGGAAGGTCCCAGATCAGGCATCACGCCCGTCACATGCAGGCGCACCTTCTCGCCACCACGCTGCCAGGTGAGCGACTTCCCTATGGCATCGGAGGTGCCGAAGAGCCTACGGGCACAACTCTCGGTGAGCACCACCGACTCACGGTCCCGCAATGCCCGTGCCTGATCACCCGCCAGGAGGGGCATCTGCATGAACTGGAAGAAGTCGGCATCTGCCCCCACAGCCTGCACCTGGTGATATTCGTCGCCCACCAGAACATGGGCTCCGAGCTGACAGCTTATCCTGGTCCAGGACGTGAAGGCGGGCAGATGGTTCAGGATTTTCTCGCCCGTACCCAATGTCATGCCTATGCTCTCACCATATCCCACCGCATAGATGCTGTCATAGGCAGGCCTGGTGCGGCCCACGCTGTATTCCGTGCGGGCATAGGATGCGAGCAGCACCACAAATCCCAGCGCCACCGAGAGCCCGAAAACCTCGATGGCCGTATAGAGTTTGTTCCGTTGCAGGAACTTGAAGAATGTTTTCATCTTTCTCTTTCTGTTTGATTGAAATTCCGTCACAGCCCTTCCTTGTCACGGGGCTGTCTCATTCTGTGTGCCGGCTCAGAAGACTCCATCAAGCGAATCCACCACCTGACCGTCAAAGAGCTCCACCGTGCGCTGGGCAAAGGTAGCGTCGTGCTGGCTGTGCGTAACCATCACTATGGTCACTCCCTGCTGGTTGAGCTGGCTCAGGAGTTCCATTACCTCCAGTCCGTTACGCGAGTCCAGGTTGCCGGTAGGCTCGTCGGCCAGCAGGAGCGAAGGCTTGGTGACCACCGCACGCGCTATGGCTACACGCTGCTGCTGGCCGCCTGACAACTGCTGGGGATAGTGGTGGGCACGGTGGCTCATCTTCAGTTGCCGCAGTATCTCCACCACCCTCTGCCGGCGCTCCTTGGCAGGCACGCCGAGCGCCTTGAGCGGCAGCTCCACATTCTCCTCCACATTGAGTTCGTCGATGAGGTTGAAACTCTGGAACACGAAACCGATGCGCCCACGGCGGAAGAGCGTGCGTTCACGCTCCCGCAAGCCGCCCACCTCGTGCCCGTCCAGGCTGTAGTGTCCGCTGGTGGGATTGTCCAGCAGTCCCAGTATATTGAGCAATGTCGATTTGCCACAGCCCGACGGTCCCATGACGGCAACGAACTCACCGTCCTGCACTTCCAGGCTCACACCGTTGAGGGCATGTGTCTCCACCTCATCGGTATGGAACACCTTGGTCAGATTCTCTACTTTGATCATACGCTTCTTTATCTTTAAGTTTATACTTTCTGTCCGTTTGCATGAGCAAAGATACAGGCTTTCTCGCGGAAAGGGAGCCGATGAAGCGCTGCCCAAAGGCGGTTTGGATGAAAATCACACACTCCACCGTATGATATTCATACACATTTGACGTAACTTTGTGGCGGAACAGGGGCCAGACGGCTTCCTGCTGCCGCACCCAACCAATATACATTATATATATGGCACAATACGGAACGATAGTGGTAGTGGATGACAATCCCGCCATCCTCACCGCACTGAGGATATGCCTGGACAGCACCTTCGAGCGGGTCATCACACTCGCGTCACCCGACAGCCTGCCTGCCACGCTGCAACAGGAGAAGGTTTCCATCGTGCTGATGGACATGAACTTCACCCTGGGGATGAACACCGGGCAGGAGGGGCTTACGTGGCTGCGCACGCTCAGACATCTGCATCCGCAATTGCCCGTGGTGCTCATCACAGCCTATGCCGACGTGCAGCTGGCGGTGAAATGCCTCAAGGCAGGCGCCTCCGACTTCGTTACCAAGCCGTGGGACAACGACGAGCTGCTGCGCACGCTGAAGGATGCAGTGGATAAGGGACAGGAGATACAGTCGCTGGACGAGCTGGAGCGCAACCACGTGAAGCGTGTGGTGGATCACTGCCATGGCAATATCAGCCGGGCAGCCGAACTGCTGGGCATCACGCGGCAGACGCTTTATGCCAAACTGCATCGCCCATGAGCAGCCTCATCACACTCGTCAGGCAATGGCTGCAGGAGGCATCCGAGCAGATGCAGACTCCCGTCACACTGCCCCTCGGACTGCTTCTGGGAGTGCCGGCGGCGCTGCTCGTCATCTGGCTCATCTGGCATAGGCACCACCAGCAGGCGCTTGCTGCCAAAGCCTGGCTGATGAACGAGGCTGTGCGCAATGAGGATCTGGCCTTCCGGCTCTCTGCCCGCGGACTGTGCAAAGGCGAGCGGGCGCTGCTGGACAGCCTCAACAACATGGGACACGAGATAGGCATATTGATGGACCGACGCGAGGTGGAGTCGTGGCAGAAGCTGACGCGCGTGCTCACCCACGAAATCATGAACGCCACCGCACCCATCTCCTGCATCACCCAAGCCTGGCTGGCCGACCCGCGCATCAAGGGTTCGCAGTACGAGGAAGGGCTCAAGGCCATACAGGAGACCACCGCCTCGCTGAGCGCCTTTGTGGAGAGCTACCGCAAGATGACACAGCAGCAGAAGCCTGTGCCCACCGATGTGAACCTCCAGCAAGTGGCAAGCACCCTGCAAGCCATGTACCCCGCGCTCACCTGGCACGTGCATCTCGACGAGGCTCCCACCGTGTTCACCGATGCCCATCTGCTGCTGCAGATAATGGTCAACATGGCCAAGAACGCCGCCGAAGCAGGCGCTACCCACATGGGGCTGCACTGGCACAACCGCCTGCTCATCAGCAACGACGGCCAGCCCATCCCCAGTGATGTGCGCCGTGAGATATTCGTCCCCTTCTTCACCACCAAGCGTACGGGCAGCGGCATCGGGCTGTCCTTCTCCCGACAAATCATCATGGCAGAGGGAGGCAACCTCACTCTGCTACCCATCCCAATGAGCGGCTACCACACCACCTTTGCCCTCACATTCCCCCGGCAACAGTAGTCTTTTCGTCAGCCAAACCTAATCAAAATAAAAAAGAAGCCTGTGAAAATCTCCGTTTGCAGGCTTTGGATGCACATCAGAAGGCTTTGGATGGCCATCAGAAGGCTTTGGATGGCCATACGCAACCTGCAAACGGAGATTTCTGCACGCTTGGGCAAATGATATCAGTACGCTGCACAGACGACTGCAGCGCGCTGCATGGGCCATCGCAGCACGCTGCGAATGGAACTGCACCGCACTGCGGAGAAAGGCCCTTCACTGTGGAGCGGGAATGACTGCCGTGTTCCCCTTTCAATACAGCCGTCTGGCACAAAAAAAGAAATGCTGCCAGGGCGCATGGATGATGCGGCCCCGGCAGCATTGTCTGTCGGTCAGGTGTCCGTGAAGGAGTGCGCTTACAGGTCCTCGGGACGCACGTCGTACTTCTTCTGCAGTTTGTCGAGCTGCTTGTGCAACTGCTTTGTCAGCTTCTCATAACCGGGCTTGCCATAGAGATTGTGCATCTCTGTGGGATCCTCCTGCAGGTCATACAGCTCCCACGTATCTATGTCATTATAGAAGTGGATGAGCTTGTAGCGCTCGGTGCGGATGCCATAGTGGCGCTTCACCATATGCTCGGCAGGGAACTCGTAGAAGTGATAGTAGATGCTGTTGCGCCAGTGCTTGGGACTCTGCTTGCCCTTGAGCAGTGGCACCAGGCTCACTCCCTGTATGTCCTTAGGTATAGGAGCACCGGCCAGCTCAAGGAATGTGGGAGCATAGTCGATGTTCTGCACCATGTCGTCTATCTCGCCCCGGCGCTCCAGTCCGTCGGGCAGGCGCATGATGAGAGGCGTATTGAGGCTCTCCTCATACATGAAGCGCTTGTCAAACCATCCGTGCTCGCCCATGTAGAAACCCTGGTCGCTGGTGTAGATGACCAGTGTGTTGTCCAGCATATCATGCTCGCGCAGATAGTCCATAAGGCGGCCCACATTGTCATCCATGGCACGGGTCACCTTGGCATAATCGCGCATGTAACGCTGGAACTTGTACTCCGTGAGGGCACGTCCCGTGGGAGGATTCTGGTAGAAGGCCGTTGTGATGGAGTCATAGAACTGGTCATACACGCGGCGGTCGGCCTCGTCCAGGCGCTTGATATTGTTCAGATATGCCTGGCTCAGGCGGGTGGAATCGCCCTGGCGGTATATCTTATTGTCATACACGATGTCCATATCGTGGGCCGAACCGATGGTCATCTCCTGCTGCTGGGCGGCTACACGGCCTTCCCAATTGTCCCAGAAGTTACCGGGCAGGGGGAATGTCTGGTCCTCATAGGCGCGCAGATACTTCATGGGGGGCAGCCAGTCGCGGTGACAAGCCTTGTGATGCACAAAGAGGATGAAGGGTTTGTCCTGGTCGCGATGCTCCATCCAGTCGATGGCCTTGTCGGTGACGATGTCGGTGCAGTAGCCCTTGGCCACCTTGCGCGAACCATCCATCTGGATGAACGTGGGGTTGTAGTATTCGCCCTGCCCGTGCAGAATCTCGTAGTAATCGAAGCCCGTGGGCTGGCTCACCAGGTGCCACTTGCCGATGAGGGCTGTCTGATAACCAGCCTGACGCATCAGCTTGGGCATAGTCTGCTGGCTGCCGTCAAACACACCGTGCTCATTGTTGGTGAATCCGTTCTTGTGGCTGTGCTTGCCGGTGAGCATGCAGGCGCGGCTGGGGCCGGACAGGCTGTTGGCCACATAACTGTGACGGAAGAGCACACCCTCGCTGGCGAGCCTGTCGAGGTTGGGTGTCTGGATAGGGCTGTTGCCGTATGCCGAGAGCATCTGTGCCGTATGGTCATCCGTCATAATATAGACGATGTTGGGTCGCTGCTGGGCGCTGGCCGCCACAGGAAGCAGCATGAGTAAAGAGACTTGCTTCTTCATTCGCATTTACTATTAGGATAATATTACTTAGGGTCGTTATATATCGTGCTTGGGAGGCTGCCTTCACAGGCCGCCTCTCACGCCTCTTTCTTGTCGTTCTGTGCCGTGAGCATGGCTTTCAGATAGGGTGCAGTGACGCTCACATCGCTCCCGGCCAGCTGTTCTGGTGTGCCGCTGAACACGAGACGGCCACCTTCGCGGCCTCCTCCAGGGCCCATGTCGATGAGCCAGTCGGCACTCTTCACCACATCCAGATTGTGCTCGATGACCACCACCGTATTGCCTTTATCGACCAGGCGGTTGAGTACGGAGAGCAGCACACGTATATCCTCGAAATGGAGACCCGTGGTGGGTTCGTCCAGTATGTAGAGTGTCTTGCCCGTATCTTTCTTCCCCAGTTCGGTGGCCAACTTCACTCGCTGGCTCTCGCCGCCCGACAGGGTGGTGCTCGGTTGGCCCAGCTTGATGTACCCCAGCCCCACATCCTGGAGCACCTTGATGCGTTTGAGGATGGACGGTTGGTTCTCAAAGAACTCCACCGCCTGGTTGATGGTCATGTCGAGCACGTCTGCTATGCTCTTTCCACGGAACCTCACCTCCAGCGTCTCACGGTTGTAGCGCTTTCCCTGGCACTCCTGACAGGGTACCAATACGTCGGGCAGGAAGTTCATCTCTATGGTGCGATAGCCGTTGCCACCGCATGCTTCACACCTGCCACCCTTGACGTTGAAGGAGAAGCGGCCTGGTTTGTAGCCACGTATCTTGGCCTCGGGAAGTTCCACAAAGAGGCTGCGTATGTCATTGAAGATGCCTGTGTAGGTGGCAGGATTGGAGCGCGGAGTGCGCCCGAGCGGACTCTGGTCCACACTCACTACCTTATCTATATACTCCAGACCCTCGATGGCATCATAAGGGAGGGGAGCCTGCAGCGAGCGGTAGAAGTGCTGGCTGAGCAGCGGCTGCAGGGTGTCGCCTATGAGCGTGCTCTTTCCGCTGCCGCTCACACCGGTCACGCAGATGAGACATCCCAGCGGGAATGTGGCATCCACACCCTTCAGATTATTGCCCCTTGCCCCCTTGAGCGTGAGTACATGGCCGTTTCCGGGACGACGTACAGCAGGCACCTCGATGCGCTGCACGCCTCTCAGATAGCGGCTGGTGAGTGTGTCGGCCTTGAGCATATCCTTGTAAGTGCCCTGATACACCACCTGTCCGCCCTTGCGGCCAGCCATCGGGCCGATATCCACAATATAGTCGGCATGCTCCATCATCTCCTGGTCATGCTCCACCACTATCACTGTGTTGCCCGTATCACGCAGCTTGCACAGCGACTTGATGAGCCTGATGTTGTCACGCTGGTGCAGTCCGATGCTCGGTTCATCCAGTATGTAGAGCACCCCCACCAGCTGGCTGCCTATCTGTGTGGCCAGTCGGATGCGCTGGCTCTCGCCGCCGGAAAGGGTGGCCGAAGAGCGTGAGAGGGACAGGTAATCGAGTCCCACATCGAGCAGGAAGCGCAGGCGGGTGCGTATCTCCTTGAGTATCTCGCTGGCTATACGCCGCTGCTGGGGAGCCATCTGCTCCTCTACCCCACTCACCCACTCGTATAGCTCGGAGAGGTCCATGGCGGAGAGTTGGGCAATGTTCTTGCCTGCTATGCGGAAATGAAGCGCTTCGCGGTTGAGTCGGGCGCCGCCGCATTCGGGGCAGGTGCATGTTCCGCTGAACTGCTCGGCCCACCGCTGGGCATTGGCACCCATATCCTGGTCCTGCATCTGGCTGATATACTTGGCCAGTCCGTCATATTCGCAGAAGAGGTCGTTGCTGGTGTGAGCCACCGAAGAGGGGATACGCAGGCGCTCGTCACTGCCGTTGATGATGTCGGAAAGTGCCTCATCGGGCACCTGCGAGAGCGGTGTATCCAGCGTGCAGCCGTAGGTCTGGAGCAAGGCATCTATCTGCCAGAATATCATCTGCTGGCGTGATTTGCCCAAGGGGGCTACTCCTCCCTGCTTCACACTCAGACTGCGGTCGGGGAAGACCTTGTCGGGGTCTATCAGACTCACGTATCCCAAGCCCTTGCAACGCGGGCAGGCACCCTGTGGGCTGTTGAATGAGAAGTTGTGCGGAGCGGGATCGCGATAGGAGATGCCGCTGGTGGGACACATGAGACGCTTGCTGTAGTGGCGCAGTTCGCCCGTGTCGGTATCCAGCACCTGCAGCAGTCCGTCGCCCTGCTTGAGCGCTACGGCCACTGTCTGAGCCAGCCGCGCTTCATCCTTCTCCTGCACACGCAGGCGGTCGATGACCACTTCGATGTCGTGGTTGCGGTACCTGTCCAGCTTCATCTCGGGCACTATCTCGCACATCTCACCATCGACGCGCACATAGAGATAGCCCTTGCGGCGTACGCTCTCGAAGAGTTCACGGTAATGTCCCTTGCGGTGATGCACCAGAGGCGACAGGATGCATATCCTGCGCGAAGCGAAATCGCGGATGATCAGATGCACTATCTGCTCCTCGGTATATTTGGCCATAGGCTCTCCGCTGACGTATGAGAACGCCTCGCCGGCACGTGCGAAGAGCAGGCGCAGGAAGTCATAGATTTCGGTGGTGGTGCCTACGGTACTGCGCGGATTCTTGTTGGTGGTCTTCTGCTCGATGCTGATGACCGGACTGAGGCCAGAAATCTGATCCACATCGGGGCGCTCCATGTTGCCCAGGAAATTGCGGGCATAGGCGCTGAACGTCTCTATATAGCGCCGCTGACCCTCGGCATAGATGGTGTCGAAAGCCAAGGAAGACTTGCCGCTGCCGCTCAGACCGGTAATCACAGTGAGGCTGTGGCGGGGAATCTCTACATCCACATTCTTCAGGTTGTGCACTCTGGCACCCAGTATGGTCAGCTTGGAATCACTCATCAGTGCCTCCCGTTCCCTGCTGACGGCTGTTGTCATAGCCCGTCAGCACCGATATAGTCTTCTTGATATTGTACTTACGTCCGTCGGCTCCCTTGGCCTTCACCACCAGGAAATACACTCCGTCGCTCACCGTACGGCCATTGACCTTGCCGTCCCAGCCGCCTGCGGGGGAGTTCCAGGAGTAGAGCTTGCGGCCCCATCTGCTGAAGACAGCCGCCTCGAACGACACTATACTCTGGTAGCCTTCCTTGGCACGCAGCACATCGTTGTAGCCATCGCCGTTGGGTGAAAAGGCATTGGGGAACTCCAGCTTGCTCTCGCTGATGCTCACGCAGATGGGGTTCTCCTCGCCCTCACCGGGGTAGGTGATGGTATCATTGCCCAAGGTGAAGGTGGTGTAGAGCTGTATGCGGAACGAGCCACTGCCGGTGAACGTGTAGTCTATCTCCTCATCGAAGCGGTGCACAAGCAGGTTCTTGTCATCCCCCTCGCGCCAGATCTTCCACTCATAGCGGGCTGTGTAGTCGCCCACATTCTGCGGATTGGCACTGAAATGTGCCTTGAGCGGCGCACTCTGGCTGGAAGAGGCGTCATCCAGTTCCTCTCCCTCAACGGTCACATACGTGCCAGTGGGATCTACCGAGGGCAATTCATCCTCCCCCGCAACAGCCCACACTGGAGCCTGAGACTGACGCACAGCAGGCACGGAAGCCCACCGCAAAGAAGGGTCAAGCACGATGCCGGAAGCCTGCACAGAGGCAGCCGCACCCGACAGGAAAAGGGTGGAAAGCCCAAGAGAGAGAGCCTTTAGAATGTTCTTATTACGCATAGTTCTGCAAAATTAGCGTTTTTCCTTCACCCGCCACCCCTTTTCGTGCCGCAAAATGACTGCCATAGGGGGAAAAGTGTTACCTTTGCGGATATGAAAAGACTATTATCCCTCATACTGATATGTCTGCCCTGCCTGCTATGGGCACAGGGTACCATGCAACAGCTCCAGCACATGCACCAGGTGCAGAAAGGAGAAACATGGACTGCCATAGCCGCCAAGTACGGCATAAGCGAGCTGGCCCTGAAGCAGGCCAACCCTGATGCGAAGGTCAAGAAAAAGAAGCCCAAGAAGGGAACACTGCTCACCATCCCCGATGCCTGCCCGCAGCCCGAACCCGTGAAGGAGACTGTGCCAGCCGTGCGCACCAGCATGAACAGCATCAGCATAGGCGTTCTGCTGCCTCTGGAGGAGAGCAGCGAGCGTGGTGCCAAGATGGTGGAGTTCTACCAGGGACTGCTGATGGCGGCCGACAGCGTGCGCCGAAGCGGAGTGGATATCACCATACACGCTCTGCACACAGGCTCTACCAAGGTGAGCATGCAGCAGCTGCTCAACACGCACAAGCAGGAGCTGCAGCACGTGCACCTCATCTTCGGACCCGTAGATGGAGCACAGATAGAGCCACTCAACCAGTTCTGCATGCAAAACAACATACGTCTGGTGATGCCCTTTACCCACACGCAAGGGGAAACCAACCAGCCTCTGGCCTATACGGCAACGGCTCCCAGCAACGTGAGCGCCACGGATGCAGCCGCACTGGTGCTGAAGACGATGGAGAAGAAGGCCAACTACGTGATACTGAACACCAACGAGCCTGACACACGCGGAGCGCTTTTCACGGGCAAACTGAAGGAATGTCTGGCCGAAAAGAAGGTGGCAGCCAGGGTGCTGAACATCGATGGGGATGATTTCGCATTTGAGTCGGTTTTCAACCAGACGCAGGTGAACTGCATCGTACCCGACAATACGGGCATCAAGTCACTCAACATCCTCTGCACGAAGTTGCGGGACTTTGCTGCCGCACACCCGCAATACCGACTCCGGCTGGTGGGCTACCCCGAATGGATGGCCTATACGGAGACGCTGCTGGGCAGCTTCTACCAGTTTGACACATACGCCTACTGCACCTACTACAGCCACCCGCTGAGCCCGAGCACACAGTCTTTCGACAACGCCTTTGCCAGCAACTTCGGGCATCCGATGATGATGAGCTTCCCACGCTATGCCATGATGGGCTTCGACATGGGCTACTACTTCATGCACGGACTGGCCACTCTGGGCGACACCTTTGAGGCCAAGCAGGGCAAAATCAAGCAGCAGCCTGCACAGCACAACTTCCTTTTCCGACAGGATGCAGAGGGAGGCGAACGCATGAACCACTTCGTGCAACTGGTGCACTATTCCACTGACCAGAAGATAACACTTGTGCAATGAAGAGACTCATCATCACTCTGTCACTCCTGGCAGCATGGACAGCCAGCCAGGCACAAGTGGGCGAACCGCGTCAGGACCTGGCTGTGGGCGTGAGCGGAGGCTACGTGCTCAACAAGGTTTCCTTCAACCCCACCATCAAACAGGACTTTCACACGGGCACCACATTCGGCATCACACTACGCTACACCTGCGAGAAGTACTTCGCGGCTCTGTGTGCGGTGCAGGCCGAAGTGAACTATACCGGAATGGGATGGAAGGAGAAAATAGAAACGAGCAGCGATACCTATGAGCGCCGCATCAACTATATACAGGTGCCGCTGCTGGCCAACCTGGGATTCGGACGCGAGCGGGGCGGAGCGAAAGGTTTCCTGATACTGGGTCCGCAGATAGGTTTCGCACTCAACGAGAAGGAGAAGAAAGGCGGAGAATGGAGCGAGGAAACGCTGAAGAAGCGCCCCAACCAGGTGACGCAACAGTATGACTTGAAAGTACAAAGGAAGTTTGAGTACGGACTGACCGGCGGTCTGGGACTGGACGTGAGCACGCGCAGCGGACACCACTTCCTGCTCGAAGGACGATACTACTACGCTCTGAGCGACATCTTCAAGAACTCCAAGAAGGATCCATTCGGCCGCAGCGCCAATGGTGCCATCATCGCCAAAGCCTCTTACCTCTTTGACGTAATCAAGACAAGGAAATAGCAGAACCAGAACTGCCTGCTATGCATCCATTTACACAAGGGCGAACGATACCGTTTCGCCCTTTGTTCTTATGGTGCCAATAGAACAACGCACCTTTTCCTCACCTTTCATCTGCCTGCTTCACAGCTCCTCGCGTACCACCACCCCACCTTCCTTCGGCCAAAGAAAGCAGGCGGAAGAGTCTTAGAAGGATGAGAAAGGAGATCAGCAACAAGGCTACCAAACTATTCGAACTGCACCCAAAAGGCTTCAGAAGAATAGTCCAGCGGAATCTGAAGAACAGCTCGCCAGCATTAGCATGAAAGAGGAAAGATGGTTGGACCGAATTTCGATGGCATTTGGACGAAAGAGGAGAGATGGTTGAGCCGAATATCGATGGTATTTGGACGAAAGCAGGAAGGTGGTTGAATCGAATTTCGATGGCATTCGTACGAAAGTGGAAAGGTGGTTGGACCGAACTTCGATGGCATTCGTACGAAAGAGGGAAGATAGTTGGACCGAACTCCATCGGTCTTTGGACCAAAGCGGAAATATGCCAGAAAGACACTTCAGGAACACACTAACCCCAACTCCTTTCCCTATATAATATAATATGTACGCACGTACATTATATTAAATGCATCATCCCAGCTCGCAGACTTCCCTGCGCGAGGCTGCTGAAGAGAAGAACGCGCGGGATTGGGTCATCACAATAAAAGCAGAAAGCACACCCTCTGTCCCTCATCGGGGAAAAGAGAGTGTGCTTTCGGTATATGGGCCAAACGGACTGGATGTCCTATTCCAACCTCATGGGAGAGGCAGAAGTGGATGGCTCGTTATCTCAGGCGGTCGAGTGACTTCAGCATCAGAATGTCCCTCATGATGCCGCGCATACCCAGGCAGATGAGCACGATGGCTACTATGGGCAGGGCAGCAGGCCACTCGGGACTGAATGTCAACCCACTTTCATGGGTGCGCTTCCACGCCAGCGCTATATAGGCAATGTTCCAACCTGCCAAAAGAACCAGATTGAAGATGCACAGGCGGAACTGGCGCACCAGATGTTTGAACTGGAAGATATCGAGCAGCAAGAGTGTTGCACTGATGAGCAGAATGACGAAGAGCGCCCATGGGTAGAACGAATGCTGCCCGTCGGGAAACGTAATCCAGAGGTTGTAGAGCCTGCCAGCCGCCCCTCCTTCAGCATCCACGAAGCGACCGATGTCCATGCTCATACACGACACGCATGCAGCTGCGGCCAGAAAGAGATATATGGTCTGAATTCTTTGTATCATCGTTACCAGTCAAATGCCTCCCCGGCAGGATGCCGGGTACAGGCAGATTAGTACTCCAGAGAAGTCTCCTTGCTGGGGTTGCGATAGTAGATCTTACCCTCGATGAACTCCTCTGTGGCCATCAGAGTGGGCTTGGGCAGACGCTCGTAGAAACGGCTGATCTCAATCTGCTCGCGGTTTTCGAAAGTCTCGTCAAGAGTGTCGGTGGGGCTTGCAAACTCCTGCAGCTTCTTGTTGAGCTCCGCTTTGATGTCGGCCGAAATCTGGTTGGCGCGCTTGCCTATAATGGCAACGCTCTCATAGATGTTCTCTGTGTCCTTGCACAAATCCATTACATCACGTGTCACCGTATTGGTGGGTGCGGTAGATTTCTTGTAATCCATATATATTATATAATGTATAAACTTCGTTTGTTACTCTTATTCTTGGTCATCGGCAGGCTGCAGCTGGATGTTCTTCTTCTTCACTACGCCCTCGGCGTGAGCCAGCATGGAGTTGACCTCCTTGAGGTGCTTGCTCTCGGGATAGTCGTTGCGGAATGCGTAGCACTCATCCACGGCATCGCGGAAACGCTCGATACGCTTCTCCTCCACGCTCTTCATGGCCAGATGGTACTTGGCCCGCACTATCATCACAGAGAACTCCTCGCGCCTCTGAGCCGATGCATAGGGATAGTCCTTGAGGGCATTCTCGGCTGTCACCACGCAGGCTTCATAGTTGCTGCCTCCGTATGTCATGTTGCCCACATATCCTCCCAGGTCATAATAGAGCTTGGCAGCCAGGAACTCCTTCTCCACCAACTTGTCCTGCAGAGCGTAGATCATCTGTGTGGTCTGCTCGCGCAGAGAGGTCTGTGGATAGAAGTCGAGGAAGTTCTGAAACTCGGTGATACTCTCCATGGTGCTGCTCTGGTCCAGCCTTGGATCGGCAGTCATCTTGTAGAGCGCATAGCCGCATCCGTAGCGTGCTTGCTCCACATATTCGCCCTTGGGGTAGCTCTGATAGTACTTGCGGAAGAATGTGGAGGCCGACTCATAGTCCTTGTGTCGGAAACAGCTCTGCGCGAGCAGGAAAAGGCTCTCCTCTCCGTACTGCGTTCCTTTGAGTGGCGCAATCAGATCGCCCAGCAGCTGTGAGGCACGATTGTAGTTTCCCTCGGCAAAGTTTGCCTTTGCCACCTCGTACCGATAGTCATAGTCCAATGACTTCTGCACAGCACTATACTCCCCACAACCTGTCAGCAGAGCCGCAGACAGCAGGGTGAACAGTATGTTTCTCTTCATATTCCAGCGCATAGATGGTGCAAAGGTAGCACTTTTTCTTGTAATACAGAACCACTTGCGCGCGAAAAGGCGGCCTCTTGCACTTTTTAACCTTTCTCATCAGACGAGCAAGGGCAGAAAAAGCCATCCTACTACTTCATCCCATAAAAGACATTGGGGGAAATGAGGAAGCGCGTTTGGAAAAACAAGGAAACGTTTTGGAAAGAAGGAAAGAGGCTGCAAGAGAGAAGGATATTCCGTGCCAAACCAATCAGGAAGAAGCCTTTTTCTCCTCAAGTTCAGCCTGCAGGCGCAGCATCTCGTCACGCAAGAGTGCAGCCTCCACAAAGTTGAGCTCCTTGGCTGCACGCTGCATCTTGGTGCGCAGCGACTCTATCTGCCGCTCCATCTGGTCGGGTGTGAGCAGCGACGGAGCCGGTTCGGCTGCCAGCACGGTGCTGGCTGGCTGCGGTTCCACATACGCCCTCTGCTCGCTGGCATCGCCTGCCAGAAGCAAATCGGTCATAGTCTGCGCCTTGTTGATTTGCTTCGGCACGATATGATGAGCCTCGTTGTAGGCCAGTTGCACCTGGCGTCGGCGGTTGGTCTCCTCTATTGTCTGCGCCATACTGTCGGTGATGACATCGGCATACATGATGGCCCGTCCGTTGAGGTTACGTGCTGCACGTCCCACAGTCTGCGTCAAGCTGCGGTGACTGCGCAGGAATCCTTCCTTGTCGGCATCGAGTATCGCCACCAGACTCACCTCGGGCAGGTCCAGTCCCTCACGCAGGAGATTGACACCCACCAGCACGTTATAGGTGCCCGAGCGCAAGTCATTCATGATGCGCACACGCTCCAGCGTATCCACATCGCTGTGTATGTAGGCGGTCTGTATGCCGTGCCGCTGCAGGTACTCAGTCAGTTCCTCTGCCATCCGCTTGGTGAGGGTAGTCACCAAGGTGCGCTCTCCGCGCTCAATGCGAACCTGTATCTCCTCCATCAGATCATCCACCTGGTTCTGGGTGGGACGAACCTCTATCACGGGGTCAGGCAGTCCCGTGGGCCTGATGAGCTGCTCCACCACAATGCCCTCGCTCTGTGCCAGTTCGTAGTCAGCAGGTGTGGCGCTCACATAGATGACCTGATGCGTCATCTCCTGGAACTCCTCGAAGCGCAGCGGACGGTTGTCACGTGCGGCAGGCAGGCGGAAACCGTACTCCACCAGATTGTTCTTGCGTGCACGGTCACCGCCATACATGGCACTTATCTGAGGCACAGACACATGGCTCTCATCTATCACCGTGAGGTAGTCATCGGGGAAGAAGTCGAGCAGACAGTATGGTCGGGTGCCCGGCTCACGCCCGTCGAAGTAGCGGCTATAGTTCTCGATGCCCGAGCAGTGGCCCAGTTCCCTTATCATCTCCATATCGTAGGTAACGCGCTCGTGCAGCCTCTTGGCCTCCAGCTCCTTGCCTTCCTGCTCGAAGAGAGCCACCTGCTGGGCCAGATCATCTTCGATGCGGCGGATGGCCTGCTCCTGTGCATCGTGGCTGGTCATGAAGAGGTTGGCGGGATACACCTTATAGTCCTCGAAGGCAGCCAGGCGATGCAGGCTCACCGCATCAAGTTCCTCCAGCGACTCTATCTCGTCGCCCCAGAAGGTGATGCGCAGCAGGCAGTCGGCATAAGCCAGCGCCACATCCACCGTATCGCCCTTGACCCTCACCTGTCCGCGTGCCAGACTCACATCGTTGCGCACATAGAGGCTGTCGGTCAGGCGGCGCAGCAACTGCTGGCGGTCCATCTGCTGTCCCACGTGCAGCTCTATCATGTTCTCATAGAAGGCGGCAGGGTTGCCCATTCCATAGATGCACGACACACTGCTCACCACCACCACATCCTTGCGGCCAGAGAGCAGCGCGCTGGTGGCAGAGAGCCGCAGCTTGTCTATCTCCTGGTTGATGGCCAGATCCTTCTCTATATAGGTGTCGGTGCTGGGGATATAGGCTTCGGGCTGATAGTAGTCGTAGTAGCTCACGTAGTACTCCACGGCGTTCTCGGGAAAGAACTGCTTCATCTCTCCATACAGCTGTGCAGCCAGGGTCTTGTTGTGGCTCAAGATGAGCGTGGGCTTGTTGACCTGCGCTATCACATTGGCCACCGTGAAGGTCTTGCCGCTTCCTGTCACTCCCAAAAGGGTCTGTGCGGGCACCCCCGACAGCACCCCTTGGGTGAGCTGGCGTATAGCTTCGGGCTGGTCACCCGTAGGCTGGTATTTGGATATGAGCTTGAAGTCTGCCATAGATAATGCTGCAAAATTACGAACTTTCTGCCTTTTCACCCTCGGGAGTGCAAAATAAAACGTAATTTTGTCCCGTTCTACGGGACGGACAGCCGACCGACCCGCACGAGAGAGCATTCAACAAGCAACAAAACAATATACAAAACCCGCATGAGAATCAAGTATCTGAGCCTGCTGATGGCAGCAATGCTGCTGACAGCAACTCCCAGCGTGGGCAAGGACCACAAGGAGAAGGCCAAGACGGAACAGACCGCCAAAAAGAAGAAAGGCAAGGACGACAAGGAGAAGTCCAAGGACCAGAAGAAGGACAAGGATGCCAAGAAGGCCGACAAGAAAGGCAGGAAGGGCAAGAAAGGACAGCAGACCCAACAGCCACAGAAGCCTCAGGAGGAGAAGCCATCCATCGACCGCAAGGGACTCTTCGGCGTGACCAAGGTGAAGAACGAGTGGTTCTTCCACATCGCAGACAGCCTCATCGGCCGCGACTTCCTCACCACCACACGCTACACCACCACTCCTTCGGGCAGCGGAAAGTTTGGAGGCGAGCAGGTCAACGAGCAGACTGTGTATTTCCAGTTGGGTGCCGACGACCAGATGCTGCTGCGTGCCAACCTCATCATCAATGTAGCCGACTCCACACAGAAGATAAGCCGGGCCATCCAAATCAGTAACGAGAACCCCATCATAGGCGCTTTCAAGATAGAGAGCCACCAGAACGGGGTGTATAAGATAAAGGTGTCGCCCTTCTTCAACCAGGACAACCCTGCCCTGGGACTGCCCCAGTACGTCAAGCAAAGCTATGGTCTGCAGGGCATGCTGGGCGATATGAGCTACGTGCAGGACATCAAGTCGTTCCCAATGAACACCGAAGTGCGCATGGTGAAGACCTTTGCCGCCGGCCCCAACAGCAGTCTGCCTGCCGCACAAAGCACAGGCAAGGTGACCCTGGGACTGAATATCAGCTTCATCCTCCTGCCCGAGCACCCCATGATGAAGCGCTATTACGACCCGCGCGTAGGCTTCTTCACCGACAGCTACACCAGCTTCACCGACGAGCAGCAGCGCGTTGAGGGCAAGAAGTTCATCACACGATGGCGCCTGGAACCACGTCCCGAGGATGTGGAGAAGATGCGCCGTGGCGAACTGGTGGAGCCCGTCAAGCCCATCATCTATTATATTGACCCTGCCACTCCCAAGCAGTGGCGCAAGTACCTGATACAGGGTGTCAACGACTGGCAGAAGGCTTTCGAGAAGGCCGGCTTCAAGAATGCCATCATAGGTAAGGAGTGGCCCGAGAACGACTCCACCATGAGCATGGAGGATGCACGCTACAGCTGCATACGCTATCTGGCCAGCCCCATCGAGAATGCTTACGGTCCCAACGTGCACGACCCACGCTCCGGCGAGATACTGGAAAGCCACATCTGCTGGTACCACAACGTGATGAGCCTGGTGCACGACTGGTATATGGTGCAGGCAAGCAGCATCGACGAGGCAGCCCGCACAATGAACTTCAGCGAGGAACTCATGGGGCAGCTCATACGCTTCGTGAGCAGTCACGAGGTGGGCCACACGCTGGGTCTGCGCCACAACTTCGGCTCTTCGAGCACGGTGCCTGTGGACAGTCTGCGCAACAAGGCATGGGTGGAGGCTCACGGACACACACCCAGCATCATGGACTATGCACGCTTCAACTATGTGGCACAGCCCGAGGACAACATCAGCCGTGCAGGCATCTTCCCCCGCATCAACGACTATGACGAATGGGCCATCCGCTGGGGTTACACCTACCTGCCCGATGCCAAGGACGAGGATGACGACCACCGCCTGATGGAGGAGATGACTGCCAAGAGCCAGGAGAACCCACGCCTGTGGTGGGGCGACGGCGAAACCAGCCTGGGCCGACTGGATCCGCGCTGCCAGACAGAGGACCTGGGCGACGATGCCATGAAGGCCAGCACCTACGGCATACAGAATCTGAAGTATGAGATAAGCCGCCTGCCCGAGTGGACCAGCGACGACCCCAAGGACATCTACGGCGATGCGCTGGAGCGCATGTACCAGCAGATACGCGGACAGTTCCTGCGTTACTGCGGTCACGTGACACGCAACATCGGCGGAGTACTCTACACGTACCGCACCAAGGAGCAGCCCGGCGACAAGTATGTACCACAGCCTCTGGAGAAGCAGAAGGCAGCTCTCAAGTTTATGGACGAGCAGGTGCTGCACGAGCCTATGTGGCTGCGCAACATGAGTTACGCACAGCGCTTCACGGCCAACCCCGAAGAACTGACCCAGGGAGTGGGCACTGCTGCCATGAGGATGCTGATGGACCGCCTGGATGTGAAGAATGAGACCTACACGCCTCAGGCTTACCTGACCGACCTCACCCGCCTGGTGTTCAGCGAAGCACGTACCGGCGAGAAGGTGTCCAACTACCGCAAGAACCTTCAGAGCCAGATGCTGGAGCACCTGCTGCGTGCCAACGGCAACAGCAATGCCTACATCCAGCCCGCTGTGCTCTATACGCTACAGCAGTTGCAGCAGCTCACCAAGCAGGCCAAACAGTCGGCACGCGATGCTGAGAGCCGCGCCCACTGGGCACTCCTCTACGACCAGATAGGCCGCCGACTCACCTGGAAGTAAGAACTCCTGCCGCCCACACGGGCCGGACAACAGAGAAGCAGACCCTCTGCAAGGTATCTTCCCACCCCTCCGGGCACCTCTGCCCAGAGCCAGGGAAAGCCTGCAGAGGGTCTGCTGGCATATCAGGCAGAGCGCTCCACCGCACTTTCCTCCTTTCCGTTCCTTTATTATATAGGAAAGCTACTGTTATCAGACAGAAGAGTTGCTGTTATTGGATAGAAGAGTTACAGCCATCAAACAGAAGAGTTACTGCTATCTGATAGAAGGGCTGCTGCCATAGGATAGTAAAGCCACTGCGGTGCATCCCCCTTCGCAGCGCGCTGCGTGGGCCATCGCAATGCGGTGCGTAGGCCATCGCAGCACGCTGCGTTTTTCAGGGTAGTATGATTACTCTGCCGGCAAGGCGACTTTCCACCTCCTCTTCTTACTCCTCCATGGCAATCAGGAAGGAGATGGGGAGCCAGATATTGGACTCCTCGCGGGCCGGGGCAAAGAGGGGCGCTATGTCTTCGGGCTCGAAGCCTGCCAGGGTGCAGCCCACCTCGGTGACCATGAAGCGCTGGTGGGGATGCCGGGAAGCATAGTCGAGGAATTCATCCACATAGGGCTGGATGGTAGTCACACCGCCCTGCATGACGGGGATGGCATAGCTCTGTCCCTGTATGCCTGTCCCCTGATGCATCTGTGCACCGAAGCGCTCCAGCGCCTCCTGGGCAATCCGGCCGGCATGAATGCCTTGCAGATTGGAACCGAAAACGAGGATGTCGGTGCCAGATATCCGCTTCAGCCTGTCGGGCGTAACGCGCAGGGGAACGGCTGGTGCGGGAGTGGAGGCGTCCTCGCCGGTGATTTCCTGATAGCTGAAGGGCGGCTGCATGTCGATACTCGCCATACTGCGGAAGCTGCTTGTATCCTGAAAGATATCGGCCCAACCGCCGCTTAGCACCTCGGGCACCACCACCTCGTTCATCAGTTTCTGCCATCGCTTGTTGATGGCAGCAGGCGTCAGTCCCATCTGCTCGGCCACTTCCTTCTGCTTGTAGCCCTCCAGCAGCACCTTTTCGGCCAGCTGCCCCATCTGCGGGTCGGCATAATGACTGGCCACACACCATGACAGGTGGCGCAGCAGAGGGTTGCCCTCGGGGGCAGTCTGCACATACTGTAGCACCACGTCGGCTGTCTCGTCGGCCCGGCATCCGAACTCCTTATTATATGCCTTCAGCGCATCGAGCACCACGAAGTGGAATCCCCTCGCCATCCAGGTGCTCAGAGGCACGTCGGCAGGCTTGTCGAGGAGGGGGCGGAAGTGGTGGGAGAGCAATCGTATATAGTAGTCATGCGCCAGGGAGTAGAAGTCCAGTCCGGGCTTTCCACGCAACTGGTATCGGTGGTCGAAGATGTCGTAGGCACGGCGGCAATAGCGGTAGTAGTGGTCCTTGGTCACTCTGGCATCACAGGCACACAGCCCCGCCACTATCTTCTCATCATTATATCTGGTATCTCTCATGCTGTCTGGTTTTAGGTTTCATCGTTACGGCTGCAAAATTACGGCACGCGAGAAGCGGAATGCAAGTTTTTTGCAGAAAATTTTTCATCGCGGTTGATTTTTTCCTCCTGCCGTCTTCTTATCAGACAGAGAGAGTTCAAAAGAGATTGTCCAACCATTTAACATGAACAAGAGATATGGACGCACAGAAAGAAACAGAAAAGAGAGTCATCAACCTCATCATCGCAGACGAGTCGGGCAGCATGAGTGTCATCAGGGACACAACGCTGGCCGGACTCAATGAGACCATCACCACCTGCCAGAAGATGCAGGAGAAGTTCCCCACGATGGAGCAGCGCATCACGCTCATCACCTTCGACAGCAACCACACGAAGGTGATTTTCGACAACATCCCAGCCCTGGAGGCCAAGCCACTGAGCCAGAAAGACTATGTGCCGGGAGCCGCCACACCACTCTATGATGCCATAGGACAGGCCATCACGAAGACTTATGCACAGACCGAGAAGACGGACAATGTGCTGGTGACCATACTGACAGACGGCGAGGAGAACAGTTCTACGAAGTTCGACCTGAAGATGGTGAAGAGGCTCATTGACAAGCAGAAGGAGCAGGGCTGGACGTTCACCTTCATCGGCACAGACAACCTGGACGTGGAGGGAATGGCGCACCAGATGGGCATCGATAGTTGCTTCAGTTTCCGCCAGGACGATGCATCCACCGGCGCAATGTTTGCCATGGATAGCGCCTGCCGCGCCAGATTCTGCGCACGAGTATCCCGTGATGAAAGAATCGACGATGCCAAATACTTCGTCGAAGAGGATGAAGGGAAGGAGGAATGATGCTCCTTTAGCCTAAGAATAAGGAAAAGGAGAGTGTCGAATGACGATCCTTTGACTATAGAATAAGGAGAGGGAGAAGAGCGAATGTCGCTTCTTCAGCCGAAGAATAAGAGAAACGAAAATGCCCCGCGCTGGATTCCATTCGGACCAGCGCGGGGCATTTGCTTTATTTGCCGCAGAGTGTGAGGAGGGTTATCTCGGGACGGGCGCCGATGCGCATGGGCAACGTGCCGCCCAAACCGATGTTCACATACAATGTCTGACTGCCTTCGTCATACCTGCCATCGCATTCGGGATAGATCCACTTGCTGGGCGTGAAACCCATCAGGCGCATCTGCATCGCATGGGTGTGGCCGCTCAGCGTGAGGGGGATATGGGTCTGCCTCACCACCTCGGCACGCCAATGGCTGGGATCATGGCTCAAGAGAATACTGAACAGCCCTTCTGTACCTGCCATCGCTTCGGCAAGCCGTCCGCGACGGATTATCCTGTGAGCACCACAACTTTGGTTTTCCACGCCAATGACAGCCATACTGTCGGCTCCTCTGTGTACGATGAGATGCTCGTTGAGCAGAAGTCGCCACCCCAGTTCATCCCGCTCCATCTCCTGCAGGCGCTCCACCTTCTGCTGCCTCTCACGGGCTGGAAGATGAGACTCATAGGGGTCGTAATCATGATTACCCATGATGCTCACCACTCCGTCCTTGGCCTGCAACTGCTTCAGGATAGGCAGCAAGGGTTCCAGCTCGGTATAGTCGCGCGAAACGAGGTCGCCTGTGAAGCAGATCAAATCGGGCTTAAGCGCATTGATGTCGCTCACCACCTGCATCAGCCGCTTCTTCTCGTTGAGCCATCCATCCAGATGCCAGTCGCTGATGTGCACTATCCTGTAACCGCGAAAAGCCTCCGGCACCCGCCTGTCATTATAGGTCCACTCCTTCACCTCCCAGCGGAAGCGGCCCACCCAATGCCCGTAGGCATAGGCACTCCACCAGGCTGCCAGCAACAGCACACTACCCCACGCAAACGGTCTCCAGGCTATCTGCACATGGGACCACCGCCCCACCAACCAGCACAAAGCCCACACCACCTGCGGTACCAGCAGCCAGAAAAGGCTGACCATCAAGGCAAACAAAACCATAAAACTCCTCATCTCTCTCTTCCTTATTATCTTCTTCCCTCGTCCTCACAGGATTTCTCCCACCTCCCTCATTGGGCTGAAGCACGTTTTCAGTTTGGACGAAAGACGCCACTCATCTGGCAGGATCGTTTCCTCCTATTGGGCAGAATCCTCCACCTGATTATATCTAACCATCATTCCCATCTCCCCGAATCGTCATCCTCTTCAACCCAAACCTTATACCTTATTATATATATCCCCCCTCCGAAGCGTTCCGACCCGCAAAGATAAGCCTTTTCCATTGTCCCACACTCTTCCCTCCGCACTTTTCACCATCAGCCTACACTTCCACCTCTAAGACGGCCAACCATCTTCCCCAATCCCATCCTCCACCCACACCTCTACCGCATAAGCGCCAAGTGATTTGCCTCAAAAGCACCAACCAGAATGCCACAAAAACGCCAAACTCGCCTTGTGATCATACAGCTATCGGCATCTTTTGGACAATCGCAGCAGAAGTCATTCCCAGGCCACTCACCTTCCCTTCACTCGACAAAAGTGTGACAATGCGCAAAAAATGCGGATGAAGCATGGTTATATCATGAAGTATTTGTACCTTTGCTTTCGTCAAAAGTGTGACAAAACACAGAAAATGCGAATATGGAAATACAGCGTCAGATACATCTCAACAGGCTTATAGCCCGCCAGGGCAACGGAATGATCAAAGTCATCACCGGCATGCGTAGGTGCGGCAAATCATATCTGCTCTTCACCCTGTTCCACAACTACCTGTTGCAACAAGGGGTAGATGAACAGCACATCATCAAGGTTGACCTTGAAGACCGCAGAAACGCGGCACTTCGAGACCCTGACGCATTGCTCGCCTTCATCGACTCCAGAATGACCGACCACCGTCAGTACTATATCCTGCTGGATGAAGTACAACTTGTGTCAGAGTTCGAAGATGTTCTCAACAGTTATCTCAAGGTGCCCAATGCCGATGTCTATGTCACAGGCAGCAACGCCAGGTTCCTGTCCAAAGATATCATCACAGAGTTCAGAGGCCGGGGCGACGAGATTCACATCACTCCCCTTAGTTTCCAGGAATTCATATCCGTCAAACAAGGAGACCGCGAGATGCTGCTATACGAATACATGACGTATGGCGGACTGCCCCAAATAGTGTCCATGACAGATACCCAACAAAAGATTGAGTACCTCAAGGGGCTGTTCACACACACCTACATACGTGACATCAAGGAACGTTATGAGATTCAGAAAGACGATGATCTGGAGGAACTTATCAGCCTGATTGCCTCCAACATCGGCAGTCTCACCAATCCCACCAAGCTGGAAAACAGCTTCAAGTCCATCAAGAAAAGCAATCTGTCCAGGGATACCATCAAGAATTATCTCGACTTCCTTCAGGATGCCTTCCTCATCGAAAAAGCCATCAGGTACGATATCAAGGGCAAGAAATACATTGATACCCCATCCAAGTACTATTTCTCCGACCTTGGACTTCGCAACGCCCGTCTTGACTTCCGCCAGACGGAATTCACCCACCTCCTTGAGAACACCATCTACAATGAGTTGCGCTTGAGAGGCTTTTCCGTTGATGTGGGACAAATTCCAGTGGTGGAGGCGGGAGAGGAAGGCAAGCGCCAACGCTCCATCCTGGAAGTGGATTTTGTCTGCAACCAGGGCTATAAGCGCTACTACATCCAGTCTGCCTATGCACTCCCCACTGAGGAGAAGATGAAACAGGAGCTCAACTCATTGCTGAAGATCAAGGACAACTTCATGAAATACGTCATTGTGGGCACCCCTACCCCCACCTATCAGAATGAGAACGGCATCGTCATCATGAACATCTACGACTTCCTCATGAACTCCAGCAACCTTGCACTCTGACCCATCAGCCCGTAAACAAGAAAAAGGCGCCTCTGCCCATGCCTCCCGCCTGTGGGGAGAATCATTGGCAGAGGCGCCTTTTCTCTTTGTTCCTTGTCTTGCCGCTTACTCCAGCACCAGCACACGGCTGCTGCCCTCATCGGCTGTGAGCACGTTCAATCCTATCTTCATCAGGTAGTCACCCGAGTACTGCTTGCCGTTGCATTCGAGATGCGACTTCGCACCAGGCATCAGGTTGGTCTCCCTCACCGTATATACCTTCATGGGATCCAGCCCCTGCAGGCGCACGTTCATGGGAGGCTCCTTGTAGCGGGGATGAAGGTCATAGGCAAAGAGCACTGCACGCTGCTTGTCCTTCGACACATAGTTGATGGCGCAATGGTCAGTCTCATAGGGCGATACCAACCTGTACTGGTCACCTTCCAGTATGACAGGCTTCAGGTCGTTGTAGTTCTTCACCGCCTGCTGCACGAACTTATAGTCATTCTCCGAGAGCGATTTCAGGTCGATGTCGAAACCCAGCTTGCACGAACTGCACACGTCGGTGCGGAACTTCACACTGGCGCGTCGGTTCCAGTTGGTCACGTGCGAACCCATGGTCTTCGTCGGGAAGAACTTCGAGAGGCTCCACTGGATGTACAGGCGCTCATAGGGGTCAGTATCGTCCGAGCACCAGAACTCGGTGAAGTACTTGAGCACCTCGTAGTCCATACGCGCACCGCCACCCGAACAGAGCATCATGGGCAGGGTGGGATACTTCTCGTGTATGCGTGTGAGCACATTATATATTCCACGCACGTGGTCGATGTAGAAGTTGCCCTGCTCCTTCTTGTGGTAGGGCGAATAGATGTTGGTGATCACGCTGTTGCAGTCCCACTTGAAGTAAGCCACCTCAGGATTCTCCGTCATGATGCGATCTACGATACCATACACGTAATCCTGCACCTTGGGGTTCGATATGTCGAGCACCAACTGGTTGCGGTAGTAGTAAGTCTCCCGGTTGGGCTGCATGATGACCCAGTCGGGATGCTTCTCGAAGAGTTCGCTCTTGGGGTTCACCATCTCCGGCTCTATCCATATGCCGAACTTCACACCCGCCTTCTTTGCATCCCTCACCAGTCCGGGTATTCCGTCGGGCAGCTTGTCCTTCGTTGCCTCCCAGTCACCCAGTCCAGCATGGTCATTCTTGCGCGGGTACTTGTTGGCAAACCATCCGTCATCGAGCAGGAACATATCCACTCCCAGATCCTTTGCATCCTTCATCAGCTCAGCCAGACTCTGCTGGTTGAAGTTGAAACCGGTGTTCTCCCAGTTGTTGAGCAAGGTCATTCTGTCGCCCGTACCCATGTTCACCTGATACAGTCTGGCCCAGTCGTGCAGATTGCGCGAAGCCCCTCCCACTCCGTTCTCACTCATCGCGAAGATGAACTCTGGAGTGGTGAACACCTCTCCCGCCTTCAGCTTGTAGTCCGAAGCATAAGGGTTGATGGCAGGAATCACACGCAGCGCTCCCACGTTATCCACCTCGAAGGTGAAGCGGAAGTTGCCCGTCCATCCTATTGTACCCAGCATCACACGTCCCTCATTCTCTCTGGCAGGCGCATCGAATCCCAACTCGAAGAAAGGCTCCTCCTGCATGGCAGCACGTGTACCCAGTTTCGTATCCACTATCTTCTTGCCCGAGATCAGTTGGGTTGTCTCCGGCTGACCCTCCTTGGCCCAGTCGCTGTGGTAGGTGGTCACAAAATACTTCGCGCTCTTGAAGTAGAGCATTGTCGAGGCATAGCGCCACAGCGTGATGGGTGCCTTCTCCTTGTGCGTCACCTCGCTCCATGCCTTTATCACGCTCTGCTTCGGATAAGCCACATAGTGCAGCTTCACCGTCACGGGATACTCCTTGTCGGCCAGAGTGATGATGGTCTCAGCACCACCCTCCACGGGCTTCTGCTCCACTCCCTGGAAGTACAGGTAAGTGCTCATGTTGCCATCAGCATGCGTGATAGCCAGAGCCGGCTCAAAGAAGTCCTCGGCACCCGAAGTGGCACACACCTCATGCCCACGCTGGCACACCGCCCCGTCCGAAGCAGCGTACACATCCCACTTCAGTTGGTCATAGTCAGTGGCGTTCTGCAACTTCTCTCCCAGATACACCTGATAGAGTCTCCCCTTAGGCGACACCTGCATCACCAGGTCCGTCTTCCCTGCTGCCACACGGATGGTCTTCTGTGCCAGAGTCACCATGGCAAACAGACACAGAGCGGCAATCGTCACGATAGTCTTTCTCATCTTATATAATATATAGGCTTAATCGGTTTCTTGCAGTTTAGTTCTCTCTTCACCATGCAAAGATACGAAATTCTACAAGAAAAAGCAAGAGGGGAACAAATACCACTCTAATTATGAATTATGAATTTCGAATTAAGAATTATGGATTGCCCTCTTTCTTTAGATGACGTAAAAAGTCATCCAACCCAATGACCTCGAGCCCAGGAAAATCCTTCCATTTGATGACATCGTAATGATGGTCTTCTGTAACAACATAACGAGCCCCTGCTGTGATAGCACAATCCACGAACTTATTGTCATCAGGGTCAGCCTGAATCAAATTGAAATCAAAATAAACTGTCCCAAACTCTGCGGTATGGACTTCTTGACGACACACTCTGTATGAGACAATTCGTATCAAGGACTATCCTATCCATGCACTCCTACTTCTTCAACAAAGCATGCAGATCCTGATGTCTCAACTCATCCATCTTAGCTTGATTCAACTTGCCAGATTCCCAAAGAGCATCCAGACACATGTCAGCCTTCTTTCGGAAATACTCGCTCAGCACAGCTTTCACCTCCAGAAGTCTCTCCTCCGAACCGTCAAAAGCAAACATCTTCAACAAATGCTGCTGAACAGGATTAAAAATCGTAGCCTCCATGATAATTCCTCCTATATGTTTATCTGTCACAAAAGTAGCGCCTTCCCTCGAAACCACCAAACAAAATCCGTGTAATCCGTGTTCAAGAAAACAACCCATCACGCATCAACATCAATTTCCGTGTTTCCCCAAAATAAAATCCGTGCTATCCGTGTAATCCGTGTTCGAAAACCCTACGCATCACGCTATGACATTGTTCTCCGTGGCCTCAGAACCCTATCCGTTAAATTCGTGTAATCCGTGTTCAAGAAAACACTCCATCACGCATCAATATCAATCTACGCATTCCCCAAAAATAAAATCCGTGCTATCCGTGTAATCCGTGTTCAATAAAAACAGCCCATCCGTGTTCTACCTCACACATTCCACCCAATTCAGCATCACCTCCCCGTCCCTGTATTGCGTTATCTGCAGGTTATGGTTCACGTGAGTATCGCTGCTGTCATCGTTGGGAGCCACCAGGAAATAAGAGAAATCATCGCTGCGTCGCAGCACATGGTAACTGTTTCGTGGTCTATCCTTCAGGAACAGACGGTCATCTATCACACAGATGTTCCCGTCTGCACGCACCTGCCAACCCCTCAGCGGCACACCAGCCATGCAGCGTATGTTACGCACGAAAAACACATCACCCTCACGCAACAACCTCACAAACCCACGCTCCAGCTTTTGCGGCTTCACATAATGAATCGTATTCGTCATTGAATCCAGCCAGAACTCACGCGCTTCCCCCTCACGCAGCAAGCCCACTCTTCTCCTTATATAATATAAGCCGTCGCCCAAGTCCGTCACCACCTCGAAACACCTCTCACGCTCTGCATCCGTGTAAGCCAACAGGTTCATCCGCCGTACTCCCACCGCTCGCCAGGCATCCAGCCACTCCTGGTTCGTTCTCATCCACTGGGCATAACACCCATCCACCTCACTCTGGTTGCTCACCATCCTGAGCGGTTGGTCACCTCCCGCCTGCACATAGCTCCTCCCCTCATCATCCTGGTACAGGCGCAGTCCGCTGTTTCTCAGTTCATCCGCCAGCCTATACACCTTCCCAGGCTCATTCCATGGGATGAATCGCTGTTTCCATGCCAGCCCGCTGCCCACCTGCATCTCCATTGTCTTCATCGTCAGCCACGAATGCTCGTTGATCATAGGCGAACAGATGCGCGGGAACAGACGCTTCCCGTCCTCCGTGCAGAACTCTATCCCCATCAGCACAGCCGTCTGTGGGCGCTTATGGAAGTGCAGTCCGCTCTTCAGATCCGCCCAAAGCCATCTGTCCGCAGACTGCTTGTGGCAATAAGCCCAACCGTCCTCATGCAGTTCCACCTCCCGGTATCGGCATTCCAGCACCCACTTGCCAGCCTCATCCTTCACACCTTTCAGCCCCTGCTCATTGGTACACACCCGGTAGGAATGACCCTTGCGCACCAACTCCTCATGACGTACTATCCGCATCATCTCCCCTTCGCTGTTCCCACAGCTCGTCAGACAGTCCATCTCCCCCATGCGGCTGTAGAGCATCACGCTGGCCTTCCGCCATTCATCGGCCACCTCCTCTCTTCCTTCAAACAGCCTCTGCCAGTCGTGCTGAGCCGATGGCAGACCGAACCGCTTGTACAGTCCCACATTGTCCAGCACCACACAATACCCTTTACCCTCGGCTACCCGCAACCCACGGCCAACCATCTGCAGATACTTTGTAAGCGAAAGTGTCGGACGGGCCAACTGCACAAACTCCACATCCGGGCAGTCAAAACCCTCGCTGAACAGATCCACACTCACCAGCACCCTTATCTCCTCACCCTTCCTGAAGCCGCCTATCAGTTCCCCTCGCACATCATCCGGCGTGTTGCTGCTGATAGCCACCGCCTTTATCCCGTGTTCACGATAATAGTCCGCTATATGTTCCGCATGCTCAATGCTGATGGCATACACCACCCCCTTCTTCTCCGGCACATACTCCCTCACCGTCTGGTACAGCCGTTCGATGCTCGGCCGCACATCCAGCCGCTCGCTCAACTCCGCCAGCACATAATCCCCATCAGCCCCTCTCCTCTGCAGAGAGTCGATGGCCAACTGGTCGGCACTGTCAGGTCTGATGGAGTAATAGTCATACACGCTCAACCGCCCTTCGGCTATAAACCTCTCAATGCTCCACGACGTGAGCAGCACGTCAAACAAGTCTCCGAATCCTTTCCCGTTCAGTCGGCACGGAGTAGCCGTCAGTCCCAGTTTCTTCGCCTCTGGGAAAGCATCCATCACCTCGGCATACGTCTCAGCCAGAGCATGATGCGCTTCATCTATCACTATCATCCCCGGCTCCTCCTTCATCTCCTTGTAGTGTCTCGAGAGCCATTGTACAGACATCACCCTTATGCCGTTCTCCTCCAGACTGTCAGGCACAGCATCCCCATTTCCGAGAACCCTTCCCAGTGTCCCCTTTATCTGCTCCACCAGCTCCCTTCGGTGCGCCACTATCCACACAACCCTCCGAGGCAACCGCTCCAGGAACCCCTTCACCACCGAAGCCAGCAGCACCGTCTTTCCCGTTCCCGTAGGCATCTGTGCCATCACCGCCTGATGCGTCAAGAGCGCCCCCTCAATACGCCCCCTCATCTCCCGCTGATAGTCAAACAACTCCACCACCACAACAATAATTATAAATTTAATTGAGTTAAGAATTTTGGATTAAGAATTAAGAATTGCCTCCGTGTTCTCACCCACCTCAAAATTCACAATCCTTAATTGAAAAAAAATCCGTGTTATCCGTGTTCAAAAAACCCTAAGCATCACACGAATCTCCCACAATCAAAAACCTATCCGTGTTATCCGTGAAATCCGTGTTCGAAAACCCTACGCATCACACATCAACATGACTCTCCGTGGTCTCAGAAAAATTATCCGTGTAATCCGTGAAATCCGTGTTCAAGCCCCTAAGCATCATTAAATTGTCTGCATCCTCTCACCATTTTACGTCATAATGATGTATATTTGCAATCAGAATGATTGTCAAACAAACATTTCAGGCTTATGGCACAGACAGCAATGACAGTCCGTATGGACAACCAGCAGAAAGCACAGTTTGATAAACTCTGTGAACAATTCGGTATGAGTGCGAATACCGCCATCAACATCTTTGTCAAGGCAGTAATTCGCAGTAAGAGCATTCCTTTCTCCATCCAAGCCAAGGAAGAAGAAGACGAAGTGACTGCAAAAGCAAAGGCAACGTTCAAAGAACTTAGAGCTAAAGCGGAAAGAGGTGAAACGCCAGAACTCACCCTCGATGAGATTAACGAAGAAATCAGAGAAGTCAGACGACTAAGAAAAGAACGCGATGGTATATGCAGTCATTGATACGAATATTTTTGTATCAGCCCTTATCACCCACAACTCAAATGCTTCAACAGCAAGAGTTCTTGAAAGTCTGACCTTAGACAATGAACTATAAGATGTCATTACGG
>UQST01000024.1 GCA_900543815.1 uncultured Prevotellaceae bacterium
TTGACGATGAAGTATAGCTTCTATCGTCAATGAAGCACTACTCCTATCGCATATGAAGTACTACTCCTGTTTTTACACCACATTTTTGGGTGTGTGCCAATCAAACTCCTCTCCCTGTCATTTTCCGCCACCCATTCCATGCGGAGACAGGAGCTATTTGGCATGCCGACAAACCTTTTCCCTGCCCGCCCCCAACTAATCGGACGAAAAACTTGCATATGCTGGGGAAAACTCCTAATTTTGTGCTTAACTTACTATAAATTACAGAAGCGCGCGCGTAAGACGCATGCTTCGGGACGTCAAACGGAAAAGAAGAAAATGAAAGATTTCATCAAGCAGACCATGGCCGTGGTGGTGGGAATGGTACTGGTGAGCATCATCATGGGTGTGCTCACCATCGTATCGATGGCAGGAATGATTGCCAGCGAAGGCATGTCAGCACCCATCGAGAAGAAGTCGGTACTGCGCATCTGCCTGCAAGGCACTATGACCGAGCGTGCACAGGAGCCCAACCCACTGATGCAGTTGGGCGGAAGCATGACCCAGCAGATAGCGCTCGACGAGGCGCTGACGGCCTTGGATAAGGCTGCCAAGAACGACAAGATAGAGGGCATATATCTGGAGGGAGGAGTCTTGGCTGCCTATCCCGCACAGGCACAGGAGTTGCGCCAGGCCCTGCTCCGATTCAAGAAGAGCAGCAAGTGGATAGTGGCCTATGCTGACACCTACTCGCGCATGTCATACTACCTCTGCTCGGTGGCCGACCGCGTGTACCTCAACCCCATAGGTATGATGGAATGGAGCGGACTGTCGAGCAACCCCATGTTCTACACAGGACTGATGAAGAAGGCAGGTGTAAGGATGCAGGTGTTCAAAGTGGGCACCTACAAGAGTGCCGTGGAGCCTTTCATAGCCGACAAGATGAGCGATGCCAACCGCGAGCAGGTGGCCAGCTACCAGCAGAGCATCTGGCAGAACATGCTGAAGGAAGTGGCCAAGAGCCGCAAGACCACAGCCGGGGCGCTTGACCAGTTGGCCGACAGCCTGACCGTACTCTCTGCCCCCCAGGTGAGCGTGGAGGGCGGACTGATAGACAAGACCTGCTATCTGAGCGAAGTGAAAAAGGAGCTGAAGAAGCGCACCAATACGCCCGAAGACAAGAGCCTGCGGTTCGTGAGCCTCACCGATATGGCCAAGGCCGAGACCCTGAACGAGAAGGTGGCCGATGAGGTGGCCGTATATTATGCCTGCGGAGAGATAAAGGACGAGGTGACTGCAGGACTGAGCCAGGAGAGCGTGATTACGGCCAGCCAGATGACCAAGGACCTGCAGGACCTGCGCGAGGACGATAAGGTGAAGGCCGTGGTGCTGAGGGTCAACAGCCCGGGCGGTTCGGCCTATGCCAGCGAACAGATATGGCACGAGGTGCAACTGCTCAGCCAAGAGAAGCCCGTGATAGTGAGCATGGGAGCCATGGCGGCCAGCGGAGGATACTACATCAGCTGCGGAGCCAAGAAGGTATTTGCCGAGCCCACCACCCTGACGGGAAGCATAGGCATCTTCGGCATGATACCCGACCCCTCGGAACTCATGACCGAGAAGCTGGGACTGAAGTTTGATGTGGTGAAGACCAACAAGTTGAGCGACTTCGGAGCCATGGGCCGGCCCCTCAACGAGGCCGAGTGCCGCATGATGCAGGCTTATGTCAACAAGGGCTACGAGCTCTTCACTGGCCGCGTGGCACAGGGACGACACATGCCCCAAGACAGCGTGAAGGCCGTGGCCGAGGGACGTGTGTGGACAGGCGAGCAGGCCCTGAAGATAGGACTGGTGGATAAGTTGGGCAACCTGGACGATGCTGTGGCAGCAGCTGCCAAGGCCGCACACGTGGAGAAGTACAGCATAGGGCGCTATCCAGCTCCCGCACCCTGGTACGCCTCCCTGCTCCAGGACAAGAAAGCAGACTATCTGGACAGCCAACTGCGTGCAGCCCTGGGCGACCTCTACCCCGCCTTCAGCCTCATACGCAACATCAGGAGCCAAAACCCCATACAAGCACGTATGCCCATCATACCCGAATTCGAATAAGCAAAGACACACACAACCCGGCAAATGGAAGGCGACCACATAAGGATAAACAGATGGCTGATGCCCCTCAGCTGGTTCTACGGAACAGCCACGGCTCTTCGCAACACCTTATATAATATAGGGGTGCTGAAGAGCCACACCTACGGCATACCCATCATCGACGTGGGCAACATCACCGTGGGCGGGACAGGCAAGACACCCCACATAGAGTATCTGGTGCGCCTGCTCAGCCCCCATTACCGCGTGGCCATCCTAAGCCGGGGATACAAGCGTAAGAGTCGCGGGTACGTGCTGGCCACAGCCGACACGCCCATGCAGCAGATAGGCGACGAGCCGTGGCAGATGAAGCAGAAGTTCCCCCACATACACGTGGCCGTGGATGCCGACCGCTGCCGGGGCATCAGGCACCTCTGCACCGACCAGGCCACCCGTGACGTGCAGGTCATCCTGCTCGACGATGCCTTCCAGTACCGCAGGGTGAAACCTGGGCTCAACATCCTGCTGGTAGATTACCACCGCATGATTACCGACGACCGTCTGCTGCCCGCAGGACGACTGCGCGAGAAACCCGAGGGGAAGGACAGGGCCGACCTGGTGGTGGTGACCAAATGCCCCGCAAACATCAATCCCATGGGCTTCCGCGTGCTGCGCTCGGCACTCAAGCTGAAGCCCTTCCAGAGTCTGTTCTACAGCACCATACGCTACGGACAGCCCGTGCATATCGACCATACCAGCACGCTCAGGCTCGACGAGCTGAAGGCCACAGGCATGCACGTGCTGCTGCTCTCGGGCATAGGCAATCCCCTGCAGATGGAGCAGGACATGAGGCGATACACCAGGCATATCACTCCCCTGGCATTCCCCGACCACCACTACTTCAGCCCCCAGGACCTGCAGCTCGTACAGAACACCTTCGACCGGATGCCCGAACCAAAGGCCATCATCACCACCGAGAAGGACGCCAGCCGACTGCGCCACACGCCTCATCTGCCGGCCGATCTGCGCGAGAACATCTACGTGCTCCCCATCGAGGTGGAGATAATGAGAAACGAAAGCAAGACGTTCAATCAAAAAATAAAAGACTATGTACGCCAAAATCCAAGAAACAGCAGCCTGGCTCAAGGCTAAAATGCCCTGTCAGCCACAGACAGCCATCATATTGGGCACAGGACTCGGACATCTGGCCGAGCACATCGAGAAGGTGCTCTGCATCCCCTATTCCGAGATACCCAACTTCCCTGTATCTACCGTAGAGGGCCACAGCGGACAGCTCATCTTCGGCCGCCTGGGAGGCAAGGACGTGATGGCCATGGAGGGACGCTTCCACTATTATGAGGGATACAACATGCAGCAGGTCACCTTCCCCATACGCGTGATGTACGAACTGGGCATCAAGACCCTCTTCGTGAGCAACGCGGCAGGAGGCACCAACCCCAACTTCCACATCGGCGACGTGATGATCATCACCGACCACATCAATTTCATGCCTGAGAATCCCCTGCACGGCCCCAACGTGCCCACTGGTCCACGCTTCCCCGACATGAGCGAGGCATACAGCCACCGCCTGGTGAAACTGGCCGACGAGATAGCGGCCGAGAAGGGCATAAAGGTACAGCACGGAGTGTATCTGGCCACACAGGGCCCCACCTATGAGACTCCCAGCGAGTACCGCATGTTCGGCCTCTGGGGAGCCGATGCCGTGGGCATGAGCACGGTACCCGAGGTAATCGTGGCACACCACTGTGGCATACAGGTGTTCGGAGTGAGCGTCATTACCGACATGGGCGTGAGCGGACAGATAGTGAAGGTGACACACGAGGAGGTGCAGCGAGCCGCCAACGAGGCCCAGCCACGCATGGCCGCCATCATGGAAGAGATGATACGTCGCTCATAAAGGACGAACGAACAGCTACTATTTACACAAATGGAAATATCCGAACTGGGTGAGTTCGGCCTCATCAGCCAGCTCACCTCCGACATCAAGCTGGAAAACGAGTCCAGCATCAAGGGCGTGGGAGACGACTGTGCCATATTGGCACCAGCCGAAGGCATGCGCACACTTGTCACCACCGACCTGCTGATGGAGGGTGTGCACTTCGACCTCACCTATGTGCCACTCTACTGCCTGGGATACAAGGCCGTGATGGTGAACCTGAGCGACGTGTATGCCATGGGCGGCACGCCACGACAGATAACCGTAAGCCTGGCCATCAGCCGCCGGTTCAGAGTGGAGGACATCGCCGAGATATACCGCGGCATGCGGATGGCATGCGCCAAACATCATGTGGATATCGTGGGAGGCGACACCACCAGCAGCTTCACAGGACTGGCCATCAGCATCACAGCCATAGGCGAGGCCAGACCCGAGGAGATAGTATGCCGCGACGGGGCACAGGATACCGACCTCATATGCGTGAGCGGCAACCTGGGAGCAGCCTATATGGGACTACAACTGCTGGAACGCGAGAGAGCCGTATATAACCAGCAGCTGGCCGAGGCCAAGAAATCGGGCAACAAGGACGAAATGGCACGATTGCAGGACTTCCAGCCCGACGTGAGCGGACGAGAGTACCTGCTGGAGCGCCAGCTGAAGCCCGAGGCACGTGCCGACATCATAGCCACTCTGCGCCAGGCTGGCATCCACCCCACCAGCATGATGGACATAAGCGACGGCCTGAGCAGCGAACTGATGCACATCTGCACCCAAAGCCACGTGGGCTGCCGCGTGTATGAGGAGCGCATCCCGCTCGACTACCAGACTGCCGCCATGGCCGAGGAACTGAACATGAACGTATCCACCTGCGCCCTCAACGGCGGGGAAGACTACGAACTGCTCTTCACCGTCCCCCTGGCCGCCAACGAGACCGTAAGCCAGTTGGAGGACATCAAGGTGATAGGCTACATCACGCCCGAGGCTCAGGGACGCAAGCTCATCAGCCGCGACGGAAACGAATTCGAACTCAAGGCGCAGGGCTGGAACCCGCTGAAGGAATAACCAGCCTCACCACTCCAATAAGGCGGCATCTGACTGTATATATAATATAATAGTACGCGCGCGATTCCTCGTATTACAATCCTTTCCGAAGAAGGAATTTTTCTGAAAGAGGGACATATCGGAAGAGTTTGACGTTCATTTCAGAACGGTTTAAGCTCATATCGGAATGAAGTGAAGCTCACTTCAGAAGAGTTAAAGACTCGCTTCGGAATGATAAGGAAGGAGATAATTATCGCGCGGGCTATATACAGGCAGATGCCGCCTCTTTTCGTACCCAGGCGAAAGTCATATGGCAGAAAGACGAGAACGGCACTCCTGCCCCGCTTCTGTACGGATTTCTACAAGCAGCAACACTTTTTCACCCCTCAAGCCACACATTTTACAGAAATTAGCATACCTTTGACACCATTATGAAAACTGACAACAAGCGAAACAGAATATTGGAAGTATGCTGTGCCGACCTGCAGAGCGTGAGGGCTGCTGTGGAAGGCGGCGCCCAAAGGATAGAATTGTGCCAGGCACTCGAACTGGATGGTGTGACACCCTCGGCAGGCATGATAGAATGGGCCGTGGAGCAGGGGGTGCGCGTACACGTGCTCATACGTCCGCGCGGAGGAGATTTCGTATATTCGCCCGATGAGGTGCGCTGCATGATGAATGACGTGCGCATTGCCCACATGCTGGGAGCCTCGGGCGTAGTGATAGGAGCGCTCACCCCCGAGGGGGACATCGACACCAACGTGTGCGGCTGGCTCATGGGACAAGCCCAGAGCATGAGCGTAACCTTCCACCGGGCCTTCGACCAGTGCCGCAACCCACAGCAGGCTCTCGAGGACATCATCTCCATGGGTTGCCACAGGCTGCTCACATCGGGACAGGCGGCAAACGTGACCGAAGGGACTGAAATGCTGGCCCGGCTTGTAAAGCAAGCGGCTGGCCGCATCACCATCTTGCCCGGTTGTGGAATAAGCCCCGAAAACGCCCACACAATCATCAGCCGCACAGGTGTCCACGAGCTTCACGGTTCGCTCCGCAAGAACGGCCATACAGATGCCGAGACCGTACGCCGCACCCTTGAGGAGATGAGGAGGTAAGAAGAGAAAAGACGGGGAGTACCTGGAGCAATAATACAACACGCCCGACTGCCTCCCAGTGAACTCAACAGCTGCCTCCTGCGGACCAATCAATTATCCCACGCAGACTCACAAAAAACTCGTACGAGCTCACCAAAAAGCCCGCGCGGGCAGAAAGAAGTGATGGAGCCAGCCTCACAATCTTATTACATTTCTGACGCAATATTGCTTTTAACCGAAAATTCCGCCTTCTTCCCCTTCGCCTTATCCGCAGAAATGCTTAAATTTACATATCGCAAGCCCCCAGGAGGGCTGATTTGACATGCTATAAACTAACGAAGAGACAATATGAGAAAACTCTGGATAGTGGCAGCTCTGCTGCCCCAACTGGCCATGGCTCAGGTGTTCACTTCCGTCAAGATGGAGAAGGTGAGCGGTTCGGAGCCAGGAGATGTACGCACGGCTGGCATAAGCCGCGACGGACGGTTTGCTTTCATCACCACGATGAGCAACCAAGGACTGGAGCGTGTAGCGCTGGACGGCGGCAAGCGCCAGAGGCTGACCGACGCCGAAGGGGCAGGATATGCGCCCGTGGTGAGCGATGACGGGAAGCTGGTGATGTTCTGCCATGACTCCATGAGCCCCAACCATCTGAGACTGACTGCCGTGGAAGTGGCCGATGCAGAGACGGGCACCACAGAACGGATAGCCCAGCCGAGCCACGAATATGTGTCGTTCCGACTGAACGGGCAGATGGCCGAGGTGGAAGCCGGAGGGCAAAGCGTGCGCAGGAAGGTGAGCGCCAGGAAGTGCGCGGCCGACCATCGTCCCACCGTCACCTGCAACGACCTGAAGCTGCAGCTCACGCGTGACGGCCATACCGTGACACTCACGCCCAACGGCGATGACGAGGACACCCGCTACATCTGGGCCAGCATCTCGCCCGACGGCACGCGCATCCTCTATCATGTGTCCTCCGAGGGCACCTACGTGTGCGACCTCGAGGGCGAGAACGTGCAGTTTGTAGCCTTCGACTGTCTGGCACCCCAATGGTATGACGACAACACCATAGTGGGTATGAAGACGCGTGATGACGACCTCACCATCGCCTCAAGCGCCATAGTGGCCTACACGCTCGACGGAGCGCGCCAGCAGCTCACGTCTGATAATGACGTGCTCCTCTACCCCTTCTGCTCGTCCCAGGCACGCAGGATAGTGTGTGCCCGAGGCAACGGAGAGATGGTGGTGCTGAACGTGAACAAGTGAGCGGAAAAGCATCTGAACCGAATAAAGAACAATACACGAAAGGACACACATGATGACCACTAAGATAATAAGAAGAATACTGCTGACAGCTGCATTCTGCCTGCCCATGACGGCAGCGGCCGACGTGAAGCCGCGCATCTACCTCAACCCCGGACACGGAGGATGGGGAGCCAACGACCGCCCCATGCCCACCATATCGCATCCCAATCTGCCCGAAACAGGACGCCCCGACACATGCGGTTTCTATGAGAGCAACACCAACCTGTGGAAAATCGAGGAGATGGGGCGCATACTGAAGGCCACAGGCGACTATACCATCAAGTACAGCCGCCGTGCCAACGGCCCTTATCCTTGGGTGCCCGGAGCAAGCAACGAGTATAGATACGACCGCAAACTTCCTGTCATTGCCGCCGAGGTGGATGCCTACCGTGCCGACTACTTCTTCAGCGTGCACAGCAACGCGGCAAGCGAGGGAGCACTGGCCAACTATCCGCTCTTCCTCTACCGCGGTACGGATGCCGAGAATGCCGTGAAGAACAGCCGTGAGATGTGCGACAAGATGTGGCCATACCACGTGGAGGCCATGAAGGCGAAGTTTGAGTTCATGAGTGCTTACCAGAACAGCAAGAACCTGCGGGGTGACCGCGACTTCTACCATGATACATGGACCAACAACAAGGGCTACGAGGGTTATCTGGGCGTACTCATGCACGGCCGCCCAGGCTATCTGGTGGAGGGATACTTCCACACCTACCAGCCATCGCGCCATCGTGCGCTCAATCCCGATTGGTGTCGCATGGAGGGACGAAGATACGCTCGCGGCATCATCAACTGGTTTGGTACCCAGGCCGATACACTTGGCTGCATCATGGGAGCCGTGAGAAGCAAGACTGTAAAGAGCGACGGACTGGACTACTACACATACAAGGCAGGAACCCAAGACGAGTATATGCCACTAAATGGTGCCACTGTGCGACTGAAGGACAACAACGGCAAGGTGCTCAAGACGTATCAGGTGGATGACAACTACAACGGAATCTTCGTCTTCACCGACCTCACCCCGGGCCGCTATTATGTGGATCTCTACTGCCCCGGCTACCGCACCCAGCAGTCCAAGATGAGCACCACCCAGTATCAGGTGCTGGCCAACAAGACCACCTATAAGGTGCACTACATGATAAAGGGTACCTCTTTGCCCCTCACCCCGGATGTTCCCGATGCCATCGAGTCGGTCACCCAGGACACCAATCCAGCCCTGGCCGACCGCGTGACGGTTCGCCTCTACGACACCTCGGGGCGCCTCGTGCTCACCACCACCCGTGCCGAACTGGACCAGCAACAGCTTCCCGCCGGCGTGTATGTGATGGAGAGTGCCGGCAAGAGCGTGAAGTATTACAGAAAATAATGGTCAGACCAGGCCTACAGAACAACCATACAGAAGCCAAGCTACGCGGGGAGAAGCCATTCTCCTCGCGTAGCTCATTTTAGGGAAAACCAGTCTGTGGGGTAAGGAGACTGGTTTGGGCTGGAGATTAAGGAACGTGACGATAGGAAACGAGGAGCCTGACAACTGGAGATTATAGGGGAAGAAGAAAGATCAGGTGGACGTTAGAACCCAAATGACCAATTGGGGATTATGCAAGGCCAACTATACTTGCGAGTGGGAAGCAATTATCTTATGAGCCAACTTCATTCTGCCTCCAGAGATGGATATGCAGTATGCCTCCACCGTCCAACCCTAGGCTGGACGGTCAGAGAATATATACTTCGATGCAAAAGTATCCAAGCTTCATCCACCGTCCAGCCTTGGGTTGGACGGTAAAGGAGAGTATCTCCCCCACCATGATGACAAACAGGAAGTGCACAAGGAGCCCACTTCTCCTTATTGTCAACAAAGAAGAAAGGAAGCACCCAAGAGACCATACGTGGCTCCTGGATGCTTCCTTATTATATATAGGCGGTCATGGATGACAGCCTACGTGGGATTGTCTGTCGGGGAGATTAGTCGAGCGACCAGTCCTCCTGAGTCTTGCGGATGTAAGTCTTGTAGCGGCGCTTGGCAGCCTCCTTACAAGCATCATACAGTTCCTGTGCCTCGGCAGGAGCAGCCTTCTTCAGAGAGAGGAAGCGCACCTCACCTTCGAGGAAGTTCTGGAACTTGTCCCAATCGGGCTCCTTGCTGTCCAGCTGGAAGGGATTCTTGCCCTCAGCAGCCAGAGCAGGATTGTTGCGCCACAGGTGCCAGTAACCGCACTCCACAGCCTTTGCCTCCTCGGCCTGGCTCTTGCCCATGCCACCCTTGGCCTTCAGACCATGGTTGATACAGGGAGCATAACCGATGATGAGTGAGGGACCGTGCCATGCCTCAGCCTCGCGGAAGGCCTTCAGGCACTGGCTCTGGTCGGCACCCATAGCCACCTGGGCTACATATACGTTTCCGTAAGTGGCCTGCATCAGGCCCAGGTCCTTCTTGCCCACACGCTTACCGTTGGCAGCAAACTGGGCAATGGCGCCGATAGGTGTGGCCTTTGAAGCCTGACCGCCTGTATTTGAATAAACCTCAGTATCGATAACGAAGATGTTGACATCCTCACCGCTGCCGATCACGTGGTCGAGACCACCATAACCGATATCGTAAGAAGCACCGTCACCACCGATAATCCACTGGCTGCGCTTCACCAGATAATGGTCAAGCTCCTTCAGCTGGGCACAGGTGGGACAACCGGCAGCTGCACCTTCGGCGATGAAGGGCTTCAGCTGTGCGGCTGCTGCCTTTGAGCCTTCGGCATCCTCCTGCTGCTCTATCCAGTTCTGGGCAGCGGCCTTGAACTCGGCACTTGCCTTGTCGCCGGCGATGAGTTCCTGCAGCAGCATGCTGATGCGCTTCTTCATCTTCTTGTTGGCGAGCACCATACCCAAGCCATACTCACAGAAGTCCTCAAACAGGGAGTTGCTCCATGCGGGACCCTGACCCTTGGCATTCTTGGTGTAAGGAGTGCTGGGGATTGAGCCTGAGTAGATAGAAGAACAACCTGTAGCGTTGGCCACCATCTCACGGTCACCGAAGAGCTGGGCAATGAGCTTCACGTAGGGAGTCTCTCCGCAACCCGAACAAGCGCCGCTGAACTCGAAGAGAGGAGTGGCGAACTGGCTGTTCTTGGGGCTCTGCTTGATGTCTATGAGGTCCTGCTTGCTGGCTACGTTCTTCACGCAGTAATCCCAGTTGGCAGCCTCCTGGGCGGTAGCCTCAGAAGAGTCATCATAGGCCACCATCTTCAGAGCGGGGCCGCCCAGCTTGGGATTGCCGGGACAAACATCAGCACAGTTGCCGCAACCCAGACAGTCCTTCACGCCCACCTGGATAACGAAGTGCATACCCTTCATGGCAGCAGGAGCCTTCATGTCGATAGTCTTGCCCTGGAATCCGGCCACCTCCTTGTCATCGAGCACGAAGGGACGGATGCAAGCGTGAGGACAAACGAAGGCACACTTGTTGCACTGGATACAGTTGTCGGCATTCCACACAGGCACGAAACCAGCCACGCCACGCTTCTCATAGGCAGCAGTACCCTGCTCCCAGGCACCATCCTCGATGCCCTTGTAAGCAGATACGGGCAGGTCGGCACCGTTCTGGGCGTTGATAGGACGCACGAGGTCGCTGATGAAAGCAGGCTCGTCGCGCACCACCTTCTCATCCTCGGGCAGGTTGGCCCATGCGGGATCTACAGGCAGCTGCTTGTACTCACCGCCGCGATCTACGGCTGCATAGTTCATGTTCACCACATCCTCACCCTTCTTGCCATAAGACTTGACGATGGCCTTCTTCATCTGCTCCACAGCCAGATCCACGGGGATAACCTCTGTGATGCGGAAGAAAGCAGACTGCAGGATGGTGTTGGTGCGGTTGCCCAGACCTATCTCCTGTGCTATCTTGGTGGCGTTGATATAATATACTGTGATGTTCTTCTCGGCGAAGTAACGCTTCACACTATTGGGGATGAAGTTGACCAGCTCGTCACCCTCGAAGATGGTGTTGAGCAGGAAGAGACCGTTCTGCTGCAAACCACGTGTCACGTCGTACATGTGCAGGTAAGCCTGAACATGGCAAGCCACGAAGTTGGGAGTCTTGATCTGGTAAGTAGAACGGATGGGGTTGTCGCCGAAACGCAGGTGCGAGCAGGTAAAGCCGCCACTCTTCTTGGAGTCGTAAGAGAAGTATGCCTGGCAATACTTGTCGGTATTGTCACCGATGATCTTCACTGAGTTCTTGTTGGCACCCACTGTACCATCGGCACCCAGACCGAAGAACTTGGCCTCGAAGACGCCCTTGCCACCCAGCGCCATCTCCTTCTTCTGAGGCAGAGATGTGAAGGTAAGGTCATCCACGATACCTATGGTGAAGTGGTCCTTGGGCTGAGGAAGCTCGAGGTTCTCATATACACCCAGAATCATGGCGGGTGTCACGTCGGCAGAACCCAGTCCGTAACGGCCGCCCACGATGACGGGAGCGTTCTCCACACCGTAGAAAGCGTCCTTGACATCCAGCAGCAGAGGCTCGCCGTTGCTGCCTGGCTCCTTGGTACGGTCGAGCACGGCTATGCGCTTGCAGCTCTGAGGAACAGCCTTCAGAAGGTGCTTCACCGAGAAGGGACGATACAGGTGAACGCTCACCATACCGTACTTCTTGCCATGAGCATTGGCGTAGTCGATGGCCTCGCGTGCAGCCTCTGAAGCTGAGCCCATGAGGATGATAACCTCCTCGGCGTCCTCGGCACCATAGTATGAGAAGAGCTCATACTTGCGGCCTGTACGCTCCGAGATGGCAGCCATGTACTTCTCCACGATAGCGGGGATGGCGTCATAGTAGCGGTTGCAAGATTCGCGGTGAGCGAAGAATGTCTCAGGATTCTCGGCCATACCCTTTGCCTGGGGATGCTCGGGAGACAGAGCACGGGCACGGAACTCGCTCAGGGCCTTCTGGTCCACGAGGTCACGCACAGCGTCCTCCTCCAGGAGCTCCACCTTCTGGTACTCGTGTGAGGTGCGGAATCCGTCGAAGAAGTTGATGAATGGCACTCTGCCCTCAATGGCAGCCAGGTGAGCCACAGCGCTCAGGTCCATAACCTCCTGCACAGAGCCCTCGCACAGCATGGCGAAACCAGTCTGGCGGCAAGCCATCACGTCGCTGTGGTCACCGAAGATACACAGAGAGTGTGTGGCCAGAGTACGGGCCGACACATGGAAGACGCTGGGAAGCAGTTCACCGGCAATCTTGTACATGTTAGGAATCATCAGCAACAGACCCTGGCTGGCAGTGAATGTTGTTGTCAGAGCACCAGCCTGCAATGAGCCGTGCACAGCACCTGCCGCACCGCCCTCAGACTGCATCTCCTGCACCAGCACTGTGTCGCCGAAGAGGTTCTTGCGCCCCTGGGCAGCCCACTCATCCACGTGCTCCGCCATGGGAGACGATGGAGTGATGGGATAGATGGCGGCCACCTCGCTGAACATGTAGGCTACATGTCCTGCACAGGTATTACCGTCCCATGTCACAAATTTCTTTTCTTTTGCCATTTTAATTGTGTTTTATATAAAACTTTTGTTCGTATGTTCCTTTGTGTAATGTGCTCTGCCGCCCCTTTAATACAGGAAGCCGTAGAGCCATAATGGGATGTCGCGCTCGGGGTCGGCCTGCGGGTCGGCCACCGCATAGGTTACCCCGGGCATTCTGCGGTGGGGTGCCTCGAGGCAGATGCGGAACTTCTGTGTGTCATCCACCACGAATGTGCAGCTGCGGTCACCCAGATTTATCTTGTGTCTGCCCCACAGCGCGTTCTGGAAGAAGGTATCCATCAGCGTCTGCTTATCCATTCCCTTGAATGCCATGGCATACAGCAGATTGGTATTGTGTAGCATGATGCCTGCCGGCTTCTTGGGATACTCGTCGCCCTGACGGTACATCATGTTGAGCATCCGCGCGTCGGTCAGGTACTTCATATAGTTTACCACGGTGGCCCTGCTGGTGTGCACATCGGTGGCCAACTGGCTCACATTGGGCACGCCTGTGCCTCCTGTGGCAAGCAGATAGTACAGGCGCTTGATTTTATCCAGGTACTTCAGGTCTATCTGCTTCAAGAAGAGGATGTCCACCTCTATCATCATGTTCATCGTCTTGAGGAGATTCTCGCTGAAGTATGTGTTCTCAAGGAAGAAGGGGTAGTATCCGTGGTGCAGATAACTCTGGAAGTACTCCATGGGATTGACCTTTTCGAGCACCTTCCTCACGATATGCTCATGCCTGTTCTCTATCTCCCTCATGTTGTAGGAGCGGAAGTCGTTGCCCGTCATGAGGTTGAGATACTCGCGGAACGAGAAGCCGCGCAGGTTGTAGCTGCTCACCAGCCCGTTCAGTTCCACATTCTCCTCCTTGAGCCTCATCACACTGCTTCCCGTGAAGACCACCTTCAGCAGGGGCAACTTGTCGTGTATCATGCGCAGCTCGTGGCTCCAGTCGCGATGCTTGAACACCTGGTCGATGAGCAGTACTTGCCCTCCCTCATGTGCAAACTCTGAGGCAAACTGAAACAGGGTGTGTCCTTGGAAAAAGAAGTTGTTCATGTTCACGTAAAGGCACTTGCGGTTGCGCGAACCGAAGTTCTCCTTTGCGTATTGCAGCAGGAAGGTTGTCTTTCCCACTCCACGGCTTCCCTTGATGCCTATCAAGCGCTTTTTCCAGTCCACCTCCCCCATCAAGAGCCTGCGCACCGGTGCGTCAGTGTGCTCCACCAAAAACTGATGAGTGCGAAAGAAGGTTTCAAGCATACCCAAAAAGGATTATTTATCATGTGCAAAGGTACTCGTTTTTGGGCTAATTGCAAACTGCAGATGGCAAAAAGTGACTTTTTTGCTCATTCTTTTTGAGGAAACACCTCGATATGCCTCATTTCCCTCATGATTGCCGTCTGACGGCGCAGCATATACGGCGATGGAGATTGGCTGCTGAAACGCAACGGATTAGGTAATGTGGCGGCCACCAGTGCACAATTGGCACGAGTGAGCTCAGAAGACGGGCGCGAGAAGTGCTGTTGCGCCACGGCCTCGGCTCCGTAGATGCCGTCACCCATTTCTATGGAATTGAGATAAACCTCCATGATGCGATGCTTGCCCCATGCCAGCTCGATAAGGACGGTAAAATAAGCCTCGAAGCCCTTGCGTACCCACGAACTGCGGGGCCACAGGAACACATTCTTGGCCGTCTGCTGACTGATGGTGCTGCCGCCACGAAAGCGCTTGCCGCTCACTCTGTCATCCATCGCTTTGCCTATCTCCTTGAAGTCGAACCCATGGTGGTCCAGGAAGCGCTGGTCCTCGCTGGCCATCACAGCCACAGGCATGTAGATCGACATGGAGTCAAGCGGCACCCAGTGATGCTTGAGTCTGATGCGCTCACCGCGGCTCACCTGCTGCACACAACGTATCACCATGAGCGGGGTGACATAGACCGGCAACCAGCGATAGGCTAAAACGGCGAGGATTGTGCTCCCAAAGAACAGGAGCACAATCCGTCGCACAAATTTCTGTAATTTATTAAGGATGCCCATGCGTATTACTGCAGAGTACCTGCATTGGCGGCCTTGATCATAGATTCACTGGCATAGAGATACACCTCTACACGGCGGCTGGCATTGCGATCCTCCTTGCCATTGGCATCATACACCAGGTACTGGGGATCCTCACCATATCCTATTGCGCTCTTGATCTGGTTGCCGCGCACACCGCAGGTGCCTGTCAGGTAGCCCTTCACGGCATTGGCACGTGCCTGGCTCAGTGTCAGGTTGAGCTGGTCAGAGCCGTCGCTGCTGGCGAAGCCCATGATGGTCACGTCACAATCAGTATATACATTGAGCACATTAGCCGCAAACTGGCTGAGTGACTTCTGCGCTCCTGCCTGCAGGGTAGATTTGCCCACATTGAAGAGGATGCCGTTGTCGAAGGTCACCTTCACAGCGTCCAGACCATTGGCATCAGTGGTCTTCTCCACCTCAGCATTTGCTACAGCGGCAGCGGCAGCAGCAGCCTTATCCATCTTCTTACCAATCAGAGCACCTGCAGTAGCACCTGCGGCCACACCCACACCGGCACCGATGGCAGAACCTATCTTGGCTCCCTTCTTGCCGTTTACCAATGCACCGATAGCTGCACCCAGACCTGTGCCTGCTGCACCACCAGCTGCAGTACCAATCAGACCACCCTTAGCCTTGTTGCTCATATTGCCGCAACCTGTGAGAATCATGCCTAAGCAGAGGGCTCCCACCATAAACTTTTTTCCGTTCATAGCTTTATTTTATTAAGATTATCCAACATTAAGGTTTCTAATTCGAGGCAAAGATAGCCATTTTTCACGGCTCTGATGAGTCCTTTAGGCTTTTTTTAGTAATTTTGCAGACGTATTGGAACTCTATCCCTATGGGATATCTCCTTTCACACTCAACATTGCCCAAACACAGACATAACATAACACAGACATCATAATGGCAAAAGAACTGGAATTCCTCACCAAAAGAAGCGAGGACTATAGCAAGTGGTACAACGAACTGGTGGTGAAAGCCGACCTGGCCGAGCAGTCTGACGTGCGCGGCTGTATGGTCATCAAGCCCTACGGCTATGCCATCTGGGAGAAGATGCAGCGCACTCTGGACGACATGTTCAAGGCCACAGGCGTGCAGAACGCCTACTTCCCCCTGCTCATCCCCAAGAGTTTCCTGTCGAAGGAAGCCGAGCACGTGGAAGGTTTCGCCAAGGAGTGTGCGGTGGTGACACACTACCGACTGAAGACCAACGAGACGCATGACGGCGTGGTGGTGGATCCTGCTGCCAAGCTGGAAGAGGAGCTCATCATACGTCCCACCTCGGAGACCATCATCTGGAACACCTTCAAAAACTGGATTCATTCCTATCGCGACCTGCCTCTGCTGGTGAACCAGTGGTGCAACGTGATGCGTTGGGAGATGCGCACACGACTCTTCCTGCGCACCAGCGAGTTCCTGTGGCAGGAGGGACACACCGCCCATGCCACACGCGAGGAGGCCGAGAAGCGCGCACAGCAGATGCTGAAGGTGTATGCCAACTTCGCCGAGCAGTACATGGCAGTGCCTGTGGTGCAGGGTGTGAAGAGCGAGACAGAGCGCTTTGCTGGCGCACTCGACACCTACACCATCGAGGCCATGATGCAGGACGGCAAGGCTCTGCAGAGCGGTACAAGCCACTTCCTGGGCCAGAACTTCGGCAAGGCCTTCGACGTGCAGTTCCTCAACAAGGAGAACAAACCCGAGTATGCATGGGCCACCAGCTGGGGTGTGAGCACACGTCTGATGGGTGCGCTCATCATGACACACTCCGATGACAACGGTCTGGTGCTGCCTCCCGCACTGGCTCCTATACAGGTGGTCATCATCCCCATCGGCAAGGCCGGACAGACACAGGAGCTCGACGGAAAGGCCGAGGAGCTCTGCGAGGGTCTGCGCAAGCTGGGCGTGAGCGTGAAATATGACAACAGCGACAACAAGCGTCCCGGCTTCAAGTTTGCCGACTACGAGCTGCGCGGAGTGCCCGTGCGCATCGTGCTGGGTGCCCGAGACCTGGAGAAGGGCGTGGTGGAAGTGATGCGCCGCGACACTCTGGAGAAGGCGAACGTGCCCGTAGAGGGCATCGTGGAGCACGTGAAGGAACTGCTCGACGACATCCAGAAGAACATCTTCGAGAAGGCAAAGAACTTCCGCGACGCACACATCTACGAGTGCGAGAACTACGAGGAGTTCAAGGAGCGTGTCAAGGACGGCGGCTTCTTCCTCTGCCACTGGGACGGCACAGCCGAGACAGAGGCCCGCATCAAGGAGGAGACTCAGGCCACCATCCGCTGCATGCCCTTCGGTGTGGAGCAGACACCCGGTGTGGATATGGTGAGCGGCAAGCCCGCCGTAGCACGCGTGCTGATTGCGCGCAGTTACTAATCAGAGCATAGCATCATGAGCACAAGGTCACCATGGACATGGGTTCCCACTCTATTCGGAGCGGAGGAGATACCATCGGCCATGGTGACCTTTGTGGCTCTGCTCATGTTCCTGCAATGCGGAGCTTCTCCAGCCAGGGCCACTCTGTTCTCCGCACTGCTCTTCCTGCCCTGGACACTGAAATCATTCGTACGCTCATGGGTGCGCCGGCGCGGACACTTCCGCCATACCATCCACTGGATAGAGGCGTTGCTCTTTCTGTCACTCATACTGGTGGCACTGAGTTTCCCCTATGGACAGGGGGCGCTCTTCGCTTCTCTGATGCTCACCAGCATGCTGTGCGCGCTGCACGAACTGGCGGCGCGCATGTACTATGAGCGCATGCTCAGGCCACCCCTGCAGCTTGTGTTTACAGGGCCAAAGATTTTCTTCTCACAACTTTCCGTGGTGCTCACCTACGGCATGCTCATCATCGTGGTGGGCAGTCTGCAGGTCTATTACCGCCATCTGCTGCATGCGTGGTCGATGGGATGCTACATGCTGGCGGGCGGTTTCGCACTCTTTGCCCTCTATCATCTGCCTGCGCTACACTCACCACAGGTGGGCAACCGCAGCATGAGCCACAGCGTGAGCGGGTCGGTCAAGGCCGAAATCTACATCATAGACCGCATACGCCAGAAGCCGGGCTGGCTGGTGACCGTGGTCACACTCTTCTGCCTGCTGCTGCCCCAGAGCCTGATGTTCTTCACGCGCGCGATATATTTATATGATACGCGCGCGCAAGGCGGACTGGCATGCAGCATCCAGGAGATAGGTTTTGCCCAAGGCACAGTGGGCGTGATAGCCTTCTGCCTGGGACTCACCGCAGGCCGACGGCTGCTGCGCCGCCATTCGCTCCGCCAGTCATTCTGGCCACTCGCCATCGTGCTGGGGCTGTCACCGCTGGCCTACATCTACATGACAAGCACCGAACCCACATCGCTGTGGGTCATCAGCCTGTGTACCTTCCTGGCCCAGTTCTGCTTCGGCATGGGTCTCTTTGCAGGCCGCCTGCCCATCCAGTACATTTCGGGCGAGCGCTACCGCAACACCATCAACCTCCTCTACATCCCTCTGGTGGCCACCTGCCTCATCCCGCCTGCCGCCCTGAGCGGCTGGATTGCCCGCCTGTGCGGCTACCACTGCTTCTTCATCATCGATGCCCTCACCGCCCCACTGGGCTGGCTGGTTGCCTACATCGCCATGAAGCGGTTCCCCATGGCCTTCAGGGAGGAGAGTGCAGAAACTGCCCCAAGCAAGGAGAGCGGCAAGGAGGATTGAGGAAACGGGATTTGGGGAAAAAAGGGACCAAGCTGGCACCCGAAACGCAGCACGCTGCCATCGCCGACGCAGCACGCTGCAACAGCCAACGCAACGTGCTGCACAGGCCGATGCACCATACTGCAACTGCCGTTGCGCCGAAACCCAATAGCCGTTACAGTGAAACACGACAGCGGATTCAACGAAACACGACTGCCATTTCACCGAAACACGTGAAGACAGATATGCTATCAAATAAAAGAAGACAAGAAGATGAAAGTACTATTAGTCAACGGTAGCCCCATCCGTGAGGGCAATACCTATGTGGCGCTGAGCGAAGTGGCACGCGCGCTGCAAGCCGAGGGAATAGAGAGCGAGATACTGCAACTGGGCACCCAACCCGTGCGGGGCTGCATAGCCTGCGGCGGTTGTCGCAAGGCGGCACAGGGCAGATGCGTGTTTGATGATGATGTGTGCAACCGCCTGTGCGAGGCTGCCGAGCATGCCGACGGCTTTGTCTTCGGCACTCCTGTGTATTACGGGCAGCCCAACGGCGCTCTGCTGGCCATCATCCAGCGTGCACTCTTTGCCAACGGCAAGTGCTTCGAGTTCAAGCCCTTTGCCAATGTAGCCGTATGCAGGCGCGGTGGAGCATCGGCTTCATTCAGCACCATGAACATGGCCTTTCAGATGATGAACATGCCGCAGGCCACCAGTCAGTACTGGAACATAGCCTACGGTGCGGCTCCGGGCGAGACGGCACAGGACAGCGAGGGCTTGCAGACGATGCGCACACTGGCACGTAATATGGCCTGGATGCTCAAGAGCCTGCGCGCCGAGGGCAGTCTGCCACATCCAGAAAAGGAGGCGCAGCAGCGCACCAGCTTCATCCGCTAAGGGACAAAGGCACAAGCTGACCTTTATCCATATTGTACGAAGGACCGGAAAAGGGTGCAAGGCCGGCAAGCACAAGGTCTTGAACCATAAAATGAGGGGGCAGATGCCGTATGCATCATGCCCCCTTTCATCACAAACAACACGAACGCACTCACGTGTGCTCTACTACTCTAAAAGTCTCCAGGACCGCCGAAGCCGCCAGGACCACCAGGTCCATCGAAACCGCCACGGCGGAAGCCGCCCTGATTCTGCTGCTGCCCCTGCTGCTGGCGGGCGCGCTGGGGAAACATGGCCTTGAGTATCTGGGCAGGCTTGAGCGTCTTCTGGAATTCGGCATAATAGCGCTTTTGAATCTCCAGACGCTTCTGCAACTGCCCGGCCTGCTGCTCTTGGCGCTTCAGGTTGGCCTCTATGCGCTCAGTGGCCTGCTCGTCGGTGAGTTCCTTCTTGCCCTCGCCGTCCTGCCGGCGTGCCTCTGCTGGGCGCTCACGACGCTCGTTGGTGGCAAACATCTCCTGCTGGTAGGCGGTATAGGTAGCGAAGAAACTTTCCTTCGCATCGCCCTCCAGGCTGAAGGACTTAGCCAACCGTTCGCCCGACTTGGCTATCAACTCTGTGCGCTTGGCCTCACGACTCTCGTCAGTCTGCTCGTCCTGGGCCTGCACCTGCCCCACTGCCATCAGGCTCAGAGCGGCTACAATCAACATTCTTTTCATTCTTTCTTCATACTTATAGGTTAGTTGTATCTATTTCCGTTCTCTGCTTTTATGACGCGAGAGGAGGAGTGCGGTTTAAGCCTTATCGGCAAAGAACGGCATTTTCTCTACTCTCCGACGGATTTCACAATCCAATCCCCACATGTTTCCGTTGGCCTACAGGAAGACTTTAACTTAGAAGAAGTAAGCAGTTAAGGCAATTTTACGTAACTTTGTAGCCTGAAGTACAACAAACAAAAATCATCTGTAATATGAAGAGAAAACTTCTGCTCGGCCTGACGCTCATGCTCACAGCCGTATGTGCTATGGCACAGGAATACAACATCCCACAGGAAAGCATCCGCGTGAGAGACCCGTTCATCACCGTTGACCGCACGCAGGGACTGTACTACCTCATTACTGCGGGGCGCTCCGAAGACGCTGTGGCGCTGAAAGCCTACGAGAGCCGCGATCTGGAGATGTGGCGTGAAGTGGGCTACGTATATCTGGGAGAGAACGGATGGATGAAGGGTGTGAAGGCCGGTGTGGATCACTGGTGGGCACCCGACACCTATTATTACAAGGGACACTACTATACCATAGTGACACTGACCAACCAGCAGGAAGGGCGGGTGAACTTCTGCACGCTGCTGCGCGGAGGACGCAAGCCCACCGACAAGTACCGCGACACTTGGGTGGAGGGGAAGCCCATCAGCCTGACCCCTTACGGCCAGCAGTGCCTGGACGGCAGCCTCTTCATCGACTCCGACGGGCAGCCCTGGCTGGTGTACAGCCTGGAATGGAACGGCGCAGAGGTGCAGAACGAGATAGGAGAAACGTGGGCTGTGCGCCTGCGCAAGAATCTCAAGGGCACGCTGGGCGACCCCATACGGCTCTTCACAGCGGCAGACTCGAAGTGGAACAAGCGCAAGGAGGACCGCAAACTGGTGGTTGACGCTCCCTTCCTGTGGCGTGACGAGCGCACGGGACAGCTCTTCTGCTACTGGAGCTCCTTTGTGGACGGAGTGTATGCAGTGGGCCGCGCAGTGAGCACCACCGGCAATGTGGCAGGCCCATGGGTGCATGACGAGCAACCTTTCTACATGAACGGCGGGCATCAGATGCTATTCCGCGACCTGCAAGGACGCCTTCGCATGAGCCTGCATGAGGACAACAACAACGCTCATCTCAAGATTCTCACTCTGACAGAATGAGCCAGAGTGCAAGACAATATGTGCCGACCGAACTGGGTGAACTGCCCATCGGTCGGCTTTTGGCCAGTTATGCACTGCCTGCCATAGTGGCGATGGTGGCCTCATCGGTATATAACATCGTGGACAGCATCTTCGTGGGACAGGGAGTGGGCGACATAGGCATCAGCGGAATGGCAGTGGCAAGTCCGTTCATGAACCTTGCTGCGGCATTCGGTGCAATGGTGGGCGTGGGTGCCAGCACCGTCATAAGCGTGCGACTGGGACAGGGCAAGTATGATGTGGCACAGAACATCCTGGGCAATACCATCACACTCAACCTCATCCTGGGAGTGGCGCTCACACTGGTGTGCTGGCCTTTTCTTGACGACATCCTCTATCTGTTCGGAGCCAGTGAAGCCACTCTGCCCTATGCCCGCGACTATATGCGCATCATACTGCTGGGCAATGTGGCAACGCACTGCTACTTCGGTCTGAACGCCATCCTACGCAGTGCGGGGCATCCACGACTGGCGATGAACTGCACTTTCGTGGCCATCATAGCCAATGTGATACTGGATCCTCTCTTCATCTTTGTGTTCCGATGGGGCATCCAGGGTGCCGCATGGGCCACTGTGCTCTCGCAGGTGATAGCCCTGTGTATGCAGGCACACCTGTTCAGCCGTCCCACCGAACTGCTGCACTTTCGCCGCGGCATCTACCGTCTCAAGCTCGATATCGTGCGCCAGTGTATCGCCATAGGCATGAGTCCATTCCTGATGAACTCCTGCGCCTGCCTGGTGGTGCTGGTCGTCAACCGCCGTCTGCTGGACTACGGAGGCGATATGGCCATAGGTGCCTACGGTATTGTCAACCGCGTGGTATTCCTCTTCATCACCGTTGTATTTGGACTGGTGCAAGGCATGCAGCCCATCGTGGGCTACAACTGGGGAGCACGCAAGGACCATCGTGCATGGGCTGTACTGCGCCTCACCATCGCATGGGCCACACTGGTCACGGTGTCGGCCATGATTATCGGCGAGTTTTTCCCGGCCAACGTGATACACATCTTCGGTGCAGGCGAGGAACTGACCGAGAAGGCGGTGCGCGCCTACCGCATCATCGTATCGATGTTCCCGCTGGTGGGAGCGCAGATAGTGATGGGCAACTTCTTCCAGAGCATCGGCCACGCAGCCAAGAGCATCTTCCTGAGCGTCACGCGACAACTGCTCTTCCTGGTGCCTTCGCTGGCGCTGCTGCCCCACTGGTGGGGGCTCGACGGCGTGTGGCTCAGCATGCCGCTCTCTGACAGCGTGAGCTTCTTCACAGCCTGCGGCATGATGTGGTATCTGGTGATAAGGCTGCGCAAGAAGCATGCGGCCGAGCGTGCAAACTGATTTGGACAAAAAGAGAACATGAAGCGGATAGGACTGATAAGTGATACACACGGCTACTGGGACGACCGCTACCTGCACTACTTCGAGCCTTGTGACGAAATCTGGCACGCCGGCGACATCGGCGGAATGGACCTCATCACCCGACTACAGGAGTTGCGCCCCGTGAGGGCTGTATATGGCAATGCCGACGGAGGCGAACTGCGACGCATCTTCAAGGCCGACCTGCGCTTCACCTGCGAGGGTGCCGATGTGCTCATGACACACATAGGCGGCTATCCCGGCCATTATGACGCGCACATCCGACGCACCATCCTGGCCAGTCCGCCACAGCTCTTCATCAGCGGACACAACCACATCCTCAAGGTGCAGCGCGATCCCATGCTGGGGCTGCTGCACATCAATCCAGGAGCAGCCGGCCTGCAGGGCTGGCACCAGGTGCGCACGCTGGTGCGTCTGACCATCGACAACGGCACCTTCAAGGACCTGGAGGTGATAGAGATACCAAGATGAAAGCGATATGAAGCAAGATTCAAACGACAGTGAACCTATGAATAAGACTAAGACAATGCTGCTGGCATCGGCTATGTTGCTGGCTGCGCCCGCATGGGCACAAGAGAGCGAAAGGAACATCTGGCCCGACAAGCGGCCCGCCGAAGTGGTGCTGAAGAAGGGCAAGATGAAGCAGACAATGGGCGAGGACAACATTCTGCGCATACAGCAGATGCCGGTGCCCACGCTGCAGAAGTTCCCCGTGGTGAAATCGCCAAAGGGGAAGGTGGTCATCGTATGCCCGGGAGGAGGCTACCAGATACTGGCCGTGAACCACGAAGGAACAGAGATAGCGCAGTGGCTCAATGCGCTGGGCTACACCGCCTACGTGCTACGCTACCGTGTGCCGGACAACCGCGAGGGTGCTCTGCAGGACGTGCAGCGGGCTATACGCATTGCCAGAGCCGAAAACCCAGGCAAGCAGGTGGGCGTGATGGGCTTCTCGGCAGGGGCAAGTCTGACCGCCAGAGCTGCCACCCGATTCCAGTTGCCCAGCTACACAGCCACGGATGAAACAGACACACAATCGGCCCGCCCCGACTTTGCTGCGCTCATCTACCCCGCCTATATGGACGAGGGGGAGCACCATACGCTGACTCCCGAACTGACCATAACGGAGCAGACGCCTCCCTTCTTCGTGTTCCAGACAGCCGACGACCCCTATGGCAACAGCGCTCTGGTCATCTCCCAGGCACTCCGAAACCACAAGATTCCCGTGCAGCTGCACATCTATGAGAAGGGCGGACATGGCTACGGCCTGCGGGCCAATCTGGCAGAAGCGGCCTCGAAGTGGCCCAAACTGATGGAGGAATGGCTCCTGGGGCTGTAGGGAAGAGAGCTTTCACAAACACACAAACATATTCACACATAAACACATTCAGATGAAAAAGATTCTCACACTTGCCATCACGGCATGCCTCTGCGCCTCGGCAATGGCACAGAGCGAGTTCAGAGACCGCCACATGGCCTACAAGGGCTTTGCCGACATCGGACTCGGTTCGACATTCACCGACGGAGAAAGTGCCACCACATTTACCCTCACCACCTCACATGGTGTGCAGCTCAACCCCAATGCCTTCATTGGAGCAGGTATCGGAGTGAACCTCGGCACATCCTCCATCACAGACGGAAGCACCGTAATCTGTCCCATCTTTGCCCAGGCACGATACAACCTCCTCAACACACGCATCAGCCCCTACCTCGACTTCAAGGGTGGCGGCAGCGTAGGAGACTTCAAGGGTGGCTACCTTGAGCCGTCTTTCGGTGTCAGCATGCCCGTTGCCAACAGGTTCGCCATTGACTTCTCCTTTGCCTACACCCTCTACACACACCGCGAGAAGTATGAAGACTGGGGCTTCTCTTCCAGCGAGCGCGAATCGATGCACAACATCGGATTCAAGTTCGGATTTGAGTTCTGACACTCCCCCAACGCACATCAACACACAGGCTGGTCTCAAGCAATCTGCTCAGGACCAGCCTGTGGTGTTTCCAGAAGCCGGCTCTTTGAAAACTATCAGAGAAAAGCCATTTCGGACAAAGGCTCATACGACCGCCGTGCAAGCCCGCTTCGGGCAAACGCATCCTGTAGTACGACACCCGGCAAAGTTTTCCAGGAAAGCCTTCACAATACGCAGCATCAGAAAGGCAAGCACACGCTCCGCCCCACCGCTTGCCAACGGACGAAGCCTCTAATCCCGTAAAAATTGTCTTATAGGACAATTTGAAATGTCTTATAAGACAATTTGAATTGTCCTATAAGACAATTTAAATTCCCTTATAAGGGAATTTTCCCCTGTCTGTAGTCTTTCCTGATTTCACTAGACACTTTTCCTATTCATAAACTGAGTCAGTTGACAGTGTTGTAGAAGTCATACTGAATCTGTTGTCACTTGCCTTGGAATTGCACTGCTCCAGTTGACACTCCTTCCCCCTTTGGGGTGGAGGTGTCTTTCGTTTGGCGCTGCCAAGATACGCACAGTCTTTTGCTGATTCAGTGAAATCAGGAAAAGACAAGCAAAAGCCACCCCGAAAAAGTATCCAAGGATACTTGGCAATGTATCCAAGGATAAATCGTCAAGTATCCAGTATTACTTTGCAAAGTATCCTTGCTGCCCAAATTGAGGTTACTGGCGGCATGGAGGGGAGGTCAAATGGAAATCCCTGCGGACCGGCAGCTATATCGGGCCGCCAGACGCAGGGATTTCCGTTATGAAACGAGCGCTTAAAGCGCAGATGATCAAACGTACTTCTCTATCTTGTCGAGGTTCTCCTTCACATCCTCATCTGTGAACTCGTAGTTCTGCAGAGAGCCAGAGAGGTACTGGTCGTAGGCTGTCATGTCGATAAGGCCATGGCCAGAGAGGTTGAAGAGGATAACCTTCTCCTCGCCTGTCTGCTTGCACTTCTCAGCCTCGTTGCATGCTGCGGCAATGGCGTGACAACTCTCGGGTGCGGGAATAATGCCCTCGGCACGGGCAAAGAGCATGCCGGCCTTGAAGGAATCAAGCTGCTTGATGTCGGTAGCCTCCATGAGTCCGTCCTTGAGCAACTGGCTCACGATGACGCCTGCACCATGGTAACGCAGTCCGCCCGCATGGATGTTGGCAGGCATGAAGTTGTGACCCAGCGTGTACATGGGCAGCAAGGGCGTATAGCCAGCCACATCACCGAAGTCGTACTGGAACACTCCGTGGGTGAGCTTGGGACAGCTGGAGGGCTCGGCTGCCACAAACCGTGTCTTCTTGCCCTCCAGTATGTTGTGACGCATGAAGGGGAAGGAGATGCCGCCGAAGTTGGAGCCGCCGCCGAAGCAGCCTATCACCACATCGGGATACTCGCCAGCCTTCTGCATCTGCTTCTCTGCCTCCAGGCCGATGATGGTCTGGTGCAGGGTCACATGCGAGAGCACGGAACCCAGAGTGTATTTGCAGTTGGGGGTGTTCATGGCCAGCTCGATGGCCTCAGAGATGGCTGTACCCAACGAACCTTGGTTGTTCGGATCGCGGGTGAGGATATCCTTGCCGGCACGAGTGGACATAGAGGGAGAGGCAGTCACCTGCGCTCCGTAGGTCTGCATGATGCTGCGGCGGTAAGGTTTCTGGTTGTATGATATCTTCACCTGATATACAGCGGCTTCGAGGCCAAACACCTTGGCAGCATAACTCAAGGCGGCACCCCACTGGCCTGCACCTGTCTCGGTGGTCACATTGGTCACTCCCTGCTTCTTGCAGTAGTAGGCCTGTGCCAGTGCGGAGTTCAACTTGTGGGAGCCAACAGGGCTCACGCTCTCGTTCTTGAAATAGATGTGTGCGGGCGTGCCAAGTGCCTCCTCCAGGCCATAAGCGCGCACCAAGGGGGTAGAGCGATAATACTTGTACATGTCCCTCACCTCCTCGGGAATATCTATCCAGGCATGCGTCTGGTCGAGTTCCTGCCTGGCGAGTTCCTCGGCAAATATCGGGAACAGGTCTTCGGGCTTAAGTGGCTGCTTTGTAGCAGGATTGAGTGGCGGCAGTGGCTTGTTTACCATGTCTGCCTGAATGTTGTACCACTGTGTGGGAATCTCTTCCTCTGTGAGGAAATAACGCTTCTGCTTCGTACTCATTCTTGTTTGGTTTTGAAATTTGCCAGCATTCTGCTGCATAATTCACCACAAATGTACGAATTTATAAGCAATCTGAAGCATTTTGTCAAGAGAATAATCCGTTAGCTGACAGCTGCGGCTCTTTCTTCACAAATTAGTATGATACTGCCGGAAGGTTGGGCGTCTTTGGTCAATGGAACTGGCAAGGGGAAATATGCAAACGCATCACAGTGTCCTTCAGAAAGCGATGGAGGAAGGGAGCAACCGGGTTGGACAAAGAACCACAGCCAACCAAGAGAGAGAGAATGTACTGCTCAAGAGTGTCACACACAAGTCTCTACAACCGTTCCCGCCCTGCCAGAGAGGGGGAAAAGGAACAGCGCAAGAGTTCGCAAAAGACTCTTGCGCTGTAAAAAAAAGTATGAAAAATTCTCAGGTGAGGCAACTTCGCCGTCCCTTATCATATATATATAAGGTGTAGGCGAAGCGTCTCGGGATGCCTCTACTTGCTCTCCTCCTTGGCAGCAGGAGCAGCCTTGGTAGCGGCTTTTTTCTTAGTGGCAGCGGCGGCGGGCTTGGTTGCCTTGGGTTTGGCAGCAGCCTTGGCGGGCTTCTTTGCAGCAGCAGCCTTGGGCTTCGCGGCAGGTTCCTCAGCCTTGGCAGTAGCACCCTCGCCATCGGCAGCAAGAGCTTCCGTCTTGGGTTCATACTTCTCCAGACGAGCACGCAGGCGGCTTATCTCGTTGTCCTTCACAGCCAACTCGTTGCCCATATTGGCAATCTGGGTATAGAGGCTGTTGAGTTCATCGCTCTCCACATCATCGGGATAGAGGTCATGCACGCGCTTGAGGAAATCGCCCAAGATGTTCATATAGTTGGTGAAAGCATCATACTCGCTGTCATAGATACCGCGATAGATGCCCATGCCATTGTTCTTGGTGGTCATGAAACGGAAGTTCTCGGTGGCCTGCAAGCGATCCCAGTCCTGCTGGATGCGGCGGTTGCGGCAGGCAAGAATACGGCCCACCACCTTCTCGTCATAGAGCTTGGCAAAAGCCTCACGTTGCATGCCGTTGCCGAGCACACTGCTGGTATCGCGCTCCTCGTCGTTCCAGCTCACAGGATATATGACCTCCAGTGGACCCACAGGCTTGTTCTTGCTCACCACCTCTGACGGTGTGGCGAACTTGATGCCCATCTGCTGTGCCACATCAGGCAGTGCCTTGATGAACTCCAGGATGTTGCTGCTCAGAGGCTGATAGATTCCCAGAGCGCTGAGCTCCATCATGATGTTGATTACCTCCTCACCTTCGGGCAGAGAGTTGATCCATCCCATGTACTTGTCAGCCATCAGAGGATACTCTGACCATGAGCTGTCGCTGAAGCGCAGACTGATATCATCGCTCAGCTTATAGTCACGCATGAGCAGAGACAGGCGGGAATCCTGGGCGCAGGAATACACATAGTGAGGACTTCTCCAGCCCATGATGTGCTTGGCACCCTCTACCATCATGCCCTTGAAGCCCATACCGGCTGCGATGGCACCTATCTCATCGTCGTAGATAAGCGAACTGTTGCGCAGCACCTTGGGGGTATGGCCGAAGAGTTCCTTCATCTTCTTCATCTGCCTCTTGGTCTCACTCACGAAGCAGTCGGTATTCACCAATGAGGAGAGTCCATGGCTGTAAGGCTCGGCCAGAAACTCCACACAACCGGTCTCTGCCAGCTGCTGCAGGAGGTCAATCACCTCGCTGCCGTACTGCTCCAGCTGCTCCAGGAACACTCCACTGATACTGAATGCCACGCGGAAGTCCTTGCCATGATTGTGAATCATGTCGAGCATGGTACGCAGAGCAGGCAGATAGCTGTTCTGGGCGGCCTCGGTGGTCTGACGCTCATTCTCATAGTCGTCATAATAATAGTGGTCGGTACCGATGTCAAAGAAGCGATAACGCTTCAGATGATTGGGTTGGTGTATCTCAAAATATAAGCAAATCGTCTTCATAACCTTATATGTCTTTTAATCTTATGCTTTATTTGTTCACTCTATCGTATATGCTTCACGGCCTGCAGGTATTCGCCATTGTCAAACCATCCGCGACCGGCGAGTTGGTTGTAGCACTCCCTGATGCGCAGACCCACCTTCTCCCAGGTAATCTGATCCACTTCGCGCAGCCCCTCTTCGGCCAGATAGTTGTGCAGAGCCTCATTGTTACAGATGCTGTAGATGGCATCGGCCATGGCGTCAACATCCCAGTAATCCACCTTGATGACGTTGCGCAGTATCTCCCCACAGCCACTCTGCTTGCTGATGATACAGGGACAGCCGCATTGCATAGCCTCAAGCGGCGCGATGCCGAACGGCTCACTCACGCTGGGCATAACGAACACGTCGGAGTTCTTGTAGCATTCATACACCTGCTTGCCGCGCTGGAAGCCCGGGAAGTGACACCTGTCGGCAATTCCGTAGGTGGCTGCCAGCTCTATCATGGCATTCAGCATGTCGCCGCTACCGGCAAAGCAGAAGCGGATGTTGTGGGTGCGGTCGAGCACGCGCTTGGCTGCTTCGATGAAGTATTCCGGCCCCTTCTGCATGGTGATACGTCCCAGATAGGTCACCACCTTCTCTCCCTTGTTCTTGCGAGGCTCTATGGAGCGTATATCCTCCGAGAGGGGATACACGGCATTGTGCATTGCCACGCACTTGCGAGGATCCTGGTGATACTGGTGTATTACCGTCTGACGGGTGAGTTCGCTCACACACATGATGCAGTCGGCATGATCCATACCGTTCTTCTCTATGCTATACACGGTGGGATTCACCTTTCCGCGCGAGCGGTCAAAGTCAGTGGCATGTACATGGATGCACAAGGGCTTGCCGCTCACCATCTTTGCATGCACTCCCGCAGGATAGGTCAACCAGTCATGGGCATGTATGAGGTCGAAATCCTCGGAGCGTGCCAGCACGCCGGCAATGATGGAGAAGTTGTTGATCTCCTCGTGCAGATTGCCGGGATAACCGCCCGCAAAGTTGAGACAACCCAAGTCATCAAGCCCCTGCAGATAGTTGAAGTCGGCATAGATGTGGTCGCGGAAGCGATAGTAATCCTCGGGCGAATGGCTGTTCATGCGGCTCTTCACCTCGTCGTAATTCACATCGCGCCACGCCACAGGCACTTGGCTCATGTTCACAATCTTGAGAAAATGCTCCTCCTGGCCCGTTGGCTTGGGCATGCAGAAGGTTGTCTGCACGTCACCCTGCATGGACAATCCCTTGGTGATTCCATAAGAGGCAACTGCCAGACCGCCGTATATTTTCGGGGGAAACTCCCATCCGAACATCAGTACTTTCATATCTATTGTTCCTCGCAGAGGCTTTAAAGGTTGTTGTATTTGTCAAGTAACTTCACCACACGCATGATGCCCGACACGTTCATAGCGAAACTGATGGCTCCACGACCGTGGAAAGGCGGGTTGCCATCAAAGAGTTCGGGGATGGTGCCAATGCAATGGTAGAAGAGTTCCTCCTCGTATCCCACCAGCAGACGGTCAACATAGCTGAGGCGGCTCATGCGATATACCCTCAGACAAGCTTCCATGTAGAAGCCTGCGAGCCAAGGCCATGCGGTTCCCTGATGGTATGCATAATCGCGCTGAGCCTGCGGTCCCACGTACATGGGGTTGTATCCGCGGCTCTTGGGAGAGAGCGAGCGGAGTCCCTTGGGTGTGGAGAGTTCCCTGGTGCAGTAGTCCAGCACGCTCTTGCATTGCTTCTTGTCGAGCGGAGAATAGTCGAGCGCCACGGCGAAAATCATGTTGGGACGGACGTCGTAGTTGCGGTAGCCATCCACACAATAGTCGCACAGGTAGCCGAACTCATTGTAGAACATGGGAGCGAAGTTGTCGGCACAAACCCTTGCATCCATCTCCAGATTCTGCACAAATGCCGTATCAGCGGTATTGGCAAAGAGCTTGGCGGTGAACATCAGCGCGTTGTACCACAGCGCATTGAACTCTACGATGTAGCCTGTGCGCGGTACGATGGGCCTGCCACCCTGGTCGGTACTGTTCATCCAGGTGACAGCCTTGTCGCGTCCTTCGCTATAGACGAGTCCGTTGGGACGTATCTCCAGGTTGGGATGCTTGCCTTCCATGAGCCACTGCATGATGTCGTGGATGAGGCTGCCGTACTTCTGCATGCACTTCTCGGCACCCTGGGTGTCGGCATACTGCTGCAGGCACCATACAGCCCACAGGAGCACATCGGGATGCTCCATCTCTGTGACGCTCACCTCAAGGGGTTCACCGGCCATGAAGTGACGGATGGCCTTCTCGGCAGTCTCCATCACATCGTCGTATTTCTTCAGTTCGTTGTTGGTGAGGGTGAGTCCGGGAAGCGAGATGAACATATCGCGTGCACGGCACTTGAACCATGGGTAGCCTGCCAGAACATAGTCCTCATGTTCACGATGAACGAAGAACTGGTGTGCGCTGTTGACCAGAGTGTTATAGAAGTTGTCTCTGGGCGTGCGTACATTCTTCTCATATTCTGCCAGGTCGGCCAATGTGGAAGTATCTATCTCGTTCAGACCGGCCGAGAAAACCACGCTCTCGCCCTTGTCCAGCGTAAAGACGAAGTAGCCGGGCACGTACAGATCCTCGTTGCCAGCGTATCCTCTCTCCTGCTCCTTGGGGTATTCCAGCCCGCGATACCAGTCTGGCTTATACACGAACTCGTTCTCCTTGTTGAACTGCATGAACAGTTCGGGATAGCCCGGATACATGCACGTCTTGATGCCATTCTGCACTTCCTGGAAGTCGCGGCAGGCTCTGTCGTTCTCATAGGTATATTCCCTCACGCTTCGGAAGGCGAGGAAGGGCTGGAGCCTCATCGTTGTGGGGCAATGTGAATCCACCAGCGTGTAGCGGATGATTATTCTGTTCTCGAAATGCTGGAACATCATCTCCCGGCGGAGAATCACGTCGCCCACCCTGTAGATGGTGGTGGGCACCTGCTGCGTACTGAACTCACGGATATACTTATGTCCCCTGGGACTGAAGTTGCCGCCGCCATACTTGTGCAGGCCAAGGTTGAACTCAGCCCCATGCTGTATGACAGTAGCGTCGAGTGAAGAGAGCAGCACGTGGTTCTCATCATCAAGTTCGGGCACAGGTACCACCAGCAATCCATGGTATTTACGCGTATTGCAGTCAACTATCGTGGAACAGGAATAGGCTCCCGAACGGTTTGACCTGAGTATCTCTTTCGGGAGGGATTCCTCCAGATTAGTCATCAGTGTCTTGTCGAATCGTAAATAACTCATATCTGATGTCTTTTGTATGTATATATTTTGTTTTATTCGGTCATTGCTCCACACAGGTGGCGCCATGCCGCCTGCAAGGCTCTTAGCGTGTTGTCAGCCTATGCCAAAGTTACTAATAAATATCAAACGCGCCAAGAAATTCCTTCAAAAGATACGAAATAGGGTAAAATATCGGCCAAAGTGACCTCACAAGGCACATTCCGAAGACATTTCAGCGGCCCTGAGAAGCGTTTTTTGTTCAAATTTGAGCAAGAATGGAGCGGCATGAGCAAAATGGTTCACCCGCCTGCCAGGCATCCCTTCATGCCCATATAATAAAGGAAGCAGAAACCCGGAAACAGCGCTCCACCCTACCCCTACAGCCATCTGCAAAGAAATTCTTACCGCACCCGCCATCAACCTGCTTTATGGAGAGGGAAGAAACGTACTGCGCTGCAACGGCAAATGCAGCACGCTTCATCAGCCAACCCAACGCGCTGCATCGGCACACGCAACGCGCTTCATCTGATAGAGAGATTTTTTGCAGTTGAAAAAGAGATTTGCTGCAGTTGAAAATGGAATGCGGCTAAACAAGTGACGAATTTGACAAAAAGAGATGACGAGATTAGCCGAAACTGCTGACGAATTTGAGTGAAAGAGCTGACGAGTTCAGCAGAAACAGCCTACAAGCCGCTACACGCCCACCCGCACAACAAAATACAAGAGGCTACCAGGCTTTTTGCCAGGCAACCTCTTGCACTTTTCCTCTCGCCTCCCTCTCTGCCCTCTGGCAGGAAGGAGCTCGAAAGACACTTCAATACATTATATATTATTAGGCCTGATGCTGTGGACGCAGCAGGTCGTTGACAGTCTTCACGGGGTTGAACGTAGAGAGGGGAACCTCCACCATGATGGTGCTCCAGTTGCTCATAGCGCCATTCCACAGTCCGGGCAGCTCGAGAGCAAGCAAGGGACGTCCGTCTTTGCTCTTGTGAGAGATGAAGCCCGTGGCAGGATCCACATAGTCGGGCAGGGAGAAGGGCTTGCCATCCTTGTCCTTCACAGCACACACCAGGTCAACGGGGTTGAAGTGTGTACCCTTGCGGAACATAGCCTGCGCCTCCTCGTTGGCCGGGTCTATCTGGCTGCTCTCCAGTATCTGCAGACTCACGCTGCCGTCGGGATTGTAGGCCAGGAACGGTCCACCGCCAGGTTCACCCACGTTGCGCACCATACCGCAAACCCTTATGGGCCTGTTGAGACGAGAGCGCAACCATACGCTCAGTTCGGTATCCTCCATATGCTTGAGGCCAGGCATGTCGGTATGAAGCGTGTGACGCACAAAGCGAATCATCTCTTCCAGGTCGGCATGACTGTAGTTGCCGCTCTCCAGCAGGTGCAAGTAGCGGAACGTCTGCTCCTGTACGCTCACCAGCACACCAGCCAGCACCTGCTTCCACAGCACGGTATCGGCCTTGAGCGAATCGGGCACCACATTGTCGATATTCTTGATGAACACCACATCGGTATCCAGTGCATCCAGGTTGCGGATAAGGGCTCCATGACCGCCGGGGCGGAACAGAAGTTCGCCTTCAGCCGTGCGGAAGGGAGTTCCATCCTCGTTGGCAGCCACCGTATCAGTAGATGGCAACTGCTCGCTCAGCGACACGTGATAGGTCACCTTATACTCTTGCTCATACTCGGGCACTACCCTCTCGAGCAGTTCCTCGAAGAGTTCGCGGTGCTCGGAGCTTACTGTGAAATGCACGTCAGCCTCTCCCTGGCTGCTGGCATAGAGAGCGGCTTCGGTGAGATGCTCCTCCACGGGAGTGCGGGCAGAGTCGGCATAGGCGTGGAACTGCAGCAGTCCCTTGGGCAGAGAGCCGTATCCCAGTCCCTCGTCACCCAACAGAGCTTCGGCCACATCGTGACAGCGCTGCTCCTCCACAAGCGCCTCGGCACCCATGCCATAGAGCAGGATGCAGGCATCGTTGAGCGCATCATAGAAAGCGAACTTGCGCAGATTGCCGAAGAAGGTCTTCTCCATCTCGCTCTCGGGCACCTCACGGCCCGACTCGAGGAAGGCAAAAAGGTCCTTGAACATACGGCTGGCGGCTCCGCTGGCAGGCACAAACTTGGTCACCCTGTGCCCTTCGGCCTTATAGTCATTCCACTTCTGCACATACTGCTCCTGGCTCTCTGGGGTGAGGGCAAGGATGTCATCGGGCACAGCGGCTGCTGCGTGCAACTTCAGATAGGGAAATCCCTTGCGGAAGCATTCCAGTTGCTCCATTACCTGCTCCTGCGTGATTCCTTTGGCACTAAGCTGTGCCAGGTCAGATGGTGTAAGCATCGTTGTCTTGTCCATAAATATATTATTTTCTTACCACCTCGCTGTCCACTGCCCGAAGGCCGTTTGGGCGGCAAGGTTCAAATCTCCTTACAAAGTTAACCAAAAAGAATGAGCGGGCACCCTTTCGGGGTGGAAAATACCACATAAAGAGAAGAAATAAGGGTTTTTTCACGTAACTTTGCCGACGATAACGTATCAAGCGGACCTTTGCACGGTGAAAAAACGCCACGCACAGACGGCCGGACGGCAAATCCGTACAGCCTGCCCGCACTAAAGAATGAGAGTTATGGCAGAAGAGAAAGGAACATTCACCCCCGACGAGAGGCTTCATCTGATGGAGATGAGACAGAAACTGGGCGCACTCACCGAGAATGTGCTCACAGAGGAAGACTGGTCACTGGTGCACAGATACCTGGACAGCTCAACGAGCGAGCATGGTGTGTCACGCGACGCATTCGGACTGAGCAACATCCTCACCGATATGGAGACGGCGCTCATCGTGGCTCAGGAGATGGGAACGACACGAGGGTCGGTGCTGGGGGTGCTGCTCGACAGCGCCGTGATGAGGGGCGATGTGACGCTGGAAGACATCAGGCGCGACTTTGGCGACGAGGTGGCCGGCATCATGCACGGACTCTTGCGCATCCGCGATCTGTATGAGAAGAGTGCAGCCATCGAGAGCGAAAACTTCCGCAGCCTGCTGGTATCTATGGCCGAAGACATGCGCGTGATTCTCATCATGATAGCCAACCGCGTGTGCCTCATGCGCAACATCAAGGGCACAAGCAACACCGAAGCGCAGAAGAAGGTGTCGATGGAGGCTGCTTACCTGTATGCACCGCTGGCCCATAAACTGGGACTCTACAAACTCAAGAGCGAGCTCGAGGACCTGAGCCTCAAATATCTGGAGCACGATGCCTACTATTATATAAAGGAGAAGCTCAATGCCACCAAGAAGAACCGCGATGCCTACATAGCCCGCTTCACCAAGCCCATCGAGGAGAAGCTCATCAAGACCGGTCTCAAATTCCACATGAAGGGACGCACCAAGAGCATCCACTCCATCTGGCAGAAGATGAAGAAGCAGAAGGTAGATATAGACGGAGTGTATGATCTCTTCGCCATACGCATCATCATCGACTCTGCACCCGAACGTGAAAAGCTGGACTGCTGGCAGGCATTCAGCATCATCACCGACATGTACCAGAGCAACCCGGGCCGCATGCGCGACTGGCTCTCGGTGCCCAAGAGCAACGGATATGAGAGTCTGCACATCACGGTGCTCGGGCCAGAGCAGAAATGGGTGGAGGTACAGATACGTACCGAGCGCATGGACGACATTGCCGAGCACGGACTGGCTGCCCACTGGCGCTACAAAGGCATCAAGGGCGGACAGAGCGGCGTGGAAGAATGGCTGGCCGGAGTGCGCAGCGCACTGGAAAGCGGCGACGACCGCCAGCTGATGGACCAGTTCAAACTGGACCTCACAGAGGACGAGGTGTTTGTCTTCACACCCAAGGGCGACCTCTTCAAACTGCCCGCAGGAGCCACCGTACTGGACTTCGCCTACGCCATACACACCAAGGTGGGCAACCAATGCACAGGTGCCCGCATCGGAGGACGCAACGTGACCATACGACAGAAGTTGGCCAGCGGCGACCAGGTAGAGATTATCACCAACAGCAACCAGACGCCCAAGCAGGACTGGCTCAATATTGTCACCACCAGCCGGGCTCGCAACAAGATAAAGCAGAGCCTGAAGGAGATGGAGAGCAAGCAGGCTTCCATGGCCCGCGAAGAGCTGGAGCGCAAGATGAAGAACCGCAAGCTGGACTACGACGAGCCTGCTCTGATGCACACAATGACGCGGTTGGGCTACCGGGTGGTGACAGACTTCTACACGGCTCTGGCCAGTGGCAGACTGGACACAAACAACGTGCTGGAAGCCTACGCTGTGCAGTTGCGCCACGACAGAGGCGAAGAGGAAAAGGCTGCACCCGCCCAAAGCGCAGAGCAATATGTGATGCAGGCCGACGAGAACCTGCGTAAGTCGAGCGCCGCACAGGAGGATGTACTGGTCATCGACTCTAATATACGTGGGCTGGACTTCCAGATGGCCAAGTGCTGCCAGCCCGTTTATGGCGACAAGGTATTCGGCTTCGTGACCAGCGGAGGCGGCATCAAGATTCACCGCGAAAACTGTCCCAACGCTCCCCAACTGCGTGAGCGCTTCGGCTACAGGATAGTGAAAGCGATGTGGTCAGGCAAAGGCACAGGCCAGTATGCCATCACTCTGCACGTGATAGGCAACGATGACATAGGCATCGTGAACAACATCACAAGCATCATAAGTAAGGAAGAAAAGATACAGTTGCGCAGTATAAGCATAGACAGTCACGACGGACTCTTCAGCGGCACGCTGACGGTCATGCTGGAGGATACTGCCCGACTGGAAAAGTTATTGAAGAAAATCAAGACAGTAAAAGGAATAAAGAATGTATCAAGAAGTTAAGAACGCCCTGCTCACAGCCCTGTTGGCAGCCGGAAGCATTGCAATGCAAGCCACCGACCTGCGCGTTGACAGCCTGCGTATCACAAGTCCCTATTGCATGAACACTCCCATCCGCACGGACAGCACCGACGTTTGGGGCAAAGCCTTTCAGCAAGAGGATCTGATGATGGATGCGCCCATGCAGCTCAACCAGTGGCTCAAGGGCGAGTGCATGGCCGACAGCATAGTGCCCGCCAGCGAGAAGGGCGGTGTGCGTCTGGCAGGTTTCCAGATGGAGAACAGCATGTTTGCCAAGTGCAGGTTGAGCATCACCAGCACAGCCCGGCACAAGACCTTCATCGACGGAAAGGAATATCGCGACGGCGATGAGCAACAGATGTTGCCCGGCAGGCATGATGTGGTGGTGAAGCTACTGCAGAAGCCTGGCAAGGCCGACACGCTGACCGTGAGCGTGCAGACCAGCCAGGAGAAGTACCTGACGCTGAATCCCAAGGGAAAGAGGCTCTACACCTTTGAGGACTACCAGAATGGCCTGTGGGCCGGAGGCACCAGCCTGAGCGCAGGCGGACGCTTCATGAAGTACAGCACACGTATCACCAAGGAGGGAGGAGAGCAGCAGAGCAGCGAACGCATACTGGACCTCAAGACCGGTCACGAGTATGTGCCCGCCAACTTCATCCAGTGGGCTGCCAAGGGCGACTGCTACATCGCATGGCGCCAGAACAGCAAGGGTGAGACCACATACGAATACACCGACCCTGCCACCGGCAAGGGCACTCCTTTCTTTACAGATGCCCAAGGGCTGTGGGGAGAATGGACCGCACAGGACAAACTGCTGCTGATAAACAAGAATACCGAAGGTCCACGGGATGATGCGCAGGTGCACCAGATACTGGAGCCCGATGACCGCATGGCCGGATGGCGCAACAGAAACAATGTGCAACTGCTGGATCCTGCCACACAGCAGGTGAGCGTGCTCACACAAGGCCAGCACAACACCTATGCCTCTGTCTCAGACGACGGCAAGCACATCATACTCTCGGTACGCGAAAACGACATCACCACCCGCCCATTCTCCTTCACCACCCTGCTGCTGCTCGACCGTGAGACCATGCAGGTGGATACTCTGGTGCATCACGACGGATTTGTCAACTCTGCCCAGTGGCTTCCCGACAACCGTCATATCATCATCCAGGGAAGTCCCGAGGCACTGGGAGGCATCGGCAAGAACGACCCCACAGGCAAGATACCCAGCATCATACAGCAGGAGCTCTACCTGATGGACACCCAGAGCAAGGAGATCACGCCGCTCACAAGGGACTTCGACCCATGCATCATCAGCGTGCAGTGCAGCCGCACAGACGGCAACATCTATGCCCTATGCGAGAACCGCGACCTGAAGAGCATCTTCAAAATGGACCTGAAGACCCGCCGCTGGACACAGCTCAAGCTGACGGAATGCTACGTGAGCAGTTTCTCTCTGGCCGACGAGAAGCCTCTGCTCTCCTACTCCGGCGAGGGTGCTTCCAACACCTACCGCATCTACACGGTGGATCTGAAGAGCGGCAAGGAGACTCTCATACGCGACTACAACCCCGAGCGGATGGGTGACATCGAGCTGGGAGAGTTCGGCGACTGGAACTTCAAGAGCAGTCGTGGCGACACCATCTACGGCCGCTACTATCTGCCACCCCACTTCGATGCCAACAAGAAATACCCTATGCTGGTGTATTACTATGGTGGCTGCTCACCCACAGGCCGCTATCTGGACAGCTACTACAACTATCACAACTGGGCAGCTATGGGTTACGTGGTGTATGTGATACAGCCCAGCGGCTGCACAGGCTTCGGTCAGGAGTTTGCCGCACGCCATGTCAACGCCTACGGAAAATACACCGCCGATGACATCATCGAGGGAACAAAGAAGTTCTGCAGCGAGCACCCTTACGTCAATGACAAGAAGATAGGCTGTCTCGGTGCATCTTACGGCGGCTTCATGACCATGTACCTGCAGACGGTGACCGACATCTTTGCCGCTGCCATGGCTCATGCCGGCATCAGCAACCCCGCCAGCTACTGGGGTTTCGGCTACTGGGGCTACAGCTACAGCGCCATCAGCGCTGCCAACAGCTACCCTTGGAACAACCCACAACTGATGAGCGAAGGCTCTCCATTGTTCAATGCCGACAAGGTGCACACGCCCATCCTCTTCCTGCATGGCGGTTCCGACACGAATGTACCCATCGCAGAGAGCACGCAGATGTTCAATGCGCTGAAGATTCTGGGCCGCGAATGTGCCTTTGTGACCGTTGAGGGACAGGACCACCACATCCTTGACTACGCCAAGCAGACCAAGTGGGTACACACCTACTATGCATGGTTTGCCAAGTATCTGCAGGATGACCCCACATGGTGGGAGAGCCTCTATCCAACCAAGAACATTAAGTAAAGCCCCCTCTATGCCCGCCGGGCAAGGGACAACAAACGGCAGTCGGCTGGAAGTGTGATTCGTGTCACCTCTGGCCGACTGCCTTACACCAAGAAGATGATTTATCCAAAGAATTTCGAGCAGAAGATTGGGTTCGACGAGATAAGAGGATTGCTGCACGCACGATGCCTGAGCAATCTGGGCCATGAGCGCGTAGATGCCATGACCTTTGTGAGCAAACCCGACGAACTGAGAACGCTGCACGCACAGACCAACGAGCTGAGGGGCATTCTGAGAGAAGCGTCCAACCAGTTGCATCAGGACTTCTTCGACCTCCGGCCTGCGCTTCACCGCATACGTCTGGAAGGTGCCTACCTCGACGAACAGGAGATATGGGACCTTCTGCGCAGCCTGCGCACACTCCACCAGTGGGTTGAGGTGGTGCGCCAAGAGGAGGATGACACCCCACTCCACCCTGCTCTGTGCCACATGGCCGACGGTGTGTTCACCTTCCGCAGCATCGAGAAACGCATCGAGCAGATACTTGACAAGTATGGGCGGATAAAGGATGAGGCCAGCGTGCAGTTGGCTTCCATCCGCAGCGAACTGCGCCGTTCGGAGGGAAGCGTAAGCCGTGTGTTGGCACGCATACTCAGTTCGGCACAGGCCGACGGCCTGGTAGATAAGGATGTGGCACCCACTCTGCGTGACGGACGACTGGTGATACCCGTGGCTCCTGCCATGAAGAGAAGGCTCAAGGGAATAATCCACGACGAGAGCGCCACCGGCAAGACTGTCTTCATAGAGCCTGCCGAGGTGGTGGAGGCAAACAACCGCATACGCGAACTTGAGGGCGAAGAGAAGCGCGAGGTGATACGCATCCTGCGCGAGTTCACCTCGCTGCTCACACCCAACATACGCGAATTCCAGCGGGCCATGAGTTTCCTGGCCGACGTGGAGTTCTGCCGTGCAAAGGCTCTGCTGGCCGACCATCTGGAGGCTGTAAGCCCGCAGATTCAGGATGCTCCGCTCATTGACTGGACACTGGCAAAGCATCCTCTGCTGGAACTCACCCTGCGCAAACAGGGCAAGCATGTGGTACCCATGGACATCGCACTGAGCCGGCAACAGCGCATACTCATCATCAGCGGCCCCAACGCAGGCGGCAAGAGCGTGTGCCTCAAGACGGTGGGACTGCTACAGTATATGCTTCAGTGCGGACTGCCTGTCACCATGGGCGAGAACTCCAAGTGCGGTGTGTTCCACCATATACTGATAGATATAGGCGATGAACAGAGCATCGAGAACGACCTGAGTACCTATAGCGGACACCTGCAGAACATGAAGGAGATGATGCGCAATGCCGATCCGGCAAGCCTGCTGCTTATTGACGAGTTCGGTGGAGGCACAGAGCCTACCATAGGCGGTGCCATTGCCGAGGCGGTTCTGAAGCGCTTCGTGGGCCGGGGAGCCTTTGGTGTAATCACCACGCACTACCAGAACCTCAAGCACTTTGCCGAGGATACTCCGGGCGTGATAAACGGTGCGATGCTCTACGACAGGCAGAAGATGGAGGCGCTCTTCCAGCTGCAGGTGGGCAATCCGGGCAGCAGCTTTGCCGTGGAGATAGCGCGCAAGACGGGCATACCCGAGGATGTCATTGCCGATGCAACGGCTCTCGTGGGTCAGGACTATGTGAATGCCGACAAATATCTGCTGGATATCACACGCGACAAGCGCTACTGGGAAAACAAACGACAGACCATCCACTCACGCGAGAAGCAGATGGAGCAGACCATCGCACGCTATGAGCAGGAGGTGGCCGAACTGAAGGAGAAGCGCGTGGAGATTATCAAGGAGGCCAAGAAGCAGGCGCAGGAAATCCTGAAAGAGGCAAATGCCACCATCGAGAACACCATCAGGGAAATCCGCGAGGCACAGGCCGAGAAGGAGCGCACCAGACTGGCACGACAGCAGATGGCATCTGCCGCCGAGGAACTGCTGGACGAGAGCAAGGCGGCCAACGACGAACTCATCGAGCGCAAGATGCGTCAGATAGAGGAAAGAAAGAAGCGCAAGGAGCAGAACAAACGCAAGCGTGCCGAGGAGAAAGCCGCTGCCACACAGCAGACTGCCACCATCGCCCCCAAGGCAGAAGAGCCTCTGAAGGCCGGCGATACAGTAAAACTGAAGGGACAGACCACCGTGGGTGTCATCAACCAGATAAACGGCAAGCAGGCTTCGGTGACCTTCGGCATGATGAAGACCACCGTGGATGTCAAGCGTCTGGTACGTGCCGAGAAGCCCAAAGAGGACAAGGGACAGGGAGTCATCTCCTTTGTAAGCCGCGATACACAGGACCAGATACGCGACAAACACCTGCACTTCAAGCAGGACATTGACGTGAGAGGCATGCGCGGCGAGGAAGCTCTGCAGGCTGTCACCTACTTCATCGACGATGCCATACTGGTGGGAGCCAGCCGGGTGCGCATCCTGCACGGCACCGGAACAGGCATCCTGCGCCAGCTCATCCGCGATTATCTCAACGCACACCCAGGTGTGAAGTCGGCCCGAGACGAGCACGTGCAGTTCGGCGGCGCAGGAATCACCGTGGTGGAACTGAAATAAACGGTTCCGCCACAACCCTATGGATGCTTCCCGATTGGGCCTCATGCAGAAGGGAAGCATGCCTTCTCACATCACGAAATCATTTACCCTTCGTACAGAACGACTCTTCCCCTACCGTCCAGCCTTGGGTTGGACGGTGACGGGACAGATTGCGCCCCTCTGCCATCTCTGCCTGTATGGCTATAAAAGCGTGATTCCTACGGCCATGCACATGCCTTGAGCATGCCTATAGCTCCACATTGAAGGCATTCACAGCATCTATCACACGCTTGACCTCCTCGTTGGTGAGCACGGGAGAGATGGGCAGGGAGAGTTCCTCGGCATGAATGCGCTCCGTCACACGGTACTTCCTGTCGGCCCACTCTGCGTAAGCGGCCTGCTTGTGAGGCGGTGTGGGATAATGTATCTGCGCCTGAATGCCATGAGCAGCCAGACATTCCTGCAACTGCCGGCGTGCCGGACAGCGCACGGGATATATGTGATAGACATTGCTCTCGGGCTCACTGGCCGCCAGAGGAAGGGTGACCAGCGGATTCTGAATGCCTTGGTCATAGAGGCGGGCAATCTCGCGACGACGGTCATTGTCCTCGTCCAGTCGTCCCAACTTCAGGCTCAGCACGGCTGCCTGTATCTCATCCATGCGGCTATTGACGCCTTTGTACTCGTGCACATACTTCTCCTCGCTTCCATAGTCGCCCATGGCCTGCACCACGCGAGCCAGTTGCTCGTCGTTGGTAGTCACACAACCCGCATCACCCAGTGCGCCCAGATTCTTGCCGGGATAGAAACTGAATGCGGTGGCATCGGCCAGAGCGCCGGCACGCAAACCGCCTGTGCGGGCACCATGAGCCTGTGCAGCATCATCGATGACCTTCAGTCCGTGAGCATCGGCAATGCTGCGGATAGCCTGCATGTTGCACAAGCGGCCGTAGAGATGCACGGGCATGATGGCACGTGTGCGCGGTGTGATGAGCGGCTCTATCAGCTTCTCGTCTATGAGATAATCGCTGAGCGACGGTTCACAGAGTACAGGCGTGAGGCCGGCATGCGTGATGGCCAGTATGGTGGCTATGAATGTGTTGGCCGGCACTATCACCTCATCGCCCTCGTGCCAGCCCAAGAGTTGGCTGTAGGCACGCAGTACATTGGTGAGCGCATCAAGCCCGTTGGCCGTGGGCACGCAACAGGACACTCCGCAATAGTCGGCATAGAGGCGTGCAAAGCGCTTGTTCTCCCTGCCATGCAGATACCATCCGCTGTGCACCACCCGCGTAACCTCCTCGGTGAGAGTAGGCTCGAAGGAGTCGGAAATCTTCTTGATATCCAGATAGAGCACCTTTTCCTCCTCGTCTCCTGGCTGTTTGCCACACATCTCCATCAGTTTGGCACGCTCCAGAGGCACGTCATACACGTCATAGCATACGGCTCTTCCGCCAAACCCTTCCTTCTGAAAAATCAACCCTTCGTTGAGAACCGCCCCGCCATGCTCGGTGGAAATGCCGAAATCCACGTATTCCATCTGCTTGTAACGCTCGTTGATGAGATGGCGGAAAAGCAGATCGAGAGCGCCGAAGGTGCGACCCTCGTCGCCCGCAGCTATATACTGCACATGAGCCACGTGCTCCGTCTCAAAGACCACCGTGCCTGCCACTATCTCCCTGTCGTGCCGCACGAGGTAGAGCTTTATCTCCTTGGGGAAGCGCTGCATGAGCAACTTCATCTCCTCGGTACTATGCACGGGATGCACATGATGGTGTGCCTGCAGCACCTGATCCAGCAGCTTCCAGTATTCATCCAGCGTCTGGGTGTCGCCCTCCGTCATGCGGTCGATATAGAAGCCGTGTTCGATGGCCTTCTTGGCCTGACGCAATCTCAGCGTGCGCATCTTCATGGGATGAGCCATGCTCACAGCCGTACTCACCTGGCGGCTCTTGAGCACCGCGCCGGCACGGAAGAGCGCATAGAGTTCCTCGCCGCTGGGGATATCACTATATATATAAGGTATAGGCTTCACCACCACACGCTGCGCCTGGAGGTAGCTCTGGTAATAGAGCAAAACGGCCCTCATGATACGCAGCACATCGGTCTGCGTCACCTCGGGCAGCACTATCAGACCGCCATAGGTGAGTCCCTGGTGGGAATAGACACAAGCTTCGCTCTCCACCCAGTTGGCTGGGAAAACCGCCACAAGCCCCCTGCTGTCGGGTGCCTCCTCGGTGTAACCGTCGGCGGGGCTGATTCCCTCATACACCATCACCGAGCAGTCGAAGAAGCGGTCGGCATGATAATCCATGAACCCACGCTGCAGCAGGAACGTTCCGTTCTTCGATCTCCGCACGAAGGAGTCCCAATCCTCGCGCTTATTTATAGAATAAGGTATAACTGTCATTACTCTCCGTTTATTTCCTTGAGATAATCCTCATGATTGTTGATATAGCCTCCTGCATCATAGGGCTGGGATGCCACGGCCAGGCAAACAGTTCCCTCCTGGAAGTCCGTCAGGCAGCACCACACCCCTGCAGGTATCAGGATTCCGCATGTAGGCGAGTCCATCAGCACGTCGGCCTGTGCTTTTCCATCATCCACATGCATGCAAAATGACCCTTGAAGCGGAAAAACCACCTCGGCACATGTCCTGTGCGCATGCCCGCCACGGCTTTTTCCTGGCGGAACACCCCATATCCAGAACACCCTCTGCACATCAAAAGGAATCTCTCTGGCACTTTGCAGGAAAGAAAGGCATCCTCTCTCATCTTTTTTTTCAGGCAGTGCTATCAGGCGGCAACCCCCTGGTAATGCATTAGTTTCTGCGTTTTCGCTCATATCTATGCTCATTTATTTACTGCAAAGATACAAAAAAAATCGTCTGAATGTTTGCGTGTGTTAGAAAAAACCCCTACCTTTGCAGCGCAATTGAGAGGGACACGGACAGCGGTTCGACCTAATGCGAGAAGATTGGAAGTTTGGGTGAGTGGCTGAAACCACCAGTTTGCTAAACTGACGTGCGGGTTACCGTACCGGGGGTTCGAATCCCCCAGCTTCCGCTTAGCTGAACAGACCTTGAGATTGCAACACGGCGCTTTCGTCTAGCGGCTAGGACACATGCCTCTCACGCATGGAACACGGGTTCGATTCCCGTAGGCGCTACCAATAAAAAGGATGTTTCAATCAAGAAACATCCTTTTTTCATTCTATCACTCCGCCCGCAACACCAGCTAAAGCAAGAACGGCTTACAAGGAATCCAAGGCTCACCCGACAAACCTAGGGGAGAGATTCCACAAACCAAAAGAAAAGTTATACATTTGCACCATGAACACACAAG
>UQST01000025.1 GCA_900543815.1 uncultured Prevotellaceae bacterium
TGTGTTCATGGTGCAAATGTATAACTTTTCTTTTGGTTTGTGGAATCTCTCCCCTAGGTTTGTCGGGTGAGCCGAAGATAGTGAAGGCGTTGGTGCTTCCGATGCTCTGGCGTGTATTGACGGATGCAGTGCGCTGCGATGGCGGATGCAGCGTGCTTCGATGGCCAACGCAGTGCGCTGCGATGATGCATGCACCGTAGTGCATCTTTTGCCTTGCCTCTCTGCATGAGCAGAAGCATGCAGCTTTGTTCCCCTTTCTCTTCTTGTTCAGGTCTTTGCATAGTACAGTGGATGGCCTCGTGATTCGATGTTTGTTTGCCGGCCTTCGCTTGTATTCCTGATGGTGAAGCAAACTTCTGTATGTGCTTCGGTGAGGTGCGTGCGGATGTCGGTCGCCCAGAGTCGGTCGGCAGATGGCGGTTGGGAAAAGGGTGAGATGAGTCGCCAGGTGCGATGGGGTGTCTTCCGTGGCTTCCGGGATGCTTATTTGTGGGCTTTGTGGGAATGTTCTGCCTTGAGCAGATGGGTGATGGCAGAGCGCAGACTGTCGGTTTGCTGTCCGCTCCAGGCCAACCGCCCTTGGCTGTCAATGAGTACCATATGGGGAATGCCATGCAGTGCCACGGCATAGTCTTCGCATGCCTGGCCGCGCCAGTCGCGCCCGTCAAAGAGGTGCATGCCGCTGAGTTTGTTTTTCCATACGTAATCACGGGCTTTGGTGGCCTCGTTGTCCAGCGAGACCATGAGCCAGGCCAGCTGTGGGAAGTCCTTTTGCAGAGCCAGCAGTGCGGGTGTCTCCTCGTGGCAGTCGCTGCACCACGAGGCCCAGAAGAGCAGTATGTGTGCCGCGTGATTGATGCTGTCGAGCCGCTGCTCCGCGTCTTGTCCTTGTGCGAAGAGGAATGGCAGACGCACGAGTGGCGCGTAGGCACCGGGCGTGAGGCTGCGGTCGGCCATGGCCCATCGCTCCTGTGCGCTCAGGGTGGGGTGGTCAGTCTGCTCTGTAGAGGGCTGTACCCGTCCGCCGCCCGTACATGAACCGAGTGCGGCAATGGCCAGCATGAGCCACGTTGCTACGGAGGGGATGGACTGGAGCGGGGGTGTATGGGTTCGTGGGTGCTTCATGTCATTGGCTGCCGAGGGTTTGTCATGTGCCGTGGATGTAGCTCGTCCATATTGCATCCCACATGAGGTTGATGTCATCATTGCTTATGCCATTGGCTTTGATCATGTCTCTATGTCTTTCAAAGCTATATCGGAAGTCGTCAATGGTGAATTCCCCTTCGTCCAGGAAAGTGTAGAGTGCGGTTGTGTAGTAGGCTTTCGCGGCCTTCCAGTTGTTTTGGATGAAGCAGAGGTCTGCACGTAACATCTTTATCGTCCAGGTTAGATTGCTTTCCAGACCCTCTATCTTGGTGATGTATTTCTTGATGGCATCGACGTTGCAAGTCATAAACTCTCCTCGGACAATGTCCACGATGGCCTCTGCGTCCGTCGGACGAAGATAAGAGATGCGGTGATACAGCTGGAGTGCATCGTTCCATCGTCCGTCTTCCTCCAGGGATTCTGCCTTGCGTAGCAGCAGTGTCTTGTCGTCTGGATTCTTTTCCAACAGTTTGTCCAGCCAGTGGTACATCTCTTTGCGCTTGCCCAACTTCTCGCAACACAGCACGAGAATATTCATCATGTACCAGTCGTCCTCGTCCAGGAACATGGCTTGGGTGTAGCAGGAATAGGCTTCCTGGTCTTTTCCTGCTTGTTGGTAGCACTTGGCCTTGAGCTTCAGCAATGCCTGGCTTGCTCCATACTGTTGCATCATGCTGTCCAGTAGGAGTAGGGCCGCATCGTATTCTTTGGCATCGTAGAGTATCTTTGCACAGTCGAGGTAGATGCTCTCGCCGTCGTTTGTGCGAAATCTCTGCTGGTTGATGAGCAGTTGGTAGGATGCAAAGGGGTTGCGCACGTCGCGGCTCACGTGCGACTGGGTGAAGAAGCGGTAGAGGTTCTGTACGATGTGGCGCAGTGTTATGTCGGGCTGTTTGGTGTCTTGTGGAGCCATGCCAGCCTGTTCCAACTGTTCCGATAGGGATTGTGCCAGTTGCTTGTTGCTGCCTATCATCTCGCACATGGCATACTTGTCGATGTCGCAGTCGGTGATTACCTCTGCCATTTTGTTCAGTGCCTTGTTCTCTTTGCCATCGTTACCCATGATAATCGACTGCACCAGGGGGTGTGAAGTATCGAAGGGCAAGAACCAATGGGAGCAGATGCTCAGAAACCTGCAGCTGTGCAGCGTGCTCATGCGTGAGAAGTTGGGGTCCAGGCCCGAAGCCAGTCTGCGTTTCACGAAATCGAGCTTGATATTCATGGCCTCCCTGATGGCAGTAGCTGTATCGTCCTTTGGAAGATTGTTGATTATGTCCTGTTCAAGCTCGAAACTCACCTTGGAGGCCAGCATGAGGACGAACTCCTTCTGCACCGCCATGACCGTGGGGCGCAGGGTGGTGCACAATGTGCCGGGGCTGTAGCCCGCCAGTTCTTCCAGCTCGTGCCCGTATTGCTGGTTGATGAAGACCAATGCCGTGATGGCTGTCAGGCGTGTGCGCTTGTTCTCGCTCTCAGCCATGAGGGTGATGACAGATAGCTTCTCCAGGTCGGGGAACTCCCATACGGCCAGCATCAGAGCGCCCAGCAGGTGCTGCTGCACCATGTAGTCCTGCCGCTGGATGAATTTATGCCAAAGCGCTGTTTCGGTATTGCTCCACAGGGGCGACGTCCACAGGTAGTCGAAGATAGTGTCCTGCAGAGTAAACCGCTCCTCGGAGGGGAGTGTGCTGGTCCATTGCTGCATGAGCGAGCGGGCGTCGTTGCCGTCCTGTGCCAGCTTGGTTGCTGTCTTGCTGTAGGTGTCTGAACCGGTACGCATACGCACGTCCCGACGTACCCGGGTGAGCATCTCCCAGCTCCGCTGGAGCATTCGTGCCTGTATGGTCGCGCGGTTGTCATCGCTGCCACCACCCGTCAGAAAGTTGAGCATGGCGCAGTAGTTGACCCTCAGCTCCTCGAAGTCGGCTCTGATCTGGCTGTCCTGGCTGTATTGCACCAGCACGCTCAGCTTGTCGTGTGCCTCGCTGATGTGTTTGGCATAGAGCTCTTCGTACACCGAGTCGGTGATTTGCTTCAGGGTGGAGATATTGATGGGACGGCTCATTTGATTTGTCGTGTAAGAAATTTCTGTGTAGAGTATTCCTTGGGGAGGCGGTTTTGCTCACGCAGCCAAGCGGCCACCGAATCCATCTCCTGTTCGTTGACAGCACGTGGTTTGGGCATCGGGGGGAGCTGGATGGTGTCGGTCAGCAGGGGTGGCAGTCCGTATTCGCTTGTCAGGATGGCGCGCAGGGTGTCGGCCTGTGCATCGCTGGCCATGCGCTCGATGGCTTCCCTATATACACGCGCAAAGGTCTTGGCCTGTGCCTCGTGTGGGTTGTTGTTCTCTTCGCGGAAGGCTGTAATCCACAGAGCATTGCATATGCTGTTGGGTTTCGAGCGGCTGATGCGCTTGTGTCCCTCCAGTGCTGCCCATGTGGCATAAGGCTCGGGGAGCATGGCAGCATCGATCATCCCGTTGTTGAGCATGTCTGTGCGCAGGAAGATATCGTTGATCTGTGGACGGAAGATCTGGCTGAGCTCGAGTTTGTTCTCGGTTACCATACGCTGGCACCAGTAGTCGGTGCACGAGAGCCGGCACACTGCCACGGTCTTCTCTTTCATCTGCTGCATCTGCTTCACGCGCTTGCCTTTCAGCGCCAGGAGCGACAGCGGTTCGTCCATGGCCATGAGTGCAGAGATGTGCAGGCTGTCGCTCTGCAGTCTGATGGCGCGGAAGGGGTCGCTTACAGCCAGGTTCACATGTCCGCGCAGCACGCTGGTATCCACATCCATCTGTGCCCGGTATCTCCACAGATGCACGCTCATTCCAGCCTGCTCAAACATTCCCATGCGCTGGGCATAATAGACCGGCAGGCAACTGAGCGTGGGCAGCACGGCCACATTGAGTGCTGTGCTGTCGGCGCCATCGGCGTTGCCTACATACGGCAAGGCCTCCTGTTTCTTGTTACAGGAGGCCATAGCCAGTATTGATGTCAGTAAAAATGCACTTAGCAGTCTCATTCGCCCTTGATGGCAGCCACTCCGGGGAGCACCTTGCCCTCGATAGCCTCGAGCAGAGCACCGCCTCCAGTGGAGATATAAGACACCTTGTCGGTCAGACCGAACTTGGTGCAGCATGCTACAGAGTCACCACCGCCGATGAGTGAGAAGGCGCCCTCGGCTGTTGCCTTTGCTATAGCTTCACCGATGGCCTTGCTTCCTGCTGTGAACTCATCGCACTCGAAGCAGCCGGCAGGACCGTTCCACAGGATGGTCTTGGCGCCTTCGATGGCCTTTGCAAACCTCTCGCGGCTCTGTGGACCTGCATCGAGACCCTCAAAGTTGGCGGGTATGGCGTTTGAGGGGAAGGTCTCCACCTGGGCACCCTCCTTCACGCAGAAGTTGGCGAAGTCGTAATCGGTGCAGCACACAGAGTCAACACCCAGCACGAGCTCCACGCCGTTCTCCTTGGCGGTCTTCTCTACGTCCAGTGCCACATCCAGCTTGTCCAGCTCCACGATAGACTGTCCGATCTCGCCGCCATGAGCCTTAGAGAAGGTGTATGTCATACCGCCGCACAGGATGAGCTTATCTACCTTGCCCAACAGATTCTGTATGATACCGATCTTTGACGATACCTTAGAGCCGCCCATGATGGCTACGAAGGGACGCTTGATGTCGCTCAGTACGTTATCTACTGCCTTCACTTCCTTCTCCATCAGGTATCCGAGCATCTTGTTGTCTGCATCGAAGTAGTCGGCAATCACGGCTGTAGAGGCGTGCTTGCGGTGTGCGGTGCCAAAGGCATCCATCACATAGCAGTCAGCATAAGAGGCGAGCTTCTTGGCGAAGTCCTTCTGACGACCCTTCATCTCCTTCTTTGCAGCGTCGTATGCGGGGTCTGCCTTGTCGATGCCTACGGGCTTGCCTTCCTCCTCAGGATAGAAGCGCAGGTTCTCGAGCAGCAGTGCCTGGCCCATGGGGAGAGCCTTCACAGCCTCATCGGCGTTGGCGCAGTCGGGAGCGAATGCTACAGGAGCACCCAGTGCCACCTCTACTGCCTCGCGGATCTGACCCAGTGAGAGCTTGGGGTTAACCTTGCCCTTGGGCTTGCCCATGTGGCTCATGATGATGCATGCACCGCCGTCGGCGATGATCTTCTTCAGTGTGGGCAGTGCGCCACGGATACGTGTGTCGTCAGTGATGTGACCGTTCTCGTCCAGGGGCACATTGAAGTCCACGCGGACGATTGCCTTTTTGCCGGCGAATTTGTAGTCGTTGATAGTCATAATCGTTGTATGTTAACAGTTTGTTTATCTCTGTTGTCTTGCTCCTGCAAAGTTATGCTTTTTTTCGCAAATCAAACTAATTTTCCTTGGCAAATATCATGCAGGCCGCAAAGCTGGCACTTGGGCTTCTGTGCGGTGCACACATATCGGCCGTGCAGAATGAGCCAGTGGTGGGCGTCATGAAGCACTTCGGGGGCGAAGTGGCGCGTCAGCATCCGCTCCACACTGAGCGGGGTGGTGCACGACGGCGGCACGAGTCCGATGCGGTGGCTCACTCTGAAGACGTGTGTATCTACTGCCATGGCCGCCTGATGGAAGATGACGCTGAGCATGACGTTGGCTGTCTTGCGTCCCACACCGGGCAGGCGGGTGAGCTGCTCCATGGTGGAGGGCACCTCGCCGCCGTATTCGCGCTGGAGCATGGTGGCCATCCCCACCAGGTGTCGTGCCTTGTTGTTGGGGTAGGATACGCTCTTGATGTATTCGTAGATGACTTCGGGCGTGGCAAGTGACATGGCTTCGGCGTTGGGGTAATCGTGCAGCAGGGCGGGTGTCACGGTGTTTACCCGCTTGTCGGTGCACTGTGCGCTGAGTATGACAGCCACGAGCAGGCTGAAGGGATCCTGGTAGTGAAGCTCAGTCTGCACGTGTGGCATGGCCTGCTGGAAGTACTCTGTCACCCTGCGGTATAGTTCTGCTTTTCTCATGCTGTATGCCTTGTGGTCTTTCTGGGCGTGCCGGCTCGCCTTGGGCATGCGCCTGTGGTAGGTGTCTCAGCGTGCTGCGGTCGTATGCGCAGCTGCGTGCGGCATGCGGGGCAGTGTGAAAAAGGGGAGACCGCACAAAGCTGCCTCCCCACTCCTTTTACCTTAGAAATACCATATAAATGTAAAACTCATGGCAAAGTTACCCTTTTGTTTTGTCTTTACCAAAGTTTTGCTGAGTTTTTTTCAATTGTCTTCTCTAATTGTCGCGCTTGCCTGTCCGGCTCCTTGCTTGCGCTTCTCAGACGTTGGACAGAGGGAAGCCAAATCCGAAGGAAACGCTGTTGTTGGCTTTCTTGAGGGGCACTCCGTACTTGCCCATCTTGCTCAGGAAGCAATCGGCGCCCACAAAGAAGTTGAACCTCTTGGCGTGCAGGTCGAGCACCATGCCGCCCGTGACGCCTGTGGAGGAGGCTGCGCCGTTGAGTGAAACCTCGATGGCCTTGACGGGACGCACATTGACCGAGAGCATGCCCTGGTGCCAAGCGAACTGGCCAGCCATGCGGCTTGTATAGAGGAAGCCGAAGCGCAGCTTGTCGTATGAGGGCAGAGCGTACTCGACACCCAGGTGGAGGTTGGCAGAGAGTGCGTGACCTTTGTTCTTCGAACCGTCGTAATAGAGCGAGAAGAGGTCTCCGAGGTCATCGCCCAGGTCGTCCAGCTGGTCGCCCAGGTCGGTTCCGTTCTCCTTGCTTCCGCCTGCGTAGATGTCCTTATCGAAGCCGTCAAAGTTTCTCTCGCCCGTGGAAGTCATCTGATGGGCCTTTTTCCAACTGATGCCACCCAGGTCGGTCAGAGCCGCGCTCACGGTGAGGTGCTCGATGGGCTTCCATGTGACGCCCAGGTCAATGGCGGCACCGAAGCCTCCCAGCCCGCTGATGTTGTCGTCGATACCATCTACGCGGTGGCGGTCAGGGTTCTCCGGGTCCACTTTGTCGCTCTCCTTCATGTCAATGCCCATCGCTGCCACCTCGGCTGTTATCTTGCCGCTCACGCGCCAGTAGTCGTCATCGAGATGCAGGTCAATGCGGTCGCTGTTGAAGTTTGCATAGCCGAGGCCGAAGAGCAACTTCAGTTTGCCGCCCACTGTCCACTGCTCATTCACCTTGTGTGAGTGGCCCAGTCCGAGTTCCGCAAAGTTCTCTGTGCGTGCTCCCAGCTTGGATATCCGGTAGTCGGTCTTGCTTCCTGTCTCCTTCATAAACTCGAAGAGTGACTTGGGCATGCTGATGTTGGTGGTCGAGCGAAGGTTCAGATCCACCGAGTTGAAGCCTCCGAAGGCCTTGAACGCAAAGCCGAACACCTGATACTTGAGGTTTACGCCCATGCGGTTGTTGTTCTTCAGGCCGTCGAGGAACTTGCCGGCATCCACGTCGGGGTGCATGAAGGTGGTCTTGGTGCGGCCATTCACTCCGTAGTTCTCCCAAGTGGGTTCCATGTCGAAGATGAATGTCTTGGCCCCGAAATTGCCTGTCGTGCCGATGTTCATGTTGCCCAGGAGGGGGAAGGAGACGTAACTGTGGTCGAGCAGAGCGGGGTTCATCTCATGCCGCAGGTCCGACGTCTGCATGAAGTAGGTGGTTCGCAGTTCCTGTGCGGTGGTGCCCAGCGATGCGGCCAGCAGCGTGGCCATGACTGTTATCTTGTGTCTCATGAGTCTTTCTATGTGGTGATGTTTCATTTCTGTCTGTTTTCTCATTGTGTGGGAATGTGCTCACATGCCTTGCGCATCAGTTGAGGTCAACCGTCACTTTGCCCTTGAGCATCAGTTTGATGTCGGTCAGACGGATGTACTGCTGCGATGCCAGGGGCTGCGATGCGCTTCCCTGTGCGCTCTCAGCCTTGACTTCAAACAGGAAATGGTCTATCTCCTGCAGGTCCTTGGGGTTCTGCAAGGTGGCCACCACCGTCATCTCCGATTTCACGGGAGCCTTTCCTTCACCCTGGCCGGCCTTTGCCTTGGCCGATGTGAAGGTGACACCGGGCATGGGCTTGCCGTTCTGGTCCAATGCCTTGACGCTGAGCGTGAGGTCGAGGGGGATGGTGTTCTCGGCCATGGTCTTCAGTTGGATGCCCTCGGCGGTGTAGTCCTTCAGGTCATCCTCCATGCTGTTGGTGGAGTCCCTATATATAATGGTAAAGCCCTCTTCCATCTCCAGGGGGACGAACACGCTGTAGTCGGCCCTGGCCCTGTAGGTCTTGCCCAGAGTCATGGTGGTCTCCTGCTGTGCCAGCGACACTTTGCCGTTCTTCATATCTACCTCTATCTGGTCGGGCAGACGCTCTATCAGGTTGCCCAGGTCCTCTACGCGGCTCACGATGGCACCTGCTGCCACTTCGCTTTCGGGGTCGTAGGGTTTGCTTCCCTGCTTGTGGTAATAGGCGGTGTTGGCGCGTCCGCCGTTCATCGTAACCTGTGGCAAGGTCACGCTCTGGCTCCATCCGCCCTTGCCGTTCTTCACTGAGGTGAGTGTGGCACCCACGTTCACGTTCGAGGGCAGCGTTCTCATGTCCACGTTGAACTTCAGTGTGGGGTTCGACACTTTAATCTTCGTGGCGTCATCCTTGAGGAAATCAGGCAGGTTGTCAGCGATTTCAATGGGGTTGACGTTCGGGTTGATGTCGGGGTTGAAGATGCCTTTGATGCTATCCACCACAATCTTGCCGTCGTTGGGGAAGTTGATGTCCAGCTCTATGTCGGCGTAGTCGTCCTGCTGCATCGTGAACGCGCTCTTGCTGCTGAAGTAGGCTGTGCCGCTCATGGCCACGCGTGTCATCTCCTGGGGCAGCGTGATGGTGCCGTTCTTGGGAGTGCCCTCCTCCTTCAGGTCGATATAGTCGATGTTGATGGCGCATATTTGTTTGCTGGCGGCGCCGATGGTGATGTCGGAGTCGTGGATGAGCGTGCTGCCCTCCAGTCTCCAGCCTGCGGGTATCTCGCGAAGGTGTACGTATTGGGGCAGGGTGACTGCAAACTTCTGCAGCTTGTCCAGTCCGAAGTTCACGTTGGCGCTGCTCTTCATCCTTACCGTGAGGCTTGCTCCGAAGTTTCGGGGGTAAACGCGTGTGATTCTGACCACCTCCTCGCCTATGTCATCTGTGGTGAAGTCGCTCTTGTTCTCGCCCTCTGCACTGCCGTGCAGGGTATAGTTGGCGGGCACGGTCACCTGTGTGCCGCTTGGTGCACCCAGCTGGTTCAGCAGATCATCGCTCCAGCGCAGCACGCGGAACTTGGTCTTCACCCTGGCCAGGCGGTCTATGGTGGAGTTCACTTTCTGCACCGTGTAGCTGAGGTCTGTGCTGCCCTGCTCGGTGATGTAGAATTGGTTGTTACCGTCAAGCTTGGTGTTGCCGTCGGTGTCGATGATGTCTTTGAGGTAGATCTTCTCTGTGTTGCCCAACTTGACCTTGAGTCCGTTCACTCCCAGGCCTATGGTGGCATCCACGTCACCCAGGTCATACGAACTGTCGATGCAGCTGCCCAGCATGAGCAGACCCGATGCGAGCAGCAGTCCGCGCAGCAGGGATTTCCCCCTGAGGCCGTAACATGATGTGTGGCGGCGGCATGCATTGCCTGCCTTGCTCTCGCTCTTTGTCTGGTTAGAGTTTGTAGATAATAGCATCATAGTATGTTTATGTTTGTTTCGTTATTCGCTGTAATGTTTGTCAGAGGGGGCTTTGCGCTTTGCTGTTCAGTATTTGTGTGTCATCATTAGTGGCAAGCAGTCCATCTTTCAATTACGTGCGCAAAGATATGTTAAATCTTTTAAAGAAACATAAAATGCACTATAAAGTTTTCCTTATAGTAGTTTCATTCCCTCAAAACCAGCATTTTCATACATTGTACAACATTTTGTTTGCGTCAATATTGCACACCTGTCTGTATCGGACAACTGTCTGAATATGCCATGTGATGGTGTTTGCGGTTGGAAAACAGTATGGTGCATAATCTTTCTGAACGCTTTCTTGGGGGCCAATGAGCTGTCGTGCGGATTTATTCCAAGCAAAGTGTCCTGCCGTATGTGTAATGTCTATTTGATAAAAAGATAGGAATGAAACTATGGAAGAAGTATGCAGACGGGGACTGGCTGGCGGTTTGGATTTCCCCGAAGAGGCGTACAAGGAGAAAATGGCATGGGGGACTCGTGCAAAATGCAGCACGGTGCGATGGCCTACGCAGCGCGCTGCGATGGCCGATGCAGCACGCTGCGATGACCGATGCACCGCACTGCCTCATCCGCCCGAAAACACAGCAGCGTAGCGGGCAGCGCCGAAGGGCGGGCGTCACAGCCGTCTCTACATAGGCAGGGGACGCTTTTTGCAGGGTTGCCCAATGCCGCTGCGCATTCCGCTCCAAGCTGTGAAACGTTTCCTTTTTGCCCGATGGCTTGGCGTTTTTGCTCTTTTGTGACAGGCAGAATGGAATATTTTCCTTAATTTTGAAGATTGTTTCGCGAGTGGGGCAGGATTGCTTCTGTGTTGCTCGCAATTGGATAGTCAAGACTTCGGAATGGAACGGAATACAATCGCTGCGCTGGCAGACTTCTCTGCCGGCTGCTTTTTCGCTTCGCTGCTGGCCTCGTGCGCCTTGCTTTATATGGTGCGTCGAAGGTCGGGGGTGCACTGTGTGGCCACCTGCCTCTTCGGCTGGCTGGCGTTGATGAACATGGTGCTCTTCGTGCTCTTCTACGTGAGGAACTTCCTGGGAGCACAGCTCACACCCATTACCAACCTCTATCAGGCCACCTGCATTCCCATGTGCGTGTGCCTGCTATACGAGCTCGGGCATCCCGGCAGCATCACGCGCCGTGCCTTCTGGCTGCAAGTGGCAGCCTCGCTGCTGTTGTGCGTGCTCTATGCCGTCACGCTCAACCATACATTATATATAATAGTGCTGGTGGGGCAGGCGTGCTATGGGCTGGTGGGCATGCTGTGGAGCGGCTATGGCCTGTATCGCTACAACCGCAGCATACGCCAGTGGAGCTCCTATACCGAGGGCATTGAGGTGGGGTGGGTGTTCCGCATCCTGGTATCCTTCATGGTGCTCTATGTGGTGTGGACAATGGCAAGCTATAACGGAGGCAAGTGGGCGACAGCGTTCTATAACTTCAGTTGCAGCCTTATCTTTGCCTCCATCGCCTGGTGCATGAGAAAGCACGAAGTGGTGATGCCGGGCATTGCGGAGCCCGAAGAGGACTGCCCGGTGATGGACGAAGAGGGCGCTCCGCAGGAGTTCCACTTCGCTGAAGCGCTCCACAAAGCCTTTGACGACGAACGTATCTACCTCAATCCCCGCCTCACCATCAACCTTCTGGCCGAGAGGCTGGGCACTAACCGCACCTATCTGAGCACTTATATCAACAAGCAGCTCAACGTTTCCTTCTTCGAGTACGTCAACCGCTATCGTGTGGTCTATGCCAAGGGACTGCTCGCGCAGCCGGACTGTACGGTAGAGGCGGCGGTGAGGCTGAGTGGGTTCAACAGCCTGTCGGCCTTCCGTCGCGCTTTTATCTCGGAGACGGGAATGACACCCGGCCAGTTCCGCAGGGAATTGCAGGGCGAAGGGCAGCCTGATGCGGACTGATGCATAGGCAGGATGTCCTTGGGATGGGTGCCCGTCAGCGATACCGCTTGAACTGTTGGCCGTTGTGGCTCTATGCCACCTGCGTAGCAGGGCAAGCGGGGGGCAGCATGAGGGGCAACCTTGCTTCCAATGGCGTGCAAAGTTGTGTAAAGCCCGGCATACTGCCCTTATAATATATAATGTATAGCGCTATTACACAAACAGGACTTCCCTGCCGTGCAGCAGGAAGTTGCCTGCCACCACATACTGTCGTGCCGTGGGCGAGAACTGCTCCTCTACTGTGATGTGCAGGTGACCGGCCAGGATGGCCTTGAGCAGCGGCTCCTGCTTGAGGTAGGAGATGAATTCGCGTGTGGTCTTGTCCTCCTTCTGCGCCAGATAGTCGCCCGTGGGCTTGTACACCTTGTCGTCTATGCTCGATGCCAGAGTCTTGTTCCAGAAGCGCTTGCAGGCCCTCCATATCTGGTCGGTGTGGAATGGCACGTGCATGCAAAGCACGATGGGGAGCCCGCGCTTCACTTCGCGTCGGAAGAGCTTCACCTGTTGCGGGGTCACTGTACCATATACGTTGTCCAGGCAGATGAAGTTGACTCCGTTGATCTGCTGTGCATTGAATGATATGTCAAAGGGGAAGGTCTTCTGCAGCATCGCCCTCGAACGGTCCTTGTACGCCTCGGTATTCTCCTGTTTAGGCTCGCTCAGCCACATGTCGGGCGAGAATTCATGGTTGCCCATGCAGCCTGTGATGCCGTCGCCCAGATACTTGCGCACCAGGTCCAGGTTGGCTTCGCTCTGCCAGTCAATCAGGTCGCCCGTGTGCAGAACGTAATCTACATGGTCACGTGCCCACGCCAGCGAGTCTCGCATGGCCTCCTCCTGGCGTCCGCCGAAGCACTGCGTGCGCGCTTCGCGCAGCTTCTGCTTCTTCTCGTTCTCGTGTGGATAGGCTGCCGTAAAGTGCGTGTCGGAGATGTGCAGCACGCTGAAAGGCTTCTCCAGCCCGATTTCCACGGTGGCATAGGCCAGTGAGAGACGCTCGAAACCACCGCGCTTGGGGAATACTTCCGGTTTGTCCTCGGCCATGGCAGGCAGTTGCGACACGGCTATCAGCACGCCGGCTCCTGTGGCGCGCCTGAGGAAACTTCTTCTGGCAATGTGGTTGCTCATTGTCCGTCTTAGTCTGTTTGTGTTCTACGTCCACACAAAGTTACAAAATGTTTGGCTATGTGCTGCCATCTTTCCCCGTTTGTTTTTTCGCAAGAAGCATTTTGGAGCAATTGTATTACGCGAGTGAAGTGTTCAAGGCTGCCTGTTGATTTAGGTGGACAATGGATATTTGCTTTGCAATACAATATACTCTCTGCCGTAAAACACTTCATTGCATACGAACCGGTCTGCAGGCTCTTCTGGGCAACGGACCAGTATAGTTTCGAAGTTACTATCAGCCTCCAAGGGCGGCTAAGCTGTATGCTCCACCGTCCAACCCTAGGCTGGACGGTCGGTGAATATATACTGCGTTGCAAAAGTATCCAAGCTTCATCCACCGTCCAGCCTTGGGTTGGACGGTGACGGAGTGCGTATTCTCCCTCACGAAGGCTAACTGGAAGTGCATCAGGAGCCTGCTTCTACTTGTGTATTAATGGTATTTTGTCGGATAATCAGCCTCAATCAGATATATAAGTCAGCCTTGTCGGCTTTGCGGAATATGGGCATATGCTTGCTGCGGTATCACTTTGGAAAAGTCCGGCTGCCTGTCCTTGTGGAAGGATGTGGTGAGGAAGCGCTTCCTGTCTGTCCCTTCTCCCTGCTCCCTCTAAGTTTGTCGGGTGAGCTGCAAAAAGTGCTGTGTGATGAGTGACGGCAGTTTGTCCGAAGAACCGCAGGGCACTACGAGTGCCATTGCATCGCAGTTTGCATGGTGGGTGAACTGCCCGGCATCTATTACCCTGCGTGTTTGCTCATTCAAAATTCTCTGTTTCTGATCTGCTTGTGCTGTTTTGACAGTTGCATCTCAATACGAAAAGAGGAGGGCGCCACCCCATTGACTGGGGTACGTCCTCCTCTCGCGATTGAATGAGAATGATGTTTATTTCTCCACGTCAGCGCCTCCGCCCAGTGCCTGGTAGAGGTTGATGGTGTTGGAGATAACGCTATAGTCGTTGGCCACTTGCGAGAGCTGTGCGCTGAGCAGGCTGCTCTGAGCGGTCAGGATCTGCAGATAGTTGATGCTTGAGAGGTCCCACAACTTCTGTGTTGCATCCACAGCCTGCTGCAGGCTCTGCACCTGGTTGGCCAGGTAAACCTTCTTCTCCTGTGCGGTGTGTATGGCAGCCATGGCGTTGTTCACCTCCGAACCGGCATCGAGAAGTGTTTGCTGGAAGCCCAGAGTGGCAATCTCAAGCTCAGCCTTGCTGTTCTTATAGGCAGCGCGCAGTTTTCCGTTCTGGAAGATAGGCTGTGTCAGGCTTGCTACAGCTGCCATGATGATGCCACCGGGGTTCACTACCATGCTTCCCAGACTGTTGGCATACTGGCCGCTGGCAGAGATGTTGAGGGCGGGGTAGAAGGCCGCCTTGGCAATGTTCTTGTTGTAGAACGCGCTTGCCAGTGCGAGCTCAGCCTGCTTCACATCGGGTCGGCGGCTCAACAGACCGATAGGCATGCCTGTGGTGCATACGCTGGGAGTGCGGAATGTGGCCAGTGTGCCGCGCTCGATGTGTGCTGGAGTCTCACCGCAGAGGGCGCTCAGGGCGTTCTCCACCTGCTTGATGTTGTCCTCCAGCTCCAGCACGTTGGCACTGATAGCCCAATAGTTGGCCTCGGTGCTTGCTACTGAAGCCTTGTTGGCTTGACCTGCATCGAACAGCATCTTAGTCATGTCCAGGTTCTTCTTCCATGTTTCGCTGGTCTCCTTGGCAATGCGCAACTGCTCGTCGAGCATGGCCAGGGTGTAATAGAGGTTGGCCACGTTGGCGATGAGAGAGGTCTTCACGCTCTGGCGCACGGTCTTCTGGCTCTCCAGCGCTACTTCTGCCTTCTTCTTGGAATTGCGCAGCGATGCGAAACAGTCTATCTGCCAACTCATCGAGAGGGGGAATGAGTAGGTCTTGCTGGCGCCGTTGCCCATCACATTCTTATACTTCTCGCGGTTGTAGGGATCTACTATACCGCTGATGGTACCGCTGGGTGCAAAGGCGAAGCTGGGCGCAAAGGCAAGTTTCGAAGCCTTCAGGTTGTTCTGCATCTCCTGTATGCGCAGGTCGGCCTGCTTCATATTGGTATTCTGGGCAAGTGTCTTCTCGATGAGAGCCTGCAGGGTGGGGTCGGTGAAGACTTGATGCCACTCGATGTCGCCCAGACCGGTGGAGTCTCCGCTCAAAGCGTCACCATAGATGCCCTCAGTGTTGATAGAGGCGGGGCGCTCGTAGCTCTTGTACACCCCGCAACTGCTCATCAGGGCAGTTGCAAGGGCGATAGTCAATATCTTGTATGCTTTCATTGCTTGATATGTGAATGTTTAGTCTTTCTGTGCTTTAGCCTTCTCCTTCTCGGAACGCTCCTTCTCCTGCAGGAACTGCTGGTCTGCCTCTTCCACCATGGCGGGGCGGATTTTCTCCTGAACCCATTCGAAGAAGATGAAGAAGACTGGTACTGTGAACAGGATAGCCAGTGTGCCTACCAGCAGACCGCCGATGACACCGAGGCCGATGGTGCGGTTACCATTGGCACCAGCGCCAGTGGACAACACCAGAGGAATCATACCGAACACCATGGTAAGTACGGTCATCAGGATGGGACGCAGACGTGCTTCGGCAGCAGCATAGGCTGCCTCCACAATGCCCATACCCTTGCGGCGACGCTCAAGGGCGAACTCGGTAATCAGAATAGCTGTCTTAGCCAGCAGGCCAATCAGCATGATGATAGCCGTCTGAAGGTATATGTTGTTGTCAATCTTGCCCATGAACACGAAGGGAAGTGCGGCGTAGCCCTGGTTCCACAGCCATGCAAAGGCAAACGAACCCATGATACCGGCAGGTACCGACAGGATGACAGAGAAGGGGATAAGGAAACTCTCGTACAACATAGACAGGATGAGGAAGATGAGCACCACGCACACACCATAGATAAGGTAGGTATCCATGCTGTCCTTGGTCTGGTTCTCCTCACGGCTCATGCCGCCATACTCGAAGGCGTAGCCCTTGGGGAACACCTTGCCAAACTCCTCTTCCACGATGTTCATCACATCAGTGCTGCTATAGCCATAGGCTGGCACGAGGTTACAAGTGATGGAGCTGAAGAGGTTGAAGCGGGTATCCACCTCGGCGCCAAGTATCTTGGTCAGCTTCACAAACTGGCTCAGGGGAGCCATCTCTGCGCCATTGCGCACAAACATATTGTTGAGGTCCTCGGTACTCAGGCGGGTCTTCTCGTGGGCCTGGAGCATCACACGATACACCTTACCATACTGGTTCATGTTGCTCACATAGGAGCCACCGCAGTAGCTGCCCAGTGCGCTAAGCACATCAGTGGGGCTCACGCCGGCACGCTTACACTGAGCGGCATCTACCTCCACCTTATACTGGGGGAAGTTGCGGGCATAAGAGGTCACTGCACGCGACACCTCGGGGTGCTGGTTCATGGCTGCCAGGAACTGGTGAGTGTACTCCAGGAATTGTGACTTGTCGCCGCCACGGGTATCCTGCAGGTTAAGCTCGATGGAGCCCATGCCGTAACCGGGAATCATACCAGGCTCGAAGACCAGACACTGTGCATCGGGAATCTCCTCCATCAGTCGTTTGTTGAGCAGTCCAGTCACCACCGTGCTCGTGCTCTTGTAGTTGTCAATGAGTGACCAGAAGCCATAGCGGCGCTCTGCCCAGGGCTTCAGTTTCAGGATAAACATGCCGTAGGCGGTACCCTGGCCAGCCATGAAACTGTAGCCAGCCACGCGCTGGTAGGTCTTCACCTCTTTGGTTTCCCTGATGATCTTCTCTACACGGTCCATGATTTCGTCTGTGGTGGCAAGGTTATTGCCGGGAACACCGTTGACCACCATCATGCAAGTGCCCTGGTCCTCCTGTGGCACGAGTCCCGAACTCAGTTTGCTTGCAAAGAACACGATGCCTACAAAGCAGAGAGCTACGCTTACGAAGGCCAGGAAGCGCACTTTGCGGTTCACACAACGCTTCAGTATGGCTGTGTATTTGCCCAACATGGCGGTATAGCTTGCCTCATAGGCCTGGCGGGTACGATAGTTGATGGCACCGAAGAAGCCTTTGCGGCGCTCCTCGCTGGCGGGTCGCATGAGCATGGCACACAGGGCGGGACAGAGTACAAGGGCGCTCACACAGGAGATACCTACTGATGTAGCCAGTGTCACACCGAACTGTGTGTAGAAGATACCTGAGGTACCACCGGTGAATGAAACGGGGATGAACACGGCCATAAACACGAAGGTACATGAGATGACGGCCATTGTCACATCGCTCATAGCGTCCTTGGTGGCCTTGTATGGGCTGGTGTAGCCGGCATCGAACTTGGCCTGCACGGCCTCCACAACCACAATGGCATCATCCACCACCGTACCGATAGCCAGCACGAGGGCAAACAGGGTGAGCAGGTTAAGCGAGAATCCGGCAGCCGCCATGCAGGCGAATGTGCCTATCAAGGATACTATAATAGATATAGAAGGGATAAGTGTGGCGCGGAAATCCTGCAAGAAGAAGTACACCACCAGTATCACCAGCAGGATGGCAACGATAAGAGTCTCCTCCACATTGGCGATAGAGGCCAGCAGGAAGTCGTTTGAACTCTGCATCTCGACGAACTCCAGACCTGCGGGCAAATCCTGACTCAGCTCCTTCAACTTGGCACTGATGGCATCGTTGGTCTCCTTGGCATTGGCGCCTGCCACCTGGAATGATAGGAAGCAGGTAGCCTCGTGACCATCGGCTTCACCATGGTAGGCGTAGGAGTTGGCACCCAATTCCACATCGGCTACGTCTTTCAGGCGCAGTACATTGCCGTCGGGGAGAGCCTGCAGCACGATGTTCTCATACTGTTCCAGTGTCTCCAGACGACCTGTATATTTGAGTGTGTACTGATACACGTCTTCGATACCCTTGCCGTGGGTGCCATTGACGGGCTTCTCACCCAGCTGTCCGGCAGGAGCCTCCAGGTTCTGTTCGGCCAAAGCATAGGTAATGTCGCTTGGCACAAGCTTGTACTGGGCCATCACGTCGGGCTTGAGCCAGATACGCAATGAGTATGTGCCACCCAGCTCCATCACGTCACCCACACCCTTGATACGCTTGAGCTGGGGGATGACATTGATGTCGAGGTAGTTTGAAATGAAGTCCTGGTCGTACTTGTCCTGCTTGTCCACCAGTGCGTCAATCTGTAGGAAGGACGTCTGACGCTTGGTCGTGGCCACACCAATCTTGGTTACCTCCGACGGCAAGAGTCCTTGTACACGGCTCACACGGTTCTGCACGTTCACAGCAGCCATGTCGGGGTTGGTACCCTGGCGGAAATAGATGGTGATGCTGGCGCTGCCCGAGTTGGTGGCCGTAGAGGTCATGTAGAGCATGTTCTCCACTCCGTTGATACCTTCCTCCAGCGGCTGAATCACTGCCTTCATCACTGCTTCGGCGCTGGCACCTGTATAGGTGGCACTCACCGTTACGGTGGGAGGTGCGATGTCGGGGTATGACTCCAGGGGGAGAGAGAAGTAAGATATCGCTCCCACCAGTACTATGAGGATGGCAATTGACATTGCCATTACCGGTCTTTTAATGAATATATTACCTTTCATCGTATGTGGTTATATATATGAGTTTGTTTCGCTAAATGTAGATGTTACTTGCCGAGCTTCTTCACGTCCTGTCCGTCGCGCACCATACCGGCGCCCTCGGCCACGATCTCCTCGCCGCCATTCAGACCAGAGGTCACTATGAAGGTCTTGCCCTGGCTCTGGGGCAGGATATCCACTATCTGTGCATGTGCGATGCCCTTGCTATCTACTACATATACATTGTACTTGTCCTGTGTCTGCACGGCTGCTGTGGCGGGTACGGTGAGCACGTCCTTGTGTGTCACGGGGATAATTACGTTGCCTGTGCTACCAGAGTGCAGGATGTGGCTGGGGTTGGAGAAAGCAGCGCGCAACTGCACTGAACCTGTGGCGCGATCGACCACACCGCTGGCGCTCTCCACGCGGCCCTTGATCTCATAGTCGCTTCCATCCACCAGCTGCAGCGTGAGCTCGGGCATGGCCTCAATGGCTTTCTCGACTGACTCGTACTGACGGATGAGGTTCAGGAACTGGCTTTCTGTCATGCTGAAATACACATACATCTCGTTGTTGTCACTCACCGTGGTGAGGGGCTGGGGCATGCTGCTGCCCACGAGCGCTCCCTGACGGTAGGGCAGAGTGCCTACCACGCCGTCGGCGGGGCTGGTGACTGTGGTGTAGGAAAGGCTGTTGCGGGCGTTCACCACCTGTGCCCGTGCCTGTGCCACCTGTGCTTTGGCTGAGAGCAGAGCGTTCTGTGCGGTCTGCATGTCTATCTCGCTCACCACCTTCTGGTCGTACAACTTCTTGCGGCTATCGTAGTTGAGCTGTGCTGTTGCCTCCTGAGCCTGTGCTGCCTTTAGCGCTGCCTCGGCTGTGTTAAGTGCTGCGCGGTAGGGCACCTGGTCTATTACGAAGAGCACCTGACCCTTCTTCACCTTCTGACCCTCGGTCACACACAGCTTCTGCAATGTGCCTCCTACCTGAGGGTAAACGTCGATGTCCTGGCGGCCGCGTATGGTGGCGCTGTACTTCTCAGTCAGTGTTACGTCGCTCTTGGCTACCTTTGTGGTCTTGAAAACTGCGCTTGGCATTGCTCCTCGCTGCTGCTTGTTTCCACATGAACTAAGCATGGTCATCGCGGTCACTGCTGTCACCAGCACTGTCATCAGTTTGTTTGTCATAATTCCTCTCATTCAAAAATTATTTGTAACTCTATTCTATTGTTCTTTCTTCTGTTTCGCTTATACTTCGAAATCGGCTGCAAAGTTACGACAATTCGGCTTAACCTGTTGCTCCACATGCCTCTTAGCCCTTGTGTTTTGTTGTTCGATTTAGGAAGGGGATTTGTCTTTTAACATGATTTAAGTTCTACGGACTCTTTTGAGGTGTACTTCTCTGCAACCAGTGCCAGCGTGGCGTGCTGTTTGGACGGTAGTGTACATGGCGTGACAGGCTCTTGGTTGGTGGCGTGAAAAGGCTTGTTGGGTACGCTGTAAAGTGCTCCCTGTGGGCCTGCTCTGTTGTTGGCTGAAATGTGCGATGCGCTGCAAAGCTCATCGTACTGCGCTGCGTCGGTCATGGCAGCGTGCTGCGTTCGCTATCGTAGCGCACTGCGTTTTTTGTCCCGTTGTTCTGTGTTTTCCTCCTGCTGCTTCTGTGTGAATCCGGGCACTGCTTTTCCCTGTCTTGCAAATGGCGTCCACCTGTATTGCGAATAGTGTCCTTGGTTGTCATGAAACGGAGGAAAAGGGTGAGGGAAAAGCAGAGCGGCAGGCCCCCTCTTGGGATGCCTGCCGCTCGTTGGTGTGCTTGTTTGCAGTGGTTTGGTATGCTGCTTATGAGTTCATGCTCAGGAGAAACTCCTCGTTGTTGATGGTGTTCTCCAGTTTGGACTTCACTTCGTTCATGGCCTCGATGGGGTTCATGTCGCTCAGGAACTTGCGCAGAATCCACATGCGGTCCAGTGTCATCTTGTCCTGCAGCAGGTCGTCGCGGCGAGTGCTGCTGGCAGTGATGTTCACGGCAGGGAAGATGCGCTTGTTGCTCAGCATTCTGTCGAGCTGCAGCTCCATGTTTCCTGTGCCCTTGAACTCCTCAAAGATGACTTCGTCCATCTTGCTGCCTGTGTCGATCAGTGCGGTGGCTATGATGGTGAGGCTTCCTCCGTTTTCGATGTTGCGGGCTGCGCCGAAGAAGCGCTTGGGCTTGTGCAGGGCATTGGCATCCACTCCGCCGCTCAGCACTTTGCCGCTCGCGGGCGAAACCGTATTGTAGGCACGTGCCAGGCGGGTGATTGAGTCGAGGAAGATGACCACATCGTGTCCGCACTCCACCATGCGCTTGGCCTTTTCGAGCACTATTCCGGCTATCTTGACGTGGCGCTCGGCGGGCTCGTCGAAGGTGCTGGCTATCACCTCGGCCTTCACTGTGCGGGCCATGTCGGTCACCTCCTCGGGTCGCTCGTCGATGAGGAGCATCATGAGGTAGGCTTCTGGGTGGTTGGCTGTGATGGCATTGGCTATGTCCTTCATCAGCATGGTTTTGCCGGTCTTGGGCTGTGCCACGATGAGGGCACGCTGTCCCTTGCCGATAGGAGCGAAGAGATCTACCACGCGTGCCGCCATGGAGTCGCCGCGTCCGCTGCATAGCTTGAACTTCTCATCGGGGAAGAGCGGTGTGAGGTTCTCGAAGGGACTGCGGTCGCGCACTATCTCGGGGTCGCAGCCATTGACGCTGGTGACCTCGATGAGGGGGAAGAACTTCTCGTTGTCGCGTGGTGGGCGCACGGGGCCTTCCACCACGTCGCCCGTCTTCAGGCCGTAGTGACGGATGGTCTGTGCGTTTACGTAGATGTCATCGGGGCTGCTCAGATAGTTGTAGTCGCTGCTGCGCAGGAAGCCGTAGCCCTCGTTCATCACTTCCAGAACGCCCTCGCCGCGGATGTTGAGTCCGAAGTCATAGTTCTCCTCGGCAGCCTTGGGCGCGCTCTGACGGTAGTCCTCTGCCTCTGTCTCCTCGTTGGCAGGCATGCGGTAAGAGCCATTCTGCGCACCGAGAGCCGCGTCGTCCTCGGCAGTCTGGTAGTTCTGCCCGTAGGCGGAGCTTTCATTGCCCATCGACGGGATGTCCTGCACGATGTAGAAGTCGTCGTTCACACGGATGAGGCCCTCTGCTTCGCAGTCGGCCGCAACGGTGCTGCCTTCCTCGGCTGGAGCATTGTCGGCAGGTGCATTGTCGCCTGCATTCTCTGGTGCCTCGTAGTCGGGGGCGGGAACGCTGGCGCTGGCATTGGTCTCGCCGTCGCTTGCGGGTTGTGTTTCACTGCTTGTCATGGTATTCTGTGCCTCTTCGGGCTTTACCTTGCGTGGTCTTCCCCTTTTCTTGGGAGCGGGTGCCACGGGTGCTTCTGTCTCGTTGTCGTCAAATGCGATGATGCCCTGTGTGGCTTCTGCATCAGCCTCCTTGGTCTCCTCGGCCTGCTTCTTGGTGCTGTCTGCTGCCTCTGTGGGTGCTTCTGCAGCGCCCTCCTCGCTGGCCTTCATTGCCTCGGCCTTGGGCTTGCGTCCGCGCTTCTTGGGAGTCTTGTCGGCGCTTGCTGCGTCCTTGGCAGCCTTTTCGCCGGAGCCGGCACTGCTGCGCTTGGGCTTGGCGTTGGTGCTGTTCTGTCTGTTAGAGCCTGCCATCGCCTCCGCATCTATTATATTATATATAAGTGTGGTGGGGTCATTCGCGGGCTCTGCATTCACGCTTTGTGCCAATGCAGACAATTCTTCGAGCGACATTTTCTCGAGTTCACTTTTTGTGTGCATAATAATAGAATGTATGCTGTTTAATTGTTCTTTTGTATTCGAAAGGGAATAATGGGGAGAGCGAAGGGTGTCTCTGTCCTTATATGAATTGGTTTGCAAAATTACTTTTTCTTGCTCAATCTGCCAAATTTGCGCGTATATTTCTGCATTTTGATGCTCTTTTTTTAGTACTTTTGCGCTGTGAAGAGACTAAAGGATACGTATTTTTCCCAACCTGCGCAGTGGCGGGTTGGCTTTTTTATGACGTTTGGATGAGTAGCATATCATATTTACAGGTGCAGGGCCTGACGCGTAGCGTGGGCGACAAGACGCTCTTTGCCGACATCTCCTTCAGTGTGGCGCAGGGGCAGAAGGCTGGTCTCATAGCCCGCAACGGCACTGGGAAGAGCACGTTATTGAATATCCTGGGCGGCAAGGACAGTGCCGACTCGGGGCAGGTGGTGTATCACAGCGGCCTGCGCATCGGATATCTTGAGCAGACGCCCCACTATCCCATGGAGCTCACGGTGCTGGAGGCTTGCTTCTGGCACGGCAATGAGACCACCAACCTAATACGTGAGTACGAGACTTGCATGAGCACGCCGGGCACGCCGGGACTGCAACAGATTCTCGACAGAATGGAGCACCAGAACGCCTGGGACTACGAGACACGCAGCAAGACCATCCTTAGCAAGCTCAACATAACGGACTTCCACAAGCCGCTCAGCCAACTCTCGGGCGGACAGCTCAAGCGTGTGGCGCTGGCCAATGTGCTTATCATGGAGCCGGACTTCCTTATCCTGGACGAGCCCACAAACCATCTGGACCTGCAGATGATAGAGTGGCTCGAGGGTTACTTAAGGCGAGCAAACCTCACGCTGCTCATGGTGACGCACGACAGATACTTCCTCGACAATGTGTGCTCCGTAATCCTGGAACTCGATGACGAGACTGTGTATGCCTATCATGGCAACTATGCTTACTATCTGGAGAAGCGTCAGGAGCGCCAGGACAACCTTCGCAGCGAGGTGACAAGGGCCAACAACCTGTACCGCACCGAACTGGAATGGATGCGCCGCATGCCTCAGGCACGTGGGCACAAAGCGCGCTATCGCGAGGAAGCCTTCTACGACCTGGAGAAGAAGGCCAAGCAGCGGCTCGAGGAGCAGCAAGTGAGGCTGGAGATGAAGTCAACCTATATAGGCAGCAGGATATTCGAGGCCGAATATGTGAGCAAGAAGTACGAGCACGTAATACTGAAGGACTTCTATTACTGCTTCTCGCGATACGAGAAGATGGGCATCGTGGGAGGCAACGGTACGGGCAAGAGTACCTTCGTGAAGATGCTTCTGGGGCTGGTGAAGCCCGACTCGGGACGCTTCGTAGTGGGCGAGACCGTCCGCTTCGGCTACTACAGCCAGGAGGGGATGAGCTTTGACCCGCAGATGAAAGTGATAGACGCGGTGCGTAAGATAGCGGAGTATGTGGATCTGGGCGGCGGTCGCCACCTGTCCGCCATGCAGTTCCTGCAGCACTTCATGTTCACTCCTCTGCAACAGCAAAACTACATCGCCAAGCTGTCGGGCGGAGAGCAGCGGCGCCTGCACCTGTGTACGGTGCTTATGCAGAACCCCAACTTCCTGGTGCTCGACGAGCCGACCAATGACTTGGACATCAATACGCTGCAAATCCTGGAGCAGTATCTGCAGGACTTCCACGGCTGTGTCATTGTGGTCAGTCACGACCGCTATTTCATGGACAAGGTGGTCGATCATCTGCTGGTGTTCCGTGGCGAGGGTGTGGTGGAGGACTTCCCCGGCAACTACTCGCAGTTCCGTGAGTGGGATGACGAGCGTGAGTTGCATCAGGCTCGCCAGAGCGCGGGCAATGGCAATGCACAGGCTGCCCCCGAGGTGAAGGAAAGCAAGAAGCCGCCACGCCTGGAACAGAAGCGTAAGATGTCGTTCAAGGAGAAACAGGAGTTTGCTGCCCTGGAGCAGGATATCGCGCGCCTGGAGCAGGAGAAGGCCGATATCGAGGCCAAACTCTCCAGTGGCACCATCAGCGTACAGGAAATCACCGACCTGAGCAAGCGCCTGCCCGTTCTCACCGACGAGCTTGACGAGAAGTCGATGCGGTGGTTGGAGTTGAGTGAGATAGAGTAGCGTTGGCCCGCATGGCCTGCTGGCTTAGATGGCATAGATGATTGTTCCCCCAAACGTACCGCGGTGCGATGGCCTGCGCAGCGCACTGCATCGGTCATCGCAGTGCAGTGCGTTTGCACATGCAGCGCGCTGCATTTTCAGCGCTATGGTACAGTGGGGTGGCGGTGATGGCATTGTGACTAGCTTCGGTTCTCTTTCCTTTGGTTGTGGCAGCGGTGTGGCTCGTGTTCTTCAGTCCGCTGTTTGGGGTGTATCTCCATTGTTCTTGGGTCTTTTTCCCTAATTCCGTCGTGAGTCAGGGGGCGCATTCTTGTAAAGCCCATTGTCCTGCTGTGATTATGTGATTGTGCACTCCTGCGGTTGCCGGCCGTTTCCTGGGTAAGAGTTGTCGTGCCGTTTTCTTCGGTTGGGCCTGCTTCGCTGTTGTGGAAGATGCTTCTGCACATATCTGGGAAATCCGTTGCCTCGAGTCTCAAGGTCCGCTTTCTTCTATATATAATAAGGTATATAAAGAGCGAAGGCCGTGCCTCTTTGACACAGCCTTCGCTTATCTTGCGCCTTTGTTGTGGCGTTCTCAGTCCGTTTCTTCGGCGTTCTCAGTCCGTTTTTTCGGCGCTCCGCTTATCGGAAAACCTTCTTCTGCGGGTGCAGGAGAGGATTGGTCTGGCGAGAGCAGAGCGTTGCGGAATGCCTTGAACCTTGCCCGGGAACCTTACGCTTCCTCCCACTGCTTGCGCAGGAGGTCGATGGCGGCGGGGAGGACAGTAGCTCTGTCGCCTTCGCAACCACACTCGAATGAGATGTGCCCCTGATAGCCCATTTCCTTCAGCGCCCTCATGCCGTCGCGGTAATCGTCCTTCTCGCCGTCCTCGCCCGGCATGAGTCGGCGTCCGCGGCTGGCGATGTGGACGTGGCGAAGGTACTTGGTGCCTGCGGCCATGAAGGCGGCATAGTCAGAGGGCTCCTCTTGCATGTGCCAGAAGTCGCCCATGCACTTCACGCCCTCGCTGTCGGCATCACGGCAGATGGCTGCTGCATCGGCCACCAGACGCAGGTAGAAGCACTCGCGCCTATTGAGAGGTTCCAGGATGACACTCGTTCCGCACTTCAGCGCAAACTCGCCCAACTCATGGAGCTGCTCGCACAGATAGTTGCGGGTGTCCATTGTGTGGGGTTTGCAAGGTTGCTGTCCGTTGAAGGCCGGTACCATGATGACACCGCAGGAACCGATTTGGCCGGCTGCTTCCACTATCTCGCGCATGGTGGTGTCGAACTGTTGCTTCTGCTCGTCTTCGGCCAGGATGAATCCCTGGAAGCCGGCGCAGATGGCACTCATCTTTATATTCCTGCCCTGCAGAGCCTTGTTGATTTCATCCACACGTGCTTTCAGATTGCCTCCGCCCACCTCCAGGCCGTTCACTCCATGAGCCTCCATGAAGTCGAGCTTCTCCTCGAGTGTGTTGCCCAGGCATACTCCTTCCTGCAGGCAGATGTTGAGCGGTGTGTCGGGCTTCTTGTCCTTGCGCACCGAGCAGCATGATGACAGCAGTGGGGTGGAGGCCACCGAAGCGGCTGCCATGCCCGAGAGTGATCCCAGTATGAAGTTTCTTCTTTTCATTTCGCTGTGTTTTAGGTGAATGGTTGGTTCACTGTCCCTGTCCGGGCTTCTTCACTGTGTAGGCTGCCAGGTCCAATGGGCCGAGCTTCAGTTCGGCTGGCATCAGGTCCATGGGCGACTGAGTCATCTCGTCCCATGTGGTGGTTGCGCCTGTGTAAGCAGCTTCACGTGCCATGATGGCGGCCATACAGGATGCTGCGCAGTCGCTTGCCTCCTCGTGAGCGGTGCCCTTGCGGATGTGGTTGACCCAGTCAACATGCTCCAGTACATAGGGGTCGTGCTGCTTGAACTCCTGGTTGGCAGCCTCCTCGTCGTACTTCCAGATGACGTTGCCCTGCAGGTCCTTTATCTCGTTGGTCTCGCTGTCCCAAGAGCCCTTTGAGCCTTGGATGAACTCGCTCACCTTGTTGCTGCATCCGTCTATCTGGCGGCACATACTGTGCATGTGCACTCCGTTCTCCATCACAAAGTCGGTGCTGAACATGTCAAACTGGTCGCCCGTTACCCTGCGGTGGCGTGCGCCGAACGATGTAGCGGTAGCGAGCTTCAGTCCGCTCATCCACATAAACACGTCGATATTGTGTACGTGCTGCTCCACAATGTGGTCACCGCTCAGCCATGTCCAGTTCACCCAGTCGCGGATGTTCCATTCCATGTCTGACCATCCGGGCTGGCGCTCCTTGTACCACAGCATACCCTGGTTCCAATATACGTTTCCGCCGGTAATCTCACCGATGAGACCGGCCTGTATCTGCTTGTTGGCCTCCACATAGCGGCGCTCATGGTGACGCTGTGTACCGGTCACCACACTCAGTCCCTTGGCCTGTGCCTGCTTGGCCGCAGCCATTATCGTGCGGTATCCCTTAGGGTCAACAGCGATGGGTTTCTCCAGGAACGAGTGCACTCCCTTCTCGGTGGCATACTGGAAGTGGACGGGTCGGAAGGCTGGTGGAGTGGCGATGATGACCATATCCACACCGGCGTCAATCACCTTCTGGTAGGCATCGAAGCCCGTGAAGCACATTTCGTCGGCCACCTCCTGCTGCTTGTCGTTGCGGAGACGTGCGCGCAGATCCTCGATGCGGTCGGCAAACACATCGCCCAGAGCGGTCACTTTGATGCCGTTGGCTGCATCGAGCAGGTTGATGGTAGCGCCCGAACCACGTCCGCCGCAGCCGATAACGCCAACCTTGAGCTCTCGTCCGTCGATGGCCTTATCGGGCAATTCGGGCACGTAGTACTCGCCTTCCTGCTTCAGGGGAGTCAGTTTGCTGTTGCCGTTACTGCCGCTGCAGCTTGACAGCAATGCGGGTGCCACCATTCCAGCAGCGCCGATGATGGCAGTGCTTGTGAGGAACTTTCTCCTGCTTAAGTCTTTTTCTTTCATTGTTGCAATTGTTTGAAAGGTAATTCTATACTGTTTGTGTTCGTTCTCAGTTTGCGCTTACTCCCTGTGGCAATTCGCATACCACGCGGAATCCGATGCCCTTCATGTCGGAGAACCACCAGATGCTCTTGGGATTCTGCGGGTCTGTCTTGAGCCACTTGTCGTATTCGGTGTGTGCTCGTGAGGCGCAGCGCACGTTGGCGGCATCGTCTGCATAGCATCCGCCACGCACTACATATTCCGTACCCGATGCAGGACCCTTGGGATCCTTTGCCCCATCCTGCATCTGGCTATAGGCATCCTCGGCATACCAGTCGGAGCAGTACTCGAGCACGTTGCCCAGCATGTTCTTCAGTCCAAAGGGGTTGGACTTCACTCGTGAAGGCTCTTGTGTGCGGCTCTTGCTGTTGTTGGCATAGATGACATAGCCGTTGATGGCAGTGGTGTCGGCGCTGAAGAAGCGTCGCCAGAAGCCTGTGTTGGAGAAGTCTGCCGGCTTGCCCTCAAAGAAGTATGGCGTCTCTGTGCCACCGCGTGCTGCATACTCCCATTCTGCTTCGGTGGGCAGACGGTACTTCTTGCCGGTCTTGAGCGAGAGCCACTGGCAGAATGTCTCGGCTGCATAGTGGGTCATTGTGATGGCAGGACGTTTGCCCATTCCCCATCCCTGGTCTGGCATTCCGAAAGGAGGCGTAGGACCGGAGACGGCATCCACGTCGGGGCGGCTGTTGTTGGCGTATATCTTGGATGGCGGAGTGCGTCCCTCCGACATGGTCTGTGCATAGAATGCCCAATATTGGTCCCATGTGATTTCTGTTTCTGCCATATAGAAGGCAGATACCGACACCTTGCGCTGCGGCTGTTCGTCAGGCTGGCTGAACTTCTCGCCTTTCTGGCTTCCCATGAGGAATGTGCCGCCGGGGATGGCTTTCATGCTTATGGTGATGCTGGTAGTGGGCACCTGCTCGGTGAAGTCGGCGAACTTGGTCACCGGTGTGGCTTCTGCGAAAGTGGCGGCAGTGGTATCCACAGGCGCCTTGTCCATCTTGGCATGCTTGTAGCCAGGTAGTGTGTGGCCGGCATCCAGGTGGCAGCTGATGCACTGCAGGCCCAGTTTCTCCTCGTTGTCTTCATAATAAAGATGGGCCGACACCCCGTCGTCGGACAGTCCTTGGGGGAAAAGGTTCACGTGGCAACGCTTGCACGACTCGTTGAAGACGATGGTCTGTGCGTATTCCAACTCGCGCTTGCTTGCAAAGTCGATATCCTCCTTCTTCTTGGTCATTGCGCTCCAGACGTCGTGCATGCCCATTCTGGCTTTGGCCGTAAAGTGCTCCCATGTACCTTCGGGCGGCAGGTGGCACTCGGCGCAGCCAGTCTTCACGCCGCTGCGGTTGTTGTAGTGAACGGCCTGTTTCCAGCTGTCGGTTGCTTCTGGATGGAAATGGCAAGCCATGCAAGCCTCGTCGGTTGAGCTCCACTCATAGTAGTGGTTGCCCACCAGAGCTATTGCCACGCCTGCTATGAGAGCGCCCGTGAGCGGGAGCCACTTGCTGCAGGACTTCTTCTTGTCTCTTTTGGGGAAGTAACTTCTCATTTGTCTTTCTTCAGTGTCAGTTCTGTGGGAATCTTCACAAGCTTTTTGCCCACCACGCGCTTCACCACGGGTCGGTCCACAAGCTTGAGTTTCCAGGTGCTGTCATTCAGCTGTGTGAGCAGAGTCTCCTGCGTCTCGCTGCCCAGGTCGTTCGACAAGTTCAGTGTGGCAGTGTTGTTGTCCTTGATGCGGAACGAGGTGACTGTCCACACGCCATAGATATTGCCGTTCATGTAACCGTTCATGGGGCCGAAGTCCTCCATGGTTGGCACGGTGATGGATTCCTCGTAGAGGTCAATGTTCAGCAGTATCTTCTCCTGTGGGCAGGTAAGTCTCAATTTCCACGGACCTTGTGCCGCCAATGAGGCTGCGCAAGTGAGTAGAATGATTGAAAAGGCTCTTCTCATTATCGGTTTGTGGTATAATTCTCCACAAATTTAGCCATTTTATTTCGAAAAGTGCACAAGGATTTGCATTTTTTAAGGTTTTGCGGCCTTATTCATGCTTTTGCTTGGTCTTGGGGTGCTTTTTTGGGGTGAATCCGGACTGTGGAAAGCGCTCGTGCGAACCATTTTCCTGGATTTCGGGCAAAAAAGTTGGCGAAGTGCAGGAGGAATGTCCTTCGACGAGGCAGGTTGTCTGAATCGAAACTCGAAAAGGGCTGCTTGGCGAAGCCGATTTCGGTCTGCCCGTACTTTGCACCCACTAAATTGGAGCGTGAAAAGCGTTGCGCGGAAGCGGGCAAGGAAATGGGTCAAAAAATGCACTGTGCTGCGATGGCGGATGCAGCGTGCTGCGATGACCTTCGGAGCGTGCTGCGAAGCCAAGTGTAGCGCTCTCCCTTGTCGTCCTTTGTCTTCTTCCAGTCCCAATGCGGTACATTCCCGGTTCTGCTCTTTCCTTTTCTCCAACAAAACAAGCCTTTCTTCCCTTCTCTTTTCACCTTTGAGGCTGGTATCAGGCAGGCAAATGCCCCAGGCGCTTGTCCCGTTTTGTCCTGTTTTGTCCAGCGCGCACGCATTATACGCACATGTGTGTTACAACTAATTACATGCGTGCAGCGCATAAAGCCGCATTTCATTTTCTCGTTTTTCGAAAATTTGTTGTATCTTTGCCGCAACTTGATTTTTTCGTAATATAAACGTTTTGATGAGCGTAAAGAAATGTGCACCTGACTTTGTGCTGGAGAGCAGCTGGGAGGTGTGTAATAAGATGGGTGGCATCTATACGGTGCTTTCTACCAGGGCCAAGACCCTGGGAAACCTTGTGGGAGGCAATCTCCTCTTTATTGGTCCCGACCTTTGGCATGACCAGGAGAACCCTCTCTTTAGCGAAGATCCCGAACTCTGGCCCGAATGGGTGGCAACTATGGCTGCCGAAGGAGTGTGCCTGCGCACCGGACGGTGGAATATCCCTGGTGAACCAAAGGTGGTACTGGTGGATTTCCAACCCTTTTTCAACAGGAAGAATGATATTTATGCCCAGGCATGGGAGGACTTCGGAGTAGATAGTCTGCATGCCTATGGCGACTACGACGAAGCCAGTATGTTTGCCTATGCAGCAGGCCTTGTGGTGGAGGGCTTCTGGAAGTTTTTCCTCAAGGAGGGCAATAAGCGTACTGTTTATCACGTGAACGAGTGGATGACCTGCCTGGGTGCTTTGTATGTGCGCAAGCATGTGCCTCAGATAGCAACCATCTTCACCACTCATGCAACCTGCATCGGCCGCAGTATTGCCGGCAATGGCAAGCCTCTGTATCAGTATCTGTCTGCCTATGACGGAAGGCAGATGGCCCGTGAGCTGAACGTAGAGTCGAAGCACAGTATAGAGCGCCAGACGGCCATGAACGTGGATTGCTTCACCACAGTGAGCGATGTGACGGCCCGCGAGTGTGCTGAGCTGCTCGACAAACCCTGTGATGCTGTACTGGAGAACGGCTTTGAGCCCGACTTCGTGCCGGCAGGAGCTGCCTTCACTGCACGTCGCCGCCAGGCAAGAGCCACTGTCCTGCAGGTGGCAAGTGCGCTCACCGGCACCGAGATGACCGATGATACCCTCATTGTCACCACGAGCGGACGCTACGAGTATAAGAATAAGGGGCAGGATGTATTCATGGAGGCCATGTACCGAAGCCTCTATGATGACCGTCTCAACCGCCCAGTACTGGCTTTGGTGCAGGTTCCTGCCTGGATTTCAGGCCCTCGTGCCGACCTGCAGGACCGCCTTCGTCATCCCCTGCCTGCTGGTTCGCCTCTGCAGGATCCCATCTGCACCCATGTGCTCAGAGAGCCTTGGAACGACCCCGTGACTGGTTTCCTGCGTGCCCATGGCATGAAGAACCAGGCTGCCGACCGTGTGAAGGTAATCTTCGTACCTTGCTATCTGGATGGGCGTGACGGTATCTTCGAGACCAGTTATTATGACCTGCTCATCGGTAGCGACCTGGCAGTTTATCCCTCTTACTACGAACCATGGGGCTACACACCGCTCGAGGCAGTGGCTTTCCATGTGCCTTGTCTCACCACTTCGCTGGCTGGCTTCGGCTTGTGGGCCAATAAGGTGAAGGGTGCCGACAGCCATCTGGCCGACGGCGTAGAGGTAGTGATGCGCGACGATTACAACTTCGACCAGGTGGCCAATGCCATCTGCGATACGCTGGCAGGCCTGTGCGGCATGAGTGCCAAGGAAGTGACCGCTGCCCGCAAGAAGGCTGCCCGACTGGCCGAGAAAGCACAGTGGAAGCATTTCATTGCCAAGTATGAGCAGGCCTATGCCATCGCTCTTGACAATGCAACCAAGCGCAATGCCTGAGACAGCATCCCGAAAGGACAGAAACAACAGAAACAAGTACATATATAAATAAGGAATTATGAAAATCAGAGCAAGTTATGCTAACCAACCCTGTTGGAAGCCTGTAACGGCCAAGAGTAACATTCCTGCCAAGCTGAAGAAGCTGGAGGAGTTGGCCCACAACATGTGGTGGTCATGGAACCACAGCGCCAAGAGCCTGTTCCGCAGTCTCGACAGCAAACTCTACGACGAGTGCGACTGCAACCCAGTGCTTCTGCTCCAGCGTCTCAGCTACGAGAAGATGGAGAAGCTCTCTCATGACAAGGCTCTCATCGAGAAGATGGACGAGGTGTACAGGGAGTTCCGTGCCTACATGGAAGAGAAGCCCAACAAGCAGCGCGCCAGCGTGGCATACTTCTGCATGGAGTATGGACTCAACCACGTGCTGAAGATCTATTCCGGCGGATTGGGCGTGCTCGCAGGTGACTACCTCAAAGAGGCCAGTGACTCAAACGTGGATATGTGCGCAGTAGGCTTCCTCTATCGCTATGGCTACTTTACACAGTCGCTCAGCATGGACGGCCAGCAGGTGGCCAACTATGAGGCTCAGAACTTCGGTTCACTGCCCATCGAGCAGCAGATGGACGAGAATGGCCAGCCTATGGTAGTGGATGTACCTTATATGGACTACCAGGTGCATGCTTATGTGTGGCGTGTAAACGTAGGTCGTATCAAGCTCTACCTGCTTGACACCGACAACGATATGAACTCACAGTTTGACCGCTCCATCACCCACGCTCTCTATGGTGGCGACTGGGAGAACCGCCTCAAGCAGGAGATTCTGCTGGGTATCGGTGGTGTGCTCATGCTGAAGAAGTTGGGCATCAAGAAGGATGTTTACCACTGCAATGAGGGTCATGCAGCCCTGTGCAACGTGCAGCGTCTGGTGGATTATGTGCGCGAGGGCAAGTCATTCACACAGGCTCTCGAGCTGGTGCGTGCATCTTCACTCTACACCGTACATACTCCCGTGCCCGCTGGTCACGACTATTTCGACGAAGGTCTCTTCGGTAAGTATATGAGCGGATACCCACAGATGTTGGGCATCTCATGGGATGAGTTCATCGGCATGGGCCGCATGAATCCCGATGACAAGGGCGAGCGCTTCTGCATGAGCACCTTTGCCTGCAACACTTCACAGGAGGTCAACGGCGTGAGCTGGCTGCATGGCGAGGTGAGCAAGAAGATGTTTGCCGGCATCTGGAACGGCTACTATCCCGAGGAGAGCCACGTGGGCTATGTGACCAATGGTGTTCACTTCCCCACATGGTGTGCCAACGAGTGGCGCAAGCTCTATGCTTCTAACTTCGACGAGAACTTTATCCACGACCAGAGCAATCAGTCAATCTGGGAGGCTATCTATAATGTGAGCGACGAGGAAGTGTGGGCTACCCGCATGGCCTTGAAGACAAAGCTGGTGGAGTACATCCGCAAGCAGTTCCGCGAGCGCTGGCTCAAGAACCAGGGTGACCCCTCTCGCGTGGTGTCTCTGATGGACAAGATCAACCCCAATGCACTGCTCATCGGCTTCGGTCGCCGCTTTGCCACCTACAAGCGTGCTCACTTGCTGTTCACTGACTTGGAGCGTCTTTCCAAGATTGTGAACAATCCTGACTACCCCGTACAGTTCCTCTACACCGGTAAAGCGCATCCTGCTGATGGTGCCGGACAGGGTCTGATCAAGAAGATATACGAGATCAGCCAGCGTCCTGAGTTCCTGGGTAAGATCATCTTCCTCGAGAACTATGACATGCAACTGGCCCGTCGTCTGGTGAGCGGCGTGGATATCTGGATGAATACTCCCACTCGTCCTCTCGAGGCATCAGGCACATCTGGCGAGAAGGCTCTGATGAACGGTGTGGTCAACCTGTCTGTACTCGATGGTTGGTGGTACGAGGGCTATCGTCCCGGAGCCGGTTGGGCACTCACCGACAAGCGCACTTACCAGTACCAGGAGCATCAGGACCAGCTCGATGCAGCCACTATCTATGGCTTGCTGGAGAACGAGATCATGCCTCTCTACTACGCTCGCAACGCCGAGGGAATCAGCACCGGTTGGGTGAAGGTGGTGAAGAACAGCATCGCACAGATTGCTCCTCACTACACCATGAAGCGTCAGCTGGACGATTACTTCGATAAGTTCTACAACCGTCTGCGTACTCGTTTCGACGCTTTGGCAGCCGACGATTGCAAACTTGCAGGCGAGATTGCCAGCTGGAAGGAGAATGTGGCAGCTCACTGGGACCAGATTCATGTAGATAGCATCGAGAAGAGCGAGGAACTGCAGAGCGGCAACGTGGAGGCTGGTAAGAAGTACAACATCCAGATTGTGGTGGATGAGGCTGGCCTCGACGACGCTATCGGCGTTGAGTTGGTGACTCTGACCACCGACAAGGACGGCCAGGATCATGTATATCATGTAGATCCCTTCCGTCTGGTAGAGCGCGTGGGCAACAAATATACCTTCGCAGCATCGCACAGCATCGACAATGCCGGCAGCTTCAAGGTGTGCTACCGCATCTATCCCAAGAACGAGAACCTGCCTCACCGTCAGGACTTCTGCTACGTGAAGTGGTTTATGTAATCCTAAAAGAATACAGTTGCATAGGGGAACTTGGCGCTTTGCCGTTGAAAGCGAAGTGCATCCCTGTTGCATGAGAATAGGAGATGGTCCCCTCTGCCCGTGTGGTGGAGGGGACTTCTTTTTTCTCTTCCCAGTCATCGGCAAGAAAGCCTTTCTGCTCTCAGCAAGAAGCTTTTCAGCCTTCAGCAAGGAACCGTCCTGTTTTCTGCAAGAAACTGCCCCGAAAAAGTATCCAACGATACTTTGCAATGTATCCAAGGATAAATCGCCAAGTATCCAGTATTACTTTGCCAAGTATCCTTGCTTCGTTTTCCGCCTGATTTTATTGGCTGCCTTTTCTCTTCGTAAACGGATTCGGTTGGCAGCGTTGTGAGAGCCATACTGAATCTGTTGTCACTTGCCTTGGAATTGTACTGCTTTGGTTGACATTCCAGCCCCTTTGGGGAGGAGGAGCGTGCTGCTCTGAGTTGTCAGGATACCTGCTTTTTGGGTGTTTTTGCCTTGCCTCTGGTAGGGTGGGTCTGGTGGTCAGATCGTTGAAGCATATTCCATGTGCAATTGCACGATTGTTCCCGGAACGGCAAAAACTATCCCCTGTATTTCTCTACTGAGACAAAAGTTCGTATCTTTGCCCAAAGGATGGCTTTACATCCTATATAATATAGGTAATAATATGCGTAAGACGTTTTTCGTTACCGTGTGGGTGCTCTTCTTCCTCGGGCTTGCCAGCCTGGGTGGAATATTCTACAGCATCTTCAACGGCTATATAGGCTACATGCCGAACATCGAACAGTTGCAGAACCCAGTGAACAAGTTTGCCTCACAAGTATTCTCTGCCGATGGCAAGCTGCTGGGTACATGGAGCTACAGTAAGGCAAACCGCATCTTTGTGGGCTACGATGACCTCCCGCCCGCAATAGTTGAGGCGCTGGTGGCCACCGAGGATGTTCGTTTCTACGAGCACAGTGGGGTGGATTTCCGTGCCCTGTTGCGTGCCATCGTCAAGCGTGGTATCCTGCGGCGCAAGAGCGCTGGAGGCGGCAGTACCATTACGCAGCAGCTGGCCAAGCAACTCTATTCCGAGAAGGCGGAGAGCGTGCATGAACGACTCCTGCAGAAGCCTATCGAGTGGGTGATAGCCGTCAAGCTGGAGCGTTTCTATACCAAGGAAGAGATTGTGAGCATGTATCTCAACTACTTCGATTTCCTTCACAATGCGGTGGGCATCAAGACGGCTGCCAAGACTTACTTCGGTAAGGAACCCAAGGATCTGAGTGTGGTGGAGTGTGCCACTCTGGTGGGCATGTGCAAGAATCCCAGTTACTATAATCCCGTACGCTTCCCCGAGAGGAGCACAAGCAGGCGCAACATCGTGCTCTCACAGATGGAGAAAGCCGGGTACTTGACGCAGGCCGAGGCAGAGAAGCTCAGTCAGGAGCCGCTCACGCTGAAATTCCATCGCGTAGATCACAAGGAGGGAAGTGCAGCCTATCTGCGTGAGATGCTTCGCCGCGTACTTATGGCCAAGAAGCCACAGCGCAGTGATTATGCCAGTTGGCAGGGCCAGAACTTCTATGAAGACTCTTTGGCCTGGGAGACCGACCCGCTGTATGGCTGGTGCAACAAGAATACCAACCGCGAAGGAAAGCATTACAATGTGTATGCCGACGGACTGAAAATCTATACCACCATCGACAGCCGCATGCAGGAATATGCCGAGCAGTCGGTGGTAGGGCATGTGGCGGGCGAACTGCAGCTGGCGTTCAACCGCGAGTTGCGCAGTAACCGCAACGCTCCATATGCGTCCTCACTCTCTGCAGCCCAGGTGAAAGCCGACCTGCAGCGGGCCAAGCGACAGAGCGCAAGGTACATCCAGATGAAGGCCGCCGGCTTCTCGGACGAAGAGATAGAGAAGTCCTTCTGTACACCTACCGAGATGATCGTCTATACCGGGCATGGTGACAAGGATACGGTGATGACTCCTTTGGACAGCATCAAGTACTATAAGTCATTCCTGCGAGCCGGTTTCATGTGCATGGACAACGAGACGGGAGCCGTGAAAGCCTACGTGGGTGGCGTTGACTACTCGTATTTCCAGTATGATATGTGCACGCAGGGCCGCCGTCAGGTAGGCTCAACCATCAAGCCGTACCTCTATGCTCTGGCCATGGAAAACGGTTGGAGCCCTTGTGACGAGGCGCCCAATGTGCAAACGACCTATCATGTGGCGGGCCGTGAATGGACCCCCCGCAACGGCAGCAAAGCACGTTATGGCGAGATGGTGACGCTTAAATGGGGTTTGGCACAGAGTAACAACTGGATTTCGGCCTGGCTGATGAACCAGTTGTCGCCCGCTGCGCTGGTTCGCCTGATACATGAGTTTGGCGTGGAGAACAGGGATATCCATCCTTCGCTCGCCCTTTGCTTGGGTCCGTGTGACATTTCTGTGGCCGAGATGGTGGGAGCCTATACCGCTTTTGCCCGCAAGGGAGTGCGTCGTTGCCCGCTTTATGTGACTCGCATAGAGGACAGCAATGGCGAAGTAGTGGCGGAGTTCCAGCCCAGAGTACGTGAAGTGATATCCGAGCAGGCAGCGTGCAAGATGGTTACACTCATGCGAGGTGTGATAGACAGCGGCACTGGCCGACGCATGCGGTTCCGCTACAATCTCACGGCTCCTATGGCAGGAAAGACGGGAACAACGAATGACAACTCCGACGGATGGTTCGTGGGCTACACTCCCAGCCTCAGCTTCGGCGCCTGGGTGGGCGGTGAGGAGCGTGATATACACTTCTCCAGCATGGCTATCGGCCAGGGAGCAAATGCCGCTCTGCCCATTGCGGCCTATTTCCTGAAGAAGGTCTATGCCGACAGCAGCCTGGGCTACACGCAGAACGAGGACTTTGACATACCCGAAGGATTTGACCCCTGCGGGCAGGATGACGGTTCGGAAGAGGAAGTGCAGAGCGGTGAACCTGCTGTTCTCGACGAGTTGGCCAACTAAACAACAGTAATTGAAAATACAAAGAAGCAATGAAATTCTTGGCACTTATACCAGCGCGTTATGCCAGTACGCGCTTTCCCGGCAAGCCCCTTGCCGTGCTCGGTGGCAAACCGGTAGTACAGCGTGTATATGAGCAGGCTTGCCTGGCTTTTGATGAAGTGTATGTCTGCACCGACGATGAGCGCATCTTCTCGGCGGTGGAGGCTTTTGGAGGCAAGGCCGTGATGACCGACACCACCCTGCGCAGTGGTACTGACCGCTGCTGGCAGGCCTGTGAGCGTATAGGGACAGACGCTGATGTGGTGGTGAACATACAGGGTGACGAACCCTTCGTACAGAAGTCCCAACTCGATGGCGTGAAGGACTGTTTCCTGGATGAGAGCACTCAGATAGCCACTCTGGTGAAGCCCTTCTCTCCGCAGGACACTTTTGAGACTCTGGCCAACCCCAATTCGCCCAAGGTGGTGGTAGATAGCCATATGCATGCTCTCTATTTCAGCAGAAGCGTGGTGCCTTATCTTCGGGGTGTGGAACAGCAGGACTGGCTTGCTTCACACACCTTCTACAAGCACATCGGCCTGTATGCTTACCGCCGCGAAGTGCTCCGCGAAATCTCCCAATTGCCTCCTGGTGTGCTCGAGAAAGCCGAGTCGTTGGAGCAGTTGCGCTGGCTCGAGAACGGGTATATCATCAAGGTTGCCCTTACCGACGTAGAAACGGTGGGCATTGATACGCCGTCCGACCTCGAACGTGCGGAGATGTACCTGCAAAGCAATAAAGGTGTGCGATAATTTTGTCACTCCCCGCATTTGTCGTACTTTTGCATCCAAATGAGCAACAGAATGATATTCAACCACAAAATTATACTTCTCCTTCTGCTTGCCCTGCCGTTATCTGCGGCTGGTCAGCAGATAAAGATCGGAAACTACACCTTTTCTGACGGAGGCGAATATCAGGGTGAGCTTATCAAGGGCAAGCCTTATGGACATGGAACCACCACGTTTCCCAATGGTGATACACACACTGGCGAATATGTGAAAGGCAAGCGTCAGGGCCAGGGTGTCTATCTCTTCTCCGACGGGGAGAAGTATGAGGGCGAATGGTTCCAGAACCAGCAGCACGGAAGAGGCACGTTCTACTTTGCCAACAACAACCGTTATGAGGGGCTTTGGTTCAGGGATTTCCAGCAGGGCCAAGGCACTATGTACTACTTCAATGGTGATATCTACGTGGGCAACTGGGAGCAGGATCTGCGCTCGGGCGAGGGTGTATATACCTATGCAAACGGCGCCTCGTACAAAGGCACTTGGAAGGCTGACAAGAGAGACGGCCGTGGAGTGTTTGACTGGAACAATGGCAACCGCTATGACGGCGAGTGGAAGGACAACATGATGGACGGTCAGGGTACTTATACCTATGCTTCCGGCGATACTTACAAGGGGACTTTCAAGGCCGACCAGCAGCATGGTCATGGCATCTATACATTCCATGACGGCTGCCGCTACGAGGGACAGTACCAGAACGGCAAGCGTACGGGTGAAGGTATATTCACCTTCCCCAACGGAGACCGCTACGTGGGGCACTTCGAGGATGGCGAACAGAGCGGTATGGGAACATTCACCTGGAAGGGCGGTGCCGTGTATGAAGGCCAGTGGAAGAACGACCAGCAGAATGGCCGGGGCAAATACACCTGGGCCAATGGCGATGTGTATGACGGCGAGTGGAAGGATGGCCGTATGGACGGAGCCGGTATCATGCGTCAGGCCGATGGAGTGAAGTTCAAAGGCACCTTCAAGGCTGGGCTCAAGGACGGGCCTGGCATTCTGGAAGATTCCGACGGCATCCGTTATGAAGGCACTTTCCGCGAAGGCCAGAAGGACGGTGAGTTCACGGAAAAGGACCGCAATGGCAAACTCATCAGAAAGGTCACATACGTTCATGGGCTTGTCCAGTCGGTGTCCGAAATAGCGAAGGAGTAGCTTCACATTACTATAAAGAAAGGGACGGAAATGGTTATAGATACACTTGACAATCTGCATAAGTACATAGGTTTGTGCCCATCGTTACAGACTGTGGTCAGCTATCTTCTGTCCCATCCCCTGGAGACTCTTGCCGATGGCAAGCATGAGGTGGCCGGCACAGAGGTGTGGGTCAATGTACAGACATGCCTGCCGCGTACACGTGAGCAGGCTCCCCTGGAGGTCCATCGCGATATGATGGATATCCAGATTCCCATTGGTGGTCCTGAGGAACACGGATTTGCCCCTCTGACAGAGGAGCAGGTGCTGTCTGCAGCCTACGACCAGGAGGCGGATATATCCTTTCTCTCCAATTCTCCACAAGCATATTTTAATGTATGTCCAGGGCAGTTCGTTCTGTATCTGCCCGGTGAGGGACATGCACCAGCGATAACAGATAATCTGCTCAAGAAGGCAGTATTCAAAGTCAAATATCAAATACCCAATAACCATGCCTAGTACGAAGGCCACAACATCCGCCAAGAAAACTGCGGGAACCTCAAAGAAGGTTGCCGAGAAGAAGAAAGCACCAGCCAAGGTGACCGTTCTGAAATTGATTAAGAACGACCCCTACCTGGCTGAGTATGCCGATGCCATCAACGGCAGATACCAGCATATGCTTGCCCGCAAGCTGCATCTCGCAGGTCCAAGCGGCAATCTCTCAGAGTTTGCCGACGGCTATCTCTATTTCGGACTGCACCGCCAGGACGATGGCAGTTGGGTATTGCGCGAATGGGCTCCCAACGCTACCGACATCTACGTAGTGGGTGACTTCAACGGATGGAAGGAGAGCGCCAAGTTTGCCATGAAGCGTGTGGGCAAGACAGGAAACTGGGAGATTAAGATTAAGGACAAGTCCTTCAAGCACGGCAGCCTCTTCAAGCTGAACGTGCATTGGGACGGTGGACAGGGAGAGCGCATTCCTGCGTGGATCAATCGCGTGGTGCAGGATCCCGAGACCAAGATATTCAGCGCCCAGGCATGGGCTCCCGAGCAGCCTTATGAGTGGAAGGAGACCAAGTTCAAGCCTGCCACTGATCCCCTGCTCATCTATGAGTGCCACATCGGAATGGCCCAGGACGAGGAGAAGGTGGGCAGCTATGTCGAGTTCCGCGACAATGTATTGCCTCGCGTAGCTCATCAGGGTTACAACTGCATACAGATTATGGCAGTGCAGGAGCACCCTTACTATGGCAGTTTCGGCTATCATGTGAGCAGTTTCTTCGCTCCCAGCAGCCGTTTCGGCACGCCTGAGGAACTGAAGTCACTCATCGACAAGGCTCACTCTATGGGCATTGCCGTGATCATGGACATCGTACACAGCCATGCCGTGAAGAATGAGAACGAGGGGTTGGGCAACTTTGCCGGCGACCCTTGCCAGTATTTCTGCCAGGGAGACAGGCGTGAGCATCCCGCATGGGACAGCCTCTGCTTTGACTACGGCAAGGACCAGGTGGTGCACTTCCTGCTTTCCAACTGCAAGTATTGGCTCGACGAGTTCCATTTCGACGGTTTCCGTTTCGATGGCGTCACCTCTATGCTTTACTACAGTCACGGCTTGGGCGAGAATTTCACCTGCTATGGCGACTACTACAATGGTCATGAGGATGACGAGGCTATCGTATATCTCACTCTGGCCAACGACCTCATACATCAGGTCAACAAGAATGCCATCACCATTGCCGAGGACGTGAGCGGCATGCCCGGACTCTCTGCACCTATCCGCGATGGCGGCTATGGCTTCGACTACAGACTCGCCATGAACATTCCCGACTACTGGATCAAGACCATCAAGGAGAAGCGCGACGAGGACTGGAAGCCTACATCCCTCTTCTGGGAGCTCACTAACAGACGCAAGGATGAGAAGACCATCTCCTACGCTGAGAGCCATGACCAGGCTCTGGTGGGCGACAAGACCATCATCTTCCGCCTGGTGGATGCCGACATGTACTGGCATTTCAAGAAGGGCGACCAGAACTACGTGGTGGAGCGCGGTATCGCTCTTCACAAGATGATACGCCTCCTGACGGCCGGTACAGCCAATGGCGGCTACCTCAACTTCATGGGCAATGAGTTCGGACACCCCGAATGGATCGACTTCCCACGCGAGGGTAACGGCTGGAGCCACAAGTATGCACGTCGCCAGTGGAACCTTGTAGATAACAAGGAACTGTGCTACCACTACCTGGCCGACTTCGATGCCAGCATGATACATCTGATGCGCAAGTTGAAGCACATCTCTAAGTTGCCCGTCACGGAAATCAATGCAAACGATGCCGATCAGGTGCTTGCCTTCCAGCGCGGCGACCTGTTCTTCTTCTTCAACTTCAGTCCCACACGCTCCTATACGGGCTACGGCTTCCTTGTGGAGCAGGGTGCGTATGAGTATGTGCTCAATTCTGACAGCGTAGAGTTCGGTGGCAATGGCTTCAATGACGACTCTGTGGTGCATTACACCAACTTTGACCCCCTCTATGCACCTCAGGACAAGGGTTGGCTCAGCCTGTATCTGCCTGCCCGTACGGCCTGTGTGCTGCACAAGATAAAGGAATAAACGGAGTGCCTGCAGTCATCTGTACTGCAGGCACTACCCGCTTTGGAGCGATGTGCAAAGTCGCTTTCCGGCGGGAAGCAGAAGTGTGGAGCGTTTTCCTTCGTCTTCTTGACGGCATATGCCAAACGCTTGAGAACCATGGACAAGGCGGTTGTCAGGGATACAGCAGAGAGCTTCGGCGTACGCCAAAGGTTGTTCTTCGGGGCAGCCATTCGCGCATGGGTTACGGCCTAAGTGTTCTTTTGGGATACGCGGAAATGGCTCTGATATTACCAGCCAGGCTGTTTGCCGGTGTGAAGGCACTTGCTCCGGTACCTTGGAAGTCCTGCAGGAAGACGTCTCTCATGCCGGTACGGTTCATCGGCTTCGGCATATCAACGATACATATAATATAATAAGGTATAAGGCCACTCACCATAGAGTTCGACAGGATGGTAAAGTACAGCAGTCCCCATACCCGCCAGATAGCAAGTCTGGTACCCTTTGTGTGCAGTCTCGTATTTGCATGCTTCTGTTTCTGCTACCTTTATCTTTTCCAGGCCGACTATCTTGCTCAGTTCCAGTATCACTTCTCTCATGGTGAGACCACCTACCAGCCTCTCATCGGAGCTTCGCTTATCACGTTGCTCCTGGTACTCTTGGGGCTGTTTGTACACCGCATCATCCGCTGGCCTTTGCGCTTTGCCGCTTTGGCTTGGTTCCCCTCTGCATTCCTGCTTACAGCCATCACATCCGTTCGCTTGCCCGAACTGCCCGACTATTCAACGGGTACCCCTTGGGTGGCTATGGCAGTTGCGCTTGTTGTCTTTGTGCTATGCACCATATTGTGCTGCATGCATCCCGATGCCACGGGCGAGCGTTCTGCGCTTTCCTCATACCTCTCGTCCAACCTCCTGGTGCTCTCGCTCCTGCTCTTCATGACCGGTGTGCTGGGCTACAGTTCCGAGGTCGGACACCGTGAGTTGCGCATGGGTCGGTTCGTGCACGAGGGTAAGTATGCCGATGTGGCGTATTGCTGCCACGATACAGCCGACATCACCTACAGGCTCTATTCTCTGCGTGCGGCTGGGCTTGCCCTTGACGGTGCGCTGGGCGACCGCCTCTTTGAGTTTCCTGTGCCCGCAGGAGTGAGCACCCTCATGCCTGCCCAGTCCGATTCAGAGTTTGTCTATAACGCTCTGCCTGCCCTTTATCAAGGCATGCAGGCTGTTCCGCGTTCGTCGGAGAAGTTCTCCGAGCAGCATTTTCTTGCCCAGGTGGTGGCGCTCGACAGCATTGCGCGACCTCTCGCACTTGATTATCTGCTCTGCTCCCATCTGCTTTGTGGTGAGTTGCATAGTTTTGCCCAAGTGCTGGTTCTGCACACCGACTCCCTTTCCACCTCGCTTCCCAAGCATTACCGTGAGGCTCTTGTCCTCATCCGCAACCTCTGGGGGATGGGCAGCCAGAGGGCATCTTCCCCCAAGCCTACCTCGACATCCACGGCCGGAAAGGCAGTAAAGAGCGTGGAGCACAGCCTCTTCCTGTATTCCGATTCGTTGATGCAGCGGTCCTTCGACCGCTTCTGCCGCCTGTACGATGCCTCTCTGGAGGGCAACCAGGCAGCCATCGACAGCCTGGCCGACTATTCGCACACCTATTGGGCATATTATGCCTCTCGTTTCCAATAATGCCTCTTCCTCAGGCGCATTCCCATGGGTTGGTTGCAAATAATTCGTACAAATGCTTGCCTATGTGGGATAATCGGGCTACCTTTGCGGTTGAAATAGAGAAGATTGTTAGTTACACCTTAGAAAGAATCAGAATGAACGAGAAAGTTGGAACTTTGGCTGGTGCCGTATGGACAGCCTTGAACGAGAATGGTACAATGACTTCCAAGGACCTGAAGAAGGCTGCAAAGATCAAGACAGACAAGGATCTCTGCCTGGCACTGGGTTGGTTGCTCCGCGAGGACAAGGTGACTGTGACCGAGGAGGACAAGTCTATGACCATCACTTTGAACTAAACAACAACTAGGAGTTCTCTCCGCCTGCGGGCAGAGGGGGCTTTGTTTTTATTAGAGGCAGGATGCCAGTTCCCACGAGGGGGCGGTTTCCTGCCTCTATTTCGTTTTATGAAGGGAAGTGTGATGCTGTGCCACACCTCCTTCAGCATCCTGTGAAGGATGACTTGGGGTCAGCGGATTTTTCCGGTTGGTAACACCGTATGTTAGGAATAAAGTCGTACCTTTGCCATATGGAACAGACCA
>UQST01000026.1 GCA_900543815.1 uncultured Prevotellaceae bacterium
CATCCTCTCCGAGAGAATGTCCCACTAAATCAAGGATAAAGACATATTCTCTTGTCATGTTACGTATGGCAAGATTTTATAAAAATGCGTCATTATATCAACACTTTAATCCTTTGAAGATGGAGCTTTTGTTTGCCGTTATTATTGGCTTTATTGGTACTGCAGTTTCCTATAGTACGTTTTGGGGAGCGGTAGCGTTTTTTTTTTTTTTTTTTTTTCGCATGGGGTGAAGAATAAGTTGTTATTTTTTTTGTTTGCCTTCTGTTTTGGGATCTACATATTTGTATTCCTTACGCTATGCTATATGCTTGTTATGTCTTTTTTAAAAGACTAAGATGTAGATTTTAAAGAGAGACGGAGATTATTGTGGACGGTCACTTTTTCCATAGGATTCAGACGGATCGTGATTTGCCATCCGAGAGTATGTTCCACTAAAACAAGGATTAAGACCATTAACCTTGGGGTTAGGAGATATTTCTTCCCATGCTATTTCTGGAGTTTTTGCAGGACGGAATAAGCCTCTGCCCAAGGAACTACATGGAACATCCCACGTCAGTAATGCAAACTCCAGCTCCTGACCGTCAAAACTGCCCCGAAAAAGTATCCTTGGATACTTCGCAATTTATCCAAGGATAAACGGGCAAGTATCCAAGGATACTTTGCCAAGTAACCTTGCTTCGTAATACTGAGTGTCTTTTCGTCTCTCTGGAGGGATGTTCCATTAGTGATTATTAAGGGCAGACTTTATGCAGTACTACTTACTTTGCCAATGAAGTATATCTCCTATCACTGATGAAGTATATCTTCTATTGCGAATGGAGTACTACTCCTGTTTTTCTTCCTTTGTCTGGCCATTGTCTTGGCTTGGACTTTTTCTTTTTGTGACTCATTAAAGAAATCCTATTACCGTGATATATGCAGGATGCCTTATGGCTTGTTTTGTGTCTTTTACCATATGACGTCTAACTCAGGAAGTTTGCTTTAGTCTATACTTCTTGAAAATATTGTGGAGAATAGAGTTGCGCGGTGTGTGAGATGGGGGAGCGCAGAGGGTCTCTTGGGAGGAAGGGATGGAGTGTGATGGGAGCGGTGGTGGATGATGCCGGTTGTGATGCCTGGGGAAAAGAAAAAGCCCAGGCGATGAGCCTGGGCTTGATGGTGGATGAGGTGAGTGGGTCAGTTGGCTTGATCGATGCTGAGGGCCTTGATGGCTTGTTGCGCTTCCTCATCGGTGAAGAGAATCACGTTAGGCGCGAGCGGGAGCCACATCAGATTGTCAAACCGTTTGGCCTCTATGGCCAGCACCTGATGGTCAGCACTCACGAGATACTCCACTCGTATGCCACCGTTGGGGTCGGTGCGCATGTCGCCTCGGCTTACTGCCGACGGACCTTCCTCCATGATGCTGCGCAGGGCTGGACAGCATGCGAGATCGTAGGTGGCAGCTCCCTGGATGAGCGTTTGCCCATTGGGCGTGTAGATGAGCTGGCGTGTGCTCTTGACGCATAATGCTACGCCTGCCAGTGCCAGCAGCAGTCCCACAGTGGGCAGAGTGATGGAGATAGCCTCGCTGTGCATGTCAATCACTGCGGGCAGCGCCATTATTATCACTCCGAGAATTATCACCACTGCGGCTTTTGCCTTGTGCTTGTGGTCGTGCAGCTGTTTGATGTAGGGGGCAGATGTGTAGAGTCTCTCGATGTCGGTATATTTGGTGAATTCTTTCATAATGATGTGTTTGTCGGGACAGAAGCACTTGTGTGGTACTCTTGTCCATATTGTTTTGTAATTGAGTGAAATATGTGGGCATGAGATACTTGTGTAGCTTCCTCCTGGGACAGTTCTCACGCATGATGGCAGACAGGCATCTGCGTCACACAAGTGTGCTACGCAATGCCGCCCGGTGTGTTCTGGGCGGACTGTATGGGCAGATGAAGTCTTCCGTTAAGGTTGGAAAGGGGGAGAAAGCGGCTACTCCAGAATGCGGCGCAGGGCAAATATGTAGTAGTCGCAAGCCCTGGGCGATATGAAAGCCACGCCAGTGTGTGCCAGCGTGAAGTGTGACCGGATAAGATGAGAGATGCCTCGTGGCAAAGCAGGATGGGCTGTGCCAAGTGGTGTGCTGCCTCCTCCTATGCGTCGGCTGGGGCGGATTTGTCCGGTGGCAGGATTGTTTACCTGCCCGATAGGGTTCAGTTGCACCCCCTGTGCAGGATGTGCCAGCATGTGACGCTCGGCAGCTGTGGCAGCCTGTGCAGACGGCTCATCAAGAAGAGAAGCTGCGGCAGCCTGAGCCAAAGGTACAGCATGCTCCGCAGGACAAACGGGTTCGTTTGCCCATGTAAATACAGCCAGAAGACCCATCAGGAGGACAAGGGCTGTGAGTCGAAGATGCTTGATGTCCTTTTTCATCAGCCGGCGTTCTATCTTACAAAATCTTGTGCAAAGTTATGCAAGCGCGCTCTTTTTACCAAGCAAATGGCTGTTTTTTTCAATGGAAAATACTTCAGAGCCGCTCTGGGGTCACTTCTCGTAGTCGGCCTTGCGCTTGGGGTTCATGGGAAACCATCCCTTCTGCACGCGCTTATGCTGGGCGAAAATCTCCCCTATGCTCCAGAAGCACGAGAAGGCCACTACTCCCAGTATGATGCTCAGCACATCGTTGTGGCACCACAGGCTGGCAGCGCAAAACAATATACCTGCCAGCAGGAATGCCCACCAGCACTTGCGGCCCAGATGATATTCGGCCTTGATGACCAGGGGATGAAAGAGCCCGATGGTGAGAAATGAGGCTACGCCGATGATGATACCAGTCCAGTTCATGAGAAACGAAGTTTATGAGTTGCGAGCAAAGTCTGTATGATGCCTCGTGTGAAGAGGTAGCTGAGGAAAGCCATCCACAGTGCGTCATTGCCCAGAAATTCCTTGGTGTACAGATATGTAGCGAAGAACACGGCAGCACCGCCCACTGTGGCAAACAGCATACCGCGTGTATAAGTCATGCCGATGAACACTCCGTCCCACACCATAGCCTGAAGCGCTACGATGGGAATCAGATATACCCAAGGCAGGAAGAGTGATGCCAGATACTGCACACGGGGGATGTCGGTGAAGAAGCAGATGATCCATTCACCGCCGAAGATGTATGCCAGCGTGAAGACAGCAGAGATGCTGCCTCCCCACAAGAAGAGAGCCAGGATGCACTGGGTGAGTCCCTGACGGTCGTGAGCGCCGGTGTATTTGCCGCTCAGTGCCTCTCCGGCATTGGCCAGACCGTCGGTGATGTAGGAGAAGAGGATGAAGAGCTGCATCAGCAGCGCGTTGGCTGCCAGAATGTCACTGCCCTGCATGCTGCCTGCACGCACGAAAAATACGGTCACGCACACCAGACAGAGTGTGCGCAGAAACAGGTCGCGGTTGACGGCCAGAAACTCCCGCCAGCGCACAGGGGTGCTCTCGCGGGCAGCTGTAGTGGGGCGGTTGGCACGATGATGACGCATGAATATCAGGCACAGAGCCAGTCCCGACCATTGGGCCACCAGAGTGCCAGTGGCCACTCCCTCCATCTTCCATCCCATCCCATACACCAGGAAGAGGCTCAGCAGGATGTTCACCAGATTCTGGAAGAGTGCCACAAACATGGGCGAACGTGTATCCTGTGCTCCTATGAACCAGCCGTTGAAGCAATACTGTCCCAGTACGGCAGGTGCTCCCCATATGCATATGCTGAAGTAGATGTGCAGTTGGGGCAGAGTGTCAGCATCGGGATGCATGATGCGTGTGGCTATCTCGAAGAGCGGCCATTGCAGTATCACCATCGCCGCACTGATGATGCAGCCCGCCTGCAGAGCCTTGCGCAGGACGGTCTTCATGCGTTCCTGGTCTTCCTGACCATGTGCCTGGGCCACCAGCCCGGTGGTGCCCATGCGCAGGAAGCCCATCAGCCAATACATCATATTGAAGATGGTGGTACCCAGAGCCACTGTGCCGATAAACACAGAGCTTCCCATGTGGCCCACGATGGTGCTATCCACCAGTCCCAGCAGCGGTACGCTGATGTTGCTGATGATGGCAGGCAGGGTGAGCTTGAGTATTCTCTTATGGATGTTGTCTTCGGTCACAGTTTATTTGATATTGAGTTTCACAATCTTGCGCTCTGCATTGAGCAGTGCCGATGCGCGGTAGTGGCGGGCGCTGTTCTGTGTGGGGTCTTTGCGTGCCATTGTCTCATCGATGGTGAACTCCACAGCATAACCCAGTGACGAGTCGGGCATGCTCTGGCGCCGGATGTTCATATCGGCCCCCGTGAGATAGTGCAACCCTATCACGTCCTTTGCCATCTTCTTGCGTGCATAGTCGGCTATCTGGGCAGGAGTGGCATGCTGTGTGCCGCAGAACGACTCCATCTCGCTGGCGCAACACTGCCTGATGGCGGTGGTATCCTGCTTGCCCATTCCGTTGTTGAGGAAGGTCTCCAATGCTCCGCGCACCAGTGCCTTGTCTTCGGCAGTTATCTTCCTCTTGGCCAGGTCGTTCTTTGTGCTGGCCGCTTCAGTTATGTGCTGCCCCTCGGGGTGCAGGCTCAGATAGCGGTCGATGGCCTCTGGTGTCTCCTCCTTGACGGCATCAGCCCAATCGATGGAGTCCAGCATGTTCTCGCAGATGCAGCGTCGGGCCGACTGCGGATGCTTCTCCATAAACTGTGTGACGCTGTTGCGCGACACCCCATTGAGCATTGCCTTCCAGTCGTCATTCTCCTGCAGGAGCGATTTCATGCGCCGGCGCACGTCGTCGCAGTGGCTGCTCTGGGGGAAATCAGTGAGGAACTGCTGGAAGTACTCGGGATCGGTGAGCGTGAGCAGGCTGGCATACCGCTCCTCCTCGCGCTGCTGCTCCTGCAGTATCTGCAGATAATAATAGCCGCCGGCGCCTGCTGCACCGAGCAACAGAAGCAGGAAAATGATGCCCGCGATGCGCCATCCACGGCCTTTCTTCTTGGGCTTCGGGCTATTGGGCTGTGTGATGGGTCCGTCGGTGGTAATGGCCGCAGAGGCATTGGCCACGGGTTCCTGCATGGGCTCCAGTGGGGTGGAGCAGTGGGGGCAAACCGTAGCCGATTTCATCACATATTCGTTGCAGTGGGGACACTGCCTGATATTTCCGCGTATAGATACACCGCAATGTGGGCATGTTCCAGCCAATGAAGATACTCTCTGAGAGCACTCGGGGCATCTGATTATACTCATAGTTTATTGGTCTAATCGTGTTTAATATTGCAAAGTTATGTTTTTTTTCGTTTATCATGGTGTTTTGTCCCACATTTCTCGGTGAATTTCCCTATAAAACCCACTGCATGCCTGCTGGTTGGCCATCCAGGAGGCTTTTTCTATGCAACTTTCATCATTGGGAGGCCGATACTCTCAGGCGCAGGATGCGTGTGGTGTGTTCGGTCACGCGAAAACGGTTGTCGGAGCGCACGCCCACCAGCCATATGATGTCGTCACCACTCTGCACCACGCACTGACGCTCCTTCTGGAAGCGGTTGAACTTCTTGTCGGTCATCATGTCACTCACCAGTTTCCAGCCTTTCATGCCGAAGGGGACCATCCTGTCACCTGTCTCCGCACGCCGTATATGCAAGGGCATCTTGAGCAGGTCGGCATCGAAATAGGCCGTGCTGGCATCTGCAGGCTGCATGGCATCCACTATATCCTGCTCGATGACGGGCATCAATGCCGCCTCACATTTGGCTTCGGTCACCAGGCAGGTGCGGTCGAGCAACACGCGGTGGGTGTCGCTTTCCCAGATGCGCCCGCTTGTGCTCTGTCCCGAAGCCATCATCTCGGCCTGCTGAGTGGCGTTGAAGTGCATGGGACGAAGCCATTCGTGCAGCAGGATGTCGGCTTCGGAAGTACCTGTAAGCCACTGACGGCCAAAGTGCTGTGTGGTGATATCGTACTCGTCCATGGTTTGCCTGATGCCCTTGTGGTAGTAGGGCAGACTGCCCTGCATGATGGAGGCAAACTGGGAGATGGCTGTGGCGGCTTGCGGATTGATGCTCTGGAGCAGGGGCAGCACGTCCAGCCGGATGCGGTTGCGCACAGCATCGCGCTCCAGATTGGTGCTGTCGGTCACAAAGTCCTGGTTGATAGACGACAGATAGTGCAGGATGTCCTGGCGGCCAACACACAACAGGGGGCGGATGACTCCCTCGCGCTGGCTCCACATGCCTGCCATTCCGCGCAGACCAGTTCCGCGCAGGAGGTTGAGCAGAAGGGTTTCTGCCTGGTCGTCGCGATGATGAGCTACGGCAATACCCTGTGCTCCAGTCTCTTGGATTTGACTTTTGAACCACCCATAGCGCAGTTCGCGTGCCGCCATCTCGATGCTCATGTGGTGCAGCAGGGCAAATTCGCGGGTGTCGAAATGCTTTACCGAGAGAGGGACATTGAGTTTCCGGCACAATCGGGTAACAAAGGATTCGTCGCGGTCAGACTCCTCGCCACGCAGGTGAAAGTTGCAGTGCAGAGCATGCAGGCTGTAGCCCAACTCGTGCAGCACGCATAGGAGTGCCACCGAATCGGCTCCTCCGCTCAGGGCCACCAGCACGGGACGGCCCTTGCAGAGCAGTTTCCTATTCCTTATATATAAGTCAACCTGCCCGATCATTCTGTCTTCTTCAGCAGGCCATCGGCCAGTGCATCACCCAGCTCCTTGGCTCTCAACAGGTGTTTGCGGGCTTCGGCCTTTGCCCCATTCTCCAGCAGGCATACGCCCAGAATGCGGTGTGCGTCGGCAAACTGCTCATTGAGAGCAATGGCTTGCCGGGCGTAGGAGATAGCCTGGTCGTTGTGGCCCACGCGGTAGTTGAGCGCAGCGGCTTCGGCATGCAGGAGCGGCTCGCGCGGAGAAAGCTTGATGGCCTTCTCTATATCGTTGAGAGCGGGTGCGTACATGCGGCACTTGACCTCCATCTGCTCGCGCTCGTAGTAGAAGTTGGCGGTGAGATTGCTGCCCGAGAGGTGCTCAAAGTCATTGTAGCCTGCGATGGCTTCACGCAGATTACCGTTGCCGGCCAGTGTCTTGGCTCTCAGCAGGATGATGTTGGCAGCAGCCACGGGATAAGGCTTGCTGTAGCAGTTGAGCGCGCTGTCCATCAGAGCTATCACCTGTGCTGTGTCGGCCTGGCTCTTCTGCCTGCATTGGGCTGCATACATGAATAGTTGCGGAGTGCGCATATTGGTCTTGGTGAGCTCCAGGAACTTGTCACCGGCCTCATTGTATTTCTTCAAGGCATACAGGCAATTGGCCTGCTGCATGGTGTAGGTGGGCAATGGGGTAATGGCCGCAGCCTGCTGTACTTCACTCAGCGCCCGCTCCAGATTCCAGTTGTCATACTGCTTGTAGTCGGGACGCATGCTCAAGTTGTAGATGACTTTCGACCATGAGTAATGCAGTTCGTCGGCCTTTGTTCCCTCCTGCTTGAGTGCTGTCTCATAGGTGGCAGCCGCCTGGGCGTATTGTCCCAACTCGGCCTCCTGCTCCGCTTTGAGCGTATAGCCGGTGGTGTTGGCAGGGTGCAACTGGATAAACCTATTCACATAATCCATGTACATAGCCGTATCCTTCTTGCCTGTCAGGAAGATGAAGCTGATGGCATCCTCTTCTGTCTCGGGCAATGCTTTGCGTATGTGGATGCTGTTGAGGTCGCTGTTGCCTGCATCCATAGTCTTCACCTTGAGCGAGTTGGCATAGTTGGCATCTATTACGTATGAGGGCTGGCCTTCCTTGGTGGCCATCTGCACGAAGCCTATCAGCATACCGCTCTGGTCCAGCACAGGGCTGTTGGCCTGTCGCAGCCCAGCTTCATGAGCCAGGGTCAGATACTTGAATCCGTCTCCGAACTCCTCCACATGGGTTACTGTGTCGATGGTGCATGGCACATTCTTGTCGGCTTTCTCGCTGGGCATGATGAACACCTGTGCCTGCTCTGCCGGCTGCTGAGGGGCTATGGTCAGGTATGCGTTTTTCTTCTTGCCTGGCTCCATGCGCATCCTTACTATATTATAAGCACCATTGGCTCCCAGTATCTCGGTTACCTGATGCTCGTTGCCGGCCATATCCACCACGGTGGCTCGTGTGGCGCCTTTCATCACATCGTACTGGGCAACCACGATGCCGTCTTCCGAGATGAGTGTCCCTTGTCCCTGCTGCAGTTCTCCGCCGGCAGTGTAAGCCAGTACCGAAACCTGTGCTGCACGCAGTTTCTTGAGCCCCTTGGGCTGCTGCGCGCTGATGGTGAAGGCACAGAGGATGCCTGTGAATATGAGCGTGAGTCGTGTGTATGTCATTTTCCTAAGAGTTGTTTAGCGTTGTCGATGGCTGCCTGGGTGAGGTTGGTGCCGCTCAGCATGTGCGCCACTTCTGTTATTCTCTCCTCGTCGGTCAGCTGGCGGATGTGGCTGATGGTCTGCTCCTCAGCGTTCTCCTTATATACATAATAGTGCGTGTGCCCCTGTGCGGCTATCTGTGGCAGATGGGTGATGGCTATCACCTGTTGGCCTTGTGTGCTGCTCATCTGTCTCATGAGGCGGGCCATGGCATCGGCTACACGGCCGCTTACGCCTGTGTCTATCTCATCGAAGATGATGGTGGGAAGTGCAGCCCGCATGCCCATGAGTGCCTTCAGTGCCAACATCACACGCGCTATCTCGCCTCCGCTGGCTGCTTCGGCGATGGGACGGGGCGGCATGTTTTTGTTGGCAGAGAACAGAAAGGTCACCTTGTCGGTCCCCCTCTCGGTGAGGTCAGCTGTGGTCTCCATCTGCACGGCAAACTTATTGTCTGGCATTTCCAATTGGGTGAGGCTGGTGGCGATGTGCTTTTCCACCTCGCGTGCAGCCTTCTGTCTTTGCTTGGTAAGCATGCTGGCCAGGCGTGTGGCATCGGCATGCAGGGTTTTTGCCTGCTGCTCCAGTTGGCTCACACGCTCTTCTCCGTGGGTTATCTCATCCAGTTTCTTCTGTAGTTCGATGGCCAGTTCCAGCAGCTCGTCACTGCTGCGCACCGCATGTTTCTGTTCCAGTGTGTAGATGCTGTCAAGGCGTTGTGTCACCTCTTCGAGTCGCTCAGGATTGCTGTCGATACGGTCTGACATGCAGCTCAAGTCGGCCTCTATATCCTTGAGTTCTATGATGCTGCTCTCCAGCCGCTCGGTATAGGGAGCCAATGAAGGGTACATCCTGGCAGCTCCCTGCAGCGTTTGTGCTACACTTTTCAGCCCATCGATGACCGATGCACCGGTTTCATCGCCATTGAGCATTTGCGTAGCCTGATAGAGTGATGCACGTATCTCTTCGGCATGCGTCAGTGTCTGCTGCTCCTCATGGAGTGTTTCATCCTCATGTTCTTTCAGTTGCAGGTCTTCTATCTGCCCCAACTGGAACGTGAGGTAGTCCTCTTCGGCCTTGGCAGCTTTGGCTTGCTCGCGTGCTTCGTCCAGCTTGCGGCGTGCTTCGCGGTAGGCTCTGAAGCATGTGCGGTACTCGCTGACTGTGCTTCCGTTTTGGGCTACGGTGTCGAGCACGGTGAGCTGGAAATCCTCTTTGCCCAGCAAGAGATTCTGATGCTGGGAGTGAATGTCGGCCAGCAGATGGGCCAGCGAGCGCAAGTCGGCCACGGTGACAGGTGTGTCGTTGACAAAACAACGGCTCTTGCCAGTGGCTGTCAGTTCGCGTCGGATGATGCATTCGCCATCCTCGCAGTCCAGTTCGTGCTCGGCACAAAAGGTCTGCAGCTCGGTTCCTGCTTGGCTGAAAGTCCCTTCGATGGTGCACTTTGCGGCACCTGGCAGGATGCTTTTCGTGTCGGCACGCTGCCCTGTGAGCAGTCCGATGGCACCCAGCAGGATGCTCTTTCCCGCTCCTGTTTCGCCGGTGATGACGGAGAAACCGTCGTGCCAATCGATATCCAGTTCCTTAATAAGTACGTAGTTGCGTATGCAGAGATGCGTAAGCATGTTTGTGTTTACTTTTTCAGTTTCTTCCACGACTCGTTTTGCGAGGCGTCGATAGCGAAGAGAATTTCATAAGCCTTCTCCCTCTCTTCCTTGGTACCTTTGTCTGCGAAGATGTTCAGAAGCTCTTCCCTCTTGTATTCCGTGAACAACTGAGGCACCTGGCTCATCGTTTTGGCCTGGTGTGCTTCTCGCAGCAGTTCGAGTCCCTCGGCAATGGCTGCCCTTGCACTGTCGGGTGCAGTGGCCATACGGTCGAGTCCCTTGCGGTGATACACGTATTCAAACTGCCTCATGCTTTCCATTGCCCCGTCCATATAGTCGTTGAGCAGTCCGAAGCGGTTCTTGCTGTCATCAAAAGCCTTCCAGCCTGGGAAGTCCAGTGCCTGGCCGGCTTGCACTATCTGCTCTGCTGTTTGCAGATAAGGTGTACCGCCTTTGGGCGCCATGGTATCCATATCCATACCTATGATGACATAGGCATAGTAGGCCAGGAGAGCCACTAGGTTGTTGTCTATGTTATTGATGTTGAACTCCAGTTGGTCGTGTTCCTTGAAGGTGAAAGTGAACTGAGGGTCCTTCACCGAGTAGCCTGTGGTGGTGTAAGAACTGCCATACACGGGGCGGGTGCTCGAGAGCAGCAGGGAGCACACAAAGGAGTTGTCTGTGTCGCTATAGGTGCTGACGGTGAGGTTGAACGTGCATTGTATCTTCTCGTTGTCGCGGAAGGTGAGCTCTGTCCACTTGTGGTTGTTGAGGAAGTCGGCCATTGTCTTCTGCAGCGCATCAAACACTTCGCCCTTGGTATTCGAGACCTGTGAGCGGTTGATATTCACTCGCGCATTGAGCTCTTGCCCCTGTGCGGGGCAGAGCGATGCGCCGAGCATCCATGCTGCAGCCAGCAGAGTGGCAGTTCCCTTTCTCATGATAATAATGTACAAATGCGGTTCACAATGTCGGCAGCCACTTCCCTCTTGCTCTTCAAGGGGAATTCAGTCTTGCCCTCAGCGTCCAGTATCGTCACCTTGTTGGTGTCTGTGCGGAAGCCGGCACCTTTGTCCTGCAGACTGTTCAGCACAATGAAATCCAGGTTCTTGCGCTTGAGCTTGTCTTTGGCATGCGCCTCCTCGTCGTTGGTCTCCAGCGCGAAGCCCACCATGATCTGCCCTTCGTGCTTCATCTCTCCCAGGCTGCGGGCTATGTCGTGAGTGGGTGAGAGTCGCAGCACCAGCTGTTCTCCCTCACGCTTTATCTTCTTGTCGGCCACTTGTGAGGGCGTGAAGTCGGCCACTGCAGCGCATAGGATGGCCACATCAGCCTGTGCAAACCTCTCGGTGCAAGCCTTATACATCTCTTCGGCACTCTCCACATCGGTGCGCTGGATGCGTGGGTGATGCGTGTCGAGCGACACTGGCCCGCTCACCAGTTGCACCTCCGCTCCACGTCGTGCGCATTCCTCTGCCAGTGCGAAGCCCATCTTGCCGCTGCTGTAATTGCCGATGAAGCGCACGGGATCAAGCTTCTCATAGGTGGGGCCAGCCGTGACGAGCACACGTTTGCCCTGCATGCTGCAGTCCTGTGACAGTTGTTCGTCCAGCTCGCGCACTATCTCCTCGGGCTCTTGCATGCGGCCCTTTCCTTCCAGTTGACTGGCCAGGAAACCTGTGCCAGGCTCGATGATGTGGTTGCCCCATGCGGCAAGTTTCCGCAGGTTCTCCTGTGTACTTGGATGTGCATACATGTCCAAGTCCATGGCAGGCGCGATAAACACAGGAGCCTTCATGCTCAGATAAGTGGTTATCAGCATATTGTCGGCCACTCCGTGTGCCATCTTTCCTATGGTGCTTGCCGTAGCGGGTGCTATGAGCATAGCGTCGGCCCAAAGCCCGAGATCCACATGTGAGTTCCAGGTACCGTCCTGGTGGTTGAAGAAGTCGCAGATGACCGGCTTGCGTGTGAGCGTGCTCAGGGTGATGGGAGTGATGAATTCCCTGCCTGCCGGCGTGATGACCACCTGCACCTCAGCTCCCTGCTTGATGAGCAGACGGATGATGAGGCAAGCCTTGTAGGCGGCTATGCTGCCTGTGATACCCAGTACGATGTGCTTACCTTGCAGCATACTTCAGTCGGAGTTTGGTGAGTACTTGCTTGGTGTTAAGCGTAAAGTCGCCCTGCATAATCCAGCTGTAGTAGCCGGGGTCGCGGCTCAGCACGTCCTTGATGGCCTTTCCCTTGTATTTGCCGAAGTTGATGAGTTCCTTCCCGCTCTCGTCATACACAAAGCGCCCGGCGAAGTCGATGTTGCGGTTCATGCGTGAGAACTCTGTCAGGAAATCCACATCGTTCTGCAGGTCATTGGGGTAGTGGTCCAGTTGTGCCTGCAATACCTCATAGGTTGCTTGCGTGTCGGCCAGTGCGCTGTGTGCGTTTTCCAGGTCGCGTCCACAGTAGAACTTGTAGGCTGCAGCCAGTGTGCGCTTCTCCAGCTTGTGGTAAATGTTCTGCACATCAATGGCCTGCACGTGGCTCAGGTCGATGTTGACACCTGCCTTCATAAACTCCTCGGCCAGCAGCGGGAGGTCGAATCGGTTGCTGTTGAATCCGGCCAGGTCGCATCCCTCAAAGGTAGCGGCCAGCTGTGGTGCCACGTCGGCAAACGTGGGGCAGTCCTTCACGTCATCGTCGGTGATGCCGTGCACGCTGCTTGCCACCTCGGGAATGTGCATCTCGGGATTGATGCGCATGCTGCGTGCTTCCTCGTTGCCGTTGGGTTCCACACGTATGTAGCAGAGCTCCACAATGCGGTCCTTGGCAATGTCGAGTCCTGTGGTCTCCAGGTCGAAGAATATGATGGGTCTCTTAAGATTCAGTTTCATTTCTGCGGATAGTCTCCTCTCTTTGTTTGTGTGTAGTCGTACGCAGCCTTACTGGTCCCTCTTCATGGGCATCAGCAGCATCAGCACCTTGTCATTCTCATCCTCCACCGATGGGTGAATGAGGCCGGGACGGCTCACGTCGGCAGCCAGTTCGAGTGTCACGCTCTCGCTCTCCAATATGTTGGCTATCTCCAGCAGGAAGTGGCAGCTAAAGTTCACGCTGATGGGTTGCTGTGTGTATTGGCAGGTGAGATACTCCTCTGCGCTGGCTCCGTAGTCGTCGGTGGCACCCTTGAGCTTCAGCGTGTTGTTGCCCAGCTCGAGCGTTATCATGCCTGTGCTCTGGCTGCAGAAGATGCTGGTGCGCTTGAGTGCGCCCACCAGTGAGAGGCGGTCCAGCTCCACCTTGTAGGGGTTGTCGGTGGGTATCACAGCGTTATAGTTGGGGTAGCGGGCTTCAATCAGTCGGAAGTGCAGGGTGAAGTCAGCGGTACGCAGTACGGCTCTCTGGGTGTCAAACGACAGGCTGATATCCTCATCGTCCTTCGACATCACGGCCTTCAGAATGCCTGCCACCTTTTTGTGTATGATGATGCCAGCGGTGATGCCGCTCTGTACGGTGCTGTTGGTACTCTTCACCAGTTTGCGGCTGTCGGTGCTGGCAAACACGATGCAGTCGGGCTTGATGTCCATATAGATACCGTTCATGGCCGCGCGTACCTGGTCGTTGGCTGTGGCAAAGAGGCATCGGCTGATGCCGTCGAGCAGCACCTTGGCGGGGAGCGTGAGTGTGGTGCAACCCTCCTCGGGGCTTATGGGCAAAGGATATACAGAGGCATCCATGCCCGAGAGGTTGAATGTACCGCTGCTGTGACGGCCTATGATGGCCATGTTGTCGGGGTTGAAGCCCAGTGCGAGGGGCTGCTCGGCCAGTTCCTTGATGGAGTCCATGATGGTCTTGGCCGAGATGCAGAAGCGTGCGTCACCGTCGTGCTCTATTACGGGCACCTGGGTGATGAAGTACTTGTCACCGTCAGAGGCGGTCACTGTGATGTTGCCGTCCTTGATGTCGAAGAGGAAGCAGTCCAGTATGGGGAGCACATTCTTGCTGGCCAATACCTTGCTGGCCAGTGTCAGCCGGCTGTATAGCGCGGAACTCGAAACCTTGAAATTCATATTATCTACATTATTGTTTATTATAGGCAAAAATACTTCTTTTCCCGCAGGTGGCAAAAAAAAGGCGGCACAAATCCGCTTCCTCGGAAATTTTCAATACCTTTGCGTACGTTTTTAACCAATATTACAGCAATCATGGAGATAGTTGGAAAGATTATACAGGTGCTGGAGCCACGTCGTGGTACCTCTTCACGCACCGGCAGTGAGTGGATTTGCGGACAGTATGTACTGGAGACCGAGGACCAGTATCCCAAGAAGGTTTTCTTCGAGGTGTTCGGTGACGACCGCATCAAGCAGTTCAATATCCAGATGGGCGAGCGTCTGGAGGTGTCTATCGACATTGATGCCCGCGAATACAATGGCCGCTGGTTCAATTCTGTTCGCGCATTCCGTGTGAACCGTAACATCCAGCCTGTGGGCGCTGCAGCTGGGTATGCTGCACAAAGCCCCGATATGCCTCCCTTTGGCCAGCCCGCTCAGCCTGCCCAGCCTGCCGGTTTCGGCCAGCCCATGCAGGGTGCCGCTCCTGCAGCAGGCAATGATGACCTGCCCTTCTAAGGCATCTTTTCGGATACAAGGAAACAGCGAGAGCCTTTCTTCCCAATGCGGAAGGAAGGCTCTTGTCGTAGGGGCAGGGGGGAGGCTGGAGTGGCGCGTCCGGTTGCAATGAAAGGGCGGGGGAAGTCAACAGATGAACTTCCTCCGCCCCTTTCGCTATTTTATCATCAATTCTTTTCTGTGTTCAGTAGCCCAGCTCTCTCACTATCTGGCTGATGCGCTCCATGGTGGTGAGGCGTGTGGGCACCAGTGGCAGGCGCAGCACATTCTCTATCATGCCCATCTCATGCAGCATGGCCTTTACTCCTGCAGGGTTGCCATCTACAAAGAGGAGCTTGAAGAGCTCGGTAAACTTGTGGTGTATGCTCAACGACGAACTGTACTCTCCGCGCAGGGCCAGGCGCACCATGCGGCTCACCTCGGCGGGGAGGGCGTTGCCTATCACGCTGATGACTCCCACGGCCCCAAGGGTGATGAGGGGGAAGGTGATGCCGTCGTCACCGCTGATGACATCGAAGTTGGCGGGCTTGTTCTTGATGATGTCATCCATCTGTGTGATGTTGCCGCTGGCCTCCTTGATGGCTACGATATTGTCATAGGTGCGCGCCAGTCGCAGGGTGGTCTCGGCGGTCATGTTCACGCCGGTGCGCCCTGGCACGTTGTAGAGTACCACGCTCACGGGGCTTGCCTCGGCGATGGCCGAGAAGTGGCGGAACAGTCCTTCCTGTGAGGGTTTGTTGTAGAAGGGGCATACGCTCAGCACGCCGTCGATGCCGCTCCAGTCTCCTTCCTTCAGCTCACGCACCACGCTGGCTGTGCAGTTGCCTCCGCAGCCCATCAGCAAGGGCACTCGTCCGGCCACCCTATCTACCAGCCTCTGCTTCAGCATGCGCTTCTCTTCGGGCGTGAGTGTGGGTGTCTCGGCTGTGGTACCCATGATGCATAGGTAATCAGCACCGCTCTTCAGCTGGTATTCCACCAGCCGGTCTAGGGCTTCCCAGTCTATTGTGCCGTCTGCCTTGAAGGGTGTGATGAGGGCAATGCCCAGTCCTTTGAATTTATTTTGTGCCATGTGTGATGCTCTGTTTATGGTACTGCAAAAGTACTACAAAAGTCTTTTTTGACCAAAAAAGGCTTGTGACAATTCTTCTTCCATCGCAATTTATACCTAATTTTGTGGCAATATCATCAATCTGTCACATGCAAGATATGAACGAGAAGGAAGAGATACTCAGTTTGAGGGATGAATTGCACAGGTACAACTATAACTATTATGTGCTCAATGCACCGGTCATCTCCGACCAGGACTTCGATATGAAGATGCACCGCCTGCAGGACCTGGAGGCGTTGCATCCCGAGCTGGCCGACCCCAACAGCCCCACTCAGCGAGTGGGGTCGGACCTCAGCAACGACTTTCAGACGGTGGTGCACAAGCGTCCCATGCTCAGTCTGGCCAATACCTATAACCGCCAGGAGGTGGCGGAGTTCTACCAGCGGGTGAGTGAGGGGCTGCATGGCGAGCCTTTCGAAATTTGCTGCGAACTGAAGTTCGACGGTCTGAGCATCAGTCTGCATTACGAAGAGGGTAGGCTGGTGCGTGCTGTGACACGTGGTGACGGCGTGCAGGGTGATGATGTGACACAGAATGTGCGCACCATCCGCAGCGTGCCTCTTGCCCTGCCCGCAGGCGCCGACTGGCCCGAGGAGTTCGAGATAAGGGGCGAGGTGCTCATGCCTTGGGCCTCATTCAACCGCCTCAATGCCGAAAGGGAGCGTGACGGTGAACCGCTCTTTGCCAATCCGCGTAATGCCGCCAGCGGCACTCTCAAGAGCAAGAACAGCAGCACCGTGGCACAGCGCGGGCTGGATGCCTACCTCTATTACCTGCTTGGCGACGGCATCCCAGGCGACAGCCACTATGCCAATCTGCAGGCTGCCCGCAGCTGGGGATTCCAGATAAGCAAGCACATGAAGCTGGTCCGTTCGCTGCAGGACATCTATGACTACATCGACCATTGGGACACCGAGCGCAAGTTCCTGCCCGTGGCCACCGACGGCATAGTGCTCAAGGTCAACTCCCTGGCGCAGCAGCGTAGTCTGGGCATGACGGCCAAGAGTCCCCGTTGGGCCATTGCCTACAAGTTCAAGGCCGAGCAGGAGGAGACCATACTGCGGCAGGTGGTGTTCCAGGTAGGGCGTACGGGAGCCGTGACGCCTGTGGCCAATATGGATCCCGTGCAACTGGCCGGAACTCAGGTGCGCCGTGCCACGCTGCACAATGCCGATGTGATGGCCCAGCTGCATCTGCATGTGGGTGACCATGTGCTGGTGGAGAAGGGTGGAGAGATTATCCCCAAGATAGTAGATAACATCACTCCCGACCGTCCTGGAGCCATCTCCTTCATCACGCGCTGCCCTGTGTGTGGCACTCCGCTGGTGCGCTACGAGGGCGAGGCTGCACATTATTGTCCCAACGACAGCGGTTGTCCGCCATTGCTTCTGGGACGTGTGGAGCATTTCATCAGCCGCAAGGCGATGAACATCAATTCGCTGGGTCCCGAGACGGTGGATGCCTTCTACCAGCGCGGACTCATCTCCGATGCCTCTGACCTCTACCTCCTCACCGAGGAGCAACTGCTTACCATCGAGGGTGGAGGGCGTGAGATGGCACGACGCATCCTGCAGAGCATCGACGAGAGCCGTCAGGTGCCCTTCGAGCGGGTGCTCTTTGCCATAGGCATCAGGTTTGTGGGTGAGATAGCGGCCAAGTCTCTGGCACGCAACCTGGGCAGCATGCAGGCTGTGGCCAATGCGTCCCTCCAGGACTTGCTTGCCATCAACGGCATCGGCGAAGTGATAGCCCGCAGCGTCATCACCTTCTTCCACGACGAGCGCAACCGTGCTTTCGTGGAGCGGCTTGGTGAGGCGGGACTGCAGATGCAGCTTTCCCAGGAGGAGCAAGAGGCGCACAGCGATACGCTGGCGGGGCAGAGTGTGGTCATCAGTGGCGTGTTCCGCCACCACAGCCGTGACGAGTACAAGGCGCTCATCGAGCGGCATGGCGGGCGCAATGTGGGCAGCATCAGTGCCAAGACGTCCTTCATCCTGGCGGGCGAGAATATGGGTCCGGCCAAACTGGAAAAGGCTTCCAAGCTGGGCATCAGCATCGTCAGCGAGGATGAGTTCCTGGCCAGGATAGGGGAATGAAGCCGCTTCGAGGTAATTAGGAATTAAGAATTTTGAATTAAGAAGTGGGCTTTTTGGTAGCTGCAAGTTCGGAATCTTGGACGGGGAAACTGGCTTCTTGACCTTAGTCATGGGTGAATGAGGGGTGGTCTGAGCCTCCTCGTTGTTCCCCTCAAGATTCTGCTTGGGAAAAGGCAGGGCGGTGCGATGGCTTATGCAGCGCCCTGCATTGGCCTGCGGAGCGCGCTGCGTAGATGTATGCAGCGTGCTGCGTTTTTCTGCTAGAGGGCGTGGATGTTTCTTATCAAGGACGTGTGGGACAGAAAACAAGGAAGTGGGAACCGCCGCACTGGGCAGTTCCCACTTCCTCTGTTATGTGCTCGCCGCGTTGGGCGATGCCTTTTTCGTCACTTGCGAAGCCACTCCATCAGTTCGCGCTCGGTGGTCATCACGTAGCGGTACTGTTGTGCGCGGCTGGCGTTGTAGGTCTTCTCGATGGACTGTAGTACGCTGTCGGTCTCACCTGCACGCAGGTGCTCGAGTGTCTGCTCCGAGATGACCAGCACATCGGTGCTGTCGTCGATGTAGGGGTTGGCATATATCCCGCGGTCGCCCAGCAGTTGGTAGAGCTCCTCCTGGGGCGTTTCGGTGTCGGGCGCCACGAACAGCTCGTGGGTGTAGAGCGGGTTCATGCGTGCATCGTAATCTACTCGCGAACTCAGGTAGTGCTGTATGGTGAGGTGCAGGTGCTTCTCTATCTGCAGCGGTGTGCGGTACTCCTCCCACTGGCCCTGCATGATGGCATCCCAGTCCTGCTGGGTGAGCACACGCGGGTGATAGCCGTTGAAGGCCAGAGTGGCAAGGTAGTCAATCTGGTCCTGGGGCGCACCTCGTCCCACCAGCACGTAGTGCACATTGCGGCTCACGCGTGTGGAAGGCTTGTAGTCGGCTCCTTGCTCACGCAACTTGCGCTGCATGACGGCATTGCTCTGCGTGAAGGAGCCCAACATGCACACCACCCGCCCCGACAGAGGAGAGCGGCTGTCCTGCATGTCATCGCCGAAGAGCATTCCCTGTGATACGCTTGTCATCTCGGTAGGTGTGTGCAGGTGGGGTCAGTCCTTCTTCTCGGGTTTGCCGAACTGGCGTATTGTAATCTCGTTCTTCACCGTGCCGCTGGTCAGGATGGCCTTGGTCTCGCGGTCCTGTGTGCCGGGGTTCTGTGTCAGGCTCAGTCTGATGCTTTGCTTGCCGGCATTGCCTTGGGTCTTGCTGGCAGCCACCCACGCGTCGCCGCCCTCGTTCTTGATTTCCAGCTTCCAGTCCTTCTGGGCAATGAAGCAAATGGAGTCGGTGCTCACGTTGGCGCTGTCGGCTATGGTGAAGCTTACCTTTGTGGGTACCCTGCTGTTGCCGTAGAATGACTCCACCTTATAGTCTGGGTGGGTGATGTTGATGAAGCCGTATTGGATGTAGGCAGCGGCCAGGGTGTAGTACGAATTGAGCTGGATGTGGCCGATGCGTGTGCTGTCGGTGGTGTTCTCATCGAACTGCACCCTGTTGGTATATGTGACGAGTGCCATCTCCTCCTTTATTGTACCTTGTGTTTTGCCCTGTATGTGAATCCAGTCATAGGGAGTGCTCAGGCTCCAGGCATCGGATGTGCTGAAGACGATAGAGTCGAGAGTCTGGTCGGCATAGAGGATGCCGGTGTAGGGGTAGTTGATTGATGTGGCGTGGAAGGAGTTGTCCTTGTTGCAGGACACCATGCCCAGCATAGTCCCGGCCAGCAGAAGGGCTGAGGCTGCAAACTTCTTGTTCATTTTTTTCTCTTTCTTTGATAATTAACAGGACAAAGGTAGATATTTTGGTGAAGCTGTCCAAGTGTGCGCCCACATTCTTCATCCTTTTTAACATCATCACTCTTCTTGTGCCGCAGAAAGGCCGTCGGGGCAGGACTGCACTTCGAAGTCTCCGCGGCAGAAGCGCTCGGTATCCACTTGCAGGAAAGCGCCCTGGGAGCGGGAGTATTGCATCAGTTGGCTGAAGGTGGTGTTGTGGGCCAGCAGTTGCGGGTTGCCCACCAGGGTGAGTTGGAGCCGTGCACGGGTCATGGCCACGTTGAGCTTGCGGTCTATCCACGCCCCTTCCTCTTTGAAGGTGTTGCTGCTGAGGAAGTTGAGCTGCCAGCGTTGCTGGATGGTGAAACCATATATGATGTAGTCCCTCTGGCTACCCTGGAATCGCTCCACAGTATCGATGCTGATATTGTGCAGCTCGCTGATGCCGTATTGGTCAATGGCATTGCGGATGGCCGAAATCTGGTTGCGGTAGGGCACGATAATGCCTATGCTCTGCTCGGTGTCGAAGTGGTCGCCGCAGAGCAGGTAGGCCTGGTAGGCGATGGAGGCTATCATGCGTGCTTCCACATCATTGGTCTTGGGCGATGCTATCTGTGTGGGACGCTCTGAGCATACGAATGCCAGGCGGTGGGTGGTGAGCATGCGGGCTATGCCGTGGGTGCTCGTGGTGGTCTGCAGGGGGGCTGTCTGGTGGGGCAGAGGCACGGTCTGCAGCTTGTGGGAGTAGAATGCCAGGCTGGGGAAGTCGGCTATCTGGCTGTGCATGCGGCCCTGGCGGGTGAGCATATACACGAAGCGCGGGTCGTAGCCGTCGGCTGTGCGGAAGCGCGAGAGCAGTCGCTCGAAGAGGGACAGACGACAGTCGGTGAGTCCGATGGTGCGCAGTCCCTCATCGGTCACGCTGGCTTCTTCCTCGGTCTGCTGCACCACGGCGGGCAACTGCTTGTGGTCACCGATGAGCACCACCTTGCCTATCGAGGCCACTCCCTGGGTTTGCATGCTGAGCAGACCGATGATGTGTGGCTCCAGTATCTGCGAGGCTTCATCCACGATGGCCAGATGGAAGTGCTTGAGAGCGAACAGCCAGGGGCAGGCGTTCAGCGAGGCTGTGGTGCCGCAGAACACCCGGGTGTCCATCACCACCTGCCGCACCTGGTCGGCACGCCTGCATTCTGCCACCTTGCTGGCCAGCAGATGCTCGTGGTAAAGGGGCGAGCAGGAGAGTTCCGACCCGATGCGCAGGAAGTCGATGCCCTCTTCGAGCAATTTGCCACACATCTCATCCACGGCGCGGTTGGTATAGGACAGCAGCAGGATATCCGTCCCTTCCTCCTGCAGTTGCTCCTTCACCAGGTTGAGCATGCCGAAGGAGGTCTTTCCTGTGCCCGGCGGACCGATGATGAGAAAGAGTTCGCTTGCCTGTTTGGCACGCAGAGCCAGGGTGTTGAAGTTGCCATAGTCACCCTTGAGCACCTGGTTGGGGTCGGTCAGCGGCTCCCTTTGCGAGAGCAGCAGAGCACGCCGCTCGGGTGGTGCCGACAGGAATCGGTGCAGTCCGCAGCACAGAGTGTCGGACGATGAATCGAACAGATCATGCTCGATGGCCCAGCGTGTGTTGGCTCCTTTGGCAAACACCTTGGGGTCGGTCTGTCCGTTGCGCAGCACCAGCCTTATGCCTTCGGGGGTGATGTCGGCTATGCTGGCCCGGCACACCATCTGCGTGCAGGCACGCGGTTCGGTGTCTTTCTTATAAGGGTAGAGCAGCACGATATCGCCGCGACGGAAGTTTGTGGTGTCGGTCGAAGTCTGCTCGGGGAAGCATGCCATGAGGCCGGTCACGGCTTGCCCGTCCTGCTCGAAGTCCTTGAGCAGCAGCCCTTCATAGATGCTTCCTGCCGCTCGCTTGTCCTCCAGAGAGGAGAGCCATTTGGCTGCAAAGCCGGAGTCTTCCTTGGTCTTGCTGCCTACCTTGGACAGGAGTTTCTCCTTGGCGAGGAACTGCATGAAGCGTAGGTAGTAGGCGAGCTCCAGTGGAGAGGCTTGATGGATGGGCTGCAGCAGCCGTTCCAGTTCGGGTCGTGTATATACCATCCATAGTTTGCCGCTCACATGCTTGCGGTTGAGCCGCTCGGGGGTGAGTGATGCCAGGATGCTGAAACCCTCGTTGGCATAGTTGATTTCGCACCATGCCAGCAGGTTTCTCATGCGTATGGCACGCAGCATCAGCGAGGGCATTTGTCCCACGGAGACCAGTCCGCGGCCATAGCGGGAGTAGAGCAGGAGGATGTGCTTGAGGCTCTCGGAGTGCATCTGGAACTCATATACGAGCAGCGCACGATAGAGCAACAGCTGCACCAGGTGCTTCTCCTGAGGTTTGGGCACCAGAGGGTTGTAGTTGGGAGACGACTGTGGTATAAAGTCTCCCTTGCCGGACTTCTGCTCGATGATGACTGCTTCGCCCTTGTGGGTGTGCAGGAAGTCCAGTCGGCCCTGTATGCCCAGCACGTCGCTGAAGAATGTGGGCTCCAGGGTGACTCGCCGTGCGTCGTACCCCTCGATGCTCTCCTTCAGGTCGTGGCCTATCAGCTTCTTGATGTTGGCCTGCTGGGCGCGTGCGTTCTCATAGAAGGCCTGGGCCTGCTGGCGTGTTTGCAGACCTTCGCAAGCCAGCATCTCCAGCGCATGATGCTGGAAGAATTGCGTCATGCTGTCGGCAAAGGGAACTTCCCTGCCGTGTATCGTGTCGTCGAGAAACTGCCCTGTGAGGTTTCCCAGATGGATGTGCTCGCTGTTGGGCTGCGGCTTCAGACGGTTGACGAGGCTCACAAAGGGCGATTCGGCATAGGTCTCGAAGCAGGATGCCACCGTGGTCACATTCACCAGGTAATCAGGCTCGTAGATGATGAGCTCGGGCATGCACAGGTCGTCCTGGAAGCGTACACGTACCAGGTTGACCTGTGTGCCAGGGGTGAGTATCTGCTCCAGATAGCTCCAGTCACCCAGTCCGTTACGGGTCAGGAAGGTGTTGCGCTCGTCGTAGCACACCTTCAGCAGCTGTGCGTGTTGCTCCTCCTCGGCCTCGATGATGTGCTCATCCATGGTGCGTACAATGCAGCGGATGAGGCTCAGGTCATAGCCTTTCCAGCGGTCGGAGGGCGCTTTGCGGGGGAAGTGGGACTGCAGCTTGGGGGGAATAGCCGCACCGCTGATGAGGAACACCAGCGTAGTGGCAGCCTGCAGATGCTGTGGGAGGTCCTTGCGCAACTGGGTGGCCGAGGGTTCGTGCTCCGATCCCATTTCCCTGAGAGCCTTGCGCGTGAAGTGGAGCAGCGTGGTGTGCTCGGCTGTGATGCCGCGTTGCTTGATGATATAATCCAGTTTGGAGAACAGACCCGTGAAGGTGAGTGAGGCGTGGGATACGTATTGGTCGATGCTCTGACGGAACACCTCGCCTATGATGAGCATCCTCTGCCGCTCGCTGAGTCCTTCTGCCAGACTCTCTTCAAGCCGCCCGTAGAACTGCTCGGGCGGGCATTCTTCGTATGGGATGGCGTGCTGCCTCTCCTCTTCTTTCTCCATAATCAGATATTGTCAGTCGTTTGTCGTTTGTTGTCCAATGCGCCAAGTCCTTTGGCCCAATGCACCAAATTCTTCTGCCTAAACAGCTACTCTCTTTAATCAGGACAGTTGGGGAGTTTAACCCGAACAACTGGAGAGTTCAGACCGGACAGTTGGAGATTTTAATCCGACCAACTGGAGAGTTCAGCCCAAACAGTCAAGTTCTTTCCCCCAAACGGCCTGCCTGTTCTGCGCAGTGCTCTTCCCAATGGTGCCTGGTGCATCAATACCAGTCGATATTGCTGCTGTAGGAGCTCTGCTTCTTCCATTTGAGGGCGTCGGCAAGCGTTCCCGCCTTGCAGGCAAAGGTGAAGTTGTAGCTTGTGTAGGGCGATATGACCATACTGCAAGACATCTGGAAGCAATGGAGGTCGCGTGAGAGTGAGGCTGTGGTCATGCTTAACTTGTGCATATTGAAGTCGTAACCCGAGGAGAAGTTGATGTTCCATCCCTCCGAGATACGTATGTTGCCCGAGAAGTTCAGCGTGTGGCTCAGCTTGTAGGGATAGCGCATGCGCTTGTCGTTAAAGCGCCCCTGCGTGTTCTCCCTTATCGTTACACCATATCCTATATTGATGCTCCAGGGCAGGGAGAACTTGAGGTAACCGTCCTCGTCAACGTCTCCGTTGGACTCCTGATTGGCCCCCGTCTTGCCTTTCTTGCGGTCGGGATCTACGTTCTGCATGGTCGGGTCGGTCTCTTCTTCCTCGTCCAGCTCCTCGTCCAGTTCGTCGTCGGAGGTGGTGGTGCGGTGTTTCTTGCCAAAGAGTTTGCGGAACGTCTCATTGCTTATAGAGTATGAGATGTTCTGCGCAGTACCCTGGAAGCGTCCGAAACGTCCTCTCGACCATTCGGTGTGGTCGCCTACATACACTCTGCCGTTCTCGTCCTTCTCATAGGCATAGGTGGCAAAGACGGCGTTCATCGAGTATGTATATTTCTTGGTAAGCTTGATGCGCGCTCTCAGATTCAGGTCGCTCCAGGGGCGGCGCTTGGCTGCCATGTTGTAGCTAAGCGAGCCTCCCAGCTCATCGATGAGGCTGATTTTGCGATATCCTGTGGAGTCCTTGTCGGTGCGAACCTTCATCTCGATGTTGTTGGCCACATCCATGGTCACACTTCCCGTCATGCCTTGTACCACGGTACCGTACATCATGCCGCTGAAAGGCGAGTATCTGACGGTTGACACATTGCCGTTGGCGTCGGTCTTCACGTATGAGTCATAGAATCCAAAGCGCGACTGGCTGAAGTCGGGCGCATAGCTGAAGCTCACGGTGGGCGTGAAGACGTGTCGGATGGCTGCTATCTTCTTGCCTCCAAACCACGGCATGGGGCGGTACATGCCATAGAGCTTGGTGTTGGCGCTTATCGACATGTTGTAGTTGTACACGTTGTAGAAGCCATACACCGTGTCGCGCTGTACATCCTGGCGCTCTGTGTCCCATCCCTGCATCACCTTGTGGGTGTACATACGGTCGGTGAAGGTGAAGCTGGGAGTCACGTTGATGTAGTTGAGCACCGAGAAGGAGGCGCTGATGGGCACCTGATGACGCATTCCGTTACGCCAGTCCTTGACCAGACTGCTATGGAAGAGTTTGTCCTCCTTGGTGTTTATGCTGTTGGCCAGAGTACCTGTGTAGCTCATGGCTATCTTCTCGTACCACCTCTCCTTGCCTGCTGCCTTCTTCCGCTTGAAGGGGTTGAAGCGGCTCTGCGATATGCTGAGCGTGGGCAGCGTCACCGATATGCTGCTGTCGCGCATGTTTTGGCTGAGGTTGAAAGTACTGCTCAGCGTGAGTCCCACCTTGCTGAACGACTTGCTGTACGACACACTACTGGTGCGGGTACTCTGCGTGTAGCTCTCGGGGTTGTACATGCTGGTGAGGTTGTTGCGCTCATAACTGCTCGTGGCAAAGTTCACACTTGCCGAGAAGCTTTGCGTAGGGTTGGCCTTGGCATCCTGCCTGTGGCTCCAGGTCAGCTTGAAGCTTTTGCTCACGCTGTAGTCAGGCATGTTCTTCTCACCCTCCTTCGTGTTCTGGTAACTGAAGTAGAAGTTGCCTCCGAAGCGGTATCTCTTCTTGTAGTTGGTCTGTGCCGAGAGTCCCCACGAGCCTTTGGTGTAGAACTCGCCCAGTACCTTCAGATCTACCTTATCGTTGATGGCAAAGTAGTATCCGCCGTCGCGCAGATAGAATCCGCGTGTTGTCTCGTCGCCGTAAGTGGGCATGATGAAGCCGCTCTTGTAACTGCTGCTGAAGGGGAAGAAGCCATAGGGAATGGCCAGGGGCAGGGGAACATCCTCGACCACCAGATAAGCAGGACCGAAGATGACGTTCTTGCCGGGGTGCATCTTAGCTCTGGTCAGGCTCACGTAGAAGTGTGGGTGCTCGGCATCACAGGTGGTGTATTTGCCGTTCTGCACGTACATCACGCCCGAGCTGTCGCGCTTGCCTTCGCGGCTCTGCATGAAGCCCTCGCCCTCCTGCGTATATACGTTGGAGATGAATGCCTTGCGCGTCTTGAAGTTGTAGCTGATGCGGTCGGGTTCGTATTCGTCTTCGCCCTGTTTGAAGAGCGGTTTGCCCTGTATGGCTCCCGTGCTGTCGGGGCGGCCCGAAGCATGCACCAGGCTGCTGTCCAGGCTGAGGCTGATGTCATCGGCCGTCAGTTGCAGGTTCTGGTAATTCACCTGGCTCCCGCCGAAGAGGTGGGCGCGTGAATTGGTGTAGTCAAATGTGATGGAGTCCTTGGCCGAGTAGCTCACTGGCTCCTCCAGTGCCGACTTGCTCTTGCGCACGGTATCCTTATATAGAGAGTCGCGCAGACTGGTGTCGGGCAGTATGGTGTAGGCGCGCTGGGGGATGCTGTCGGCGGCCGCTTGGGTGCCTGTGGTGTCGCTTTCATGGGGCTTTCCGGCTTGGGATACAACCTTTCGCGCGGACACAGAATCTGCCTTCCCGCGCACCGTATCGGGCTGGGGGATGGTGTTCAATGTGTCTGCGTGTGATGAGCCTTCCCACATCATCCCTGCCACAGAGGCAGAGGCCATGGGGAGAAGGGCACACAGGGCTATGGCTAAGGCCAGTATTCTTGTCTTCAAGATGTGCTTTCTCAAACAGACTGCAAAAGTACGAAATTCAGTCGAGAAAGCATTGCTCTGTGGCGCGAATTATGGTTTTTTAGAGATGCCATCACTATGAAACGTCTCTCTCGTCAGTCAAACTGCTCTCTCCAGCGCTCCATCGTGGCGGCACATTCCGGACCGAATTTCCACAGGCTTCGGAGTGCTTCGTCGAAGGTTTTCTCGTGCTCGGGGTGGCTCTTGCTGAAGAACTTGTCGGCGTAGCACACCACCTGTTCCTCCAGAGTCTCGGGCACGTAGTCGGCCATCGGCAACGGCAGCCCTTGCTTCTCTATTGCCTCGCGTGTGATGCCTGTGCCCGTGTGGCGCTCGGCCACTCTGGCATGCATGGGCAATCCTTCCTGGCGGAGTATCTTGCCACCCATGAGTCCGTGGCGGATATAGGGTTCTGTGCCGTGGCAATGGATTCCGGGGGCATCCACCAGCGTGATGCCTATGTCGTGCAGCATGGCGGCTTCCTGGAGGAACTCGCGGTTCAACCCCAGTTCGGGATGTCGGTCGGCCACCTGCAGCGCTCTTCGTGCCACATCTCTGCTGTGTTGGAGGAGCAGTTGCTCCAGTTCGCTGTTTCCCGCGCAATGGCGGTGGATAATCTCTTCTGTGTCGATCATACTGCAAAGGTACGGCTTTCGTCAGAAAGGGGAATGGGGTGGAGGGAAAAAAGAAAAGCCCCGAAGCAAATAAGCTTCGAGGCTGCATTCTCTTGGGGGTGACTAGTGGGACTCGAACCCACGACATTCAGAACCACAATCTGACGCTCTAACCAACTGAACTATAGTCACCATCTAAGCGTATCGAGGAGCGTTGCCGCTTCCTTTTCGATTGCGAGTGCAAAGGTACATCAATTATTCCGACCGTGCAAGCATGCGGCCAAGTTTTTCTGCAAATTTCCTTGAAAAATCGCTCTCAGCGCCCCTTCTCCTGTCTCTTTTCGTGCTGTCTGCGCACATCGGGGGTATTCTGCGCAATGGCTCGGCGTGAAGGCATGTGTAGGGAAAGGCGGTAGGCATGAGTGTTCGAGAGGATGGCTTTTTAGCAGAAAAGCATCCCGGTGGGAAAGGCATGGCGGTGCGATGGCCGATGCAGCGTGCTCCGCAGGCCGATGCAGCGCACTCCGTCGGGCATCGCAGCGTGCTGCGTCGGGTGGGAAAAGGGGCTGTGGTTGGCAAGTTGGCCAGATGGCTGCTTCCTCCCATGAAACTGCCCCGAAAAAGTATCCAAGGATACTTCGCAATTTATCCAAGGATAAACGGGCAAGTATCCAAGGATACTTTGGCAAGTAAGCTTGCTTCGTTTTTTCATGCTGCCAGCCTCAGTCCTTTCCCGATATTGCTGGACGCTTTTTCTCTTCATAATCTGAAACCGTGGTCAGTATTGTAAAAGCCATACAGAATCAGTTGACGTTTTCGTGGCAATCGCCCTGTTTTGGTTGCTCAATTGTATTCTTGATGCAACGGAACGGAATCTTGTCGGATGGCAAAAGCTGTTCTCTTGTGCTTCTCGCCTGGTCAGAATCGGGTGTCGGATTGAAGCGGGTGCCAACCGCCTCTGCTGTCCCTGTAGATGAAATCCATTTTCCCAGTAAGAGAAATCCATTTTCCCAGTAAGAGAAATCTATTTTCCCAGTAAAAGAAATCGGTTCTTCCTTCAAACGAATAAGGAATGGAAATGGCGTGTGGCCAAATCCATTCCTTATTATAATATATGCGCGCGAGGGCGTTTGCCCGCTTGGCTAAATCATGTTTGGTGCTTCCTTCCCCGTTCTTCTTCTCTCTTTCTTTTCTTCCATTTCTCCTTCGGTCGGGAGGCAGGATGCTTTGGGGCAGGGGCGAGGATGCCGGGCAGGAGTGAGCAGGCAGCAGCCTTGCGTCAGGCGTAGTACTCGTGCTTGGCTGCAGCCAGCGTGTTGAGCATGAGCATGCAGATAGTCATGGGGCCAACACCACCTGGTACAGGGGTGATGAACGAGCATAGAGAGGCCACGTTGTCGAAATCCACATCGCCCGACAGGCGGAAGCCGCTCTTGCGCGATGCGTCTGGCACTCTGGTGGTACCTACGTCTATCACGGTGGCTCCCGGCTTGACCATATCGGCTGTGAGGAATCCCGGGCGGCCGATGGCTGCTATGATGATATCGGCCTGCAGGCATTCCTCCTTCAGGGTGGCCGAATGGCTGTGGCACACGGTTACGGTGCTGTCGCCGTAGGACTTTTGCATCATGAGTTGGGCCATAGGCTTTCCCACGATGTTGCTACGGCCCAGGATGACACATTTGCGTCCTTGAGTGGGCACGTGATAGCGGCGGAGCAACTCGAGGATGCCGCGTGGAGTGGCGCTGATGAAGGCTGGCAGGCCAATGGCCATGCGGCCCACATTGACGGGATGGAAGCCATCTACGTCCTTGCGATAGTCGATGGCTTCTATTACCTTCTGCTCGCTGATGTGCTTGGGCAGCGGCAGCTGCACGATGAAACCATCCACCTCGGGGTCGCGGTTGAGGCTGTCTATCTCGGCCAGCAGTTCTTCCTCGGTGATGTCATCCTCAAATCTCTTGAGAGTACTCGTGAATCCACATGCTTCGCATGCCAGCACCTTGTTCTTCACATACGTCTCGCTGCCTCCGTCGTGGCCTACCAGTATGGCGGCCAGATGCGGGCGGCGCAGCCCCTGTGCCAGTCTGTCCTCCACCTCCTGGCGTATTTCGCCCTTGATGGTAGCGGCAGTGGCTTTTCCGTCTATCAGTTCCATTTTTATCCTCCAGTGTTGTATGTCGTTCCGTTAGGCTTGTTTACATTCCAGGCATGCGGCCCTTCATCATCTGGGCCATCTGAGCCATCTTGCTGTTGTTGGTCACCAGCTTCATCATCTTGCGGGTCTGGTCGAACTGCTTGATGAGCCTGTTCACCTCCTGGATGCTTGTTCCCGAGCCCTTGGCTATGCGGTTGCGTCGGCTGGTGTTGAGCAGTTCGGGCTTTGTGCGTTCGGCAGGCGTCATGCTCTGGATGATGGCTTCTATGCCCTTGAAGGCGTTATCGTCGATATCCACATCCTTGAGCGCCTTGCCCACTCCCGGTATCATGCTGGCCAGATCCTTCAGATTACCCATGCGCTTAATCTGCTGTATCTGGTTGTAGAAGTCGTTGAAGTCAAACTGGTTCTTCTGTATCTTCTTCTGCAGACGCTTTGCCTCCTCCTCGTCAAACTGCTCCTGGGCACGTTCTACCAGCGAAACGATATCGCCCATGCCCAGTATGCGGTCGGCCATACGTGCCGGGTGGAAGGGGTCAATGGCATCCAGCTTCTCGCCTGTGCCTACAAACTTGATGGGCTTGTTCACTACTGAACGTATGCTCAATGCGGCACCACCACGTGTGTCACCGTCGAGCTTGGTGAGTACCACGCCCGTGTAGTCGAGCCTGTCATTGAACTCCTTGGCGGCTGTCACAGCGTCCTGGCCGGTCATGGCATCCACCACGAAGAGGATTTCACCAGGCTGTGTGGCATCCTTTATCTGCTTGATCTGCTCCATGAGTTCCTCATCGATGGCCTGGCGACCGGCGGTATCGATGATGAGCACGTCGTGACCTTTGGCCTTGGCCTCCTGTATGGCGTTGAGTGCAACAGGCACGGGATCCTTGGCTTCCGGCTCGATGTGGACGGGCACACCTATCTGCTCACCCAGCACACGCAGCTGCTCCATGGCAGCAGGGCGGAAGGTATCGCAGGCAGCCAGCAATGGGTTCATCTGGCGCTTCTCCTTCAGCATCTTGGCCAGCTTGCCGCTCATGGTGGTCTTACCGGCACCGTTGAGTCCGGCCATGAGGATGATGGCGGGATGCCCCTTGATGTTCATGTCGGTGGTCTCGCCTCCCATCAGCAGGGCCAGCTCGTCGTGCACTATCTTCACCATCAGTTGCTGTGGCTTCACGGCAGTAAGCACGTTCTGTCCCAGCGCCTTCTGCTTCACCGTGTCGGTAAATGCCTTGGCCACCTTATAGTTCACGTCGGCGTCGAGAAGTGCTCTGCGCACATCCTTGAGCGTCTCTGCTACGTTTATCTCGGTGATTTTACCCTCACCCTTCAGTATCTTGAACGACCGTTCGAGGCGTTCACTCAGGTTTTCAAACATATCTTATCTTTGTCTTTAATTGCTTGTTGTCGGTTCGTTGTAGCTTGCTTCAGGGGCTTGTGCTACAGGTTGAGCAGCTTGTTGACCAGCGGCATCACTTCGCGGCTGAGCACGTGGTCGTTGAGATAATGCCCGCCCTCGAAGAGCTGCATCTGTGCTGTCCCGTAATGCTTGCGGAAGTCTGCCTGGCAGTTCACCAGTTTGTCCTGGGTGCCGAAGATGCCCCACACCAGCTGCTTTTCCTGCGAGGTGACGGCCTGGAAGTTGTCTTTCTCCACTTGCTTGAACTCCTGTATCATCTCCTTATCTACCTTGAAGTCCTTGGCGCCGTCTTCTCGCTTGTTGCGGAATTCCCTGCGTCCCAGGCCTTGGAACGTGAGTGTGCGTGACATGTGGAACGATGGGTTGACCAGTATGCGCGGTATGCCGTGCAGCTGCTCGGCATACATGGCGCCCATGCTGGTGGCCACGATGAGGTCGGGATGCAGCTGGCCCACCAGCTCCTGCAGCATCTTCTGTGCCTCGAGGGGGCTTGTGGGAACGTCCGGACTCACTACCTGCACCCCATGAGAGTACAGTAGGTTGCGCATGACAATGGCTGTGCCCGAACTGCCTGCCGAGGCAAAGCCGTGGATATATAGTACTGTCGGCATGATGCTTTCACGTTTTTTTCGTGCTTGCAAAGGTACGCTTTTTCCCCCTTATGCCCAAGAAATGAGGGCCGCAGTCTGCTTCGTGGTGCCACGAAGAGGCATGCGGAGATGAAACTTTAAGTCTTGTTAACATTTACGAGCGAAATTATTTCTTACCTTTGCTGCCGAAACAAATGCGCCCAAGCGCGCTTTACCATATTATAGATTATGACAAACGGAAACAGCGAAGCAGGTAAGAAGCCCATCATGGTGGAGTCCATACTGGACCTGAATGCCAACAACGTGTGGGACTTGAGTGACTATCAGATAGGAGAATTGTGGGAACGTGACCGCAAGGAGGAGGATTTCTCTACCAGCGAAGACAAGTTGCTCAACATCATCAGACTGGCTTTCGAGGTGGTTCACTATAATGCGGACGACCCCCGAGACGTGAAGAAGTACGAGAGCGGCGGCTGGGTGAAGATATGCCATTGCAATCCCGCACGTGGTGTAGTGGCTATCCGCAGGAAGTCCATCACACGTATTTCCGACCTCAGCTATGAGAACATCCGCCATATCTCTGCTCCTGAGCTCCTCTCATTGCTGGAGGCCAACTTCGGCAGCGGCTGGGAATCGCTCTCGCTGCAGATTCGCGATGTGATAGAGACGGGCTTCGACATCAGCACCACCCAGTTGCCCACCAGCCGCATCCATACTCCTGGCGGCACGCTGTCCAAGAAGGTTGCCCAGGGATTTGATGTGCTCGAGATACCTCGCGGCACTTGGACCGAAGCCATATTCGCCAAGAAGAAGGATCCTGTGGCCAAGATGCGCTTCGTGGTGCCTGAAGCACGCTTCGACGAAGACGGCAATCCTCTGCCCGACGACGAGGCTCTGAGCGACGGCAACGCCGATGACCAGGATGACCAGAACGATGATACCTTCTACAGCAGCTATGCTGCCGAAGCCAATGCAAAGGCCGAGGACGAAGAGGCTGAGGCAGAAGGCATGGAGATAGAGTAAACCAAAAGAAAGCAAACAATAGGGAAAGTCCCCGGGGGCACACCTCGGGGATTTTCGTAAGAGCACGTCCCGTGAGGCTTCCTGCCCGCTTGGGCGGCTGGAGCCGGGGTGCATGACGGGGTGGGGATGCCTGCCGGAAATCATGCTGCACGGGTTTGCCAAAAGAACAGAACAAATATGAGTGGAACTGGACTGGCCGCTTTGGCCGCCGCCTATTTCCTGCTGCTCCTGCTTGTGGGGCGGCTTGTGGGCGGCAAGGGAGATAATGACGCATTCTTCAGAGCCGGACGGCAATCGCCCTGGTGGGCGGTGGCCTACGGAATGATAGGTGCCAGCATTAGTGGTGTCACCTTTGTGAGTGTGCCTGGTATGGTAGGCGCCACACAGTTTACATACCTGCAGACGTGCATGGGCTTCTTCCTGGGTTATGTGTTCGTGGCGTGTTTCCTGCTGCCCGTATATTACCGCATGAACCTCACCAGCATCTACACCTACCTCGACAAGCGGCTTGGCCTGTCGAGCTATATTACGGGTGCCAGCTTCTTCTTCCTCAGTAAGTTGGCCGGAGCAAGCATCCGCCTTTACCTGGTGTGCAGCATCCTCCAGCATTTCATCTTCGATGGGTTGGGCGTCAATTTTGTTGCCACGGCCGCTCTGGTGCTCCTGCTCATCTGGCTCTACACGATGTACAGCGGCATCAAGACCATTGTGTGGACCGACTGTCTGCAGACCACCGTGCTGCTCGTCTCGCTGGTGCTCATCATCACGCAGGCCTGCCGTGGGATGGGACTCTCGTTGGGCGAAGCCTGCAGCCGTGTGTGGAGTGACCCCATGAGCCGTATCTTCGACTTCGGAGACCCCCAGGGCCGCCAGTACTTCTGGAAGCAGTTCCTGAGCGGCATCTTTATCCCCATCGTCATGACTGGCCTTGACCAGGATATGATGCAGAAGAACCTCACCTGCAAGACCCTTCGCCAGAGCCAGTTGAACATGTGTCTCAACGGACTCTTCTACGTGCCTGTCAATCTGCTCTTCCTTATGTTGGGCGGCATACTGTTTCTCATGTGTGCACAGATGGGGCTGCAGGTGCCGGCGGCGGGCGACGAACTCCTGCCCACACTCTGCTCCAGCGGTTTGCTCGGGCAGGCTTCCATGGCCTGCTTTACCATTGGCATAGTGGCGGCAGCCTTCAGTAGTGCCGATTCAGCCCTTACAAGTCTCACCACCTGCTTCTGTGTGGATCTGGCCCGAAAGCCCAATAGCGTGTGGTTCAGGCGTGTGGCCCACTTCGGCATAGCCTGTAGCCTCCTGCTGGTCATTCTGGTGGTGCGTGCGGTGGGCAGCAGCAGCGTGATAGATGCAGTCTATACCGTGTGCGGCTACACCTACGGCCCCTTGCTCGGCCTCTTCGCTTTCGGCATGCTCACACGCCGCAAGCCTCGTGCGTGGTTTGTGCCTATTGCCTGCGTGGTGTCGCCTGTGGTATGCTTCGCAATGGACTGGGCGGTGCGCACCTACACCACTTATCGCTTCGGTTACGAGCTTCTGATGGTCAACGGACTGCTGGTCTTCCTGCTCCTATTGCTGTCTTCTACGAAATTCCGCGCAGACGATACTGGTGGCGATAGCCACATTTAAGCTGTCGGTAGTGGGTCTGTCGGGTGGAAACGACGGGATGAGCAGCCTGTGTGTGACCAATGGGCGCACCTGGGCAGAGATGCCGTTGCCCTCGTTGCCCATGATGATGAGGCCGTTATTGCCCAATGGCTGCGAGTAGATATCCTGCCCGTCGAGCAGGGTTCCCCAGGTGGGAGCGCCCGACTGGCGGATGAACTCGGGCAAATCGGTATAATGTACGCGCACACGTGCCAAGGCACCCATGGTGGCCTGTACCGCCTTGGGGTTGAACACATCCACCGTCTCGTGCGAACAGATGATGTCGGCGATGCCAAACCAGTCGGCTATACGCACTATGGTGCCCATATTGCCGGGGTCCTGCACGCCGTCGAGAGCCAGGCAGAGGTTCTTCTGCGGGAGCGACGCATCCAGCTGGTATTCGGGCAGAGGGAACAAGGCCAGCACCTGTTGGGGTGCTCTCAGCAGGCTTGCTTGCCTGAGCTCCTGGTCGCTCACCTCGTCGGTGGGGCATCCCTTCGGCACCAGATGCCCGTTGGCAGCCAGCCATTCGGGAGTGGCAGCCAGGTAGGCAGGAGCCACCGAGTGCAGCATCTCGTTGACCAGTCGCGGCCCCTCGGCCACAAAGAGTCCCTCGCGCAGCCGGTGCTTGCGCATTTCCAGAGCATGAATCAGTTTTATGCGTGCTTTGCTTATCATCTGTCTTTTTCCGTTTGTAGAGTTCTGTATGGGCAAAGGTAGAACTTTTTGCGGGGACGGGCAACGGCTTGCCTTCACTTTCGCACCACTTGCCGCCAGCCGCGCTTGCGGTTGCAGGGAAAAGGGTGGGGGAGAAGGCCTGCCTGCCGCTCCGCATTCGGTGGAAAAACGCAGGGCGGTGCGATGGGCGGTGCAGCGTGCTGCGATGGCTGATGGAGCGTGCTGCGCGGACTGGTGGAGCGTGCTCCCTTCTGGGGTGCGGAAAACTCCTTTCCCCATTGGGCGTGCTTGCAGCCCAGTCTCGATGTGCTTGCAACCTTGTCTCGACGTGCTTGCAGCCTTGCCTTGGCGTGCCGTACGGCAGCTTGTATCGCCCGTGGGAAACTTGCCTTGGACGGCTTGCGGGCGAGGGTCATCATTTTACCTGAAACCTTCCTCCGTTCCTCCTTTTTTCCTGCAAAGGTGAAAAAGACTTGCCCGATTGTTTTGTGTTACGCCCGCCTTGCACTACCTTTGCAGAAATGAAATCCCTGCATCGGCTTCATAAAATGCTTGCGTGCGCTGCGGTGACCTTTGTGGCCGCCTCTTGCAGCGTGAACCGCTTTATACCCGAAGGCTCCTACCTGCTCGAGCGGGTGAGCATATCGGCCGACAGCAGTTCGCTCAACACGCAGCCCCTGCAGGGTTTCGTGCGCCAGCATCCCAACAGCCGCTGGTTCTCCGCCGTTCCTGTGCCGCTCTCGGTATATTGTCTCTCGGGTACCGACAGCACCAAGCGCTTCAACCGCTTCCTGCGTCGCCTGGGCGAGGCACCTGTCATCTACGACTCCACCTTGAGCCTGCGCACCAGCATCAATATGGAACAGGCCGTGCGCAGTATGGGCTATCTGAATGCCCGCGTGACGCGTGATGAGCGTGTGCGACGCAACCGCCTGCGCCTGCGCTACGAGGTGCATCCCGGCGAGCGCTATCATGTGCGCAACCTGGATGTGGATATCCAGGATTCGGTGTTGCAGCATCAGCTGGCCGAGGCAAATGCCTTGCCACGGTTGAGCGAGGGGATGAAATTTGACCTGAATGTGCTTGACGAGGAGCGCGGACGCATCTCGTCGGTACTGGCCAACAGGGGCTATTACCGCTTCAACAAGGACTTCATACGCTTCGAGGCCGATACCACCGTGGGCCATCACCAGGTGGATCTGCTCATGAAGGTGCTGCCTTATAATATCACACCCGCGCGCGATACCATATTACATAACCGTTACCGCATCCACGAAGTGACCTATCAGGTGGACACCACCCGCACAGGCCGTCCGTTCCTCAGGCAAAGGGCGCTGCGCGAAGCATCCCGACTGGAGCCGGGCAATATCTATCGCGAGCAGGATGTGCAGGAGACCTATGCCCGCATGATCAGGCTGGGCGGGGTGCTGGGCACCAATGTGCGCCTCTATCCCGCATCGTCGGACAGCACCGGGCTCGATGCTGTGGTGCAGGTGTCGCAAGGCAAGCACAACAGTTTCGGCGTGGAGGTAGAGGGTACCAACTCGGCCGGTGACTTCGGAGCAGCCCTCTCGGCATCGTATCAGAACAGGAACGTGTTCCGTGGGGGAGAGACTTTCGGGGTGAAGCTTCGCGGAGCCTTCGAGGCCATCAAGGGGCTGAGCGGCTATCAGGACCAGAACTATATCGAGTATAGTGCCGAGACCAGTCTGGCCTTCCCCGGCTTCCGTGCGCCCTTCATCTCGCGTGACTTCCGCAGCCAGGTGGTGGCCACCAGCGAGGTGAGCCTGATGTACGACTCGCAGGACCGTCCTGAGTTCCACCGAAGAGTGGTCACCGCAGCATGGAAATACCGCTGGTCACGACCCGGAAAGCGCCTTCAGCACAGGGTGGATCTGCTGGACCTCAATTATGTGTTCATGCCTTGGATAAGCAGCACATTCCGCAAGCTCTACCTGGACGACCCCGAGAACCGCAACGCCATACTGCGTTACAACTACGAGAATCTCTTCATCATGAAGTGGGGCTACAATATGACCTACAACTCGCGCTCCATTCGTGACGGCCGCACAAACTACGGCACCAACGGCTACATCGTGCGCTTCGGCGTGGAGTCGGCGGGCAACCTGCTCTACGGACTCTCGAAGGCCGGCCTCTCGAGCCCCAACAACAAGGGACAATACACCCTTTTCAATATCGCCTATGCCCAGTATGTGAAGGGAGACTTCGACTATTCCAAGAGCTTCTACTTCGACAAGCGCAACTCCCTGGCGCTTCATTTCGGCCTGGGAGTGGCCTATCCCTATGGCAACTCCACCATTCTCCCCTATGAGAAGCGCTATTTCAGCGGTGGAGCCAACAGCGTGCGCGGATGGAGCGTGCGCGGATTGGGCCCAGGCTCATTCCGTGGCAACGACGGGCGCATCGACTTCATCAACCAGACGGGCGACATCAAGCTCGACCTCAATGCCGAGTATCGTGCCCACATCTTATGGAAGCTCGACGGCGCGCTCTTTATTGATGCGGGCAATATATGGACCTTGCGCAACTACAGCGACCAGCCGGGCGGACAGTTCAAGTTCGACACCTTCTGGCGCCAGATAGCAGTCGCCTACGGTTTGGGCGTGCGTCTCAACTTCGACTACTTCATTCTCCGACTCGACGGAGGCATGAAGGCCGTCAATCCCGCCTATACCGACAGCCGCCGTCATTTCCCTGTCATCCATCCCGACTTCGGGCGTGATTTCAGTCTGCACTTTGCTGTCGGACTGCCTTTCTGATACTCCCCGATGCGGCGGAGTGTAATGCCCACATTGCAGAATAGCGCAGAAAAGCCAGCCCCATTCCATTGTGGTATGCCATTGTTTCCGTAACTTTGTCGTGAAAATAATAATTCAATGATCAAGTTTATGGCATTGGGTTCGGGGAGCAGCGGGAATAGCTACTACCTGCAAGCAGGCTGCACCCGCCTGCTCATCGACGCAGGCATCAGCCCCCGAACCATGAAAAAGCATCTGAAAGGCGTGGGTGTGAGCCTGGAGGAGATAGATGCGGTGTTCGTGACACACGACCATGCAGACCACATAAAGGCAGTCGGCTATCTGGCCAACGACCTTGACAAGCCCGTGTATGCCACCCAGCTGGTGCACGAGGGAATCAATCGCAATTATTGTGTGAGCAGCAAGCTCACGCCCGAGCACGTGCGTGTGATACAGAAGGAAGAGCCTGTGCAGGTGGGTGAGTTCACCGTCACCGCCTTCGATGTGCCCCATGACAGTACCGACTGCGTGGGCTACAGGATAGAGGCCGGCGGCATCACCTTCTGTCTGCTCACCGATGTGGGCCATGTGACTCCCACCCTGGAGGAGCAGGTGTCACAGGCCGACTACATCGTGCTGGAGTCCAATCACGACGAGAATATGCTCATGATGGGCAACTATCCCGCCTATCTGAAGGGCAGGATAAGGGGCGGCAAGGGTCATCTGAGCAACGAGGCATCGGCCCATCTGCTGGCCGAGCACGCCACTCCACGCCTCAAGCATGTGTGGCTTTGCCACCTGAGCGAGGAGAACAACCACCCCGAACTGGCCCGCAAAACGATGGAGACCGTGTGCCGCAGTTTCGGCATTTTGCCCGGAAAAGACTTCAAAATGGACATCCTAAAGCGCAAAACACCCTCGGAAATGTACGAATTGATGCCTTAGAAGCAAAAAAGTCTGCAAAAGGCTTGGCTGTATCAGAAAAAGTCTATACCTTTGCAATCGCAAAAACGAAAGGTATGCGTCCTTAGCTCAGTTGGTAGAGCAATTGACTCTTAATCAATGGGTCCAGGGTTCGAGCCCCTGAGGGCGTACCAAGGAAGAGAGATCCTGAGTTTTTGTATGCGTCCTTAGCTCAGTTGGTAGAGCAATTGACTCTTAATCAATGGGTCCAGGGTTCGAGCCCCTGAGGGCGTACAGCAAGCCGCGAGGCAGAGAAGGATGGACTTTCACGAGTTCATCCTTTTTTTGTTTTCCTGCCCTTGCAGACTCGGGCAGAGGGCTGGCGGAAGGGGCAATGGCGCTTTCGTGGCATCTCCCGGTCGGCTCCTTTCGCTGGGGCGATAAGATAGGCGGGGCAGAAGTGGCGCTTGGGATGCCGCTCCCAGATGAACTTCAGCAGGAGAGCTGATGGGCGCTGGCGTTCCGTGAAGCCATTTGGGCTTGGGCGGGAGATATGGAAGAGAAGAAAAGTAAATACATATATATAAATAATGTACAGGACAAAGACATGCGGTGAGCTTAGGCTTGCCAACCTGGGCGAGAGGGTCACACTCGCCGGATGGGTACAGAGCATCCACAATCTGGGTGCGCTCACCTTCGTAGATCTGCGCGACCGCTACGGCATCACGCAGTTGGCCTTCAATGAAGATGCCTCAGAGGAACTGCGCCAGAAGGCCGGTCGCCTGGGTCGTGAGTTTGTGGTGCAGGCCACAGGACAGGTGATTGAGCGCCACTCCAAGAACCATAACATCCCCACCGGAGAGATAGAGATTCTGGTGGAGGAGATGGTGATTCTCAACGAGAGCCTGGTGCCTCCCTTCACTATAGAGGAGAATACCGACGGAGGCGACGACCTGCGCATGAAGTACCGCTACCTCGACTTGCGCCGTGCATGCGTGCGCAAGAACCTCGAGTTGCGTCATCGCTTTGCCTTTGAGGTACGCCGCTATCTCGACCAGCAGGGATTCCTCGAGATAGAGACACCCGTTCTGGTCAACAGCACACCCGAGGGAGCACGCGACTTCGTGGTGCCCAGCCGCATGAACAAGGGACAGTTCTACGCCCTTCCGCAGAGCCCCCAGATACTCAAGCAGCTGCTTATGGTGTCGGGTATGGACCGCTACTTCCAGATTGTGAAGTGCTTCCGCGACGAGGACCTGCGTGCCGACCGCCAGCCCGAGTTCACCCAGATCGACTGCGAGATGTCGTTCGTGGAGCAGGAGGATGTGCTGCAGATGTTCGAGGGGATGGCCCGTCATCTCTTCCACACCATCAAGGGCATCGACCTCCCCCAGCTTCCCCGCATGACTTGGGCCGATGCCATGAAGTACTACGGCAGCGACAAGCCCGACACACGCTTCGGCATGCGCTTCGTTGAACTCAAGAACCAGCAGCCCGACAACGCATCACGTGTGCTCGTGGATTCCATCTTCCCCGCAGGCTTCAGCGTGTTCGACGATGCAGCCTACATCGGAGCCATCTGCTGCGAGGGACAGGCCGTTTACACACGCAAGCAGCTCGACCAGCTCACCGACTTCGTGAAGCGTCCACAGGTGGGTGCCAAGGGCCTCGTGTATGCACGTGTGCAGGAGGACGGTTCCGTGAAGAGCAGCGTCGATAAGTTCTATTCCCAGGACACCCTGGTGCAGTTGCGCGACCGCATGGAGGCCAAGGCAGGCGACCTCATCCTCATCCTCTCCGGCGACGATGCCATGAAGGTGCGCAAGCAGCTCTGCGAGCTTCGTCTGGAGATGGGCGCCCGCATGGGCCTCCGCGACAAGGACAAGTACTCATGCCTGTGGGTGATAGACTTCCCCATGTACGAGTGGAGCGACGAGGAGCAGCGCCTCATGGCCATGCACCATCCGTTCACCTCGCCCAAGCCCGAGGATATCCCCCTGCTCGATACTGACCCCGCCAGCGTGCGTGCCAATGCCTACGATATGGTCATCAACGGCGTGGAGGTAGGTGGAGGCAGCATCCGTATCCACGATGCCAAGCTTCAGCAGAAGATATTCGAGATTCTGGGCTTCACCCCCGAGCAGGCGCAGCGCAAGTTCGGCTTCCTGATGAATGCCTTCAAGTACGGTGCACCCCCACACGGAGGTCTGGCCTACGGCCTCGACCGCTTCGTGAGCCTCTTCGCCGGCCTCGACAGCATCCGCGACTGTATAGCCTTCCCCAAGAACAACAGCGGCCGTGACGTGATGCTGGATGCTCCCGGCATCCTCGAGCAGGCCCAGCTCGACGAACTGGCCATCTCGGTCAATCTGCCCGAGTAACCGGTTCCCTTCCCACAAGAAAAGCGGCTCTGTCCTCCACCCACAGCGGTGTCAGGACAGAGCCGCTTTCCCGTTTTATCCCTTGTTCCGATTTTGTCTTTTGATTGTGTAGTCCAATGAAATGATATTCATGTCATCTCTGTGTAAGTAGTAATTCAAAAATCTCCCAAAACAGCCTTTTTCGTTCGTATCTTATGATTATCAATCCAAGGAATAATATTGCGAAATGCTCAATTATTTGCTTGTCTCGTAAACGTTTTGAGAATATTGTACCTTTTTCTGAATTTGTTATTGTATTTTTGCAAGCGTATTTACTTGTTTTATAATAATGTATGGCAAAGAAAGATGTAAACAGATTGAAGATAATGTTGGCAGTAACCAAGCACTCAAACAAGTGGTTGGCAGAAATGTTGGGTAAAGACCAAGCAACCATTTCTAAATGGTGCACCAACACTTGCCAACCAGACTTGGAAACCTTAATACGGATTTCTGATTTGCTGAAAGTGGATGTAAA
>UQST01000027.1 GCA_900543815.1 uncultured Prevotellaceae bacterium
TCAGAGCCGTGACACAGTTCTGTTTACACTACCTTGAACATTTGGGTTCACAAACCAAAATCAATTATTTTGAAACAACTATCCAATGTCCTGTTTTAAGGCTGCCGACACGCTCCAAATAACCAGCCTTTTTGAGAAATGCTATTTTTTTCTTCGAGAATGAATATGCATTATTTCTTGAATTAGTATATTTATGTTTCCTTTTATTATCTACCATATTTAGGATATCTCTATTTCGGACTCTTTAGTTGTGATAATTTGAAATATTGTGTATCGTATCTCGTATTAGGAGTATATGCCTTTTTCGAAGAATGTATCTCAGATGAATCCATTTCATAGGATGTATCAACATCAACCACGACATACATTTCCGTTGTGCTGACATTCTTGTATATTCCAACAGGCAAGTCGTCCACTGACTTTATGAGTTGAACGCTCTTTACACGGAAAAGATGCTGACCGATATCCTTACGAGTATGGAACAATACATATCCAATGGATTGTAAGTTCTCGGCAATTTCTATGCCGTCTCTTGTGTATTTGATACCGACAGCAAGTTTCCCTGTTGGTAGGAACTTTTGTTTCTTTCCTTCGTAGTTCTCCATCATCACCATTAATACACCATTTTTTGTTGCGTCAGCAACGGGTAAGTATCCTTCGGCTATAGGCTTTTGCAGAACCTTGTCAGGGTGTTCGCCAAGTCTACAATCTGCTACAAAGAAATATTTCTTCAATTCACTTAGCAGTTGTTCATTCTCTGCCTTGTTCACTTCTGTTGTAGTATCTAATGCTAAAGAATACACACTCTCATCTGTAAATGGAGTATATAATTTGCCAAGCAACTCTTTAAAATGTGTCTTGATGTATTCTTCGCCATTCACATCGGGATGTGCCTTCATCGCATAGAAGTCGTAATCCTTTTGTAGCCATTCTTGTATTTCTGTGCGAAAACGCTCACGAATGTTATGCTTCCATTGCGTCTTTTGATCCGTGTTATTTCTTGCATAGAGCGACAGGACAAAAAGAAAGTTTACATCATAATGGAACAGAAGCAAGGTGTCGCGGTCAAACAAGCGGTTGTTGAATTGTACTTGTTTGTGACGGTTCTTCTTGCGATCTGTCTTTTCGATACCATCATTTGTATAGTCAAAACTTTCGTCCATTTTTGCTGACACGAAGAAGTTCGGAATGATATTATATCCTTCCGTCACATCATCACGAAGACGAATGCTCGACTCTGTTGTATTACCATTATTGAAAATGTCAAGATTCCATTGAATGACATTTCTTGCGTAGGTGTATTGCTTGTAGATGGATTCTGAGCCGAGTTCATGCCCCATCTTGTAATACTTGCTGTCACCTATATAATAGGTCTGCTTGTTCTCGCTTTCAATCAAACTTTTGGCTGTAAATAAGTGGTCAACGATTTTTCCATCCTCTTGCTTTTTCTCCATACCATCTGGCAATGGATTATCACCAATCAGTTCGTCTATGATAGCCTCGAACACAATATAGAAATTCTTGACCAACAGATATTCTTTCTGCTCTGTCGTGATGAATACTTGTCGTGCTTCATCAAAGAAAGCGTAGCACAACTGCCACAATTGCAATGCTTTGTCAGAAAAATACTTATACTTTATTTGGCGTAAACGAATTTTGCCGAAACCATTCAAGTACGTCTCAAACTTCTTTCCCGTTATCAACTGAAACTGGCAACAGATTTCTTTTGGAAAGCCATAAGTCTCACCTATATAATTCAAAATTGAGAAGAAGATAACGAGCAGTTCTTCATCAAAGTTGATTTGTCGTTTTTTGTTAACAGGATTCAAGTATATAGGTCGTCCATCTTGCACAATGGCTGTTTGCGTTCCGATGGTTCGAGTCCAATTGATTTTATTCAAGCCACTATGTAAGTTCTTCACAATGAAAAAGAAGAAACTTTGGTTGTTACGATTGAATTGTAACAACGACAGAAGAATATCAAGATAAGTATTGCTCAATCTGCGTTGACCATTACCAACTTGGGCTATTTGCGAATGATATACAATTTCGGTATCGTTGCGTTTGTCGTTTTTGTAAACTACTATGGCACGATAAATCCAAACAGCAAACTTGTAGAGAAAATTTCTCTCAACAGCGTCAAGAGGATTGTTCTCATCCAAGTTAGCTATGCTTTCTGGCTTATACTTTCCAAATACAAGTTCTTGCCCCACCACATCTTTGAGCAATACCTTGGGAAGGATAAAGACACAATCCTTCAGTAGAGTATTATAGAAATACCCCACATAGTGAACGGACACCTTACCCTCAACATTCTCCAAAGCATCAATGCCATAGAGAATGTTCTTTATATTGGCAACGTTGTATTGATATTCTTCTATCAGTATGCGCATTGTTAGATATTTTCTTCTGTAATAATAATGCCCAAGTTCGCTTCGTTGACAGCATGAATAAACTCATTGATTGTATCTCTCAAAGACGGATTAGCAGGTCTGTACATCCAACCATCCTTATTGACCCAAAGAGAATTTCCATCCGCACAATCTATCTTATACGAATAATTGGCATAACGTTCATCCATGTTGGCAAGTTCTTCCTTGTTCGCAACAATCCAACTGCGCATAGAGTATTTCTTGAAAGGTTTCCAAATATCAATAACTTCTTGTGCAGTCTTTCCTTGATTTTGTTTGACGTATTCCTCAATGACAGTATAAGGTATGGCATTTACCTTTTTGATTTCTTTGCCGTTTACCTTAATAATAGAAGTAGTGTTGATGGTATCATCTGTTGACATAATTTCCGTAGCGATAATCTTAATACCCAAGTTCTTTAAGAACAAGGCGACTTTCTTTTCAACGACTTTTGAGTTTTTACCCTCTGAAGTGTAGAATTTATCGAAAGACAACTTGCTACCATCCTCATCATTGAAAATAGCATCACCAAACTCATAGTCCTTAAACACATCGTTCCACAGATAAAAGATAACCTTACCGACAAATGTTTTTGCCGATATAACACCATCTTGTGCTTTGCAGAAGAAATAGCCGAGTTTCTTATCCTCAGAATTGGTTATGGAACCAATTTTCTCGTTTATCTTTTCAAGGAACTGCCACCAATCATATTTGCTTTCATCAACTTCTATAATCCAGTTCTTTTCTGCATTAGATATAGGCATATAAGTCCAATCCCAGCGACGCTTGAAAGCTGAGTCTATTGGGAACAAACTCTGGTCGCTTGTGTTCATGGTAGCCCATATGTAAAGGTTGTTAGGCAATAGTAGAATATCGCCATTCACTACTTGTGATACAATATCCTTGCCTTCATACATGGCATTAATTTTGTCTTTTTGCGCAATAACCAATCCTGCAAATGCTTTTTGAAGTTGTCGCTTCATATCAGCATCTGCTTTTATAGGATAATCAGAAAAGCCATAATCATTACGGTCGAGAAGTTGGAACAGGTCGCCAAAGATTTGAGCGCAGTTACCTCTGTTGATTTCTTCTATGACAAGGTACTGTTTATCGTCCTTGTCGAATTTTTTCCAAGCATTGACGTATGCTTGCAGAAATGATTGTGCCACAAACTCATAGACAATTTGCTCCTTATGTAATGTTGTCGCACCAATTTTCATTGGTTGTCCGAGTTCATCACAAATAGGTAGTAATGCCGTTGTTGGTTTGTATGCCCCAACAAAAGTTGAGTAGTCAGTGTCTGGATGGAAAGTTGTACGAATCACATCCGACTCCTTTGTTTCCTCCTTAATTGTATGCGACTTTCCTGTACCAGGTGCACCATAAAAGATTTGCTGCAAAGACAAAGAAGGTTTAGCCATCACTTCTTTTTCTTCCAATCCATCTTCCTTTCCATCATCATATGGTGTGTTTACATTCGTTATCTCTATATCGAAAATACCGTCATCTGCCTTCTTGATACGTAACTCAGAATACCCACCTGCAAAATAATTACGGATGGTAAACTTTCCCTTTTGTTCTTTGCCTGTAGCGTCTCTATATATAACATCTTTCAACAATCCATTGAAATAGAAGCGAGTATCTATCTTTCCATTCTTCTGCGGCACATCTTTACGAGCATTCCACTCTTGCGTAATAGTCTCTACATTTTTACCTTCTTCGACAAACAATGCATCGAGCAAAGATAATTGGTTTATAACAAAATCCTTGGAATATGGAACAACGCAATGCACTGATGATTGGTCAAACTTTCTTGGCAAGATTGAAGCAATGAACAAAATCGCCTTTGCAAGATTTTCCTTGTGGTATCTTACAGTAATATGTTCTCCTGCTCCCTCGAAGAGTTGGTAATGCTCATTATCCAAGAACAAGTCTGTATTCTTGGCATCGCCAGCTCCCAATGGTCGATAACTGGCATTAGTATCATTGATATGTTTTACAATCTCGTCCATACTTATAATATAATTTGCGGTTGAATGTTTACAAAACAGTCATTAGGTCTTACTCCAATCTTTATGGATTGAAGTATTGTCTGAACCTTTTCCATTTTGGAAGAAAGGTCAGCTATATCAGCATTGACAGAAGAAACATAACTCATACAGTTCGTACATACCCGGAGCTTTTTCTTAGCACTGTCCATATCGAATACCCTGTAAACTGAATATTTCTTATCTTCTTTCAAGCCGTGAACAAAACCGATTTCTTCATCGCTATAATAGAGATACTGGTTGAAATCAAACCGAGTCGATTTCACGTCAATAAAGTTTTCTTCTTCCAATCCTTCGTTTATGATGAAGTCGAACGGCATACCAGACTCCGTATTGGCATTCATCCATCTGTAATTACTATCGTATGAGCTAACTTTTGTTTTTCCAAGTATTGTGCAATAATTTGCTCTCCGCTATAACCTATTTGCTTGAAAAGTTTGTTTGCCTTTTCAATATCTTGTTTCTTATACTTTTTAATTTGTTTACCTGTCTGCGAAGCAACTTCTATTTCTTCCTGTAACTTTATGGAAACTCCATTCACTTTCTTTTCCAAGAAGTCTATAGCAAGCGAAAAAGAAGCACTATTCTCATCATAGACCTTGTTCTGAGTTGGGAAAATGTTAGAAGCATGTTGGAAATCTTCCGAGTCACTTGATATTAGCCAAAAGACTAATTCCTCACTTTGCAAGCCAAACCACACTAGATACCACTCACAAGTTGGTTTCAAGGAAGCAAATTCACGAATCTGATTTACAATCGTATGTTCGTTTCTTGCCCCCGACTTAATATTGGGAGCTTCCATCTTGCCAGTACTACGGTTTATCTTTCCATAGTCACAATTCAAGATTTCACAATAGTCGTCATAAATCAATATGGCAGCTTTCTCCACATGATTATCTGGCAAGAAATCCAAGACGTGCTGATAAAGTCCAATATGAGTTTGATGCCCAGACTCCTTCAAACCAAGGTCGTTAGGACTTAATTTCTTGAAACCAATTTTCTTTTCTGAGTGAACTTCAAAAAACATAGCTATTCGTGAATTATATGATTTGTTATAAGGTAATACAAAACAGCATAAATCGTATTTACACTGACTGCATTCCCTGCTTGTTTGTATAGTGAGCCATCTGCAACCCCCGCATTTCGGCCGTTGATGGCAAAGTTTGCAGGGAAACCCTGCAACATGAAAGCCTCTTCTGGTGTCAACTTACGGATAGGCAACTGTGCCAATTGTTCCTTGGTCATCGTTTTTACAGGATTGATAGCACCATGTGACTCTATGAAGTCTTGACTATAATAGTTGTCTTGACAAGCACGGTGCATCTTGTGCATCGTTGCGGTCAAAGGCCTAGCTATACTCATATTGATGTCTGACTTCGACTTAAAGTTGGCAGAACCATCAGCTAACAGGGTCGGTTTGATTCTTTCCGAAAGGAAATATTTCTGATCAACATCCAAACTTAATATGTCATTGACGCTTTGATAATGGTATGTGCCCAAATCTTGATATACTTGATCAAACACGACTGCAATATTGTCGCAAGTAAATTGCACTTCAAAATCTGCCGGGACAGGTTCTGTCGTCGCAAAAATCAACAGTCTGTTACGAGTTTGTGGCAAATGGAACTGTGCAGTATTAAATATGTCAGTAAAGACATGATACCCTAATGCCTCCAACTCTTGTTTGATACGTGCAAATGTTCTTCCCTTATCATGTGACTTAAGGTTTTTCACATTTTCAAGAAGCACATATCTTGGCATCTTTGCAGCAAGGATATCAATGATATGAAAAAACATTTGCCCACGATCCTCATTGAAACCAGCTTGCTTTCCCATCATGCTGAAAGTTTGGCAGGGAAAACCGCCAGTCACCAAATCAAATTGAGGCAAATTGTCCATGTTGTTTTTATTGCTAGTAAATTCCACTATATCCCCCATAGCCAACTCGCCATCAACCTCAGGGTGGTAATTGGCACAATAAGTTTTCACGGCCTTGGCATCTATCTCAGAGTAGCCAATGCAATGAAAATCCATGATGTGGTCTTGCGTAAGCAAATCCATTGCTCTTCTAAAACCACCTATGCCAGCAAATAATTCTAAATGTCTCATCTTATAAATTTCATGATGCCATCGCCTATGGCTTTGGCAAGTTTTACAGGAACGGCATTTCCTACTTGTGCATACCACATATTTTGAGAGCCCGTTATCACATAATCATCGGGGAACGTCTGAATGCGTGCAGCCTCACGAGGACTTAATCCTCTTGCATCCCAAGGGTGGATGTACATATTGCAATCAAACTTCATATGAGAAGTTATCGTCTTGCAGATTTGCGTCTCATCCAATTTGAAGTATTTATCCTTGAATATATCATTTCTCCTTTTATATGGCATGATGTCTGCAATAGACTCATGCAAGGAGTTTGCGCCTTGTGGTAATCTACGATAGATTTCTATGTCTCGCTCATTATTATAACGATTCTTATGATTGTAGAGCTTTGTAATTTCCTTGTCACCATTGATAAATTTATAGAAGTCATTCTTGATGTACGAGAAATCGCATTCTGTAAAGCCAGACTCTGCACATTCTACTCCCTTTGAACCTTTTTCTTTCTTCGCGACTAAATGAGGAAGCCCTTCAAGAGCGTCTTTCAGCACGAAAGGCTTGCGTTTATGCTTGTATATTTCTTCGAATATCAACTTTGGCTCTACCCCAACTCTATTGCCTATCATTATGAAACGTTCTCTATTTTGTGGTACACCATAATCTTGTGCCTTCAAAAGTGCATAATCATATTGGTACTCGCCGCCAAGATATTCCTCAAAATTCTGTTTGATTTCTTCTATTTTGTTCATCATCCCTTTTACATTCTCCATAATAAAGAACTTAGGACGAGTATTTTTCAAGAATATCAAGTATTGTTTATATAAAGCATTACGAGGATCATCCAATATTCGTTGACGATTAGCCATAGAGAAACCTTGACAAGGAGGTCCACCACATACCAATGTTATATCTGATAGCATATCCTTGTATCCTTCAAGATGTAGGTTGAGTTCCGCAATATCTCCCACAAAATAGTGGTCATCACTCAAATCATGGTTAAATTTATAGGTATTGCAAAACTGTTCCACGATTTCATTAACGAACCATGGAGTAAATCCAGCCTGTTGCAACCCCAAACTCAGACCGCCGCATCCAGCAAATAAATCTACAAACTTATATTGTTTCATTGTTATTTTTCAGCCCAATCTTTAAAATTATTTCTCACTACCGACAAAAGTTGATTTTATAAACAAACATCTTCTTGCGAGAAGGTTTCTGAGAGTGTTGAAATAACCTCACTTATTATATTTGTCTGCCTTAAGATTATTCAATATCATTCAACCTTCTTTGGCAATTTACTTGAAGTTTTTTTCTATTTTCTTCTCGTTGCTTGCCACTCTGCGTTCCACTTTCTTGATGTCCTCAGCAGGAGGAAGGTTCTCGGTTTTTTATTCCGTATTGCCATAGCATTTGTTTAATGCTTAGATCCACTGTCAAATGCGACCATTTTCGTGATGTCACGAAAATGATCATATGTATTGACATTCAGTAATTTGCATAATTTATCAGATATAGATATATGTTGGTTCATTTTCTGAATATTTATATATTTAGATTCATATTCATATTCATATTTCTTTTTCCTCACTAAACGCCTTAATCTCATCGGCAAGGACTTTCTGTAATTTCTATTTCGGTACTATCAGCTGTAATATTCTTATAAGTTATGAGAGCCGTGCTGTTCCATAAAGAAACGTTTTTGTTGTTCAATTTCATTGCGCAGTTCTTCTTCTGTTGGCATATAAGTCATATACTTGGCTGCAAACAACTGATTGTTGTCGTGAAGAACAGAATAACGTGCTATCGTATTGTCGGTATCTGTGCAGAGCAGCACTCCAATAGTAGGAGCGTCATCAGCACCTTTGATAAGGTCATCATACATTCGTACATACATATCAAGCTGACCAATATCTTGGTGTGTGAGTTTATGTGTCTTTAGTTCAAAGATGACAAAACGCTTCATGCGATAATTGTAGAATACCAAATCGATATAAAAATCGTCCGTATCAGTAACTATGTGCTGTTGTCGTTCAACAAAGGCAAAACCTCGTCCAAGTTCCATGATGAACTTTTCAAGGTTGTCAATCAATGCTTTTTCAAAATCGCTTTCGTTATAATCAGCATCACGATGAAATCCCATGAACTCTGCCATCATTGGATTTTTGATGTATTCCAATGGGTCTGTTGAGTTTTCCATATCTACCGGCAATGCCGATTTCTCACGTTGCGCGGCTAATCTACGCTCATAGTATTGTGTGGATATGTTACGGTCAAGCGCACGAAAACTCCACATGTCTTTATCTGCCGTTCTCAAATACCAAAGCCTGGCATTGGGGTCTGAAACAGAAAGTATGCGGCGTATGTGCGACCAACTAAGATTGTGAACACACGTGTTCACAATCTGTATGTCAGGGAAAAGGAGATAGAAACGCTTGTAGTAGTCTAAATTGCGTTTATTATAGCTCGCACCATATCGAGGTATGATTTTCAGAGCGAGATTCTTGATGACTTCTGCAAACGTACAGACACAAAAAAGGCGGGTGGCTGCATCTTGCGATGCTTGCCACTCGCCTCTTGACTTATCAAGCTATTGCGTAGCAGCCCAGTGGGCTGGCGCTATGTCCTGAATCAGAAGACTTCAATCTGACGCTGAGTCTTGGCCTCTTCCTTGGGAGCCAACTTAGGCAACTCTACTGTGAGCACACCATCGGCCACCTTGGCAGAGATCTTCTCCTTATCCACATCCTCGGGCAGAGTGAAAGCCTGCTCAAAGTTGCTGTAGGAGAACTCACGGCGCAGATAGTGCTCATGCTTGTCTTCGCCCTTGTGCTCCATCTTGTTCTCCAGAGCGATGTGCAGCACGTTCTCTTCATCTACGTGCACTCTCACGTACTCTTTCTTCAAGCCCGGTGAAGCAATCTCCATTGTGTAGGCTTTGACGTCTTCCTTTACGTTGACTGCAGGAACCGTAGCCACAGCGGGTCTCATCAACTCACCATCCAGAAAACCATCGTTGAACCAGTTTGTCAACCAATCAGAACCATTGTTTCTACGTACATACAACATAGTTTTTACCTCCAATTATATTTTTAATTTATTATCTTGTTTGAACTTCATCCTCAGCTTGTTGCCTTGCTTTTGGATTTCAGCTTTCACCCTTATATGTAGCAACCATCGTGCCAATGGCATGAGGCGGACAGAAGTGGACAGGATGTCCGCATGAGGTGGCAGAAGCGTTAAAACCCTTTTGCACTTCTGCCAAAAACGGACAGCTTGGAGGTGGCAGATGGCTGACGGGTACAGCGAAGCCCGCCACCGGAGCCTGATGAGACTCTGGCGGCGGGCTTCGGTATGGCGCCTGATGGCTGGCGCAGGAGGCGGCTTACTTGCCCTTGGCCTTGTTCAGCTCCTCGCGCAACACGTCTTCTCCAGGGAAGCCGATGTGCTTCTGCTGCACCTTGCCCTTGCTGTCAACCACGATGTAGGCAGGAATGCCCTGTACCTGGAACTGCTTCATGAGGGTGGTCCACTGCTTCTCGCTCACATAGAAATGGTCACCGTGGATGTCGGGCACCATCTTGCTCCATGTAGCCTGAGGCGATGTGGGGCTGGTCACATATACGAAAGCGCACTTGCCCCACAGCTCATCCTTCAGAGGCTGTATGGTCTTCATGGCCATGCGGCAGGGGCCGCACCAGGTGGCCCAGAAATCCACGAGCACGGGCTGGCCCTTGTACTTGGCCACTATCTGGCGGAAGATGTTGGAGCCAGAGAGTGTATCACTCAGCTGGATGATGTTTGCAGTTGCCTCCTTGGCTGCCTTCACCTGCTTGGCAGTTGCAGTCTTGGCGGTTGTCTGTGCGCTCACCCCCTGGGTGCAGAATGCTCCGCTGGCTATGGCCAGCAGCACGAGCAGAATACGTCTTGTCTTCATGTTGTCCTTTCTTATAGTTTTGCTATAATTATATATATATATATATACGCGCGAGAGAAGCCCAAACTTGGTCTGGCAACAGTCTCCCTATCGTCGCGGCTACAAAGTTACGGTTAAAATAGTCAACTTGCGCACTTTTGGGATGACAGATTTATGATTGTGCCACCTTTAATTAGTGCAGGTTGTTGTAGAACAGGTGCAAAACGCAGTTGTTGCAGCATGATTCTTCGGATTCTATTCTTCTTTCACACGGATATTCTTTATCTTTGCAATAGCATATAGATTGGTTCGGATGGGAAATAAAGAGCACTTCCTGTCCCAGCCAAGGAGGAACCGAAATGTGTGAGAGAGGATTGATAAAAACGAAATGACAGATGACGAACAAACTGACACAATTTCTCGTGGATGAATGGCAGGCACATCGTAAAGGTGGGTTATATCATAAAACCCAAGTGCAACTTGCCTATAATTCCAACCGTATAGAGGGAAGCAAACTTACCGAAGACCAGACACGCTATATCTTTGAAACCCGTACTATAGGATTCAAAGACCAGGAGGCGGTACCTGTGGATGACATCATCGAGACAACAAACCATTTCGTTGCCTTTGACCATCTGCTGCGTACCATCAATGAACCTCTTACAGAGGATTTGATAAAAGATTTCCATCGAATCCTGAAAACCGGTACTGCTGACGCACAAAAGGCTTACTTCAATGTGGGCGACTGGAAGAAACTTGCCAATGAGGTTGGCGGACATGATACGTGTCGTCCTGCTGATGTGGAGAAAGAGATGTGCGAATTACGGAAATGGTATTCAAGTCAAACGGATGTGACTATCCTGACACTTGCTGAATATCATTGGCGATTTGAAAGTATTCATCCTTTCCAGGATGGAAACGGGCGTGTGGGACGCCTTGTCCTCTTCCGTGAATGTCTGCGTAACAGCATCATGCCTTTTGTCATTGACAATGAGCATAAGTTGTATTATTATCGAGGCCTCTCTGAGTTCAAACAAGCTCCTGGTTTCCTCGTCGGTACGATGCAGTCAGCACAAGATGTGTATGAGGCTTGGATCAGGTACTTCAACGAGGAACTGCTCGAAGGATTGAAGATTTAAGACGACAAAACAAACAGGCGAATGTTCGCAGGCTGATACTCATTGTCTCTTAGGTTCGGGCGAACGGGCCATATTCTTAAATAGGCTGTGCCAATCTTGGCACAGCCTATTTAAGAATCATTCCCGAGCAGGTCTATTTCAGTTTCACACCAGTTGTCGTGTATTCTCTGCCGTTCCAAATGATGATCACATGCCCGTCACGTATAATCTTGCGAGGTGCTTTTCCTTGGCCCTTCACTGTCTTCACACCAGTTCCTGTACTCACAAAGCTCTGGAATACGATCACATCGTTTGCAGGCATCGTGAACGTGTAGTAGCTTCCGTCCTCCGACATGACGGTTGGCACTTCTGTTTCTCCATCCATCACGCACAGCTGCTCCAGTCTGTAGCCGGCATAAGGAACAACGGTCAAAGTGACTGTTTCGCCATAATGGGCATATAACTTGTCGTAACCCACACAACCGCCATATTGGGCAGATATTACCATCACGAGCCGTGCTATATCCTCTGCCCGATAGCCCATCACAGCTGCAAGCTGCGGACCGGCATCCTCGCCCGAAGCAAGCAACGGCATGACGGTATATTCAAACTCACCTACCACGGTCTCTGCAGAAGAATCCGTCCAACAGGTGCTGTCACCAATAAGGGCAACTTCCTCAAATGCATCATCGGTCTGGGCTGCACGGCGTCGAACCGAATAGGACTGTACGCCATCGAGCCTGTTCCAGTCTATCAACACACCATCTCTGTTGCCTTGTGTGGCAGTGAACGAGAAGTCGGGGTATTTGATGGAGGCATTCCATTCCTCGCCATTGTCAGCTTTCAGCTTGAGCGTGTTGGTTCCCCAAATGCTCAGTTGTTCCTTCCCGATGACGAAAGAGTTGTTGCTCACATCGGTAGTGGTGAACACTTTCTTGTCGTTGGCCCATAGTTCCAGCAGGGTGGCATTGGCAAACCACCGCAGGTCAGCATAGATGCGTGTCGGTTGGCCAAGCACCACCTCGGCAACCGTGCGGGTATCTATTCCAATGGCAGGACTGGTAATCGGCTGGGCTGTAAAGGCAGCGACCGTATCGGTGTTTGGATGAGGCGCAACACGTACACAGGAGATGGCAAGGACAAGGCTGTCGAGCTTTCTGCCTTCACCGATGTCGGCTCCTGCATTCCACAACAGATGCTGTTCAGTACCATCGCCAGGCAGGGTAAAGTCGTTAGGGTCAAGCACGTATCCGTCAGCAAGGGTCAGTGTCTTGACGGTGATGGTATCCTTGGCATTCATCGCTGTCATCTGGAAATGCGGTGTGCCGTCACTTTCTGCATCTCGTGCCGACTTGTAGGTCACGAATACATCCACCAGTCCGTTCCATGGGAAGCGAGGCTGGAAGTCACCGAGCGAGAGCGCATCCAGTTGGCTGTAGCAGGTGACAGAGTCGCTCGTCTCAAGAAGTCTGCCTTCCCAGTCAAGTGCCGTTACCTTATAGTAGTACCGCCTGGCTGGTTCTACATCGGTATCGGTGAAGGTTGTCCCTGTCGTATAGGGTACATTGGCCATCTTCAGCCAATTGCCGTCACCATTGTCGCGATAGACGTCGTAGCTGAAAGCATCAGGAACATCCGTCCATGAGAGAAGAATGCTGTCGCCGGTCTGCACATCGAGTTTGATGCCTATCGGCAGTCTGGCAGAGGCGCATAGCCCTGGAGCGGTAGTAATGTAACCAAGGGATTGGCCATTGTCGTCAACATCGTAATACTTTGGGCAAGCTGCATATTCGTAGGTGGTTCCGTAGTCGGGGTGGATATCAGGGTATGAGCCTTTACCATTTCTATCTGTGCCGACTCCCATCATATTCTTCCATGCACCGCGTGAGCCGTCACGACCTACTGTTCGGCGTACAATCTGATAGTAGGTACAGTCGCCGGATGCTGTCCATTCAACACGAATTGCTGCCCTTTCCCCTGGAATCGGAGATGCCTTGACAGGCGTCTGCAAATAGTGGATGAACTTACTCTTGTAGGTTGAGCTATCGTGCGTAGCACGATTGTAGAACGATGCCTTCAGCTGGATAATGCCATAATGGGATGGCTGCCAAACGGAGATGCCACCCTCGTCGGAAAGCATAATCTGATTGTCAATCTCCTCTGTTACTGTGCCCAATCTGGACACAGCAGTAATCTTCACATCTGACCCGTCCTGCATGTTGAGAGAAAGCGATGCTTCGCTTGCCCAACGTGCCGCCCATGGGAGTGATACTTGTGCATCGTCCCCTATCAAGGGAATGGCAGCCGGCTTGGTCGTGTTGAGGTCAAAGGTAGTGGTATCTGTGGTATGGGCATAATCATCGGAAGCAGTAAGCGTGAGGATTGTTCCTGGTGCATTTATTCCCAGCGTGTCTTTGTCTGCATCCCACACAAGCCGAGTAATGCCAGAACCTCTGAAAATCATGGTTCCGCTCCCGTCTTGAAAGCCATTCTGCACAGTGGCTCGGTTGACTGTGTAGGTTCCTGTGCTTAGTGGAGACTCTTTTACAAGCGACCGCATAGGGAGAATGGTGCCATCGGCAGTCTGTGCAGAAAGTGTTACATGGGATGGATACGGAAGGTTTTCCATTCCGAACAGCTCACGAAAGCGTGGGCGTACTGTCTTGTATTCAACATCAATATCGACTTTTCCGTTCCATGGATATCTCGTGGAAACATTGAGTATCTGAAGTGTTTCGAGCACAGCATAGCCCACGGCAGCATCCGAAGGTTCGCTCTTTGTCCCGTCGGGGAAGACTGCCTTCACCGTGTAGCGGGCCAGTCCAGGTTGTGGCAGGAGCGAATCGACAAACTGAGTCTCATCGGTCGTAACGGTGCGCACCGTCCTGTTGATGGCCACATCCCACGCTTCTGCTGTCACTTCATAGCTTGCTGCATTGGGCACAGCATCCCATACAATGGTGACGGCTTCCTTGTTGTCCCTGGAAGCAGTGACGTTCTTCGGGGCATCATTGGCTACAGGACTGTCTGCTGAACGCAATCCACTGGGTGAGGCAGATGCTGCAATGGTGCACAACAGTGCCGAAAAGAACAGGACAAGAGTATTCTTCTTCATAATCATATTGTGTTTCTTTGTGTTTGCATACTTGTTGTCGTTTCTGCAAAATTAGGTTAATTATAGCAAAAATGCGTTGTGCAAATGCCTCAACCACCGTTGTTTTGTTGTTTGAGCAAAAGGTTTTGTCGTTAGGACAAATGAAACATGGGAATGAAACACAGCAAAAAGGCACAAGGGGGCTGTGCCAATCCCGACACAGCCCCCTTGTGCTTATGGTTTCTCCCTGATTACAGTCTCATGTAATCGGGAAGCTCTGGCATGGCGCCGTTCTGTGTGCATACGTAGGCACTTACCTTCACTGCGTGCTCGTGGGCGGCAGTCAGACTCATGCCTTTCAGCAGGCCGGCGCAGAAGGTGCCGGTGAAGCTGTCGCCTGCGCCAACGGTATCTGCCACCTTCACCTTGGGAGTCTCCTGGAAGGACTTGAAGTCGGGGGCGAACACATAACTGCCGTTCACACCGCAGGTGAGCACCAACATATCCAGGTTGTACTTGCCCAGGATGAGCCAGCATTTGTTCTCCATGTCGAGTCCGGCGTAGCCAAAGAGACGGCCGATGGTCACCAACTCCTCGTCGTTAATCTTCAGGATATTGCAGCGACGCAGGCTTTCGCAGATGATCTCTTTGGTGTAGAAGTTCTGTCGAAGGTTGATGTCGAATATCTTGAGGCAGTCTTCGGGGGTGTGGTCGAGGAACTCATAGATGGTATTGCGGCTCTTCTCGCTGCGCTGAGCCAGTGAACCCCAGCACACGGCAGCAGCATTCTCGGCCACTTCGAGGGTTTCTTCGGTGAAGGGGATATTGTCCCAAGCCACTCCCTGCTTGATGTCGTAGGTGGGCACACCATCCTTGTCGAGGCTCACCTGTACGGTGCCTGTGGGATAATCCACAACTGGCAGCATGTGGCGAAGGTTCTTATCATTGAGCAGACGAACAGCCTCGTCGCCCAACATGTCATTTCCCACTGCGCTCACAGCCACAGAATGAAGGCCGTGCTGGCCTGCATGATGGGCAAAGTTGGCTGGTGCACCGCCCAATTTTGAACCTGTCGGGAACACGTCGAAGAGTATCTCACCCAGTCCCACTACATACCTGTTTTCCAAATCCTGTGTATTCATAGTTGCTTTCCTGTTTGCTTATATTGTATTATTATAGTCTTGTAATTCTCTTTATGTCGCCTTGTCCTTACAGCTTATGTGTATTTCCCAGGCAAATTTAATTGTATTCTCTGATTCTGTCAATGCCTTGAAGGAACTTTTTCAGTAAAGAGCGGAGTCGCTTATTTCAGTTTGCCTATGTAAGAGAAGAGGTATATGACACCCACAGCCATTACAGCTACGGCTCCCATCTGACCTACTGCATCGCTGGCGAATCCCATCAGCAGGGGGAAGACAGTACCGCCAAAGAGGCCCATGATCATCAGTCCGCTCACCTCGTTCTTCTGCTCGGGCATGTCAGTCAGCGCCTGTGAGAATATCATGGAGAAGACATTGGAGTTGCCATATCCCACAAGTGCTATGGATGCATAGAGCACTGTCTGGCTGTGTCCAAAGAGCAAACCTGCCATGCTGAGTGCCATCATCACTACACTGATAATGAAGAATGTGCGTGTGCGAAGCAGTCGCAGGAACAGAGAACCAGTAAGGCAACCCATGGTGCGGAATATGAAGTAGAGCGAGGTGGCGAATGCTGCCTCGTTGAGAGAATAGCCCAGCCGTTCCATCAGTATCTTGGGAGCGGTGGTGTTGGTACCCACATCGATGCCCACATGGCACATGATGCCGATGAAGGAGAGCAGCACCACAGGCTTGCCAAGCAGGCGCAGGCAGCCGGTCACCGATGAAGCCTGGCCCACGGGCTCCTCCTCGATGGGGGTGCCTGCCAGCAGCAGGGTGGCAAAGATGCCCATCACCAGATAGATGACAAAGAGTGCACGCCAGCCCAGCCCCAAGGTGGGAATCACGCCCATAGCGCCCCACATGGCCAGATAAGGTGCCAGGAAGGAGGCTATAGCCTTGACAAACTGCCCGAAGGTGAGTGCCGAAGCCAGGTGACCGCCCTTGATGACTGTGGATATCAATGGATTGAGTGATGTCTGCATGAGTGCATTGCCGATGCCCAGCAGCGAGAAGGAGACGAGCATGATGCCGAAATTATTGTCCAGGATGGGCAGTATGAGCGACACCAGAGTGACAATGAGTGAGAGGAGTACAGTCTTCTTGCGGCCTATCTTATTCATCAGGATGCCTGTGGGCACCGAGAAGATGAGGAACCAGAAGAATACCAGCGAGGGGAACACATTGGCCACCGAGTCGGTCAGCTGAAGGTCTTCTTTCACATAATTGGAGGCAATGCCTACCAGGTCAACAAATCCCATGGCAAAGAAGCAAAGCATCAGGGGGATAAGGACAAGTTTCTTGGAACTCATAACGAATGCTTATATGGTTACACGTTTATCTGTTTGCTGTGGTTTCTTGGTAGAGTGGATTCTCAGGATCCGAGTCGTCTGGCGAGTGCGTCAGTCAGTTTCCTGAAACGGGCTTGGAGACTTGAGGCCGGGCAGGCAGCCTGTCGGCCGGCCTGCCGCAGAGCCTCAAGTTCCTCGTTGCCCTGCATTCTGACTAACGATCTAACCTTATAAACCAAGTGTGTGAATCTTCATGTTCTGGAATTCTGCCTTACCTCCCTGGCTGTAGAACTTCACGTTCTCGTAGGGTTCAACGGGGAACACCAGGTTGGTCATGGCTATGCGACCGCCATCCACAAAGAGTTCGATGGATGATTTGTCGGCAAAGATGTCCAGATGGAATGTCTTCTTGCCCTCCTGGCACAGGCTCAGTGGTGCCCATGTGGCCAGTGCAAAGTCGTTCTTGTAGTTGATGGAGTTCTCGATGCGGGCGGGCTGCTTGCCTTCGGCTGCACGCTGCTTGTCCCACGCCAGCTCGATGTCGTGGGGGACAGACTGCTTTCCGAAGTCGGTCAGTCCGCTCTCTGTGCGGTCCATCACCACTTTGCCCTCCTTCATGTCAATGTAGATGAGCGTGCGCTCACGCTTGTTGTTGTACAGCTCTATGCCTGCTATCCCGTTGGCGTCAGCTGTCACGTCGGCCTCTATCTCGAAGGCTCCCTCCATGCCAGAGGTTGCTCCTGCGAAGGCTTTCTCGCCTTCCACTGTCTGATGACCAAGCTCCTTGGTGCTCTTGCGCAGTGCCAGAGCTTCGGGTGCCACATCTTCCGAGATGTAGTATTTGCCGTTCTTCTCATAGAGTTTCAGCTCTCGTGGCAGACCGTTGGCACCTCTGTTCTGCTTGAAAGGAGTGAGGTTGGCGTACTGCCAGTTGCTCATCCATGTGATGGCAAGCACGCGGCTGCCGGTGTTGGAGAAGGTGACAGTGGCGTAATGGTCCTTTCCCCAGTCGAGCCACTTCACTTCGTTGGCATCGGGACAGGTGAAGTTTTTGCCGTCGAAGTCGCCTACGAAGTACTCTGTAGCGCTTCCGCCGAACCAGCATCCGGGATTGATGTTCATCGTCATCACCCATTTCTTGTTCTTCTCATCCCCGTTCACAGGCAGCTGGAAGAAGTCGGGACACTCATACTGGCAGGGCTGCTGGCCCAGTCCTTTGCCGAAGGCGCTCACGTAATCCCACTTCTTCAGGTTCTTTGACTTGTAGAAACGGGTCTCCTTGTCGGCTGACACAATCATGAACCAGCACTTGTCCTTCTCGTACCAGAACACTTTGGGGTCGCGGAAGTCCTTCAGCCCGTCAAAGGGAGTGAGCACCGGGTTGCCCTCATACTTGGTGAAAGTGCGTCCGTTGTCGTTGCTGTAGGCGATGCACTGCACCTCGTCGTGGTTCACGCTGTTGTTGGTGTAGATGGCGATGATGGCATCCTTGCCAAATCCGGCTGTGTTCTTCTTGTCCACCACCGAACTGCCCGAGAAGATGTGGCCCACAGGGTCACGTGCGATGGCCGGATCCAGGTGCTCCCAATGTATAAGGTCGCGGCTCACTGCATGCCCCCAGTGCATGTTTCCCCACTTGCTTCCATAGGGGTTGTACTGGAAATAGAGGTGGTACTCACCATCCTTATATACCATACCGTTGGGGTCGTTCATCCAGCCATAGAGCGGTGTGAAGTGGTAGGAAGGACGATAGTAGTCGGTGTTGGTGGTGTCGAAGGTGTCGCTCAGCCGCATCAGATTGGTGGCCAGAGCGTCTTTCTTCAGTCCCAGAATCTTCACTGTGGCGGTCTTGCCGTTGCCCAGCGCGAAGGGTACATAGTAGTCGGTACCGTTCTGAGCCAGGCGGACATCCATCCAGGTGTCGTCCTTGCTGCCCGTCGAGAGCAGCACCTGGGCTTCGTCCTGCTCCTCCTGAATGGGCAGGAGCAGGTATTTGGTGGGGTTCTGCACGCAGATGACGGTGGTGTCACCATGGTGCTCTATGTTCATCTTCTGCGCCTGTACCGTGTTGGTAGCGGCGGTGGCGGCAGCCATCAGCAGGCAAGCGGCCTTCATCATATTGTTTGCTTTCATTGTTTTGGATTGTTTTCTATGATTAAATGATGTGTATAGTCACTCTGGCCAGTGCTTAGAACTTCAGCGAGGCATTGAATTCCACGGTGAAGGGACGCAGATAGCTGCCCGTCATCAGCTGGTTCTTGATGCCCTTGGCTTCGTCTTTGGTAATCAGTTCAGCACCTGCGATGCTTCCCTTGGCACCGGTCTGGTTGAGGAAGTTGACCAGTGTGCAGCCTAGTGCAAGGCGCTTGGTAACCTGCCAGTTGACACCGCCGAAGGTCTCCCAGTGCCCCTTGAAGTAATAGGCTTCGTTGATGTTGGCATAGGTCTTGCTGAAGTAGCGGAAGCTGGCCCACACCTTGATGTCCTTCGTAATCATGTAACTCGGGTCGAGCTCGATGAGCACTTGGGGAATCTCGGCCACTGTGTTGCCTGTGGCATTGATGGTGCCTGTGTAGCCGTCATTGAATGTGACGGACGTCTCAAACTTCTTGTAGGTGGGTTTCTGGTAGGTGAAGAGGAAGTGGAAGTCGAATCCCTTGAACGGATGCATGACTGCATCGGTGGTCCATCCCCACGTCTGGATGTCGTAGGCAAGCGGTGCTGCCTTGATTTCGCTGCCGTGCTGGAGGTTGAGTGTAGAGTTGTTGTTCGTCTTGGAGATGTATGAGAACAGCGATGTGAGGCTCAACCATGAGTTGTTGTAGTAGATGCCGGCACGGCCCAAGGGCACTGAAATCCTGTCGGTATTGGGCATGGTGGCGGGAGCGAATGCCTCAAACTTGGGATGCTGTACGATGTAGGTGAAGTCGCCAGTGAAGCCGAAGTTCTTGGTGAGCTTGTAGGTTGCTGCCAGTGAGAGGTCATAGTTGAGCCAGTCATACTTCAGCTTGGTGGGAGCAATGACGGTGCCGTCGGCTGCCGTAGCACCCAGATAGTAGTCGGGGAAGCGGCCTACGAAGTTGCCCTGGGCATTCCTGACAGCTGCGTTCTCGCCGTCCAGTCGCTGCCACTCGATTCTGCCTCCGTAGTAGAGGTTGAGCTTCTTGGTCAGATCCCAATCGTGTGTGAGGTAGAGAGCCAGCTTGTTCTCGTTGCCCTTGTAGTATTCCGAAGCATTCTTATTGAAGTCGTAGAAGTAGGTGTTGCGCTTGTTGGCATCCCACACACGCTGTGGATAGGTGCCGTCATCGGTCACACTCTGGTCATACATGGTGGTGTTGGAGCAATAGTCGATATTGTAGAACCACTCGTTGAGTCCCACTCTGAGGGTGGAGTGGTCAAACTTCTTGTGCAACTCTGATGTGAGGAAAGCCTCGTTGATGTCGCCTGCATTGAGACATGACATGCGTGACTGTACATATTGTCCTGTGTAGGCCTGAGGCTGACCAAGCGCATCGCGATACATATAATTATATACCCCCTGGTTGTCGGCGCTGTTGAGGTCGATGATGGACATGGGTGTCTGATACACCATGGCTCCTCGCGAGTGGTCATACTTGAGGCTGGCCTTCCAGCTCAAGCCGTTGTCCCACTTGTAGTTGTTCATCAGCGTCACCTCGCTCATGCGGTTGAGGCAGGCATCGTAGAGTGTAGTCTGCTTCAGTTCACCTGTGCGCATGTCGCGGAAGGTCATCACATTGTCGGTGGGCAGGTAGGATGTGGTGCCCAGTTTGAACTTTCCGAACTCCTTCACGCTGCCGTCGCCCACATAGATGAAGGGAGCACTCTGGGTGGCATAGTTATATACGTTGTGGCTGTTGCTGTACTTGTACATCGCTGTGAACTCGCCGCGCTGGCCGCCGTAGCGCTTGGTGATGAGCGCCTTATAAATCTGTGTGCGGTCCTGGAAGGGAGTGGAACGGATCTTGAAGGTGCCTGGGTCGAAGTCCTGGTACATGCTGGCGCTGTAGAACCAGTCTTTGGGCAGGCTGCCGTTGGCATTGAGTGAGAATTCCTGCATGCCGAAGTGGTTGGTCTTGTAGTTGAGTGTTCCGCCAAATCCATTCTGCCCCTTCTGTGTGAAGGAGTTCACCGCATAGCCGATGTTGCCAGTGGTGATGGCTGTCTCGGTAATCTTCAACAGCCCCTGATAGCTCAAGCTTGCGTCGCTGCGCCAGATTGTGTTCACTGAATGAGGGTTGGTCGTGTAGGTGACAGGCATGCCGTTCTCGAGCACATTGACGTCTGCCGACGGCAGGCCAATCTGTATCTCGCGGGGGCCATTGGCACTTGCGGCATTGAGCATCACGTTGCGGTTGCCCTCCTCCTTGCTGCTGCTCTCGTCTTCCTGTGCGTATGCCATAGGAATGTTTGCCAGCATCAGGGCAAGCACCATGGCCGCATTCTTACTGTTAAGGACTCTCATGTCTTGATAGATTTTGTTTTGTTGTCGTGGTTGTTTAACTCTGTCGCAAAATTATATATGTATCAGAGTGACAGCAAGAACAAAGCGTTCGTCCTATACAACAATTCGTTCATTGCAACATATCTTGCATGCAATGAACGAATGTTTCTATTGAAAGAAGGGTTGCAACCGGTTTCTCACCCCCGGGGAACTCATTTTACCTCGCCGGGCAGCATGCCGAACTCCTCCTTGAAGCATTTTGAGAAATACGAGGGAGTGGAGAAGCCCACCTCGTAGGCCACCTCTGACACGCTCTTGCTACGGCTCTCCAGCAGGCGCTTGGCCTTGGCGAGACGGGCTTTGCGAAGCAGTTCCACCACCGATGCACCCGTCATGGCCTTCACCTTGCGGTAGAGTTGCACACGGCTCAAACCTATCTCCTGGCCGATGTCCTCCACGCTGAAGTCGCAGTTGGAGAGGTTGGCCTGGATGATGTCATGCAGCTGCTTCAGGAACTGCTTGTCGCGGCTGTCCAGCTGTGACTCTTCTATCTCCTTCTCGGCAGAACGGTTTCCCTGGAATAGATGCTTCAGCATGCTGCGCTGGCGCAGCAGATTGTCGATGCGGGCAAGCAGCACCTTGCCGTGGAAAGGCTTGGTGATGTAGGAGTCGGCTCCGTGCTCGTAGCCTTCGGCACGCTGCTCCTCCAGATTCTTTGCTGTGAGCATGATGACGGGAATATGCGATGTGGCGGTGTTGGTCTTCAGCTTCTCGGTGAACTGCAGCCCGTCCATCACAGGCATCATCACATCGCAGATGACCAGGTCGGGCACTTCGCGCTGTGCCACCTCCAGTCCTTCCTGGCCGTCGGAAGCCTCGAGCACCACGTAACGGTCCTGCAGGAGTGAGCGCTCATACTGGCGTATGTCATTGTTGTCATCGATGATGAGCAGTGTGGGCTTGCTGGTCTGTCCCTCCACCAGCTGCTGCATGTTGCCCCGGTGACCAGTCTCGCAGTCGTCGATATACTGCAGCGCATTCTCGTCGGCACTCGTATCGACAGCCTCCTCATCCCGCACTTCACCCTCTTGCATGCGCGGCAGGATGACAAAGAAGTCGGCTCCCTCGCCCAACACGCTCTCCACCTTGGCTTCACCATGGTGCAGTTCGGCAAAGGATTTCACCAGTGCCAGACCGATGCCGGTGCCGCTGGCAGCCCCTTTGGCCTGGAAGAATCGTTCGAAGACATTGGGCAGCTCGTCCCTCTCGATGCCCTTGCCCGTATCGCGCACATCGATGCGCATCATCGGGAAACCGCCTGGATGCCGGCTTGCATCATCGCTCAGAGATACGAAGATACTGCCGCCCGAAGGCGTGTATTTCAGTGCATTGTTGAGGAGATTGAGCACGATGCGCGCCACCTTCTCCTTGTCGGCCACCACCAGACAGCTTCCTGTGAAGGAGCCAGTGTCCAGATGCAGGCTGATGTGCTTGCGTTCGGCGGCCAGTTGGAAGTCGCCCGTCCACAGGCCGAGTGCCTTGACGATGTCGAAGCGGCAGAGTGAGAGTTTCATCTTCCCGTTCTGAATCTTGCGGAACTCCAGTATGCTGCCCACCAGCTGCTGCAGTGCCTTGGCGTTCCGCTGCACCATGAGCAGCAGTTCACGGCTTTTCCCCTTGACGGAATTGTCCACGAGCAGCATCTCCAATGGGCCTGCTATCAGGGTCAGAGGCGTGCGCAACTCGTGACTGATATTGGTGAAGAACACCAGTCGCGAGTGTGTGAGTTCCATCACTTCGTTGTTCAGCCGCTCCAGCTCCTGGTTCTTGCGGGCAAGTTGTTCGTTGAGGCGGGCTTTCACAACGTAGCCTCGGAATATCATCACGGCAGCTATCATGATGAGGAGAAGCACTATGACGGAGCCTGCCAGCAGCCACTGTTGTGTCTGATAGTCGGCCAGATAGCGATCCACTTGCTGGTGCAGGCGGTCCAGGTTGTCGTGTTGGCGCATGCTCTCTCTGGCCTCCATGAGTGTCAGTTCGGCATTGTCCCGTGTGACGAGCGATGTTTGCAGGAAGTGGTCATGCTCATAAGGTTCTCCCCGCAGTATCTTCATGGCCAGCGCTATCACCTCCTCACCCTTGGTGGGGTAGAGGTAGGTGGCCTCCAGGATGCCGTCGCGCACCATCTCCAGTCCGCCTCCCTCGTTGGCCATACCATCCACTCCCGTGTATCTGAAGCGGTTCTGGAGTCCCATCTGCTGTGCTGCCTTGGTGGCTCCGAGTGCCATGCGGTCATTGTGACAATAGACGAAATCGAAATCCTGGGTGCGTTGCAGGATGCGCATCATGGCTTCGTGGCCGCTGTTCTCCTTCCAGTCTCCAGCCTCGGAAGCCACCAACTGCATCTGCGGATAAGCCTGCAGCGCATCCGTAAATCCGCGGTGGCGGTCGATGGCAGGCGATGACCCTTCCAGTCCGCGTATCTCCACCACACGTCCTTTGCCGTTGAGCCGCTGCGCGATGAAGTTTCCCATCGCCTGGCCAATCTTATAGTTGTCACATCCGATGAAGGCCGTATAGTCATCTGTATCGGTCTTCCGGTCATAGAGGATAACCGGGATACCCCTCTCACGGGCATGTGAGATGGCGGGCGAGATGGTGCTCAGCTGGTTGGGGGATACTATCAGAAGGTCAACACCCTGGTTGACAAACTCATTGATCTGCTGTGCCTGCTTCTGGCTGTCGTCGTTTGCTGAGGCCAGAATGATGCTGAGCGAGTCATTGAGATACTCTCCCATCTTGAGTTCACGGTTGAGTTTAGAGCGCCAGATGTCCATCGAGCACTGCGATACACCTATCACATATTGCTTCGTATTGCCCTTGCAGGCAGCCAGCAGGATTATGGACAGGCACACCATGCCCATCCGAATTACTGGGGAAAAAGGGTTGTTTCTTGTTGCCATATCTATTAAGAATGTACCGCAGAAGCATGCCCTCTGGCGGTTGTCTCGTTGCAAATGTACGATTTATCTTGTAGAGGACAAAAAGAAGTCCGCTCTGCTTTAACCCTGAAGGCTCAATTAGACAGTCTTGTGCTGGCATGGCGTGAGTCGGGAGGGAAACTGCGATGGATTGCGCAGCGCGTTGCGTTGGCCGATGCAGCGCGTTGCGTTGGCCGATGCAGTGCGTTGCGTTGGCCGATGCAGCGCGTTGCATTGGCCGATGCAGCGCACTGCCTTTTTCCGCCTGGTTTCGTGACTGCATGCTCCCTGCCCGCTCCGTCGCGCCTGACATGGGCGTGAAGCATCCTGCAGAGGGCGCAGGGTGGAAACCAGAAAGGCGGAATCCCACACGGGACTCCGCCTTTTATCTGAATGCCACAATAGGTTGTGGCGGGAGCAGCTGTCGGTTAGCTCAGGCTGCGCACAGTCTCCTGCAGGGCAGCTATCTTGCTTTCGGCATCGGCCAGCTTCTTGCGCTCCAGCTCCACCACCTGCGTGGGGGCGTTCTGTACAAAGCGCTCGTTCTGCAACTTCTTCTGAATGCCGGCCATGAAGCCCTGCAGTCGCTTGATTTCTGCTTCGGCCTTCTTTACCTCGGCTTCTGCGTCAATCAGGTTGCCCAGGGGCACTGCATACTCGTCGGTACCGATGAGGAAGGTCTGCGAACCATCGCTCTTCTGGCTCACGAAGTGGATAGCCTCCAGCGCTGCCATCTTCTTGATGGTCTGGCACAGAGCCTCGTCGTGAGCGGCAGAGTGGGCTGCACCGTCGGACTCAACCACCTCCAGGGTGAGCTGCTCGCGCGGAGCAATGTTCTTGCTCTGGCGAATGGCACGCACTCCACTGATGATCTGTTTGGCCTGCTCCATGCTGGCCAGTATGGCTGCATCGGCTTCGGTGGGAGCGTCCAGTGTGAGTACCGATGTCATGATGCTCTCTCCCTCGGCACGGTCAGCGATGTGCTGGTAGATTTCCTCGGTGATGAAGGGCATGAAGGGGTGTATCACCTTCATCAGGTCTTCGAAGATGTGCAGGGTAGCCTGCAGCGTCTGGCGGTCGATGGGAGCCTGGTAAGCGGGCTTCACCATCTCCAGATACCAGCCCGAGAACTCGTCTGTGAAGAGCTTGAAGGCAGTCATCAGAGCCTCGTTGAGGCGGTACTTGGAGTAGAGGTCATTGATTTCGGCCACCTCGGCACGCATCTTTGCCTGCATCCACTCTATGGCTTTGGCACTGGCCTGAGGCTGCTCTATGTCGGCCACCTGCCAGCCCTGTACCAGGCGGAAGGCGTTCCAAATCTTGTTGCAGAAGTTGGCTCCCTGCTTGCAAAGGTCCTCCTTGAAGAGGATGTCATTGCCGGCAGGAGCGGCCAGCAGCATTCCCATGCGCACGCCGTCGGCACCATACTTGTCTATCAGACCGATGGGGTCGGGGCTGTTGCCCAGTGACTTCGACATCTTGCGGCCTATCTCGTCGCGCACGATGCCTGTGAAATATACGTTGCGGAAGGGTACATCATGCATGTACTCCTCGCCTGCCATGATCATGCGGGCTACCCAGAAGAAGATGATATCGGGTCCGGTTACCAATACCGACGTGGGATAGTAGTAGTTGATCTCCGCATTGCCGGGGTGTGTGATGCCCTTGAAGAGGGAGATGGGCCACAGCCAGGAGGAGAACCAAGTGTCGAGTGCATCCTCGTCATGGCGCAAATCCTCGAGCTTGAGGTCGGGCATGTCAAACTGCTTGCGGGCCTTCTCGAGTGCCTCCTCGGCGCTCATGGCCACCACGAAGCGCTCTTCCTCATCCTCGCCACCAGGCACGAAGTAGGCAGGGATGCGATGACCCCACCACAGCTGGCGGCTGATGCACCAGTCCTGAATGTTCTCCAGCCAGTTGCGATAGATGCTGATGTACTTGGTGGGGTAGAATTTGATCTTTCCCTCAAGCACGGGAGGCAGAGCTATCTCGGCGAAGTGCTTCATCGAGAGGAACCATTGCTTGCACAAGCGAGGCTCTACCGCAGTATCCTGATTGCGCTCGCTATAGCCCACCTTGTTCTCATAATCCTCCACCCTTTCCATAAGGCCGGCCTCCTGCAGGTCGATGGCTATCTGCTTGCGCACGTCCATGCGGTCCATGCCAACGTAGAGTCCGGCAGCCTCAGAGATGGTGCCGTCGGGGTTGAAGATATCTATTGTCTCCAGGTTATGCGTCTTGCCCAGCTGATAGTCGTTGATGTCGTGGGCGGGGGTAACCTTCAGACAGCCCGTACCAAACTCGATATCCACATAGCGGTCCTCGATGACGGGAATCACGCGGCCTACCAGGGGGACAATCACTTTGTGCCCGCGCAGCCACTGGTTCTTCACATCCTTGGGGTTGATGCACATTGCGGTATCGCCCATAATGGTCTCGGGGCGGGTGGTTGCCACCACAGCATAGTATCTGCCATCGGCATCCTTGTGCAGCACCTCGCCTTCCTGGCCAGTGGGGCAAACGGGATTGGTATCCTGGTCGGCCACATAGTAGCGCAGGTGGAACAGGTGGCTACGCTCATCGCGGTAGATTACCTCCTCGGTGCTGAGCACAGTCTGAGCCTTGGGATCCCAGTTCACCATGCGCAGTCCGCGGTATATCAGCCCCTTGTCATAGAGGTCGCAGAAGACGCGCAATACGCTCTCGCTGCGCTCATCGTCCATTGTAAACGAAGTGCGGTCCCAGTCGCAGCTGGCACCCAGGCGGCGAAGCTGCTTCAGGATGATGCCTCCGTGCTCGTGTGTCCAAGCCCAAGCATGCTTGAGAAACTCCTCACGTGTGAGGTCGCGCTTCTTTATCCCCTGTGCAGCAAGGCGGTTGACCACCTTGGCCTCAGTGGCGATGCTGGCGTGGTCAGTGCCGGGCACCCAGCAGGCATTCTTGCCATCCAGGCGTGCTTTGCGCACCAGAATGTCCTGGATAGTGTTGTTGAGCATATGGCCCATGTGCAGCACACCGGTCACGTTTGGTGGTGGGATGACCACCGTATAAGGTTCGCGGCCATCGGGCTTGCTGCTGAAGAGCTTATGGCTCACCCAGTACTCATACCATTTGCCCTCTATCTCCGAGGGAGCGTACTTAGATGCTAATTCCATGTCTGTGTTATGTCTTGTTCGTTTGTTCCAAGTTGCAAAGGTACGAAATTCCGCTGTAAATAGTAGGAAAATGTGTAAATTTGCAGGGCGGAGCGGCATCCTGGCCCCTTGGGAGGGCGGTTTGCTACGCGCGCGTATATATAATAATGTATAGAAAACCCCTTTGAAGATGGAAATGCATACAAGAGAAGAGAAGTTGGCAGCCTTCGGAAGACTGCTGGATGTGCTGGACAATCTGCGTGAGAAATGCCCTTGGGACCGCAAGCAGACCAATGAGAGCCTGCGCCCCAATACCATAGAGGAGACCTTCGAGCTGTGTGATGCGCTCATGAAGGATGATACGCTCAATATAGAGAAGGAACTGGGCGACGTGCTGCTGCACATCTGCTTCTATGCCAAGATAGGCAGCGAGAAGGGCCAGTTCGACATTGCCGATGTGTGCAATAAGCTTTGCGACAAGCTCATCTTCCGTCATCCCCACGTGTATGGCGATACTGTGGCACAGACGGCAGGCGAGGTGGTGAAGACGTGGGAGCAGATGAAGCAGCGTGAGAAGGATGGCAACCGCACCGTGCTGGCAGGGGTGCCCGACGCGCTTCCCTCGCTCATCAAGGCTTACAGGATACAGGACAAGGCCCGTGGAGTGGGCTTCGACTGGGACAAGCGCGAGGATGTGTGGCAGAAGGTACGCGAGGAGATGGGCGAACTGGAGCAGGAGCTCAAGCGGGAGGACAACCGTGAGCGGCAGACCGAGGAGTATGGCGATTTCCTCTTCAGCCTGATCAATGCCGGCCGCCTCTATCATCTGAACCCCGACAATGCGCTGGAGCACACCAATCAGAAGTTCATCCGCCGCTTCGGCTACGTGGAACAGCAGGCCAAGGCAATGGGCAAGGAGCTGCGTGATATGACGCTGGCCGAAATGGACGAACTGTGGAACGAGGCCAAGCAGGAGGAGAGGAAGGGACAATAAAGCCCAACGGATGGGGTGCAGAATCGGGCTGAAGGATGTGTCGGAAGGTGCAGACTTGTCTTGAGCATCATGGCAGAAGAAAAAGAACAGCGCACTTCGTGGTCATACGAAGTGCGCTGTATTCTTTCATAGGGTCTCCTGCTGCCATCGTGGCAGGGGCATCGGCAGGTAGTGGAGGTTTACTTCCTGTTCCTTCCCTGGCGGTTGAAGTTGTTGATCATGCGGCGGTGGAACTTGTCCTCAGCCTGCATCACCAGAAACACCTTGCGGGCAGAGATGGCTTTGCACATCTTCTTGTAGTACTCCTCTTCGGTCTCTGCCTTTTCCACCTCCAGGTTCTTTATCTTCTGTATGGCATTTGCAAACTCCTTGTCACTGGCGTTGCCGGCCGGGCCGTTGCGCTTGAGGCGGAATATTTCGTCCTGTGCCTTGATCTGCTTTTCCTTCATCTCGTGGAAGATAGGGAAGAAGACTTTGCCCTCGCTGGCTGTCAGGCCAGCCTCCTTACTGATGAATTCCTCCAGGTGCGCGCGGAACTCCTTGGGGCTGAAGCGCCCTTTTGGCGGTTGTGCAAGTGCGCTGGTGAGCATGGCCATCAGCATGATGACGATGCATGAGGCTCTCTGGAGCCATATTCTTGTGTTATGTTTCATCTTTTTTATTCTGCTTCGGTCAGGTAATAAGCTATCTCAGAGTTGTCTATCATCGAGTAGTCGAGTGCGTCGTCGATGTATTGGGCGTATGCCAGTTCGGTATGTCTGGCCTCCCGTGAGCCTCTGCCCAGCATGGTGAAGCCAGCTGTCACTACGCATCCTGCCATGACTGCTGCCACCGCCCAGCGTATGACGAACCTCTTGCGCTGCTGCTCCTTGGCCTTGCGCATCACTCTGCCTGGGAGCGCGTCGAAGTATCCCTTGGGCGCTCTGTAGGGATTGTGTCCCTTGGTGAGTTGGTTGAGGATGGACTCCTCGTCGGTGTATTGTCTCATATCATTGTCCTCCTTGTCTGTTGGATATCTTTTCCTGTGGTTGGTTTAATCGTTTTGCTGGAAAAAGGCAGTTATCTTCTTCACGGCAAAGTGATAGCTGGCTTTCAGTGCGCCTATGCTTGTACCGGTGAGTTCACTCATCTCCTCGTAGGGAGTCTCGTTGAAGTACCGCATGGTGAAGACCTCCCGCTGCTTGAGGGGAAGCTGCTCGATGGCCATCTGCAGCATACGTTCGGTGGCATCGCCGTCCATATAGATGTCTCCTTCCATCTTGTTCACCGCATCTGTTGTGTCGCTTTGAGTGTCAATGCTGCGTGCTCTCTTGCTCTGGAAGGTGAGTGCCTCATTGCGTGCTATGCTGTAGAGCCAGGTGCCCAAGCGCGATTCGCCACGGAAGGTGTCGATGGCTCCCCAAGCCTTGATGAAGGCATTCTGGAGCACGTCATCGGTATCGGCGTGCGACTTCAGTATGCCGCGCACCAGTATGTAGAGCGACTCCTGGTACGTCTGGACCATCAGCGTGAAGGCTTGCTCGCGGGTGCGGGGGTCTTTGAGCTGCTTTAAGAGTAGTGTCTCGTCTGTCATTCTGGGGATTGGATGCCTTTTGGGGCAATGGGTTTAATGGTGTGCGTGGAAAAATGAAATCAGGCATCCCGCGCCGGGGTGCCTGCATGCCTGCACGGGCAATGCCTGATGCGCAGCGGCACAGGTGTGCTCGTGGAATGGAAGTGGACGCATGATTTGAATGGTTGGTCCGTTTGTCTTTTGTGCCGTAAGGGGCTGTGCAGCCTCTGCTGGCTTGAAGAAGAAGTAAAAGGACTGCGGCTGCAGCAGGAGGTGAAGCCTGCGGCGGCTGTGTGGGACTGTGATGCCAGAGCCCGCCTGTCAGCGGATGTAGATCTTGCGAACCAGCTTGCCCACCTTGAGCAGATAGCAACCCTTGGGGATGTTGAGGGTGATGGTCTTGTCGGCACCGTCGATGCGCGTGGTGGCAACCTCCACACCAGTGAGATTGAAGACCTTCATCACCTCACCCGAAGCGCCGCTCACGTGCACCACATTGCCGCTCACCGAGATGGTGATGCCCGATGTGGTCATCTCCACGCTCTCATACTCAACCTGAGCCACCATGCTGATGGGGCTGAGCGCAAGGGCCAGTGGCAGTGCCAGAAGGATGATTTTCTTCATATTTCTCGTTGTTTCTATAGCAAAGTTAGGCTTTTTGAAAGTTAGCGCCAAACTTTTTCGAAGGAAATTTCATTGCGAAGGCAATATTTTTGCAGTTTGTTACGTTTGGCACTCATTCGGTCTGCTTTTCCCCTGCTTCTGCGCTACGGATTTCCAGACGGCAGTCTTCTGTTTTTCTCCCCAAGTGCTGTGTTCTATACATTATATATATACATGCGCGCGCGAAGGGTGCTGCATTGGCTGTGTCTTCGGGCTGTACGGCCTGCCGGATGGGGCTGCCCGGGCTGGCGCAGAGCAGCGGCTGTGGGCTGCAAGGGTGGTGTGGGGGAGGCGAGAGGCACTTTTTGGAGGTTTCTGATGCGGTTTCCTGGCTGTGCGTGGAAGTTTTTGCCGAAAAAGCCTTAACTTTGTGTGTGGCTGGGCGTGACCCTGGCAGTTTTGTTCTATCAAACTGATTTTTATCTCATGACGAATTTCGCAAGCCGCCTCACCATGGTGGCAATCATCGCACTGGGGGTCTGCCTCCCCACCGCAGCACGCAAGACCGATGTGCCGCAGGTTGCTCCGTATGCCCAGACAATGCTCTCGGGCGAACTCTCAACGCGCGTGCAGCGCAATATGCTCAGGCTGGAGGAGGAAAAGTACCAGCCGCAGAACGTGTTCCTCACCGAGGAGCAGTCGCTCGACTGGCCCGGTGACACCGAGGGACGCACCATACTGGCACTCACGCTGGATGCGCAGGCTTCGCACCGCACACCCAAGTATCTCGACGAAATCATACGCCTGGTGCCTGCACACCTCAACGCCCAGGGCTACATGGGCACCATACATCCCAGCATAGCGCACGAGCAACAGCTCTCGGGCAATGGCTGGATGCTGCGCGCTCTGTGCGAGTATTACGAGTGGAAGAAGGACGATGGCGTGCGCCAGGTGATAAGCAGCATAGCCCGCAACCTCTTCCTGCCCCTGACCGACAAGTTCGCTGCCTATCCCATACGACCCGAAGACCGCGTGCAGGGCAAGGGAGCAGAGTCGGGCTCCATAGTGGCTTCGCGCGACGGTTGGGCGCTCTCTACCGACGTAGGCTGCGTGTTCATCGGCATGGAGGGACTCATTCATGCCTACGCGGTGCTGGGTGACGAGGAGTTGAGAAAACCCATCGAGACACTCATCGACCGTTTCCTGCAGGTGGATCTCACGGGTATCAAAGCCCAGACACACGCTACGCTCACCGCTTGCCGCGGACTGCTCCGCTATGCAGCCCTCACTGGCCAGAGCCGGTATGTGCAGGAGGCCGAAACGCGCTTCCGCCTGTATGTGGCCGAGGGGATGACTGAGAACTACGAGAACTACAACTGGTTTGACCGTTTCGATACGTGGACAGAGCCTTGCGCCATCGTTGACTCCTACATGCTGGCGGTGCAACTGTGGCAGCAGACGCTCAAACCCGAATATCTGGAATACGCCGAACTGATATACTACAATGCCATCTGCCACACGCAGAGGCACAATGGGGGATTCGGATGTGACAACTGCCCGGGCAAGGCCATTGGCTCAATGCGGCTGGCGGTGTCGGCTCCCGAAGCCCACTGGTGCTGCACCATGCGCGGTGGTGAGGGGCTGTCGGCTGCCGTGCGCTACACTTGCTTCTCAAGGGGGAAGGATGTGTGGATGCCCTTCCTGCGCAGCGGAAGTTTCACTATGCCGCTCTCACGCGGTGCTCTCAGCATGGAGGTGAGCACCGGCTATCCCTTTGACGGGCACGTGGAAGTGGCGGTGAAGGACAACAGTGCCGGCCAGGTGTCGCTCCGCTTGCCGGCTCCCTCGTGGACGACAGGTGCGCAGCTCACCCTCAACGGCAAGCCTGTGACGGCCAGGCATGAGCAAGGGTTCCTGGTGCTAAAGCGCAAGTTCAGGCCAGGCGACCGCGTGGTGCTCGACTTCCAGATGCCTGTGCGCGTGGAGAAACCGCTCAACAGCGCCAATATGGATGCCTCCTGGAGGCGCATCTTTGCCGGTCCGCTCATGCTCGGAAGCGACAAACCGACCGACATCACCTTGCCTCAAACTCCCGAATGGCAGCGTGAGGGCAAGGCTGAATGGAGCATCAAGGGCACAGGCATCCGCCTCACCCCCATCTACCACCTGCTTGACAGCCGCGTGTGGAGCGATACAGGCTACAGCAAGCAGATACTCTTCTGAGCAGGGCAGTAGGTTGAGGCTTCTTACGGAGTCCTTTGGGAGGTCTTTGGCAGTAGGTTGAGGCTTCTTACGGAGTCCTTTGGGAGGTCTTTGGCAGTAGGATGAGGCTTCTTTCGGAGTTCTTTGCGAGGTCTTTGGCAGTAGGATGAGGCTTCTTTCGGAGTTCTTTTGGAGGTCTTTGACAGGAGGTTGAGACTTCTTTCTGAGGAGACTGAAAAGAAGTGTTCAGCCCGATGCTCTTTCAACCCAAAAGCATTGCCTCGGTTTGCCAGACTCTTTTCTTGGATAATGACTTGCCCCTGGCTGGGCAGGTGCGGCATGAAGGACAGCTCCCCAAGCGGCTCTGTCAGGGATGGTGCAGAGGGGAGTACGATATGAGGCAGTGCGGTGCAATGGCCAACGCAACGCGCTGCACAGTCCATCGCAGCGCGCTGCATCAGTCATCGCAGCGCACTGCGTCTTTTTACCTAAAACGATGTGAGATGATGAGAAAGACAGTTCTTACCCTTGTGGCAGCGGCTCTCATGCACTGCTCTGCCCCCGTGGCCGATGCTGCGGAAGCACGTTTGCAGGACAACGGACAGGCATTGGTCAATCCTGGCATGGGATGGACCATGCACTTCTACTCTAATCTGCTGTGCAACTATGGCTCAAAACTGGCGCCGAGCGATGTGCTCGATGACTTCCCGGGGCTAAGTACCGTGTATCTGCGACTACCTTGGGCGTTTGTCCAGTCTGGCGAGGATGAGTACAACTGGGAGGTTCTGGATACTCCCGCACAGCGATGGATACAGGCAGGAAAGAGGGTGGCATTCCGCATCACCGCCACAGAAAACTGGATGCAGAGTGGTACGCCGGAGTGGGTGTTCCGCTCGGGGGCGAAGTTCTACGAGGTGAACGGCTACAAGGAGCCTGAATATGACGACCCTGTATTCCTGCAGAAGCTGGATGCCTTCCTGGAGCGGATGGCCCGGCGCTATGATGGCAATCCCAACGTGGCGTTTATCGACATAGGCCACTTCGGCATGTGGGGTGAGGGGCATACCGTACTCACCACTCCTGTACACGGCAAGAAGTGGGGGCTGGAGACGCAGAAGCGCATCATCGACCTCTATTGCAAGCACTTCCGCAGGACGCAGCTGGTCATCTCGGACGATTTTGCGGGGCATGATGCGCCTGTGGTACATTCGCCCATCATCGACTATGCGCTGTCAAAGGGAGTATCGCTGCGCGACGACAGCATACTGGTGCAACAGGCTCCCAGGCACTGGTACCACAGCGGGATGGCAGGTCTCTTCTGGCCCACCATGCCTGTGGTGCTCGAGCATGAGCACATGGGCGGCTCTATGGAGCGCGGTGCCTGGGACCGGGAATTGCTGTTGCGGTCGGTGGAGGAGTATCATGCCTCGTATATGTCGATACACTGGTGGCCGCGTGAGGAGCTGGAGCAGAACCGCGACATCATACGCCGCATCAACCTGCGCATGGGCTATCGCCTGCACAACGTGCTCACTCAGTGGCCCGATACGGTGCGCAAGGGTGAACCTTTCACCATCCAGAGCCGTTGGTGCAACGCTGGTGTGGCTCCCTGTTATCAGGGTGGCTACCCCTGCTTCACCATCAAGGACAGCTTGGGCGGTGTGGTGTCGGCACTGGTGGATGAGGCTCTGGATGTGAAGTCGTTGCCTGTGGATGCACCAGGCAGATCGGCTGTTGTGAAGGCTCGTACCCGTTGCACAGTGGCACAAGTGTTCTCCAACTCGATGGGCAACTTTGCCCGCACTTGTCCCACAGGCACTTTCAGCCTCTATGTGTCGGTAGGCAGAGCCGATGGCACTCCTCTCTACGCTCTTCCCTATGACGGTGACGACGGGCATCACCGCTACTTGCTGGGTACCATCACGATAGTGGAGTGAGCGCCTCTGCCGCCCTCCCCATCCTCGGAATCCTATCAGAAAGTCCTCTCCAACGCTAAGAACATGGCGGTGAAGAGGACTTTTCGATGGCTGCAAGTGTGTGGTGGGGAAGTGTAAGGTCGCTGTTCGTTCCGCCGGAATACGCAGGGTGGAACTCCTCGGACAGATAAGACAAACGATTGGCCATTCTGTGCGGACCAATCGTTATTATTTTGTTTGGACTTTCAATGTTCCTTTCCTAAACATCCTGCGTCAGTCCTTCCTTGGCGAGGATGGTTGGGGGAAAGACGGCTTGAGCCTCCTTGAGCAGAGCTTCCTCGTCGTGGATGCGGGCGCTGAAGTGTCCGATGATGAGGCGTTTGGCCTGTGCGTCTCTGGCCACTGTGGCAGCCTGGCTTGCGGTGCTGTGACAGGTTTGGGTGGCACGCAGGGCAAATTCCTCGGGGTAGGTGGCTTCGTGATAGAGGAGGTCGGCTCCCAGGATGAGCTTGGCCAGCTGCGGCAGGTAGCACGTATCGGAGCAATAGGCGTAGGAGCGTGCCGGGGCTGCTGGTGTGGTAAGCCGCTCGTGGGGCAGAAGGGTGCCGTCGGGCGTTGTCCAAGAGGCTCCTGCCTTGATGTTGTTGATTTGCGAGACGGGGATATTGAAGGCGTCTATCATCTCGCGGCGTATGTGGGGCAGTCCGGGTTTCTCCTTGAACAGGTAGCCGCAGCATGGTATGCGATGCTTGAGAGGCAGGTTCCACACTTCTATTCCGCGGTCTTCATACACGAGTGAGTGCTTGGTGGTATCCACGGGAAGGAACTCCACGCTGAAGTCTATCCCCTCGCAATAGGTGGAGAGGATGCAACGGAGGAAACCTTCTATCTCCTTCGGCCCATGGATGTACAGGCTGGCTGTGCGTCCCAAGAGTGCCATGGTGCTGATGAGACCAGGCAGACCAAACACGTGATCGCCATGGTTGTGGGTGATGAAGATGTGTCCGATGCGTGCCATAGCCAGCCCCATGCGCTGCATCTGCACTTGTGCTCCCTCGCCGCAGTCTATCATGAAGTACTTCGAGCGGAAATCCACAATCTGTGCTGTGGGCATGTGTCTGAGTGTGGGCTTGGCTGAACCGCATCCCAGAATATTCACTTTGAATGTTTCCATTGTGTTGCCTTGTTTGGGAAAGAAGAACGGGGACAGACAGATGTCCATCCCCGTTCCGTTATTTGCCGCCTCCAGGGTTGGAGGGATTAGGCTTGTTTACTTGTCAGCCTGCATCTTGGCCTTCAGGTCAGCCAGTGCGCTCAGGTCACCCAGTGTGGTGCTGGCAGCCTGGTTCTGAATTGCAGGAGTCTCCTCCTTGCGGCCGCTGTTCTGACGCTTTGCCTTCTTGGCCTCGCGAGCCTCTGCACGCTGAGCGTCCTCAAAGGTACGGCTGTGGCTCAGGATGATGCGCTTGCTGTCCTTGTTGAACTCAATCACCTTGAAGGGAAGCTTCTCGTTGAGCTGTGCCTGTGTGCCATCCTCCTTAACGAGGTGCTTGGGAGTAGCAAAGCCTTCCACGCCGTACTCCAGCTGGATAACAGCGCCCTTGTCCATCATCTCGATTATAGTACCCTCGTGAATAGAGTCCTGCTTGAATACAGTCTCGAATACATCCCAAGGATTCTCCTCCAGCTGCTTGTGGCCAAGGCTCAGACGACGGTTCTGCTTGTCGATCTCCAGCACAACCACCTCGATAGGAGCACCAATCTGAGTGAACTCGCTGGGGTGCTTCACCTTCTTTGTCCAGCTCAGGTCGCTGATGTGGATCAGGCCGTCAACGCCCTCCTCGATCTCAGCAAACACGCCGAAGTTGGTGAAGTTGCGTACCTTTGCCATGTGGCGGCTGCCCACGGGGTACTTCTGCTCGATGTTCTCCCAGGGATCTTCCTTGAGCTGCTTGATGCCCAGAGACATCTTACGCTCCTCGCGGTCCAGGGTGAGGATCACTGCCTCTACCTCGTCACCTACCTTCATGAAGTCCTGAGCGCTGCGCAGGTGCTGGCTCCAAGACATCTCGCTTACGTGAATCAGACCCTCTACACCAGGAGCAATCTCGATGAATGCGCCGTAGTCGGCCATCACAACCACCTTACCCTTCACGTGGTCACCCACCTTCAGGTTGGGATCCAGAGCGTCCCAGGGATGAGGAGTGAGCTGCTTCAGACCCAGAGCGATGCGCTTCTTCTCGTTGTCGAAGTCCAGTATAACCACGTTGATCTTCTGGTCGAGCTCCACAACCTCCTTGGGATCGCTTACGCGGCCCCAGCTCAGGTCGGTGATGTGAATCAGACCGTCAACACCGCCGAGGTCAACAAACACGCCGTAAGAAGTGATGTTCTTCACCATTCCCTCCAGCACCTGGCCCTTCTCGAGCTTGCTGATGATCTCCTTCTTCTGCTGTTCCAGCTCGGCCTCAATGAGTGCCTTGTGGCTGACAACAACGTTCTTGTACTCCTGGTTGATCTTGATGACCTTGAACTCCATGGTCTTGCCCACGAAGATATCGTAGTCACGGATAGGCTTCACGTCAATCTGTGAGCCGGGCAGGAATGCCTCGATGCCGAATACATCCACGATCATGCCACCCTTTGTGCGGCACTTCACGAAGCCCTTGATGATTTCCTCGTTCTCCAGAGCCTGGTTCACGCGGTCCCAAGAGCGGCTTGCACGTGCCTTCTTGTGTGAAAGGATGAGCTGGCCCTTCTTGTCCTCCTGGTTCTCGATGTACACCTCAACGGTGTCACCCACCTTCAGGTCGGGGTTGTAGCGGAATTCGCTGGCAGGTATGATACCATCGCTCTTGAAGCCGATGTTCACCACTACCTCGCGCTTGTTCATTGCGATTACGGTGCCATCAACCACGTCGTGGTCACTTACCTTGTTCAGAGAGCCAGTGTAGGCCTGTTCCTGTGCCTCGCGGCTGTCTGATGTTGTTTTGCCACCGTTCTCAAAAGCTTCCCAGTCGAAGTCTGCAACGGGAGCAATGTTCTTGTAATCTGTCATACAGATACAAATAAATTAAAAGATTAGTAATGTGAATTAACTCGCGTGCAAAGGTAGCTCTTTTCCCGAACCCCACCAAGTGTTTTCCTCAAAGAATGATGAAGTTACGCCGGAAAATGGTCTTTGGGAACGCTTTCCGTGCCATGTGGATGGTTTCAGAGGGGTGCGAACTGCCTTTTTCCCAGTTGTTCCGCATCGGAAAGGGCAGATGTGTCAACGGGAGCAGCATAATTCCACGGCAAGTGACAGCTGGTTCATGCGAGACCAACTGTATTTGCGGGTGAGAAGAAGAAGTCTTATGTGCAGGATTCATTTGACCTCTCGGGCGGATGCATTGCATACCTCCACCGTCCAACCCTAGGCTGGACGGTCAGAGAATATATACTTACTTGGCAAAGTAAGCTTGCTTCATCCACCGTCCAGCCTTGGGTTGGACGGTGAAGGAAAACTCGGCTCACCCGATAAACCTAGGGGATTAAGCATACAGCCTTGTAAGTCTGAAAAGGAAGAACCTTATATCTGTCACT
>UQST01000028.1 GCA_900543815.1 uncultured Prevotellaceae bacterium
CACTTTTAACCAAAATGAGGAAAGTAACTGATAACCAGTAAACTTTCCTCATTCTTCTCTCAAACACTTTTTATATGTACTTTCCTTAAGGGAATAACCAGCCGCCTTCAGTAAATGGCAATATACATCTATGTATATAAGCAAATCTTGAAAAAGAAGTCGGCCGCAGCGACGAATGTGGGCAACAACAACACTAGATAGAGCTTTTTGGTGCGAATCAATTGTGTCATACTGCCCTTCAATCTCATTTATAGTTTGAATCTGCATTTGGCAGTCGTTGATAAACTCTTGTTCAGACTCCCCATGTATAGGGGATGTTTGCAACCAAGGTAATGGGCCAGCCCCCGTAGCAAGCAACTGCGGAGGACAGAACTCGCTTGTAATAACCATCCCGTTTTCATACGGAACGGAGATGGTCACAGTTCTTGTGCAACCATTGACCTTCATCTGAAAGTTATATGACTTGTTCATATAATATTATTCTTAGTAATCCAAGTATATATCTAGGAAATCTGAAGCGCCAGTTTCCATTGTTATAGATGAAATGTTCATCCCGAATGCTTTCATGGAGGAACGCATGGCGTTATAATGCCCTTGCAGATATTTACCATAAAGAGCGATAGACTCTATCTTTCCATCATAAGAAGGGAAGAACAAGAATAGGTTGATGAGTGTGCCGTTCTTGGAGACTTCCAGTGCTTGCACACCTTTTCTCCAGTCGTGACAATACTCTCTGATGTCGTAAGATGCATACGTAGGATGTGCCCTGAAGTTTTTCGCAATAGTAGATATGCGCTTCATGCTGTCGTCATTTAGTCCCATTGCTGTCTTTGGTTAAAGGTTTATACGTCTTGTATTTTCTCTATCACAAAGGTACCATATTACCCCCCCCCAGCCAAATGAAATCGCAACTTTTTGCAAACAAGAACCATAGTGAACCTAATGTGTATGTTTTACAACATAAATAAGGCTTGATGGGAGGATGAAAGAGAATCAACTGACATATCTATGGGAAAGACGACGGGCATGCTTGGGGGAATGCTCCATGTAGTCAGAAAACTGCCCGGAAAAAGTATCCTTGGATACTTCGCAATTTATCCAAGGATAAACGGGCAAGTATCCAACGATACTTTGCCAAGTAACCTTGCTTCATCTTTTGGGCCTCCCAGCCTCGAGTCTGCCTCGAGTTTCATCAGACAGTTTTTCCTTCTTATACTAAAACTGTTGTCAGGCGTATGGAAGCCATACTGAATCAGTTGACGGCTTAATCCCCAGGATATATCGGGTGGGCTGTGAAAGACTGTTGTTGTGGTGAGACGTTTGATGAGGGTGCGGAAAAAGATAGGGCTGAGCCCCTGGGGAGGAGTTCAGCCCTATGATGATGGGAGCCCTTTTTTGGGGGGCAGTTGTTTCTGATTCTCTGTTTACGCCTTAATGCGGATAATAGTGATTCCCTTTTTGAGGCGTTGGCAGATGGTTTTACTTCTTGACATACACCTTTCCGTTGTGGATGTACATGCCCTTCTGGGGAGTGCTGATGCGGCGGCCCTGCAGGTCGTAGTAGGCCTGGCTGGCGGCAGGAGTGCTCTGGCTGATGCTGTTGATGGCGGTGGCATCCTTTTCGAAGCGTACTGCCACGTCGTCATAGGCGAAGTAGGCAGGCTGTGAGAAGCCGTAACCGTTGTCGCTGGAACCAGTCACGTTGAATGTCACGCGGGTCACCTTGCCCAGGCCAGAGAGGTCGAACTTGGTCCAGTCGGTAACTATCTCCTTGGGGCCGTTGCACAGATACAGCTTGGCCTCACCTGTCTTTTCGTCGCCGTTGTAGCCAGTGGCCACGATAGCCACCCAGTCTCCCTCGTCAATCTTGGCGGTCAAGCCGTTTCCGTTCATGTAGCAGTTGAGTGCGTAGCATATGTTGTTGACGTACATGTGGTCGATTACTCTTGCTGTGCTATCGGCAAAGGTCAGGGCTGGCAGAGCATCTTCCCCCAGTCCGAAGCCTGAGTTGTCGGCATAGCCAAAGTGCACGGCAAAATTGTCCGAACCGTTGTGTCCGCCTCCTGTGCGCACCAGTTCCATGTTGTCACTCTTCTTGTAGATGGTCAACTGAGTGTTGAAGCCGCCATTGGTTTCGATATCGGCCGAAGCGTAATTGGATATGGCATGTCCTCCGCTCCAGTAGCACCAGGTGCCGTAGCCCTGTGAGAGTACGTTCGAGAGCCACGTGTTGTTCTCATCTGTCCATTTGTAAGCCTCGTCGATGCTGGATACGCCACCGCCTGAACCGTACAGCAGTTGACCGCCATACTGAGGGTCGTCGATGAGTGAAGACCAGTTGTCGCCCCCGCTGAATGTGGGAGTGGTGCCCTTGAAGTCGGCATCTTCGAATGTCAGAGTGCGGATGATGTAGTCGGCACTCTCTTGTGCGTTGAGGGCCAGGGTGGCCAGACAGAACGCTGCCAGAGTAAACAGTTTTCTCATACGTTTTGTTTTTGAGTTTTACTTAATGCTTATCTTCTTTCCGTTACGGATATAAATGCCTCGTGTGGGCCTCTCCACCCTGCGGCCTGTGAGGTCGTAGTAGATGGGGGCAGACTTCTGGCTGTTGCCTGTGATGGTGTTCAGGCCCGAGGGACGTCCCTTGGTGGGGATGATGATGGGGTTGTCATCATATCCCGGTACCAGATGCAGGTCCTGAAATCCAGCAACTTCGGTGCTCGTCTCGCCCAGCCAACCGCAGTACTGGAAGATGCCTGTGGCCACGCGTATGAAGTTTATCTCGGGCAGCTCCACGGGATTGCCCTGCTCATCCACAGCCCAGTCGATATCGAAGGTGGAGTAGATGTCGTTGTTGAGCGAGCAGTCGGCGTAGCCGTAGGAGTCCTTTGCGTAGCGGTAGAGGACCCAGTAGGAGCCTTTGCCCGACTGGTCGATGGCGTTGTTGGGCAACTTTCCTCCCTTGAATGTGAGCGTCTCGCCCTCTTCCCACAAAGGCCAGTAGGTCTGCTTGTGGAAGGAGTTTTTCATGTGGTAGCCCGATGAGTCACGCTTCTCTCCGTTCTTGTCAGTCCACGTGGCCTCCCAGCGGATGTAGTTGTCATAGGTGGAGAAGGGTTGCTTGTGCTCTCCTGTCTCAGCCGTGGGCTTGTGGTAGGTGATGGAAAAGTCGTGGATCTGGGTGGTGTAGTATTCCGAGCCTGCCAGCTCATACCACTTGCAGGTCTCCACATCATCGCCCACTCCCACATACACGATGCCCGGCTCGAAGCTCCCGCCAATGGTCTCGCTGCCATACACGGGGTCGGCAGCGGCATAGAAGCCGTTTCCCAGGATGCGGAAATCAGAGCCTTTCTTGTTCTGCACGGCGTGGTCAAACTTCACGGTTATGTATCCTCCGTAAGTACCCAGGTGAATCAACTCTTCGTCGGCCAGGCTTTGGGTGGCAGTTGCACACACCTCTTCGTGTGTGGCTCCCTCGTTTGCCTCGGGCATGGTGTTGACAAACTGGCCAGGTGCAGGGTGCAGTTCCACCACGGTCACTTGTTGTGTCTGGGCCATTACCGTAGATGCCGCTGACAGCAGCAATGCTGTAATCAAAGACTTTCTCATAATATAATGTATTTAGACAGTTTGTTTCGTGTGTTCCTAAGGACGCATTCCCGCCTGCTGCTCCTGCACTGGCATCGCCAGGATATGTGCAGGATTTATATACACCTTCTGCGGTGGGAACAGTTCCTCGCCACTCATCGTGTAGCCGTACAGATAGCCTGCCGATGCGTAGCTGCCGGCATCTGTGAAGTAGATGTTGCGGGTGTAGGGCGAGATGTATATCTCATAGGGCGATGTCAGTTCCTTCAGTTTCTGGGTGACAACGGCATTGGCCACTCCCTCGGTCACTTCCATGGTGGCTGGGTCAATGGTCTTTATGTAGTATTTATACTCGCCTGTATAGTAGGAGTATTCCGACCCTACGGTATAGAAGAGGCGGCCATCGGTGGTGTTGTAGGTGCATGGGAAGTCCAGCACGTTAAATTGTCCGGTCTCACAGTCCAGTATGACCATCCTGGGCTTCACGTCATAATAGTCGCCGCAGGAGTTGATGCACAGGTATCTGCCAGCCTGCGACACCTCACCGTAGAGGTTGATGCATCCCGTGTCGATGTCGCGTATGAAGGTCATCGACTTGCTATCTACCAGCGACACCGTCGTTTCGTGCTCGTGGGTAGTTTCGCTGAACGAGTAGCCGCCCGTGTTGGCTATATAGAGCGTGTCCTTATAGAGGCGTATGCCTTCGGGCTCCCATCCCACCTCACAGGTGCCCACCACCTGCTTGGTGCGTACATCTATCTTGGCCACATACCCCTTGGTGAAGCGCATCGTGCCGCACTTGTGGGCATAGGAGGTGATATACAGATACTCCCCGTCGCTGCACATGCGTCGGTTGTTGGGCACGTTCTCGGTGGCTCCACATGCTGTGCCGTCGGGATGAATGTACTGGATGATGTTTGACCAGTTCACTGCGATGGCGATGAGGGTGTCGTTGACCTGCAGGATATCGTTGGGCGTGTCGCCCAGCTTCATGCCGTTCTGCTTGCGGAACCACTGGTTGGTGAGTGTGCCAGTGGCGCCGTTGTAGAATGACAGCTGCCCGTTGTCCGACTGCCAGTTGCCTTCGTTGCAGATGATGAGGTGCTCGGTCAGCTGTGTGGGCTCCTTGCCGCCTCCAGGCTGAGGGCCTGGAACGTTTTCTTCTCCGCATGCTGCCAGCAGGAGAAGGGGCATCAGTAGGAATATGTTTCTCTTCATAACTTATATTTGAATGTTATCGAAAAGCGCCTGCCAGGCATTGGCCAGCGCTGGATAAGCTCGTATCTCGTATCGAAGACGTCCTGACACTCGGCTTCCACCGTATAGTGGCGCAGGAAGTGGTAGCCCACCTTCACGTCCGTGCAGTTGTATGCCTCCAGGGGAGGCTCAATGGCATTCTCGGCTGTCCAGTATCTCTTATCTACAAACATGTGGCTCAGTGAGGCTGTCCATCCCTTGTAGTCGAGCGAATATACGGCTGTGAACGACCACTTGGGGCTGTAGGCGATATAGTCATTATAGGCATCTTCCTTGGGATTTGTTCTGTTGCGGTCGTCCTGGAATGTTCCTGTGAGCAGTAGGGCGTTGGCCTTGTAGCGTGCGTTCACGGTGACATCCACTCCCATGCAGCGTGTGTAGCCGTAGTTGAGCATCGTCCACTGGTAGGAACCCTTGAGCGGGAGGCACACGATGCGGTCCTCCACGTGGTTGTAGTACCAGTCGGCCTGCACGTCGATATACTGGCTGCGGAATGCCGCCCCTATGTCAAACTGCTTGGTATATTCTGGCTTCAGGTTGCGATTGCCTACCAATGTGTAGTAGAGGTCGTTGAGTGTGGGTGCGCGGAACACGCTCTTGTAGAACGTGCGCATGGTCCAGTGGCCCAGGGTATATGATGCCAGGGCGTTGTAGGTGAGTCGGCTCAATGGTTTGGTGGTGCCGTTGGTGTGGTCGCTAACGTGTGTGTAGAGTGCGCTCACGTTGGTGCTCAGCCCCTTGAAGCGGTAGAAGGCGGCCAGCGAAGTCTTGCTGTCCAGGCGGTACACGTAGTGGAAGTTCTTCACGTCAGTGGTGAGGTCCGACCATCGGAGGTCGGTGGATGCCGACAGAGAGAAGTCCCCCAGCTGGTACGACCCCGCTGCTGCACCGTAGATATCCTGCTGGTGGTACTTGTTGTTGCTGTGCACCGAGATGTTCTCGGGGTAGTCCGAGCGGTAATGCAGGAAGTCGTTGGTGTATTTCACAATGCCCCTTACCCCCACAGGCCCGAACTCTTCGCGGTAGGTCAGTTGGCTGAAGAAGTTGCGGTCCCACTCCCTGCCCACGTCGGTATAGGTGTCTGAGAGCCTCCTGACGATGCCCCCGGGCAGTCCGCGCACCGAGTTGAAGTAGTAGGTGTGCCATTGGAGTCCCTTCCAGAAGGCGCATCCCTCTATGCGGTACATGGTGATGTCGGCATTCCGCCGCGTGCCTGTGGTGTCCTCGTATTGCGTGTGGTATTCGAATGGATAGTTGCCCCGTGAGCGTGTGAAGGCGGCATCCACGAATCCCCAGTTCCTGTAGCTGTAGGTGGCAGCCAGCTTGTGTGTGCCGAAGGAGCCGTACTGGTACGACGACACGAGTGCTGTGGAGTCGGGCCGGCGGGTGCGCATATATACTGTAGAAGCCGAGGCATATTCGGTGGCCATCATCAGTCGCTCCGACTTGTTGGCATTATACAGCGACACGCTCTCCAGCGTGGTGAGCGAATATTTGCCCAGATCCACCGTCCCGTTCTGCGCGTTGGTGATGCGCACACCGTCCATATATACGCCCACGTGCTGCGACCCCAGCGACCTCACATTGATGGTCTTCTGGCCTCCCAGTCCGCCGTAGTCCTTGATTTGCACGCCTGCCAGATACTTCAGGGCATCTGCCACCGAGTTGGATGGCAGGCTGTTGATCTGGTTGCGTGTGATAATCTGGTGCGGTGTGTTCTCCCGCGTTCCCTTGACCACCACTTCGCGCATGGTGGATACCGAGTCTTTGTGCTGCTTCCCGGTCTGTCCCCGGACAGGCGTCAGCAGGCTCAGCAGGGTTGCGAAAGCACACACCAGCGCATACTTTCCTTGCTGTCTTGTCATTCTTGGCAGTTTCTATCTGTAGTCCCGCAGATATTCATATCACTTTGCAGCACTGGCAGGTCTTCTGACTTAGTCCTTGAGATAACGCGGTCTTCCCAAACGTATTGCAAGGCGAAAGCCTTGCGTTCAGTGACACTGTTGGCTACCCTTGTAGAAAGGACTCACAGCTACGGGTATAGTTGCAGATTCCCACTGCATTCCCATCTTGGCTCCTGCTGCATCCTCATGCGGCGTGTGGAGAACCAGTTGCTGGTGCAAAAGTACGCAGATTTGGGCTTACATGCAAGTAAATGAGCTTTTTGTCGCTTGCCGGGTGCTGTCTTCGTACCGATGGAATGGATTTCGGGGTGCCCAGGCAGGAGCATTGCGAATGAATGTCGGCCCATCGTCTCTTTCTGAAAAATGCCTTTCCTCTGTCTCCGCAGCGACTTGGAGGAAACCTGCGGGCAGGGCAGACTGCCTGGGGGAACGGGCGGGGCAGCAGGCATCATAATGGAGAGGGGTAGAACGCACTGCGCTGCGATGCCCTATGCAGCGCGCTGCGATGGACGATGCAGTGCGCTGCGAAGGCCGATGCACCGCATTGCGTTGGCTGTTTCATTCAAGCGCAACTGCCGGCAGGGAATGCTGTTGTGTGGCATGGAGCGCGGAGAGCCGTCTGTCGCAGCCGCCATTCATTCGGCCAAAGGCGCTTCCGCTTCCTTCGCCCAATGCCTAAGCCTTGCGCCAGAGGCGTGCCAGATAGTCGTAGTGGTCACCCTCTGCCACCAGTTCGCAGCCCATCGCGCAGGCGCGGGCGGTGGATTGGAGCAGGCTGAAATCGGCATAGAGCCAGTCGAAGGAGTCGCCCTCGATGGTCTTGCCGCGCAGGTTCTTATACACCATCTGGTAATCCACTTCGCCATAGTAGGGCTCTTCGGGGTCGATGTCCATATGCCCCTCCTCGTCCTCGTAGATGTAACGCAGGTCGGAGGAATCCACCAGTACCTGTCCGCCAGCAGCGAGCAGGTCGCGCAGACGCATGAGCAACATGGGCAGGCGGCTCACCTTGCCCGCTATGCCGGTACCGTTCATCAGCAGCAGGATGGTGTCGAAGCCCACAGGGCATGCGGATTCTGAGGGGGAGAACAGAGGACTGAAGAGGTTGATGCACTGCACATCGCGTACTCCGCGCAGGCGCATCGCCTCGCAGCTGAGCGGCGAGATGTCGATGGCCTTGACCTCCATCCCGCGCTGCTGAAGTGCCAGTGCATGGCATCCCGCGCCTGCTCCCACGTCCAGTATGCGTCCCCGCGCCAGGCTCAGAGCCTTCTGCTCCAGCAGGGGCATCTTATTCTGGCTGCGAAAGAGGTGGGCTACGGGCATCTCATCATCCTCAAACATCGAGGAGCGCACGCGCAGTCGGCCTGCCCGCTGCTCCTTTTGGTAGTCGAGTATGGCTGCTCCCATCGGGTCGCGTTCGGCGCTGAGTGTGTGGGTCTGCATGGGTTGGTTGGTCAAGGGGGTGCTCATGTGGGTGTGTGTAAATGGTGTGTGTGGATGAGTGTGAGGTCAGTCATCGCGCCCAGACCTGCTGATGCAGTGGGTCACCTGGTCGGCTTCGCGGAAGTCAGAAGGCAGGTAGCCCGTCTGTCGCTTGAAGAACTTCACGAAGTAGGAGGTGTCCTCGAAGCCCAGTTCGATGGCTATCTCCTTTATCATCATGCCTGTATAGCGCACCATGCGTTTGGCTTCCAGCACGATGCGGTCGTTGATGAGCGTGAGCGGCGAGTGGCCCGAGCAGTCGTTGACACACTTGTTCAGCGTGCGTGCCGCCACATTGAGCAGGTCGGCATAGTCCTGCACGGAGTGCTTCTCGCGATAGTGACGCTCTACAGCCTGGCGGAACTGCAGGAAGAGCATGCGTGCCGGCTTCAGTTCGTAGGCCTGCTGCCCCTGTGCCTGGCTGCCGTATCGGAGCACGTTGATAAAGAACATGCGCAGCAGAGCCTTCAGCATGTCTATATTGCCGAAAGCCTGGTTCTCGTGCTCCTCGCGCTCCATGGCTTCCACGATGCGACCCAATGTGACGGCTGTGTCGGCATCTATAATATAATAAGGAGGAGCGTCGAAGGCATGGAAGATGTCGTATTTGAGCGACAGACTTCCGGGGTCCTTCTCGTCACGCATGAAGTCGGTGCACATCTTGATGGACACTCCGCGGTAGCGCTCTTTGTCGTCGAAGTGGTGTATCTGCCCTGGAGTGAGGAAGAAGATGGTGCCTGGCTTCACCTCATAATCGGTGAAATCCACGGTGTGGATGCCTTCGCCCTGCTGAAACCAGAGTATCTCATAGAAGGCATGAACGTGCGGTGCGCAGTCGTTGATGTCGCTGCGCATCAGGAAGTCAGGCATGTGCCCTATGCGGAAACCGTTGCCGCTGGGAGCCGCACATACGGTCTGGTAACGTCCTTCAAGTTGTTCCGTGTTCATTTGTAATGCTTTAGAATGTTCTGCAAAGTTAGGTCTTTAATGGTAGATTTCGGCATAAAGTTGGTGTAAAATGACGCTCGTGCCGAAATTTCCCATCGCTTTGCGGGTTTATCTTTGCTGTTGCGGGCGAAAAGGAATACTTTTGCATCAGTAATCACATTTAACCAAAAAGAAAGGAACAGACTATGGGAAACAAGTATCAAGGCACTCAGACCGAGAGGAATCTGCAGGCAGCATTTGCCGGAGAGTCGCAAGCACGTAACAAATATACCTACTTCGCCTCGGTGGCCAAGAAGGAGGGACTGGAGCAGATGGCGGAAATCTTCGCCCGCACAGCCGACAACGAGAAGGAACATGCCAAGCTGTGGTTCAAGGAACTGGGCGGCATAGGCACCACAGCAGACAACTTGCTGGCTGCTGCCGAGGGCGAGAACTATGAGTGGACAGACATGTACGATGGCTTCGCAAAGACGGCCGACGAGGAAGGCTTCACGCTGCTGGCCGAGAAGTTCCGCATGGTGGCTGCCATCGAGAAGCGGCACGAGGAGCGCTATCGTGCGCTGCTCCACAACATCCAGGCGCAGGAGGTGTTTGCCAAGAGCGAGGTGAAGGTGTGGGAATGCCGCAACTGCGGACACATCGTGGTGGGTAAGGAGGCTCCCGCAGTATGCCCCGTATGCGCCCATCCGCAGGCTTACTTCGAGGTGCACGTGGACAACTTCTGAGCCGAAGCCGGCCGAAGCGCCCCGCACAGCGGGTCAGGAAAGGGCAATCCCCAGTCTCCGATGCATGGAGGCTGGGGATTGCCGTGTCTGTGGGGTGCCTTTCGGCTCCCGGGATTATCGCATGATGGTCTGTGCGCGGTCGGGTCCTACGCTCACGATAGTGATGGGAGTGGCAGTCTCCTTCTCTATATAAGAGATGTAGTCACGCAACTGCTGGGGGAACTGCTGCTCGCTGGTCATCTGTGTGAGGTCGGTCTTCCAGCCCGGCAGATCCTCATAGACGGCCTTCCAACCCTCGGTGTCGTAGGGCATGTCGGTAGTCTGCACACCGTCCTTCTCATAGGCTGTGCACACGCGGATGGTGTCGAAGCCGTCCAGCACGTCGCTCTTCATCATGATGAGCTGGGTCACTCCGTTGAGCATGATGGCATACTTCAGAGCCACCAGGTCGAGCCAGCCGCAGCGGCGGTTACGTCCTGTCACAGCTCCATATTCGTGTCCCACCTCGCGGATGAGGTCGCCTGTTTCGTCGAAGAGCTCCACTGGGAATGGGCCTGCACCCACTCGTGTGCTGTAGGCCTTGAATATTCCGAACACCTCGCCGATGCGGTTGGGAGCCACACCCAGTCCGGTGCACACGCCGCCGCATACTGTGCTGCTGCTGCTCACAAAGGGGTAGGTGCCATGGTCAATGTCCAACAGGGTACCCTGGGCACCCTCTGCCAGCACGTTCTTGCCGGCCTCCAGAGCACGGTTGATTTCTATCTCCGTGTCGGTCAAGGGGAACTGGCGCATGTATTCCACGCCCTCCATCCACAGCTTCTCTTCCTCTGTGATGTCGAAGTCGGTGTAGTGCATGTCGCTCAGAATCTGCATGTGGCGGGCCTTCAGCGCATCGTACTTCTCCTGGAAGTTGTCCAGAATGTCGCCCACACGCAGTCCCGTGCGGCTTGCCTTTTCGCTGTAGGTGGGGCCGATGCCCTTTCCTGTGGTGCCCACTTTGTTCTTTCCCTTGGCTGCCTCATAGGCGCGGTCGAGCACACGGTGCGTGGGCAGGATGAGATGAGCGCGCTTGCTGATGTGCAGACGGCTCTTGAGGTCGTAACCGGCAGCCTCCAGCTCATGTGCCTCGGCAGCGAACAGGTCGGGAGCTATCACGCAGCCGTTGCCTATGATGTTCAGTTTGCCCTCATCGAAGATGCCTGAGGGGATGCTGCGGAGCACGAACTTCTTGCCCTCGAATATGATTGTGTGTCCGGCATTGGGGCCGCCGGCGAAGCGTGCCACCACATCGTAGCGGGGTGTGAACACATCTACAACCTTTCCCTTGCCCTCGTCACCGAAGACGATACCAAGCAAGGCATCAACTTTTCCTTTCGTCATGGGTTTGATCTATTTAGTCTGTTTTACTTTCCTTATCTGCTCCATGTAGCACTTGCGGCACAGTCCGTGCAGGTAGAGGACGGGCTGCTGCACCACAAACGACTTGCTCCTCACGGTGGCCAGGTAGGCTTCCAGCTCCTTGTGCTCCAGCTTGGCCACCTTGCGGCAGCGGCTGCACACGAGGTAGGCCTTGGGTGTGGGCTGCAGGTTCAGCTCATAGTGTGCTGCCCGAGTGAGCGTGTGCTTGATGAGGAGCTGTGCTTCCACCATGGTCTCCAGGTTATTGAAGAGGGTGGTGCGGCTCACTCGCATCTCTCCTCGCAGGCGTATCTGCTCGTCCAGCTGGTCTATTGTGAAGATTCCGGGTAGCAGGCACGCCGCCCTCAGGATGACGTATCTTTCGGGTGTCTTGCGCATCTTCTTGGCTGTCAGAAAGTCTGTCAACCGCTGCGTGGCTGCTTCTATGATAATGTCCGCATCGTGCATACCATCCACAAAGGTATGGCTTTATTTTTGCTTGCAGCCCTTTTCTTCCTGCTTTTTCATGCGTTCCTCGTGTTCTTTCTTCCAGTTGAGTGCGGCTGCGATGGCTTTCTTGAGGCTTGGGCTGGCACTGTCGGAGAGGGCATGAGCCTGGTTTTCCAGTTCCTCGAGCGAGCGTTCCTCGATGGGCGCATCCTGCTGGAGCAGTCTGGCCACACAGAGGAATCCGCACAGCTGCTTCATCTCGTTGTCCGATGCAATCCACTCGAAGGCCAGTCCGCAGGCACCGGGTGCCTTGGGCAAGAGGTGTGTGGCCATTATCTGAGCCACCTCGGCGGTGGGAATCTCATCGCCCCAGATGTCGGCGAGGTCGGCTGCAAACTCCTGGGGAGGCATGAGCAGGCATGCCAGCAAGCGCGTTTCGCGTATGTTTTCATTCCACAGTTCCTGGGCCAGCCGGCGGCTTGGGGTGAACTGGGCTGCTATGCTCTGCAGGCGTGGGAGTTCCACTCCGAACACCAGTTTGTAGGGCATCCCGGCCTCCCGCATGCGGGCAGAGAGGATTCCGTTCATGCTTGCCCTCAGGTCTTTCTTTATGTCAATGATTTCCTGAAGCATGTTTATATCAGTGTGTTGTATTGTTTGCTGTAGCGCAGCATCTGCTCGTCGTAGGTCTCGAGGTAGTCTATGTGTACATCGGTGATGCGTCCCTCGGAGTCACACACGGGTGTGTAGCGTGGGTTGATGAAGCCCTTGTAGGGAGCCAGGTGCAGCTTGCTGTAGCGCTCGAGCACCTCCTGGTGCAGAGTGGCATCTATCTGTACGCCGTATTGCTCCACCATCTGCCGGGCAGCCTGCAGGTCTCCTTCGCTCTTGATGCGCTGTATCTCGGCCAGCAGATTGCCGAAGGCCGTGCGCAGCAAGGGGTAGTCGAGAATCTCCACATAGTGCTTGCCGTCCTGCTCGCTGAGTCTGACGGCTTGCGGGTAGTGCTCCAGTGTCCATCGGGCAATGAGTGCGCGGTTGCGCATGTGCGCTTCTTCTATCTGGTGTCCGGGCTGTATGCGCATCATCTGAGTGAGCAGCCCGTTCATCATGTAGCTGTAGTATTGTGCCTTGTAAGCCTCTTGGCAGGGTGTCAGACCCAGTTCCACCAGCTTCTCATCCGCCAGGTAATAGAGGCCGAAGAGGTCGGCGCGTGCTTCCTCGATGGTGCTTCCGTAGGCCTTCAGCGCATCGGGATCCACACCGGGCAGCAGTCTTCCGCTTCCGTGGCCCAGACACTCGTGCAGGTCGGTGTGCAGGTCATCGCACACCGAGCCGTACCGGTCCATCATGCTTACAGTCTGTGTGCTGTCGGCAAACTCGTTGCGGAATCCGTTTCCGCGTGCAGCCTCGTCGTAGGCATGCGTCAGATTGGCAATGGTCACACTCTTGCTTCCGTGCTCGGCACGCACCCAGTTGCTGTTGGGAAGGTTGATGCCGATGGCGCTGCTGGGGTAGAGGTCGCCGCCCAAGATGGCTGCGTTGATGACCTTGGCCGACACGCCGCGGCACAGCGGCTTCTTGAAGCGGGCATCCACAGGCGAATGGTCCTCAAACCATTGCGCGTTCTGGCTCAAGGCCTGTGCTCGTCGGGTGGCCTGGTGGTCGGTATAGTTGACGTAGCCTTCCCAGCTTGCTTTCAGTCCCAGCGGGTCGCCATACACCTCGGTGAAGCCATTGGTGAAATCCACTTCGCCCTCGGTCTCCTCCACCCACAGGATGGTGTAGGCGTCGAAGACGGCCAGGTTGCCCGTCTCGTAGAACTCGATGAGTTTGCGTATGACGCTTTGCTGCCGCTCGTTTTCGGCATAGGGGATGGCTCGCGACAGCATCTGCACTATCTGCCGTATGGCTGCTCCGTACATGCCATCGGCCCGCCACACGTTCTCGTGCAGGCTTCCGTCGGCAGCCCTTTCCAGCCGGCTGTTCATGCCGTACATGATGGGGTGCTGCTGGTCGCCCTCTGCCTTCTGGAGTGCGTAGAACTCCTCGGCTTCGGCTTGTGTGATGCCGGGTGCATAGTAGTTGCATGCCGAGGTGAGCAAGAGGTCTTCACCTGCTGCCTGGTTGACCCTCTTGGGCATGACCGAGGGGTCGAAGATGACGGGGAAAAGTTCTTGTTCCAATGCCTCCAGTGAACTGTAGCCCAGGGCGATGTGTCTTGCCTGGAGCTGCTCGAGTGCCTGGTGCAGAAACTCCTGCGTGAAGCCAGGCTGGAACTTCTCGCATCCGTAGTGGTGGTGGATGCCGTTGCTGAACCACACGCGCTTCATATATACAGCAAAAGCGGCGAAGTCCGCCGATGAGCGGTCGCCGCTGAAATGTGTATATACAGCCTCCAGGATGCGTCGCAGGCGCAGGTTGAACCGCCCGTTCTGGTCCCATAGGATGTCGCGTCCAAGCAAGGACGCCTGGCTGAGGTAATAGATGAGAGTCTTCTGACGGAGTGTCAGCTCGTCGAATCCGGGCACCTGATAGCGGAGCATCTGTATGTCGGCGAATCGCTCGCCGGCATACTGAAACACCTCCGCACTCATTTGGTCTCGGTGGCTTCGGCCTTTGCCTGTTTGGCCTTACGCTTCTCAGAGCGCTCCTTCTTCAGGGCATCCAGCTCGGCCAAAGCCTTCACGCGGAACTCACGAGGGGTGCAGTTGGTGCGCTTGTAGAAGGCGGCATAGAACGACTGACGGTTTGAGAAGCCCACCTGAGTGGCCACTTCCTCCATCGACATACGCTCGCAGTGCTTGTCCTTGAGCATATACATGGCTTCCTTGACGCGAAACTCGTTTACCATCTGCGAGTAGTTGTCCTGGAAGCGGAGGTTTATCACCGCGCTTATATAGCGGCTGTTGGTCTCGAGTTCCTTGGCGAGCTTCTGAGCGGAGTAGTCTGGGTCCTTGTATTTCTTCTCGACCACGAACTTGGCCATTATCTTCTGATAGAGCTCTTCCACCAGTTGGGGGTTGACCAAAGTGCGGTAGAGAGGGTTCTTTTGCTTTTTCTCTGTGAGGTTGTACTTGTTTCCTGCCATGACTTAAATGGGTTTATTTTCTCTATTAACCAGCGCAAAGTTACGAAATCAACTCTTTTCTTGTATATTGACAATAGATAAAGAATGTTAACAGGGTGCATTTCTTGATCTATTTTGACCCGATGAAGGGCTTGCGGAGGCGTTTTACGGACCATTTTGTGGTATTTTTATAGAATAAATGCGATGTAGGGCGCTGTTTTACGCATCACATTGCATTTTTTGAAACTTTACGTTTTTGTTTCAGAAAGTCTCTAATGTACGACCGATTTGGGTTAATATCTAATAATTCCAATCAAATATCTAACAAGATACGTTAAAACCGTCATTTTATTAATGGTTTCTGCTTATATCCGCAAACAACTAACTTGCATTTGCTATATCTTTGCCAATAGAAAATCTAAAACATTAGATAACCTCAACAATAAACAACAAGAAAGATGAAAGAATTCAATACATTGACACGTGCAGAGATGCAGATAATGAACATTCTGTGGGATAAAGGATGTGGAATGACTACGCACGAGATAATCGACGTTTACCCCGAACCTCGTCCCGCCTATTCCACTATCGCCACGTTTTTGAAGATTCTTACGCACAAGAAGTACGTAACATCTTATAAACGCGATGGCGGAGGCAAGACCTACGTATTTTCGCCTCTCATAACAAGGGCAGAATACACACGTCATGCGATGAAGGAAGTAAAGAAGTCGTTCTTTGGCGGCAGCCTGCACTCGCTCATCTCGTTCTTTGTGAAAGAAGAGAACATCGCGGATGAGGAACTGGAGGAGATACTTAGTCTGATAGACAAAGGTACGGAGAAAAGAGATAATTCAAAAACAGAAGAACTATGATACTGCCTTATGTCATAAAATCAGCCATGGCATTGGCTCTGCTATATACTTGCATTATACCATTGCTTGAAAAGGAGACTTTTCATCGGCTCAACCGAATATTAATCCTTGGATGTCTGATTATGTCGTTTGCTATTCCATTGGTACACTTCACCGGTGGTACAAATCCGACAGTAGCCATGGTTCGTCAGACGGTGCAGTTGCCTGAAGTACTGATAAATGGCGATGCAAGCGAACAGTCCATATGGAGTTGGGCAGACATCATGATTTGTATATATATAATAGGTGTCGTAGCAATATTCTTTATGACAGTTGTTCAGACCATGCGTCTGACAAAGCAGCTGCGCCAGTGCGAGCATATCACCGACAACAGAGGCAACACCATTGTTCTCACCGATTGTGCCACAAGTCCGTTCTGTCTATTCCACTACATTGTGATGAGCCGCGACGACTATGCCAACAACCGCAGTTTCATACTGACACATGAGCAGGAACATATACGCTTAGGGCACTGCATTGACCTCATCATTCTTCAGGTAGCCACTATCATACAGTGGTTCAATCCTTTCGTGTGGCTGATAGGCAAGAATCTGAAAGCCATACACGAGTTTGAGGTGGATGAGGCAGTATTAAACAAAGGCATTGATGCAACACAATATCAAAAATTTCTTGTAGTCAAGGCGGTCGGCAATCGTCTGCAGCCATTTGCCAACAACCTTAACAAAGAATCACTAAAACGAAGAATCATTATGATGAACCAAAAGAAATCAAACAGATGGATGATGCTCAAAGCATTGTTCATCATCCCAGTGGCAACACTGGCATTGAGCGTATTTGCCAGCAACACCGGCACTATGACAAGAGATGCCGTCCATACAGCAAACACTCTACCAACAGCCAATCTGCAGACACAACAGACAGCCACAAAGGTTTTTGCTGTTGTCGAGGAGATGCCAAAATTCAAAGGCGGAGAATTAGCAATGATGGAGTTCCTTATGAAGAATATGAAATATCCACAGACAGCTGTCAAAGCAAAGCTGCAAGGCAAGGCTATTGTCGGATTTGTTGTTGGAAAAGACGGAACTATCAGCGACGTACACATCACAAAGTCAGCAAGTCATGCTGTGCTCGACGAAGAGGCTATGCGTGTGGTGAAATCTATGCCGGCGTGGGAACCAGGCAAACAAAAGGGCAAGCCTGTAGATGTAAAGTACAATGTGCCGATAACTTTCAGACAAAAATAATTGAGGATGGTGTTTCAATAGTCAAAAATATGAGAAATATGACTATTTATATGAGGGTATAGCATCCCTGCTATACCCTCTGAATCTACTGTAGATAAAAAGGCAGAGTGGGTAGGCCAAGAACGGCTTAGACGCTTGCCCACAGCGATATCGTCAAGCAACGGGTCGGCAGACATATATTTACGACGAAGGGCAGACGTGAAGTCCCGAAGGGTTGGGTGCTTAAAACCTTATGTAAAGCATCCTGCCCTTCAGGACTCGCCCGCCTGTATCAGCCTGTCATAATTCTGATACAGTTTGTGTGTTATCGATCAGAAAACCTCCCCTCGCCTTATAGGAAAGCGATTGTCAATCCTGCCATGACGATACTTACCATAGACATCAGTTTGATGAGGATGTTGAGCGACGGTCCTGAGGTATCCTTGAATGGGTCGCCCACTGTGTCGCCTACGATGGTTGCCTTGTGGTTGTCGCTGCCCTTACCTCCAAAGTGCCCTTCTTCTATCATCTTCTTGGCATTATCCCATGCTCCGCCCGAATTGGACATGAATACAGCAAGGGTGAAGCCAGCGGCCAGACCGCCTGTGAGCAAGCCCAACACGCCTGCCACTCCAAGCACAAGACCAACGACAACGGGAATGACTATGGCCAGGAGCGATGGGATAATCATCTCTCTCTGGGCGCTTCGTGTGCTTATCTCCACACATCGTCCATAGTCGGGCGTTGCCTTGCCCTCAAGTATGCCTTTTATCTCGCGGAACTGTCGGCGCACTTCCTGAACCATCGACTCTGCGGCACGCCCTACGGCTCCCATGGTGAGTCCGCAGAACAGGAAGGCGGCCATGGCTCCGAGGAATGCTCCTATGAGCACTTTAGGATTGATGAGGTTCACCTGGAAGAAGTTGATGAAGTCGATGGTAGAGGCTTTCGATGGGTCGAAGAGTTGTCCGGCAGCATCAAGATACTCCTTGCCATTCTCCGCTGCACGTATCATCGCTATCTTTATCTCCTCTATATAAGATGCCAGTAGAGCCAAGGCCGTCAGGGCTGCTGAACCAATGGCGAAGCCTTTGCCCGTAGCCGCTGTGGTGTTGCCAAGGGCGTCAAGAGCATCTGTGCGTTCACGCACCTCCTTGCCCAGTCCGCTCATCTCGGCATTGCCTCCTGCATTGTCGGCGATAGGACCATAGGCATCGGTGGCCAGTGTGATGCCGAGCGTTGACAGCATACCCACGGCAGCAATGCCGATGCCGTACAGACCAATGCTTATTGACTTTGCCGACAACGACGTGTCAAAACCGTTGGCACATAGATAGCTGAGCATGATGGCCACCGAGATGGTGACCACGGGAATCATCGTTGATATCATGCCCGTGCCTATGCCTTTGATGATAACCGTAGCAGGGCCGGTCTGCGAAGCCTCTGCTATCTTTTGCGTCGGCTTGTAGCTGTGGGATGTGTAATATTCAGTGGCTTGGCCTATCACTACACCTGCCACCAGACCGCTGATGACGGAGAACGAGAGCCCGAGCCAGTTCTCTATGCGCAGCATATATAATATGATGAATGTGGCAACGGCTATCAGTACGGCGCTTACGTTGGTGCCATAGCCGAGCGAACGAAGCAGCTCCTTCATCGTTGCCCCTTCTTTCGTGCGTACCAGGAAGATGCCTATGAGCGAGAGGAAGATGCCGATGGCCGCTATTATCATCGGCGCGATGACGGCACGCAACTGCATGTCGCCGTTCATGGCAAAGGCTGTTGCACCCAATGCCGCCGTTGAGAGTATCGAACCGCAATAGCTCTCGTACAGGTCGGCACCCATTCCTGCCACATCGCCCACATTGTCGCCCACATTATCGGCAATGGTGGCAGGATTGCGTGGGTCGTCTTCTGGGATGTTTGCCTCCACCTTGCCCACCAGGTCGGCACCCACGTCGGCAGCCTTGGTGTAGATGCCACCACCCACACGGGCAAAGAGCGCCTGGGTGGAAGCACCCATGCCGAAGGTCAGCATGGTGGTAGTGATGGTGACGAGTGCTGTTGGTTCGCCGTCATATACAGTATTGAGAACGACAAACCAGATGGCTATGTCAAGCAGTCCGAGACCAACGACCACGAGTCCCATCACGGCACCGCTACGGAATGCTATCTTCAGTCCCTTGGCCAGACCCGTGCGTGCTCCATTGGCTGTGCGTGCAGATGCATAGGTGGCTGTTTTCATGCCGAAGAATCCTGCAAGTCCCGAGAACAGGCCGCCCGTGAGGAATGCAAATGGCACCCATGGATTTTGCACCTTCAGCCCATAAGCCATGAAGGCGAAGACGATGGCCAGTACCACAAAGACGATGGCTACCACCTTGTACTGTTGCTTCAGATAAGCCATGGCACCCTTGTGCACATGTCTGGCTATCTCTTTCATTCTCTCTGTGCCTTCATCCTCCCTCATCATTGTGCGGAAGAAGCACCATGCCATTCCCAATGCTACGATGCTGGCTATCGGGACGAGCCAAAATACTAATGGAATGTTGTTCATAATGATTGTTTAAGGGGTTAATAATAGATATGTATATGCATCGTCGCAGCATTACGACAATGCAAATATATGAAATATAATGGTACATTGGCCCAAGAACAGTCACTTATTTTTTCTGGCAAGTGTACCCAAGTGCGTCCAAGCCGGCGTCTCGCCTCTCCCTTTCGCTGTTCCATTTGACGGCATTGTTGTTATATTTGGGTGAGGGTAGGGTGCAATTCGTGGGTTGTTTGTAACTTTGCAGCTGCTAATGAAATCATTGGGGCAAGTGTTGAGGCACAGACTTTTCATGTTCTCTCTGCTCTGTCTCCTGCTTACGGGCAGGGCGGTTGCACAGGTTGTGCAGGGCAGAGTGACCGATGCGGCTACAGGCGAGACGCTTCCCATGGCGCATGTCTATTACGCCGACAGGCGTGCCGAGGCGGTGGCAACGGACATGGACGGGCGCTACAGGATACCTTTCCGCAATGGCACACTGGTCTTCTCGATGGTGGGATATGACACACGTGCCGTGGAGGTGAAGCGTGCGCAGAGGCTGGATGTCCGCCTCAAGGAGAAATACTCTGATATGCAGGAGGTGAGTGTGGTGGCCAAGCGCAAGCGTTACAGGCGCCGCGAGAACCCTGCCGTGGAGATGATGAGGCGGGTGATAGCCGCCAAGGACAGCAACTCCCTGCGCTCGCGCGATTTCCTCTCCTATAATAAATATGAGAAGATGACGCTTGCGCTGGATGAGGTGACGGACAAAATCCTGCAGGACGACCACTTCCGCAAGCTCCCTTACCTGAAAAATCATGTGGATACATGCCCCGAGACGGGCAAGCTCATCCTGCCGCTCACGGTAGATGAGAAGGCCAGCCGCGTCATCTACCGCAAGAGCCCGCGCCAGGAGAAAACCATCATTGAGGGCCAGAGGAGCGATGGCATAAGCAAGTTGATAACCAGCGGAAACATTCTCACGGGCATGATGGCCGACTGCTTCACGGATGTGGATATCTATCAAGACCAGGTGCGGCTCCTGCAATATCCCTTCACCAGCCCCATCAGTTCGGCTTCGGCCATCTCCTTCTACCGCTATTTTATCGTTGATACGCTCATGGTGGAGCGTGACAACTGTTATCGCATCGACTTCACACCCAATAATCCCCAGGACTTCGGCTTCTCGGGTTCGCTCTTCATCATGGCCGACTCCACGTGGAGAGTGCGCCGTGCGGAGATAGGCATCCCCTCGCGGTCGGATGTGAACTTCGTCAGGGAGATGCGAGTAATGCAGGATTTCCACACGTTGCCCACGGGTGAACAGGTGGTCACCAGCAGCCGCATGCTGGTGCGTATGGCGCTGGCTTCGTGGCTTCAGAAGGTTCAGGTGGAGCGCGTGGTACACTGCAGCGGGTGGGACTTTGCACCCATCAAGGACCGGGAGTTTGCTTTCGGAGGCGACACCAGGCAGGAACCCTCCTCACAGTTGCGCGACAGTGTGTTCTGGCAGGCTGCCCGTCCCGAACCGCTCACACGCACCGAGGACGATATGAGCCTGCTCCTGCACCAGTTCTATTCCACTCGAGGCTTCAAGCCATTGCTCTGGTTGGGAAAGGCTTTCATCGAGAACTATGTGGAGACAAGCATCCGTCCCGACCGTCCCAGCAAGGTGGATATCGGTCCCGTGAACTCTATGCTTGGTACCAACTCCGTGGAGGGATTCCATCTGAGGGTGAGTGCACAGACCACAGCAAACCTCCATCCGCACCTGTTCTTGCGCGGAAACCTCAAATACGGCTTTGGTGACGAGCGCTGGAAAGGCATGGGCGAAGTGACCTACTCCTTCAATCGCAAGGCTTATTCCTCGCATGAATATCCTGTGCGAAACGTCTCCGTGAGCTATGAGAACGATGTGGCATCACCCAGCGACAAGTTTCTCGATACCGACCGCGACAACGTCTTCGTGGCACTCAAGTGGGCTCCTGTGCATCACATGAACTACTTCGAGCGTTGTCAGGCACATGTGGATTGGGAGTGGGAGAATGGCTTGAGGCTTCAGGCACGCTTGCGTCGGGAGTGGAACGAGGGGGCCGGGCATCTCTTCTATCAGCCCATGAACGGCCTGGGAGTGAATGCTTATGGGGTGGCGGTGCCCACTCAGCAGGACAGGCTGAACCTCAGGCGCATCACCTTCACCGAACTGACAGCGGGATTGAACTTCCAACCGGGAGCCACCTATGTCAACACCAAGCAGCGCCGCTTGCCCACCAATCTCGATTCACCCGTCTTTGGCCTCACCCACACGGTGGGCATCAAGGGCTTCCTGGGCGGGCAGTACAACTATAACTTCACCGAAGCCACCATCTACAAGCGCTTCTGGCTTCGCTCCTGGGGCAAGGTAGATGCCAAGGTGAAGGGCGGTGTGCAGTGGAACCGTGTGCCTTATCCCTTCCTCATCATGCCGGCTGCCAACATGAGTTATATCATGGGCGAGAACACCTTCTGCCTGGTGCGCAACATGGAGTTCCCCACTGACCGTTATGCCTCAATGATGCTCTCGTGGGATTTGAACGGCAAGGTGTTCAACCGCATCCCGCTTCTCAAGCGCCTCAAGTGGCGTGAGTATCTGGGTGTGAATGCCTTGTGGGGTACGCTCACCGACAAGAACAACCCCATGCTGGAGCGCAATGCCGCCGATGCACGCCTCTTCTATTTCCCCGGCAGCTATGACGAGTATGGCAACTTTGAGTATGCTTCACGCGTCATAGACCCGCACAAACCCTATGTGGAGGTCATTGCGGGCGTGCACAATATCTTCAAGTTCTTCCATGTGGAGTACGTGCAGCGCCTCAACTACATCTATCCCGGCACCCACCGATGGGGCATCCGGGGGTGCTTCCGCGCTACGTTCTGAGCCTTTCAGCCTGTCTGGTTTTGTGGGAAATGATTGTTCGTGGGACTGGCTGGGTGCTTGTCCCTGCCTGGTCATGCTTCTCCGGTTGATGGGCTTGCCTGCTTCTGCGATGGCCTTCAGGTGTTCTTCTCCTCAAGGGAAGAAAGCAGGGGCGCATCCTTGAGCGCCTGATAGATGAGGATATCCTGCGGAAGCGTGAGCTTGAAGTTGAGCGCATCACCCTCGGCTATGTACAGCGGCGTGAAATTCAGTTCGTTGGCCAGTGTGAAGAGCGACTGTGAGTAGGTGATGCCTTGCTCGTGGGCCTTCTCCATCATCTGCGTCAGCGTGGATAGCGGAAAGGTGTGCGGTGTCTGTGCACGCAGCACTCCCTCGCGCGGCAGATAGTCGGCCGATGTCAGTCCGTCACGGCTCACCAGGAAGGCTTCGTGGCTTTCCAGGGCGGTGATGGCATTGCCGTGCGTCAGGCATACGGCGATGTTGCGGCTGATGATGTCCTGTGTGACGAGCGGCCTGACGGCATCGTGCACCAGTACCAGTGCGGTGGGGTCGTTCACCATGCCTGCCAGCCCTCTGATGCCATTGCACAGCGAGTCGAATCCTGTGGCTCCTCCCTCTATGGTACAGCGGAATTTCTCTATTCCCCCATCGCCAGCCTCTTGCCGCACAGCCGCAGCCCACTCGGCGGCACACACCACATAGATGTCCCGTATGAGCGGGTGGCGCTGGAAAGCACGCATCGTGTGCAGCAGCACCGGCTCGCCATCCACCTGCAGAAACTGCTTGGGGCAATTGGCGTTCATGCGCACTCCGCATCCTCCTGCCAGCAGCAGGGCTATGTGTCGATGGCTCTTCATGTCAGGGACAGATCTTGGTACATGTGTCGGCACAGCCGCTCATGCCTGTTGCGCATACGAAACCGTATGGCCTCGAGCACCGTGCATTCAAACAGTGGCCACACCCATGGCTGGCCCAACAGAAGGGACAGGAAGAGTACGCCCACGCGGGTGTCGAAGGTGAGTATGTTGGTAAGCGGCATCAGGGGACGGCTCTCGCGCCGAAACTCCTGGCGCACTTCGTCGGTCATCAGATGAGGCTTCTCCTGCAGCAGGCGGTACAGTTGCTGGAAGCAGGGAGTCTGCTTCTCTTGTGCGCGCGTGTATTTAATATAGAAGAAGAGGTAGAGCTTGTGAAACCAGTCACGCGACAGCCATCGCATGCTCTCCATCTCGCGCTTCTCCTCGCGGCTCGTGTCCAGTTCGCTTCCTTGCTTGCCCAACAGGAACCACAGGTGTATGTTCCGGTAATAGTCGGCCAGTGCACACTGCCGGCTATGGCAGTGCAGACCCGCCCATGCCATCAGTGCCCACACCCATGCATCGTGCTGTATGAAGTCGGCCAGGCCGGTCCATGCGTGTGTCAGGCGCAGTGCGATGGCCAGGTAGATGCAGAAGAACCACACATCACCCGCAAATCCGTCCAGTATGCGGCCTATCAGCGTCTTCTTGCCGGTCATGCGTGCCAACTGTCCGTCGGCACAGTCATACCAGTTGGCCCACACCAGCAGCAGCATGCCTATGAGGTTCATCTCCCGACTGGGGAAGTAGAAGAAGTAGCCGGCTGCCGCTCCTATGGCGATGCTGGCAAGCGTTACGGCTATGGGATGCACGCCCAGACGGCGGAATAGGAGTGCCCACAGATAGCCGGGAGTGCGTGTAACGTAGAGTTCAAACGCCCCCTCTGTATCCCTTGACTTCATGGTGGCCAGCACCTTGTCTCTCAGTCTCATTCCTTGCAGTTTTGTCCCTTGTTTCTTACAAAAGTATGGCTTTATTCCGATACGGGCAAGCCCCTCAGTCCTTTTCGCTCCTTTTGCGCTGGCAAAGGCGCGTGGGCGGGTGCTGCTCACCGCACCAGTCGGGCCAGATGCAGTGTCCAGTAGAGCAGGGCTGCCAGTGCGATGACGCCTGCAAAGAGGCCGATGTGGGCGATGCTGTCGTGTGTGCAGATGGCTCCACCGAAGAAGGCGCCACAACCGATGCCTAAGTTGAAGATGCCTGAGAAGATAGACATGGCCACAGCGGTGCTCTCCTGGCTGGTCACCTGTATGATGACCGACTGCATGGCCACGTTGTAGGCGGTGGCAGCAAGGCCCATCAGGGCAAATGTGAGTATGCTGGGCACATTGGCCATCGCCATCGGCATGACGGCCACAAGGGTCACCGTGATGATGCCCACCATGACGGTCACAAACCTTCTGGGGTTTCGGTCATAGTAGCGGGCGTAGATGAGGCTTCCCAGAAATCCCGCTCCGCCCATGATCATCAGCGTAGCGGTGACCAGGCTGTTGGGCATGCCTGCCACTTGCTTGAGGAAGGGTTCTATGTAGCTGTAGCACACGTAGTAGGCTGTAGCCACCAGCAGGGTGAAGAGATACAGCCCTTGCAGAACGCGCTGCGACAACAACTCGGGCAGTTTGCGGGGCGAGAAGCCGCCGCGGTTGGGCACTGTGGGGAGGAACAGGAACGCATATACGAGGGTGAGAAAGGCAAAGATACCTATGCTCAGAAACGTCATGCGCCAGCCCAGGTGCAGTCCTATCATGCGTCCAAGGGGCATACCCAGCACCATGGCTACGGACGAACCCGTCACCACCATGCTCAGCGCCAGAGCCTTGTGCTTCTCGGGTGCCATACGCACAGCCATGGGTGCCACTATCGACCAGAATATGGCGTGCGTGCAGGCTACGCCTATGCGCGATGCCATCAGCATGGCATAGCTGCCCGAGAGGTACGACATCACCTGGCACACGCCGAAGAGTCCTATGAGCCACAGCATGAGGCGGCGCATCTCCATGCGTGAAACCATTATCATGAGAGGCAGCGAGAGCAGCATCACCACCCATGCATACACCGAGATGAGCATGCCCACCGATGCTTCCGTCAGGTGGAAATCCTCCTTGATGTCGGTCAGCAGGCCGATGGGAACAAACTCCGAGGTGTTGAAGATGAAGGCGGAAAAGGTAAGGCCAGAGAGCGCCAGCCAGTGGCGCAGGGTCATGTGTTCTTCCATAAATCGTTATCCTGAAAACTGTTTTCTGTTGGCAAATGCCGTTGGCACACTGTTTTCTTCCCACTCTGTACGGGCTGCGGTGGGTGGCGGGTTGGTGTGCATCGCCCTTAGCGGCTGCAAAATTACGAAGAAAATGCCTTTGGCAGATGCCGTGAAGGCCAAAAAAAGCCTGCGTCCCATGTGGAACGCAGGCTTGATGAGTGTAGGAATTGCACCTGCCGAAGGCATTAGTGTGGGTTGTCTCAGATGCCCTTGGGCGCTGTGCTTCGTGGCGAGCGTGGCTTCACGATGTAGTTCACCACGGGGAAGGTCTGTCCTGCCAGCGTGTAGTTATACCAGCATAGGTTCCACTGGAAGTAGGGCCTGTTGGGATTGTTGTCCCCTGGAGCCAGTCCGGGCACGCAGCCGGATACCGAGAAGTTGGTGGTTTCCTCATGTGTGGTCTCGTTGGTGTTGTTGTAGCCGAAGCCCACTCCAGCTTTGGCACATCCGGCACTCACCACCAGTTCGGTCTCCGTCGAGTAGGAGAACGAAGCCCGCTTGGCCATACTCTCGGTGAGCGTGATGTCCCTGATGACACTTCCTCCCGAACCGATGGGCCTCCAGTCGTCCCATCTGTTCTCGCCCCACAGGATTTCCACCTTGCCGGCTTTCCGGGTGATGTCGTCGGGGCAGGTGGGGTAGGAGAACGGGTCTCCTATCTGGTGGTCAAACACCTCGTGCAGGTTTGGAGTACCGGGTGCATCGGCCATCAAGCGGTCATAGTCGGTGAGAGCCAGGCCTATGGTCATCGGTTTCCCGGGTATGGCGATGTTTACCTGGCCGCCTATCTCATCGTGGTTAGAGGCTTTTGTCACCTCGTAGGTGTAGTAGTCGTAGGGCGTCACTTGCAGTACCACACGGTCATCATCCCTGGCTTCGTATATCTGGCTGTGTGATATGCCGCTGCCCTTGCTGCTTCCCTTGGAGCACTCCTGCGTGATGGCTGTGGTGAAGTCCATGCCTCCCAGTTTGGTGCCAGTGCCGCTGCAGCCATCAGGCAGAGCGAGCGGCGGATGAGAGTAATAGCTTTCTTCATAGGTGTAGAATTTGGTTGAAATGATAGCAAAACTACCGTTTCGTGCGCCAAGGGGCGTTGTTTTTCGTGTTGTTTTTCGTGGTTTCATCGCAAAAACAACAAAATGGGACGGAAAAACAACAGTTTTCCTGTGACAAGGGGGTGGCTTTTCTGCAAATGGAGAAAAAGGCGGGCCTGTACCCTGCGGGCGTTTGAGATGATGAAAAAGGGATGCTGGAGGAAGCCAGGCGGCACGCTCCCCGGTTTTCACAAAAACTTTGCTCAGGAAAACGCAGTACGCTGCATGTGGCTACGCAGCACGCTGCGTTGGCTGTCGCAGCGCGGTGCATCGGCCATCGCAGCACGGTGCGCGCGGTGGGCTACCTTGGTGAGTCTTGTTGTGGAACAGCATGCGCCTCTTTGCGCAGCATGTTCCCGGTCATTCCACACCCCTTCTCACGTCCTTGGGTGTGACGCCATACGTCTTGCGGAAGGCGTGATAGAAGCTGGATGTATGCTCGAATCCGCAGTTGAGAGCTATCTCGTCGATGCTCATGCGCTGGTCTGTCTCAAGCAGATGACGGGCGCGTTTCATCTTTATCTTCAGCATGAACGAGCTGGGCGAGCTGCCCGTGATGGCCACTATCTTGCGGTGGAACTGGCGGGGACTCATGCACAGTTTGTCGGCCAAGGAGTTTACGTCGAGCTGTTGTTTGTCGAGCAGCAGGTAGATGTAATCCACCGTCTTGGCCAGGAAGCGGCGTTCGGCATCGGTCAGTTTCACCTCCGTGGTCTCCTTGTTGGCGGTGTCGGCATTGTCGCTGTACTTACTGCGGAGTGCACGTTGACGGTCGAGCAGCCTTTCCACCATCGAGCGCAGCTCATCCACATTGAATGGCTTGGCCAGATAGGCGTCGGCACCCGCTTCGATACCTTCGATGCGCTCCTGCTCCGATACCTTTGCCGTGACGATGACGATGGGGATGTGGTTGACCACGTTGTTGGCCCTCACGCGTCGGCACAGCTCCAGACCGTCCATGCCAGGCATCATCAGATCGGTGATGATGAGGTCGGGCACCAGGTCGATGGCCTTCTGCAGTCCGTCCTCTCCGTCGGTGGCATAAGCTACGCTGTAGCGGTCGGCCAGCAGATTGCCGATATATGCGGCTATGTCGCGGTTGTCTTCGATGACCAGTATGGTGCACTGGTCGTCGGTTCCGTCGCTGTCGTTGAGTTCCTGTTCCGCTGTGGGCTGTACGATGGTGCTGGCTGCCTTGGTCTCGGCCAGGCGGTTCTCACACACATTGGTGACAGGCACCTCGATGTGGAAGGTGGTTCCCTGGCCCACCTCACTCTCTATGCTTATCTGTCCATGCACGCATGCACGGCATCCACCACCTGCTTCACTATGGCCAGACCCACGCCTGTGCCTATGTTCTTCGAGTCCGACTCGCCTTGATAGAAAGGATTGAAGGCATTGGCGACCGTCTCTTCGTCCATCCCTTCGCCTGTGTCGCTCACTTCCACGTGCAAGATGTCCCCTGCGCGCCACAGCGAAACGTTGACCTTGCCGTATTCGGGCGTGAACTTGAAGGCGTTGGAGAGCAGATTGCCCAACACCTTATGGACGTAGTCGGGCACGAAGTCCATCGTCACGGGCTCCTTCACATACAGTTGCAGGTCGATGTTTCTGCTTCGCGCATATTCGCGGTACGTATCCACTATCATCGACACATAGGTGGTGATGCTGCCGTTGCGCCAGTCCAGATTGCCCACCTGCGACTTTATCTTCGAGATGTCGAGCAGCTGGTTGATGAGCGTCAGCAGTCCTTGGCCTTGCCTTTCGATGGTTGCAGCACGTTGCCTCACCTGCTCCTGGGAGTCTTTCTGCAGTTCCTGGCTCAGGCCGAGAATGACTGTGAGCGGAGTGCGGAACTCGTGGGTGATGTTGGTGAAGAAGTTTTCGCGCATCCCAGAGAGCGCCTTCAGAGCCAGATGGTTGCGCCGATGGATGCGCTGCATGAAGAAGAATATGATGAGAGCACCTATCAGAATCAGCACCACCACGATGAAGATGATGCTCGTGATGAAGCGTGCCGAGCGCTCACGCCCCAGGGTGAGATGCACCTCGTTCATCGCCTTGGCCTGATGGTTGCGCTCTACGAAGAGTCCGGCATTCTGTATGCGGTTCATCTTCTCCATATCAACCACGCTGTCGCGCATGGCTTGCGCCATCTCGTGTGCCGCCAGTGCGGCGCTGTATTTGCCCTCGCGCTTGTATATCTTATAATATAAGGTGTAGATTTCGGTCAGATGCTCGTGCGACTTGATTTCGTCGGCCACCCTTTTGGCCTGCTCCAGACGGGCTATCGCCTTGCCGTCGTCGCCTGTGGTCATGTCTATTCCGGCCAGAGCGATAAGCGTGTTCAGGGAGTGCCATTTGTCGTCCGATGCCTCCATCAGCCGGTAAGCCTTCTCGTATTCCGCTTTGGCCTTGTCATACTGGTGTGCCTGCTCGTACATGGAACCGAAATAGGTGTGGCAGAGCGATATGCCGAGCGTGCTGTTGGCGCGCTGGTTCAGCTCCATCGACTTGCGGAAATACACCCATGCCGAGTCGTTCATCCCCCGATGACGGAAGATAGAACCGAGGTTGGCATAGTTGATGGCCTGTCCCAGCGGGCTGTTGATCTCCCTTTCGCCCTCGAGTGCCAGCCGTAGCGCACTATCGGCCCGCTCGTAATTGCCCAGCGTGAGATAGATGTTGCCCAAGCCGTTGAGCGACACCACACGGCTCTTCCTTGCCGTATAGGATGTGTCGCTATATTCCCTGCATATCGTCCATGCGCGGTAGTGATAGTCCTGCGCCAGGTCGAGCACGCCCATGCGCCGGTAGTCGGTGCCGATGTTGTTGAGCGCCTGCACCACCTCCAGCGTGTCGCCCAAGGCTTCGGCCTGGGTGAGCCCTTCGCTGTGGAAACGCAAGGCATCATCGAACTGGCTGTCGTTGCGCACCCTTTTGCCCAACTCCCTATATGCCACGATGCTGCCCAGCAGGTTGCCCTCATGCTCCATGCTCTTCTGCAGTTTGACCAGCGAGTCCAGTCCGGAAACAGAGGAGACGATGCTGTCCTGTGCTTTTCGCTCGGCTTCGGATACCTTCACCGGCTTCTGCACACAGGAAGCCAGCAGCAGGCAAGAGACGAGGAGCCACAACGTGGTGGCGTGGCGAAAATATAGGTTGTGTGTAGGCATCATGGCTCGTTTGAATTAGAAATGATAAGGCAAAGATAGTGAATGATATTGAAACCGCCACGCAATCTGCCTGTTTTTCTAAAAGAATGTTATTTCGTGTGAAAATGTAGGCGGTTGGCTTGTGTTTGCCATTTCACTCTGATAATCAATCAGATGTACTCTTTTGATGTCCGATTTGAACAGAAAAAAGAAGTGCAGAAAGTCCGATGGACACACATTCCTGTCTGATAACCACAAGGGAGCAGGCCAATAAGTGCCTACATTTGCAGCGTCAGCAGAATCGCAGGATACTGCACTACAGTCGATACCTCAAAAACGAAGGGCTATGAGTCACCACGAAGAACATACTCATCATAATAAGAAACAGCGTAAGAGCGATGAGGCGCAGCAGATCATGCAGGAGCGCACGGAGTTGCTCGATGTCATCCGCGAGATGATAAACGTGGAGATAGAGCGTCGTGGCGTGGGTGCGGGGGAGTGTCCCCACAGCTGCAAGCCGCCCCCAGAAGCAAGACCGCGCAGGCGCACATTCCTGCAATGGCTGAAGGGGCTCTTCAAGAAGAATGATACATAACTAAATAAAACGGAGACAAGTATGGATACAAGACGAACAAAACCGCTCATCCCATTGCTATGTGGCAGGTGGGCAAGAGTTGGGCTCGGGGTATTGCTTACAATGCTCGCTACCGTAGGCGCACAGGCGCAAACGGATGACGGAGTGGCCGAACCGCTACGCAACACCAACAAGGAACTGCGTAACTGCACATGGAGCATCTATGCGCAGGGCGGACTGTCGTGGGCCAATGGTGTGTGGTACGAGAGCCGGGATGCCAAGAGGAGCTACAAGCTGGCACCTGCCGTGGGTGGAGGCATCGACTTCACCATTCGTCCGTGGGTGCGCGTGGGTACTGACTACATCTGGTCACGCTACCGCCGCGAGCAGAGATTCTCGGAGCTTGACAATCAGGTGTCGCCTGCCAAGACCTACGGCAACTACCTGATGAACACGCACAACGTGAAGATAGGTGCCCAGTTCAACTTCATGGAGTTCTGGCCCAACCGCAAGGCCCAATGGCTCAACATATGGGTGGGAACGGGCGTAGGCGGCACCTTTGCACGCGGCAACGAGTACGGCATGTGGGTGGGCAACACCCTCACCCAGGACGGAACCACCACACCCATACTGGGTGACATCAACGTCAGTAATGATACCGAGGTTACCATCACGGGTAATGTGCTCTCGACCAACCGCCACGAGAAGTTCAACAAGCTCTACATCCCCGCCATTCTTCACCTCGAGGCCGATGTGAGCCGCCAGTTCACCCTGGGACTGAAGGGCGAGATGGACTGGCTCATCAACCACAAGAAGGTGGCTCCCGAGAGTTACACCTACGCGATGGCCACCGTGCGCTACAATTTCGTGCCGAGCAAAGCACGCAAGCTGCGCAACTACTATATCGACGAGTGGGAAAAGCTCAACGCCCGCGCCAACAGCCTGCGCCAGCAGACCGATGCCGAAAAGGCACGTGCCGAGCGAGAGGCTGCACTTCGCCAGCAGGCCGAGCAGGAGAACAGCAACCTGCAGCACCAGTTGGATGACTGCCAGAAGAGCCGTCAGACTGTGGCCGAAGCCCCTGAGCATTATGTGCAGTTTGCCCACAACAGCTCTTACCTGACCCAAGAAGAGATGATACGCCTGCGCTCGTTTGCCCGAAGCATGAAGGGGCAGAAGCTTGCCATCCTGGCCGAGGCAAGCACACCAGGCACTCCCGAGTACAACCAAGCCATCTCGGAGCGCCGCCTGAAGCGTGTGGTGAGCATCCTGCTGGAGGAAGGGTTTGCCGCAGCCGACCTGCATCCGCAGACTGCCATAGGTGCCCGCAACGGCAAGGCAACTGCAGAGGGACGCAGGGTCACCATTACCGTCAAGCGATAATGAGATACCAAGAGTATAAACTTAAAAACATTACGAATATGAAAACATTTAGATCAATCCTGTTAGCCGGCGCGATGCTGCTGGCCATGTCAGCATTCTTCAGTTCTTGTCAGGAGGACGGCGTCAAGCTGAAGTATAAGATGGAAGTGACGGTCATCAACGACTTCACCGAGGTGGTGGAAGCCATCAACAAGGGGTCGCTGAAGAACGAACAGGCTATAGTCCAGCTTGTGGGGGCCATCAACAAGATGAATACCGACCAGCAGACCAAGCTGCAGGCCATCCTGGATGCCATCACATCTGAGAAAAACACGCTGGATGCCAAGTTGGCCGTCATAGAGGCTGCCATCAAGGCGCAGACCATAGCCATAGATGGCAAACTGGCGCTCATAGAGCAAGTTCTCAAGAGCCAGAACACCACGATAGAGACCAAATTGGGAGCCATAGAGGCTGCCATCAAGGCTCAGACCATAGCCGTGGGCAAGAAGATGGAGCTTGTGCAGAGCATACTGTCTGATGTGAACAACACACTTGAAGTCAAGCTGGGTGCCATAGAGACCACCATGAAGGAGCAGTCAATCGAGATGGGCAAGAAGCTGGCGCTCATCGAGACAGCCATGAAGGACCAGAAGACCACGTTCGAGGAGAAGATGGAACTCCTGACAGCCGCTTTCACCAACATTCCTGACTATACGGAGAAGTTCGATGCCATCATCACAGCCATCAACGCCATCAATCCCAACGAGCAGCTCAAGGCCATCGAGGATGTCATGACCAAGTTCAAGGACCAGTCCCTCGAGCAGAGCCTCTATCTGGAGAACCTCTATAAGAAGATAACCGCAGATGACGGCAAGAACAGCAGACTGAAAGCCATAGAGGCCGCCATATTGGCCATGTCGGATTACGGAGGCAAGATAGATGGTATCAAGCAGGAGATACTCGACCTGATAAAAGCCGTGAACGACGGTACCTCAAGCGTAGAGGATGCCTGGGCTGAGATAGGCAAGAAGATAGATGATCTGAAGGGCGAGACTGGCGGAGGGTCAGGTAGCGGCACTACAGACGATTCCGCGCCAATCCCTTATGATGTTGTTGACCTCGACTTGCCCAGCGGTCTGCTCTGGTCCAAGTGGAATCTCGGAGGAAAGAAAGTAGGCGACGGAGGTGACTATTATGCTTGGGGTGAACTTGAGCCCAAGACTGAATTCACAAAACGAAACTACAGTTTCTTTAATGAAGACCCAGTCCATTACTCGAAGTATAACGATATGGACAAGCTCTACATGCTCCAAAGCGAAGATGACGTCGCCACACAGAAGCTCGGCAAATGGTATCGCTTGCCCAGCGATGAGGATTGGCAGGAACTGCTGGACAATTGCACCTGGGAGCCTATAACCGCTCCGGTTCTCACGGAAACAATTGTCGCTGGATGGAAGGTGAAAGGTAAGAACGGCAATGAGATAGTCCTGCCTTCTACCGGTTACTATAGCGAAGGTTCGGAGCTGAGGATGACCTTTACTTTTTACAAGTCCTCCACGATACATGTAGATTATAACTATTATACCATAAACGGAGTAATGGGATGGCCTAACGCGACTAAGAAGACAGGTGACGGCGGAGTGGAAATTACTCGGCCCAAGGCTAAAGAAGAACCAGGTATCTTCCGCTATAGCGGTACGCCTGTGCGTCCCGTATGCATTATTCACGAGAAGAAATAGGCAGAGAGAGGCCGACTATATAGATTATGTATAGGAAGTTACCGCCGGCCTCGATGCTGGCGGGAACGGAAACAACATAAACAGATAAGGAATGAACACAATACGAAACAAACCACTCGTTCCGCTATCTGGCGGAAGGTGGACAAGAATAAGGCTCGGCCTGGCGCTGGCTTCGCTCTTCACGACAGGCGTACTGGCGCAATCGTCGGGCGAAGGCATAGCCGATCCGCCGCGCGATACCAACAAGGAGCTGCGCACCTGCACATGGAGCATCTACGCTCAGGGCGGTCTGTCGTGGACTCATGGTGTGTGGTATAACAACCGGGATGCCAAGAGGAGCTACAAGCTGGCGCCTGCCGTGGGCGGGGGTATCGACTTCACCATACGTCCGTGGGTGCGCGTGGGTACCGACTACATCTGGTCACGCTATCGCCGTGAGCAACGCTTCGACGAACTGAATGCCAGGGCGGTTCCTGCCAAGGCATATGGCAACTATCTGATGAACACGCACAACGTGAAGCTCGGAGTGCAGTTCAACTTCATGGAGCTCTGGCCCAACCGCAAGGCACAATGGCTCAACATCTGGCTGGGAACAGGCGTGGGCGGCACCTTCGCACGCGGCAACGAGTACGGCATGTGGATGAGCAACACCCTGACGCAGAACGGAACCGACATGCCCATACGGACCGATGCCGTAGTCAGTAATGGCTCGGATCTGACCATTACGGGCAGGCTGGTGGCTGCAAACCGCGATGAGGAGTTCAACAAACTGTACATACCTGCCACCCTGCATGTCGAGGCAGACGTGAGCCGGCGCTTCACCCTGGGACTGAAGGGCGAGATAGACTGGCTGCTCAACCGCAAGCAGGTGGCACCCAAGAGGTACACCTACGCGATGGCTACCGTACGCTACAACTTCGTTCCGAGCCGTGCACGCAAACTGCAAGACCATTATACTGACGAGCTGTTGGCACTCAACGGCCGCATCAGCAATCTGCTGGAGGAGGCAAAAGCCGTGAAGGTACTTGCCGACCATGATGCCAAACTGCGCAAGAAGGCCGAGCAGGAGAACGACAACCTGAAGCGTCGGCTGGATGACTGCCAGAAGAGCAAGTCGGCTGTGGCCGAGGCTACCGGGCATTACGTGCAGTTTGCCCACAACAGCTCAAGCATGAGCCGCGAGGAGACCGAGCGCCTGCGCTCATTCGCCCGTAGCATGAAGGGGCAGAAGCTCTCCATCCTGGCCGAGGCCAGCACACCCGGTACTCCCGAGTACAACCAAGCCCTGTCGGAGCGAAGGCTGAAGCGTGTGGTGAAGGTGCTGCTGAAGGAAGGGTTCGCACCCTCCGACCTGTATCCGCAGACTGCCATAGGTGCCCGTAACGGCAAGGCTACATTCGAGGGACGCAGAGTCACCATACAGGTGAAGAAGTAACTATAAGGAATAAAGAAACAATAAAACATACAGTTATGAAAATGTTCAAATCAATCTTGTTGGCCGGCGGCATGCTGCTGGCAACAGCGGGGCTCTTCACATCATGCCAGGAGAACGCTCCCGAGATAGACTATGAGATAAAGGTGACGGTAATAAACGACTTCACCAAGGTGGTGGAGGCCATCAACCAGGGGGCGCTCAAGAACGAGCAGGCCATTCAGCAGCTCACGGCTGCCATCGACCAGATGGATGCCGACCAGCAGACCAAGCTGCAGGCCATAACCGAGGTGATACTCTCCACCGGGAGTACGCTCGACTCCAAGCTGGCTGCCATAGAGGCTGCCATCAAGGCACAGACCATCACGGCGGAAGGCAAGCTGGAGCTCATAAAGCAAGTTCTCGACAGCCAGAATACCACGCTCGACACCAAGCTGGCTGCCATAGAGGCTGCCATCAAGGAGCAGACCATAGGCATAGAGGCCAAAATGGACCTCGTGAAGGGCGTTCTCGACAGCCAGAACACTACGCTCGATGCCAAACTGACTGCCATAGAGGCTACCATGAAGGAGCAGTCCATCGCCCTGGCGAAGAAGCTGGAGCTCATAGAGGCTGCCGTCAAGGACCAGACCAAGTCCCTGGACGAGAGAATCACGCTCCTCAACACAGCGGTGAACAACATGCCCAAGTATGAGGACAAGCTGGACGCCATCACAACGGCCATCAGCAGTCTCGACGTGAGCGAGCGCCTGCAGGCCATCAAGGATATCTTGAACGGTACTACAGACAAGCCCGGCATCCTTACAGAACTGGAGCGTCAGGTGACTTGGATGGATGGTATAGTGAAGGTTGTGGAAGACAGGCTCGACAATATCTCAGCCGCCATCCAGGCCATGTCGGGCTTCGGCGAGAGCATCGACCAGCTCAAGGAACAGATGGCCAATCTGGTGAAGGCTGTGAAGGACGGCACCATGAGCGAGACTGACGCCATGGCCGAGATAGGCGAGAAGATAGAGTTGCTGAAGGGCGTGATAGGCTCAGGCAACGCTCCTGTGGAACAGATGGAATATGTTGACCTCGGTCTGCCAAGCGGAAAGATGTGGGCCAAATGGAATCTCGGTGCCGATAGAGTAGGCGGTCATGGTGACTGTTATTCTTGGGGTGAGACATCGCCAAAGGCCGACTCCCTTTACTACACCAAGGAAAACTATCTGCTGAATGACGGCGAATATGGCAATTTCAAGAGATATAATAAGGACGATGGACTGACGATGCTCTTGCCATTTGATGATGCCGCCACAGTACGGCTCGGCAGCAAATGGCACATACCCACCAGAGCCGATTTCCTCGAGTTGCAAGAAAATTGCACTATGGTGGTGTCCGAAGTGGAAGGCCATCGGGGCATATCGTTCGTGTCCAAGAAGAACAGCAATTACATCTTCTTCAGGATTACTGGTTTCAGGTATGATGGGGAATGGTACGGCACATTCAGCTATGTTCGGTTCTGGATTGCCAACACGACGGACCACACCGCCTTTGATGCTGCATACATCACTTTGTATATAAAACAAGATAACACCATAACGGTGTACCCATATGACGCGTGCTACCGTTACTATGGTATGCCTATCCGTCCGGTTCGTGATTAAGGTCTCGTTCTCTTCCTGAGTTCTTGATTTAGAACATATAACTCATTCCCGTCAGCCGCCGTGCTGGCGGGAATGATTTCTTTTCACCGTTTGTTTCAAATCGTTCATTAGAACGGCCATTCTTTTGTGGCTTGTCTTGTAATTGTTCGACTATAGGTCTTTTGCAAATAGAGGTTTCCAATGGCCCTCATCAGAAAAGTGATTTCTATCTTGAGGTTGTGGGGATGTGGTGAGGTACGTCACGATGGCCGAGCAAAGGGCTACCGCCAGGTACCTGAGGAAGTCCCTCATGCCGTCGTCCAATCTCATCCCTGTCTTCATTTCCTGTTTCTTCTTCCTGTCTCTTTTCTGGTCCTGTGGAAGCCGTTCCCGCCCCCAAATTCCCGATTCAACATTCAACATTCCTAATTCCCCAGTACCACGTTCACAAATTCCCCGCAGCCCAATTCTTAATTCAATTCAGTTCAACTCAAAATTCAAAATTCAAAATTCAAAATTCCGGCTCCGCCGGCTACTCATCTCGCATAGCATCTACCGGTTTAATGTGCATAGCACGCAGCGCAGGTGCCAAGCCAGCAAGCATGCCGAGCACCGACAGCAGCACCACAGCCCCTATAGCTGTCCAGAAATCTATCTGGAAATGAGCCGACGTTATGCCGTCTGTGGTATTTGCCATCTCAAGTCCTTGCAGCACGAGCACCACAAAGAGGATGCCGCTCATGCCAGCCACCGAAGTAAGCAGAATACTCTCCTGCATGATTTGCGACAGAATATCGCGTGGTGTGGCTCCGATGGCACGACGTATGCCTATCTCCACCGTTCGTTCACGCACAGTCACCATCATGATGTTCGACACACCGATAGCACCAGCCAGTAGCGTACCGATGCCCACAAGCCATATCAGCATATTAATGCCTCGGAACATATTGTCCACCATCGAGAACATCATCTCCGTATTGAACACCATCACGCCCTTCTCGTCCTTAGGACTAACGTCGTGCGCCTTCGCCACAACCATACGCATACGGTCGGTTATGTCGCTCATAGTCACTCCCGGCTTACCCGTCACACACAGCATATCGATGCTTTCGCCACGATTGTATATCTGTTGCACAAGCGAGAGGGGCATGAACACCGCCTGCTGATCGTTGCCGTTGATGTTCATATTGCCGTCGGCATAGTTTACGCCAACAATACTGAAGTATACCGAGTCGATGCGTATCACGTCGCCACACGGATTGCCTCCCTTCGGGAAGAGATTCTTGTATACCTCCTTACCGAGCACGCACACCTTGCGGCACTGCTGGATATCCATTTGGTTGATGTATCTACCATAGCGCATCTTAGGTTCTGCGACACGCTGCATATCAGGCAACACACCCTTAACTACTCCACTTGACGAGTGTTCGTCGTGAATGACCGTTGTTCCCCATCGTGTAATGGTAGGCGTAACCACATCGAGTTCGGGTATGTGAGCACGCAGTCGCTGCACGTCAGCCTGTGTCATATACCACTGACGTCCCTTACGGAATCCGTGGTAAGGCTTGGTAGTAGGCTGCGCCCATACAATGGCTGAGTTGGTAGCAAAACCCGCAAGGTTGTTGTTGAGCAACTCCTTCAGTCCGTCGCCCCCGCCTATCAGTCCCACGAGCATGAACACGCCCCAAAACACACCGAATCCCGTAAGAAACGTGCGCGACTTGTTGCGCGACAGTACGTCGAGTATTTCGGTAAGAGTGTCAGTATCCAAAAGCCTCACCCCCTTACCCCTCCCCCGTAGGGAGGGGAGTAGTATGTAAGGCTTATTATGTTATTATTATATTTCTTATTATCTTATTTCTTTATACTCTCTATTTTTTATTAGCTGTGCATATCACTCCCCTCCCTACGTGGGAGGGGCTGTGGGTAGGGCTTTTTTTTCTATTTCATTTT
>UQST01000029.1 GCA_900543815.1 uncultured Prevotellaceae bacterium
CTTGTGTGTTCATGGTGCAAATGTATAACTTTTCTTTTGGTTTGTGGAATCTCTCCCCTAGGTTTGTCGGGTGAGCCCAAATCACAGCCCTGCCTACGGTTTTTTGTTTTTTGGCAGGGCTTTTTCTATGCCCTCATCAAGCCCCACCACTTCGCTTCACTTTCATCAGGAATGCCGATTCCCGGATTACCAACCGTGCACCGCCACATCTAAGGATGCGTCACATGGGGACAAGAACTGTGCTTCGCCTTAATCATGAGCAGAGAATCTTGAATTCCAGAGCAAGGCTGCACGGGGCTGAAACTACGCCCTTGGTGGACACACAGCACATCCCACTTCACCTTTACTGCAACTCCCATGCCTGAGGTTCTGCATTGCACGGGAATATGCACTGCGGTGCGACGGCAGATGCAGCGCGCTGCACAGACAGATGCAGCGCATTGCGGAGGCCGATGTAGCGCACTGCGTTTTTTGCCACAATCCGCCCTTCCTTTCGCCCCACACCATTTCACCAGTCCAAGGACTCTCTCCCCCTATCTTACGAAATGCCCAACAAGCTCTGCACCAGACCGATTCGGACGCCCCTGATACCGCATTCTGAAACAAGCGGGAGAACAGCGCGCCGCTCCATAGAGCACAACGCCCGCCCCACGCCAGTCCGTTCCGAAATTTTTGTGTACATGTTCCTTATTATAGCGAAGCGAAATCCACAAAAGCACAGAGAGCAGTTGGTTTTTACGGCAAATTGTTTAACTTTGCAAGAGAGAAGGGGAAAGACTGCCCCCCCGAGTGCATGAAAAGCAGCCGGACAGGACTCCCCAAGCAGCGTAACAACCTAAAAAAAAGAACGTATGGAAACCATCAAGCTCATCGTGAAATGGGTACTGATCATCGGTGCCATCATCCTCTTCGACCGAGCCTGCTCGCCTCGCGACATCAGCAAGATGCCGCCGCGCACGGTGCTCATCGAGAGTTACAGCATGTACAACCCCGCCGGCATAAAGTCGGCATACCAGAAGTTCGACTCGCTGAGGGCAAACGCTCCCTTTGCACAGAGGAGCGACAGCCTGGAAGCCACCACAGAAGCCGACACCGCCAAGGCCGATACGTCCAAGGCGACGATACAGCAGAAAATCACGTACTACACGCAGGGCTTCAGGTGCTTCACCTATAGAGAGACGGTGGCACTGAGCCTGCCGATAGTACTGACGGTGTTTCTGCTACTGATTCTGGTGAGCTTCTACAAGATGAGGAGCAGGAAGACCAGAGTGAAGCTCTCGCATGGAGCAAAGGGTATAGACGCTAACGGGAGGAACCAAGCATGAGTGAATACAGAAAGAATGCGGTGCGCACACTCACTGCCGCCCAGGTGCAGGAGTTCCGCAAAAAGGCAAACGCGCTGTGCGACGCGGAGAAGAATTACAAGGGGAAACGCTTTGGTGACACACTGGAGGTGGTGGAAGCCTACGATGCACCCATCTATATGGCCATGCTCAAGGCACAGCGCGACAGACGCACGCTGTACTTCTCGGAGCCCGTACCCACCAGCGCCTACCACCGCCCCACGGTGACAAGCTTCAATCAGGTGGATGTCACCGGCATGGCACCCTACCCCACACGCTTCACCAACATGGAGACGAAGATAGAGGTTCCCGGCTCCAGCGAGACCATCACCTGCAAGCACTGCGGCGGCGAAGGCACCGTGACCTGCAGCCACTGCCACGGCAAGGGCAAGGTGACCGTGGAGGAACGATGCAACTCGTGCTATGGCCAGGGCTACACAACCGTCACCAAACGAGAAGTACGCTATGTGCGCGATTCCGACGGGAGAACTGTACAGGAAGTCACACAAGTGCCGAAGAGAGTGACCTGCACACGGTGTGGCGGAAGCGGCAAGATAGCACACGAAGAGCAATGCCCCGCCTGCCACGGCTCCAGGCGTGAGACCTGCCCAGTGTGCAAAGGCTCGGGACAGCTGGAGAGGCACATGGTGATGCGGCATGAGCAGTATGTGGATATAAGCAAGCGCTACATCACGCCCGACATACTGTCGTCCAACGACAAACGGGAGCTGGAACGGATACTCGACAAAATGAGCGGGGGATGGAACGTGCGCGACAGCTATGACATTCAGGGCACGGCCTTCGACAGCTGCGAGGGACTGGCCCTGCCCGTGGTGGGAGGCATCGTGAGGGACGTGACGGCACACCAAGGTTCGTCAAAGGACAACAGACTGTGCTTCAGCACGCTCTACGTGGTGGAGTGCAGCAGCACAGCCATCAGATACCGCTTCGAAGGAAAGGAATACACAGCGGTCATCTATGGCGGCACGGACACGCTCTTTGTAGCCACCTCACCCATCTCGGACTACTTCAACGAGCTGCGGGACAGCATCGAGGAGAGCGCCAAGAAGACCAATTACGGCCAATCGTGGAAAAAACTGAAGCAACTGGTGGAGTCGAGCCAGGCCACCAATGACGACCGCCACACGCTGCACATGCTGGAGCAGAGGCTGGAGGAGACAGCCATGCTGGGACACTTCACAGGACTGGTGATAGCCATGGTGCTGCTCTTCCCGCCGCTCAACTGTTACATGGCAAGCTTCAACATCGTGGCTCCCTGGACCGACCTCATCTACCACTACGTCTATCCGGCATGGGTGGATAGCACCGTGAGAGCCCTGGTGGGACTGGGTCTGTCCTTCTGGATAATAAAGGACGGGATGCTGCTGAGCAAGTTTACCTGGCAACACGAGTCAGGAGCCACCCGTTTCTGGCTGGGCCTGGCCAACGGACTGGGAGCCATGCTGCTGTGCACGCTGCTGGTATGCATAGCCAACTATCTGGGCCTCATACAGCTGTTCATTGCGTTCATCATATTGGTTCTGGGCCTCATCTCCTTCCTCATATCGATAGTCATCACCATCGTCATGGCAGTGACGACCCATATCTTTTAAGGTGCCGGGGGCTAACGCCCCCACTCCTCCACACTTCGGTTCGCACCCTGCGCAGAGCTGGGGCATGGATACAAGAAAAGGCTTGCCGGCCGAGCGGGAACCATCTCCCCTCTGGCCGGCAAGCCTTACTCTATTTTGCCTATGGATTACAGGGCGTTGGCTGTCAGGATGAGCACCAGCAGACCCAGGATGGCGTACAGCTCGGGGAACACAGCCAGCACCATGGTGGTACCGAAGGCATTGTGTCCGGCACCGATGGCACTGATACCATTGGCGCAAACCTTAGCCTGACGTATAGCAGAGAACAGGGCCACCAGACCCAGAGCCAGACCTACGCCGAAGATGGCGCAAGCAGCAGGCATCTGAATGGTAGGCACCACCTTGCTGTTGAGCATGAAGAAGCCCACGAAGCCATACAGGCCCTGAGATGAGGGCAGAGCCGACAGACCCATGTAGGCACCGCTGGCAGAGGGGTTCTTCTTGAAGGCACCGATGGCGGCGTTACCGCAGATGGTCACACCGTAAGCACTGCCAATACCAGAGAGGGCAACGCAGAGCGCAACGCCCAGATAAGCTAAAAAGATTTCCATAAATTTGTTTGTGTTATTGATTATTACTTGTTGTATTCTTTCTTGAAGGGTTTATACTCCTTGCCACCACCCTCGTAGTCAGCGTTCTTGAAGAACTCCACAAAGGTGAGTCGCATGGGGTGGACGAATGCCGAAATCATGCTGAGGGCAAAGGTGATGCCGTGTCCTGCCAGCAGGATAAGGAACATGGGCACCCAGCGCACGTAGATGGGCAGCGACGAGGTCATGTCTATGGCAAGCGCATTGAACACGCCGCCCAGCACGCCGCCGGTGAGTCCGAGGGCAAAGAGACGGATGTAGCTCAGCAGGTCACCCAGCAAGCCGGTGGCCATGCCATAGGTTGCCCACACACCACCTCCGATATTGCTCAGCAGGCCCAACAGGGGTCGCTTGTAACTTCCAGGGGAGTTATAGAAGAAGATGCCCAGGGCGCACAGGCCAATGAGAACCGCCAGCACCGTCTGCACAGCGGCAGGCAGCTCCACGCCACAGGCAGGAAGTCCGTAGAGGACTACCGCCAGAATGATGGCCGCCACCCAGCAGAAGGTGCCAATGCCATAGGCAAAGCCATAGTTCTTGACAGCCTTGCAACCCTTGAGTATCATGCCCAGGAGCACCTGTACCAGACCTATCGCCACCGAGAGAACCATCATGGGCGAATAGCCGAAGATGGGTCCTACGCCGTTGTCATTGAGGAAATAGGGCTTCACAGGAGCCAGGAACGCCCAGTCCTGCTGGCTGAGGTCGATGCCGAAGAATGTACCCATAAGCAATCCGCACACGACAGTCATGCCACCCAGCCAAGCCATCAGTTTGCCATAGTTGCGCATGTCGTCCTTGCCATACTTTGCAGCGGCCAGTCCACCCAGCAGCACCAGCAGGCCATAGCCGCCGTCGCCCAAGCAGAGGCCGAAGAAAAGCATGAAGAAAGGCGCGAAGAAGACCGAGGGGTCCAGGTCGTGATAGTTGGGGAGGGAGTACATACGCAGTATCGGTTCGAACAGCGTGGTGTACTTTCCATTGGTGATCTGCACAGGGACATCGTCTTCGAAGGCCGGGTCTTCCATACTATAATATATATGGTCGGCATCGAGCTTGGCCGTGAGGCCTGCTGTGCGGTCGGCGCGAACCCATCCCACGAGCAAGCGCAACGCATTGCCGGCTACACGCTCATCGCTCAGATGCACGCGCTCGAGCTGGATGCTGTCGCGGGCCTGGGTCTGTCCGTCAACCAGCGCAGAGCGCAGATTGGCCTCGATGTACAGCAACTCTCCGTGCAGGCGGTCGAGTTCGGTCTGCACACGGGCGAGCTCCTCGCGCTTCTCCTTGAGCGAGCTCTGAGGCAGGAATATCTGCTCGGCCTGGATGTCGGGCTTCTCCTGGCTGAAGGTCACGAAGTAAGTGCTCTTGGAGAGCTCGTTTACGGGAATGGCGAAATACTTGTCGGCCCACTCCTGCAGGAAGAACTTCGTACTGCAGCGGAAGAATGCCACCTGCAGGCCGGCAGCCTCCGACAGACGTCGCAATGCGCTCATGTCGAAATTGCCCCACGGCTCAAGCACATGGATATCCTTCTCCACAGCATCGCGCTCATGCATGAGCTGCTGCTCCTCGTGCTGTATGGCCTCCACCCTATCAAGCAAGACCCCGGCACAGGAGACGTGTTCGGCAGCCGGTGCCTGAGGCTCCACCTTGTAGGTCTTGGCGGCGGAGTCGAGCACGCGGAGGGCTGCCACATAACGCGCCTCCAGCTCCATCACCTGCTGCAGTTCGGCACTGGATGCCCCCTGCTGCAGTTGCTGCACATGCACAACGCCCAGCTGGCGCAAGGAATCGATGAATGCATCGTATTCCCTATCGGTCACCAGGAAGGTGAACTTCTTCATCTTCTCAATCATGCAGTAGCCTCCTTTCTCTTTTCCTGCAAGGCCTTCAGTATCTTCTGCGAGGATTTGGAGAGGTTCTCCTCATCCTCCATGAAGCGCTTTATCTTGCGCACGGCCTCCTGGTAGCCTGGTATCTGCACCTTCTCAAAGAGGTTCACCTTCTGGGTGGTCTTCTTGCGCGCGTGCTCCAGGAGGTGCAACTTGGCCTCCACAAACTCACGCTCCACGGCTGTCTTGGCCAGTCCCTGAAGCAGGTTGATACCATCAAAATACCATTTGGGCGCGCTGAACAGGCCAAAGGGGTGCACCTCCAACTCGATGTTGGTGAGCATAGGAACCCTCACGCCCGCTATCTTGCGTACACCCAACTGCACATCACGCAAGCTCACCAGCGAGGTGTCAAACTCACCCCACAAGGCATACATGCGCTCATAACCTGCAATCTGGGTCTCAAGCAACTGCTCCAGACGGGTCGCCTCTTCCTTGCATTTCTTCACTTCCAACCGCAGAGCCGTCTCCTTGCTCTTTATTATGGGCAAGGTGCGCTGGCGCATCTTCAGGTTCTTCTCCAGCTGTTGGAGTGAAGTCTTGTTATATTGAAACTTTATTGCCATAATGGTAAATTCCCCTTCCGTCCCCGCCACAGGGGAGGACAGATGCAGGGGACATTATTATTGTTCTACAGTCTTGTTTACCATCACACTGTTCTGGAAAGCCTCACGCGGCCTCCTCCGCCCTTCTTCCCACGCCTTTGCGGGATACCGAAGAGAGGCGTGCGAGTGCCTTAGCTCCAGTATATGTCGGTGAACTCTTTCTTGATGTTGACCTCCTCCAGCTTGAAGTACTTGCGGAAGAGACCCCATGTAACATCAAGCATATCCTCTGTGTTGAGGTTCACATCAATGGCAAGCAGCTGTGTGGCATAGTCCTTGGCGAAGTCCAGACAGCGGTTGTCATAGTCGGTCAGGTCGAAGCCGTTCTCCAGCTTGGTCTTTGCATTGGCAGCGTCAGCGTAGAGGCGGATGGCTGCATTCATCACCTGAGAGTGGTCGGCACGTGTCTTCTTGCCCGCCACAAGCTGCTTCAGACGTGAGAGCGAGCGGAAGGGGTCGATGATGACCTTGCCCACATCGCTGTCCCTACGCAGGTAGAGCTGGCCCTCGGTGATGTATCCGGTATTGTCGGGCACGGCATGGGTGATATCGCCACCGCTCAGCGTGGTCACGGCGATGATGGTGATAGAACCGCCACCTACGCTATCGGGGAACTGCACAGCCTTCTCATATATCTTGGCCAGGTCGGAGTAGAGTGATCCGGGCATAGAGTCCTTAGAGGGAATCTGGTCCATGCGGTTGCTCACGATAGAGAGTGAGTCGGCATACGAAGTCATATCCGTCAGCAGCACCAGCACGGTCTCATGCTTCTCCACAGCGAAATACTCGGCAGCTGCAAGTGCCATATCAGGCACGAGCAAGCGCTCCACGGCAGGGTCCTCAGTGGTGTTGATGAAGGATATGATACGGTCAAGTGCTCCCGCATTAGAGAATGTATTGCGGAAGAAATAGTAGTCGTCGTTGGTCATTCCCATACCGCCCAGGATGATCTTGTCAGCCTTGGCGCGCATGGCAACCATAGCCATCACCTCATTGAAGGGCTGGTCGGGGTCGGCAAAGAAGGGTATCTTCTGTCCCGAAACCAACGTATTGTTCAAGTCAATGCCCGCAATACCCGTAGCAATAAGCTCGCTGGGCTGCTTGCGGCGCACTGGGTTCACACTGGGACCGCCTATCTCCACTTCCTTGCCCTCGATGGCAGGACCACCGTCAATAGGCTCACCATAGGCGTTGAAGAAGCGTCCTGCCAACTGCTCGCTCACTTTCAGGGTCGGCGCTTTGCCCAGGAATGTCACTTCTGCATTGGTGGGAATACCACCTGTGCCCTCAAACACCTGCAAGGTGACGTCATCGCCCGAGATTCTCACCACCTGAGCCAGCTTGCCATTGATGCGTGCAAGCTCATCATAACCGACGCCCTTGGCCTTGAGCATGCAGGTGGCCTTGGTTATCTGGCTTATTTGCGTATATACTTTTTGAAATGCTGTTGCCATAATTCATACGTTTGGAATAATGTACCGAGAACGCTGTGCAGGGCGGCACAGCCGGCTGGCCAGGGTGGCACATAGCGCTTCAGGCCTCCTCGCACGCCCTCGGTCCATCATTCTTGTTTATTTGTTAATCATTGCCTGCACCTGTTTCTTGTAGTCAGCATACTGCTCGCTCTGGTACTGCGAGTAGTTCATCTGCTTGCAGAGGTTAATCAACTTCTTGAAGAAATCGGTCACCTCAAGGAAAGTATCAAAGGTGAAGTCGTCCTTGTCACATATCTCCGTCACCAGGTCGAGCAACTCCTCCTGTCGTGCCAGCGGTGTCATGGCATCCACTTCGTCGAATGCGTCCTGCTGCAGAATGACGTAGTCGATGACTTCGCTCTTCCAGAAAGTCACGTGGTACTCCACTGGAACGCCGTCGTCACCCAAGATATTGATCTGCTCAGCTATCTCCTTGCCTCTCTGCATGCGCGTCTTGAGCTTCATCACCTTGGGTATCCACTCACCGTTGATGTGCTTGGTGATATAGTCGGAAAACTCTGGGTACTCCAGATATTTGGAGTAGGAGTCGATGGGATTCACGGCGGGATAGCGCTTCTTGTCGGCACGGTCCTGCTCCAGACCGTAGAAGCAGCGAGCCACCTTCTTGGTGTTTTCTGTCACAGGCTCCTTCAGGTTACCTCCGGCAGGCGACACCGTACCCAAGAACGTCACAGAGCCTACCTCGCCGTTGCGCAGACGGACGTATCCTGCACGGCCGTAGAAGTTAGAAATCAGCGCACCCAGGTCCATGGGGAATGCGTCCGGACCAGGCAACTCCTCCATACGGTTACTCATCTCACGCAGCGCCTGAGCCCAACGAGAGGTGGAGTCGGCCATGAGGAGCACACGCAAGCCCATCGAGCGATAGAACTCTGCCATGGTCATGGCTGTATATACCGAAGCCTCACGCGCTGCCACGGGCATGTTACTGGTGTTGGCTATGATGATGGTTCTCTCCATTAGCTTGCGCCCGGTATGCGGGTCAACCAGTTCGGGGAACTCCGAGAAGATCTCCACCACTTCGTTGGCACGCTCGCCACACGCCGCAATGATCACGATGTCGGCCTCTGCCTGCTTGGAGATAGCATGCTGCAGCACGGTCTTACCCGTACCGAAGGGGCCGGGGATGAAGCCCGTTCCTCCCTCCACGATAGGGTTGAACGTGTCGATGGTACGCACGCCGGTCTCGAGGAGTTTGAATGGTCGGGGCTTCTCGGCATAGTTTGTCATGGCGAACTTCACGGGCCAGTGCTGCACCATATCCACCTTTATCTCGTTGCCCTTCTCGTCCTCCAGCACAGCCACCACATCGTGTATTTTGTACTTGCCTGCGGCTGCCACGCTCTTGACGGTGGCGAAACCCTTCATCTGGAAGGGCACCATAATCTTGAGCAACTGGTGATTCTCCTCCACCTGACCCAGCCAGTCGCTTTCCTGCACGCGGTCGCCGGGCTTGGCGATGGGCACGAACTCCCACTCGCGATCGGCGTCCAGCGGCTCGGTGTATTGGCCGCGCTTGAGGAAGACGCCCTCCATCTTGTCCAGGTCATTCTGCAGTCCGTCGTAGTTCTTGCTGAGCATACCGGGGCCCAACTGGATTTCCAGCATGTGTCCGGTGAACTCTGCCACGGCACCCACCTTCAAGCCACGGGTGCTCTCAAACACCTGCACGAAGGCATCCTGCCCTGTGACCTTGATGACCTCCGCCATCAGTCGGTCGCCTCCTGTCTCTATGTAGCATATCTCTCCCTGCATCACGGGTCCGTCCACGCGGATGGTAACCATGTTGGAGACTACACCACTTACAGTTCCTTTAGTCATTGTATGTATTGTTTATTATTTACTTTTGAATGAATTCCTCGGGTACGCGAGCCTGCGAACGCAGGTTCTCGATGATTTGCCTGAAGGTCTCCTTGCCTGTCTTTACGTCCAGACGCGCCCACCGATACTGCATCTCCAGCTTGCAATGGTAGGCGAACACGGCATCGATGGAGAATGGATTGAAGAACGTGCGCTCGTCGAGCCACAGCCACTTGAAGGCGTCTATCATCTTCTCCTTCCTTACGGGGTCTTCCTCATCCACTATCTTCATCAACTGCTTCACGTAGTCGAACTCGTGTGTGAGGTCAAAGTCGCGTGTCTTATTCTCCTTGATCATGGTCTGCACCTCGCCGTCGCCCTTGATATAGTCGGCCACGTTCCATCCGTTCTTGCGTGCGAGCATGGCTGTGAGGATGTTTGTCACATCCAGGTTGAGCTGGTACCAGTCACGCATCATGCGGTTGGGACAGGTGGTGATGGCGTAGTTGAGGAACTGGTAAGCCATTTCATCCTCGGGGAAAAAGCCCTTCTTGCCCTTGTTGTAGTTGTATTCTCGGGCAAAGACACTCATGAAGGACGGGAAGCGATGCACGTTGAAGTTCATCTCCCGCGCACTTGTGATGAGGTCCTGATACTGCTCCAGGGTATAGTTACCGTGCAGATCCACCTTTGCCTCGGGGTCTTTGAGCAACTTCACAAGGTTCTTGCAGTCAAGCCTCAGATAGAAGTAGGAGATGAGTTTGCGGTCATGTGCCGACAGTTCAGCGTCGCACCACTCCCTGAGCTCCTCGAACGAGAAGCCCGGCTGGGTGTCTGCCAAGTCGATGTCGGGCAGTCCCGCCACCAAACAATAATAATTGCCCATGTGTTTGCTTGTTACTTTTGTTTAATGTCCACACCTCCCTGCCGGCTCTGCTGAAAGCCTGCACCGGCGGGAGTTTCTCGTTGCCCTTTTCTCAGAAGAGCATCTCCACGAGCTGAGGACGCAGGAAGCTCTTGAAATAGTCCTCGAATTCCTTGCGTCCGAAGTTCACCTTGTAGCTACCATCAGCGGGTGCGATGGTGAGCATGGTGTCCTTTCCGCTCACCTGCTCAATGGTCACTCCCTTGTCGAGCAGGTCCTTTGCCTTGGCGGCGAAGTACTTCCTGAGGTCCTCTGCCTCGGCTGTGCTGAGCACCACCGGGCCATCGCCGGCCCACTTGCTTGCCAGTTCCACGGCAAACTTAGGCAGGAACTCGGGGTCGGCCACCAGTCCCTTGACAGCCTCCTCCACGGTATTGTTGGTAAGCACATTGGTTATCTCGCTCCTGAGAGCGTTGAGAGCCTGGCTGGTGTAGAGCTTCAGCTCGCCCTTGGTGTTGGCATCCAACTCGGCGGCCTTCTTCTTGGCCTGTGCCTCGATGGTCTGTGCCTGCTCACGGGCATTGTCCAGGATTTTCTGTGCTTCGGCTTCGGCTTCAGCCTTGATCTTGGCTGCCTCTGCCTGACCACGCTCCACGCCTTCGCGGTAGAGCTTCTCTGTCAGTTCTTGAATCTTCTCCATTATGTATCTTTCTTATTGTTATATTCTTACTTCCAATGCACCCTTTGGTTCCGCTAAGTTCGCACTTTCCGTTCACATAGAGCCATCCTTTTGACCATCATTGAGTTAAAAAGTGCAAACAAAGGGCGTTCAGAACAATCATTTTCCATTATCGACCACTCTGCGCCCCGTTTTGCGGCCGTTTTTCAGGCGCTCATTGCGCACTTCTCTTGGCGTATGCGTCGAGTCCCTGACGCAGGAAGGCCATATAGGCATCCACGCTCTCGTCGAAGGCGTAGGAGGGCCCCAGAGGCTTGCCATTGCCATCGAGCAGCACATAGAAGGGCTGGGCATTGGCACCGAACTTCACCCTTTGCAGGTAGCTCCACTTGTCGCCCACGGTGCGCAACTTGGTCTGTGCACCGTTCTCACTCACTGTGATAGTGCTGTCGAGGGCAGTCTTCTCATCCACATAGAGCGAGATGAGCACATAGCGGTCCCTTATGGTGGCAGCCACCTGCGGGTCGGTCCACACGGCGGCCTCCATCTTGCGGCAGTTCACACAGCCATAGCCGGTAAAGTCCACCAGCACGGGTTTGCCATGCTGGCGCGCATAGGCCATTCCCTCCTCGTAGTCGGTGAACTGTGCATGCACTTCCTCGGTGCCTCCGATGCGGAAGTCCTGTGTCTGCATGGGGGGAGCAAAGGCGCTCACAGCCTTGCAGGGCGCGCCCCACAGGCCGGGTACCATATAGAGTGCAAAGGCCAGGCTCAGGAGTCCGAGCAGGAAGCGTGTCACTCCCGTGCGTGGATTGGCCACCACCTCGCCCATTTCGTCGTACTCGTCTTCGTCATGCGGGAAGCGTATCCACCCGATGAGATAGGCTCCCATCAGCGCAAAGAGCACTATCCAAAGGCAGAGGAACACCTCGCGGTCCAGTATGTGCCAGCCGTAAGCCAGGTCGGCCACCGAGAGGAACTTCAGTGCGAAGGCCAGTTCCACGAAGCCCAGGCACACCTTGATGCAGTTCATCCAGTTGCCGCTCTTGGGTACGCTCTTGAGCCAAGCGGGGAAGAGGGCAAACAGCGTGAAGGGAAGAGCCAGAGCGAGGGCAAATCCGAACATGCCCACAGTGGGGCCCAGCAGTTCGCCGCTCGTGCTCACCTCCACCAGGAGGAAGCCTATGATGGGACCCGTGCACGAGAAGCTCACGAGGCTCAGCGTGAAGGCCATGAGGAAGATGCTCAGCAGACCGCTCGTGGCTTCGGACTTCTTGTCCACGGCATTAGTCCAGCGACTGGGCAAGGATATCTCAAAACCGCCCAGGAAACTGGCGCCGAAGAAGACGAGCAGAAGGAAGAAGAAGATGTTGAACACCGCATTGGTGCTCAGCGCATTCAACTGGCTTGCCCCGAAGAACACGGTGACGAGCAGTCCCAGGAGCACATAGATGACCACGATGCTCACTCCGTAGGTCATGGCATCGCGTATGCCCTGGCGGCGGTTGTCCTTGCTGCGCTTCAGAAAGAAGCTCACGGTCATGGGGATGATGGGCCACACGCAGGGGGTGAGCAGCGCTACCAGTCCGCCCAGCATGCCCAGCAGGAAGATGGCTATCAGGCTCTTGTCGGCCAGCGTCCCCATCGACTCGGTCTGATGCAGCTCCTCGGTGACGGGCGCCCACAGGTCGGCAGCTCCCACCGCCGCGTTCCCGGCGGCCACCTGCTGCGCTGTGGTATCGGCAGCAGCGGTATCAGGCTCTCCTGCCTTGGCCTCCAGGGCATCGGTGCTTGCCGTCACGCCCTTGGACGAAGCCTTGCCTGCAAATGAGAACTCCACCGTGGAGGGTGGCATGCAGTTCGATTCGCTGCACGCGCCATAGGTGAGGTAGCCCTCCACCGAATACTGTGCATCGGTGATGGTGAAGGCCTGCTCAAAGGAGGCCGTGCCTTCCATATATGACACCGTCATGCCGAACATGGCATCCTCGGCGCGCTTCACCTTGCCGGTGGCACGCAATGCGCCGTCGGCCTTCAGTCCCTTTATCTTCTCCACGGTGAGCGTGGCGGGGGTGGGGCCACCCTCTGGTATGTCGGTGCCATACACATGCCAGCCGGCATTCACCTGTCCGCTGAAGCGCACAAGGAGCTTGCCATCGGGAGTCTCTTCGTTTGTCACGCTGAACGTCACCGGTGTCTGCATCTGCGCCAAGCCTGGCACGCAGAAACACAGAACGGCAATCAGCAGGAAAAGAATTCTTCTCATATAAATCCGTTACTCTGTTCTATATACTATTTTACCAAACTGCAAACTTACAAAAAAAACCGCAATTTTCATCCATCAGCACTCTGAATTTTGGCCTTATATGCCCTACCGCGCACCAAGGCGGGCCGGAGGAGCGAAAAACGCAGTGCGCTGCATGTGCCAACGCAGCGCGGTGCAACAGCCGACGCACCGCAGTGCATCCGCCATTGCACCGCAGTGCATGTTATGAGCGGAAAGGATGCCCGATGCCGGGCAGGGCTCCCGGTTTTATTTCTTACGGGCCTTCATCACACCCATCACCACGTAGCCGAGGGTCAGGAGGATGAGCAGGGCCAAGGCGGCATAGGCAATGGCCTCGGTCGCGTGCACGCTCTGGGGATCGAAGCGCATCACTATCTTATGCTTGCCTGCGGGCACACGGATGGCACGGAGCACGTAATCGACACGTCCCACAGGGGTGTCCTCATCGTCCACGGTGCAGGTCCACCCGGGATAGTAGATGTCACTGAAGACCACCACACCACCCTGCTGCGACGTGCACTCATATACGAGGCGGTTGGCATCATAGCTCTGGAGCACCACCTGCGACAGGCTGTCACGGCCGGAGGATTCGCCCAGCACATCGCGGAAACGCTCGTCGGCCACGGCTGTCAGCTTGGGATTGATATGGTGCAGAGCAGCCAGCTCGGCATCGGCATCCGCCACATACTTCACCTCGGAGGCGAACCATGCATTGCCTGCAGCCCACGGATTGGCCACTGCCATCGGTGCGCTCTTGCCGTCGCCCACTATCACCCAGCGTGTGTTGAGCATGTTGAGCACGGGGAACAGGCTGTCTCCATCACACTGCGTGAGGTCCTGGCCCGTGGCGTAGATAGCACCGCCGATGCGCCCCATCTCCTTCTGGATATGCTCCTCGATGAGTTCCTGGTAGCGGCGGAGCTTGGCGGGATGGTAGCCGCCCACGCTCTTGTGATGATATGAGGTGGTGTTGTCATTGAAGGTGCTCACGGTGAGGTTGAGCACGCGGTCGTATGCACCACTGTCCTGCTGCAGGATGAACTGGTCGGCGCGCGTGGGTTGCAGAGTCTGCTGAGTGGCTGTGGGAGTGCTGAACATGGCATCGTTGAGGTAGCGCTTGTTCACTCCCCACATGTCGGCCAGACACAGGATAATCAGGCATGCCACCATGGGCACCTCCTTGATGCGCTTCCAGCGGTAGGCCACAAGCACGAGCAGACCCACACCCACCACGATGAAACTCCTGAGGGCGTCTGCCCTGAACATGGCACGACGCATGTCACTCATATTGTTCAGTATGTCGCCAGCCAGCTGCTGGGGGATATACCCGGCCTCGACAAACTGTTTCATGTAGGTATGGTCGGCACTGGAGAGGTAATCGCCGAAGAATGCATCGGGCATCGCCCAGAAGAGCAGGGCCACACCTCCCGTGATGCAGAAGCTCAGGGTGAGGTAATGCTTGCGGGGCATATGCAGGTGCGTGCTCTTCCCCTCTAGGCAGGCAGGGTCATCCACAAGCTTCTTGAGGGCGAGCATGGCCAGCAGGGGAATGGTGAACTCGGCTATGACCAGTATGCTGGCAACGGTGCGGAACTTGTCATACATGGGCACGTAGTCGAGGAAGAAGTCGGTGAAGCCCATGAAGTTCTTGCCCCAGGAGAGCAGGATGCTGAGCACCGTGGCGGCCAGCAGACACCACTTCATGGGTCCCCTCACGATGAAGAGGCCCAGGACGAAGAGCATCAGCACAAACGCGCCAACATACACAGGGCCACTGGTGCCGGGCTGTTCGCCCCAGTACTGAGTGAATGCCTGATAGACGGGCACGTAGGTGCGGTTGGCATGCTTCATGGCTGTCTCGCTCTGGGCAAGGGGCACACTGGCACCGCCCTTGGTGTTGGGCACGAGCAGGGTCCACGTTTCACCCAGTCCGTAACTCCACATGGTGATATAGCTGCGCTCCAGTCCGCTGCTCGTCTGATCGGCCTGGTTCTTGGTCTTCTGCGTGAGCTCACTCTTGCCGCGCATGCTTTCCTTGCTGTACTGCCAGGTGTGGTAGAGGTTGCTCAGGTTGACGGCTATGCCCAGCAAGCCTGCCACGGCAAAGCACGCAGTAGCCTTCGCCCACTGCCCCAGCGTGTGCTTGCGCACCGCATCAATAAGGTAGGCGAGCACCATCAGCCCCATGACAAAGAGGAAGTAATAGGTCATCTGCACATGGTTGCTCAGTATCTGCAGGGCCGTGAACAGGGCTGTCACCACGATGCCAGGCAGATAGCGGCCCCGATAGCACAGCACCATACCGGCTATGGTGGGTGGCACGAAGCTCAGGGTAAGCAGCTTCCAGATGTGTCCGGCTGCAATGATGATGAAATAGTAACTGCTGAAGGCCCAGAGCACAGCGCCCAGGGCGGCCATCCACACGCGGAAGTTGAAGGCGCGCAGCAGGATGTAGAAGCCCAGGAGCATCATAAACACGTAGGACGCAACGTCGGGGAGTCCCAGCTGATACACCTTCTCGAGCCACGAGAGGGTGTCTGTGCTGTCATAGCTGGGGCTCATCTGATAGGTGGGCATTCCGCTGAAGAGGGTGTTGGTCCAGCGTGTGCGCTCACCATGATGAGTCTCGCGGTAATGGTTCATCTCCACGTTGCTGCCTACCGAGGCGCTGTGGTCGTGTCCCGAAAGCACGAGTCCGTCACGGATGGGTGTAATGAAATAGAAGACGCTGATGGCCACGAAGAACACCACAGCCAGCAGGTCGGGAAGGAATTGCCTCAACTTGTTCATATCGAATCTGATTGTTTTCGCTTTTCTAACTGCATACTCCACGCCGCAGAGCTTGCTGCGCGGAGTCTGCCAAACTAAAAAAAGCTGCAACCTCCTGCGGAGGAATGCAGCTTTTGGCTTTCATCTGTGAGCAGAGCTGCGCGATTACTTACGCAGACCCAGAGCCTTCACGATAGCACGATAGCGGTTGATGTCGCGGCTCTTAAGGTAGTTGAGGAGGCTACGACGCTTACCAACCAGACCAGTCAAAGCGCGTTCTGTGCTGTGGTCTTTGCGGTTCTGCTTCATGTGCTCGGTCAAGTGAGCGATACGGAATGTGAAGAGTGCGATCTGGCTCTCTGCACTGCCGGTGTCCTTACTGCCCTGACCATACTGGGTGAAAATCTCTGTCTTTTTGGCTGAATCCAAATACATGACTTAACTTGTCTTTATGATGAAACTTGTTTGACGGGCTGCACCACTCTTCGGAACAGCCTCGCAAATGCGGTGCAAAGGTACTAACTTTTTCATTCTCACAGCAAGAAAACGGAGAAAAACTTGCTTCGAAGCGATTAAGATTGCAGAACAAGGGAATTATGAATGCTGGACGAGATAATTATGAATGCTGGATTTTGAATTAAGAATTGGGCTGGCGCGATGTGGGCATTGCACCCCTTGCCATCGCGCAGCACTTTTCATTTTTCACTCTTCACCTTTCGAAAAAGGAAAGGGGCACTTTTCACTTCCCGAAGGGACACTTTTCACTTAAATGACGCAGTGCGGTGCATCGGGCATCGCAGCGCGCTCCATTGGACATTGCAGTGCGCTGCACAGGCCGTTGCAGTGCGCTGCGTTTTTCGGTGCATTTTCATGCACAGCCGGAGGCACGCCGCCAAGCTCTCTTTTTCAGAAGACCGAAAACAAAAATGCTGCGCGATGGGATACACCGCACAGCATTGTTTGCCTTACACTTTTGTCCTGTCTGCCCAGCCTGCTTAAGCCTATGCGAGGCAGAAGGGTTTTCCGTTCCGATTTATTCACGACCGCGCCGGCTTTCCTGAGGGTATCCTTTCCGATTCCCAAAGAACTGCCTTGGGCGGCTTCATCCATGCTTCTGCCCCACCCTTTGGAGCAAGGCGTTTAGCAGGGACGAGACTTGGGCAGATGGAATGTCTCCTGCACGGCCTTGACGGCCTCCTCGGTCATGCCGTCGGGCTCAGAGCCCATGCTGCGGGCACACATATAGATATGGGCCGACTTGCAGAGCACATCCGTCTGGTCGAAAGCGTCCATGATGTCGATGCCGACCGATGTGGTACCGTGCTTCTCCCACAGTACAACGTCGTGTGTCTTAATCTGCTCCAGCGTGGCATCCGCCAATTCCAGGCTGCCGGGCATGGCATAGGGAACCACGCCAATGCCGAGGGGAGCAAAGGCCAGCGTCTCGGGAATCATGGACCAGAGCACACGGGTCATCTCGCCGGGGCGCAGGAAGCGCTGGATGTGCGACATGGCCACCAGCTCGATGGGATGTGTGTGAAGCGTGGCCTTGTAGCAGCTGCCGGTACCTATCAGATAGTCCTGCAGGGAGAGGTGCGACGGGAGTTCGCTGGTAGGCAGCACCGCATTGTCGGCTATTATCTCATAAGAGGCGCAGTCATCGCACACGCGTATGATGGCACCGTTCTCCATGGGACGGCGGGCCAGGTCACGCATGCGCTTGCCGGTGCCTTTGGCATAGAAGTATGTGCCCTTCAGATTGGGCAGAATCTTGCCGATGGGGCGGGCGGGAGCTATCGCAGGCAACGCCTTTATCTCGTCATCGACCAGATCGGTCACGTTGACGGTGATGTTGCCGCCGTTTCTCTCGGCCCAGCCTTTCTGCCACAGGTACCCGGCCACCTCGGCCACTTGGTCTATCACTGCCGCCAGAGCGGGGCGGCCTTCCAATACACTTTTCATCTTTATTCTTTTGTTAGAGGGGTTCTGAAGTTGTGTCCCACTTGTCTCTATGGGCTATGCCATGCCGTCCGACAGGTTCCCGAGGCATGCCCTGGGCACCTCTCGTTGTTCCGAAGCCCGCAACGGACATCCAGTCATTGGTCCATGCGACAGCCGCCACCACTCCGCCACCCGATTGCTATACATTATATATAATACCTCTCCCGCCATCCTGCAGGGTGACGAGAGAGGTGTGTTCAGTATGCCATTCGCATCCTGCTGTACAGACTGCCCGTCAGATGAGCTGCGGCAGGAAACTGCTCAGGATAAGCACTGCCAGTCCGAGGATGAGCACAGCGATGGTCTTGGGCGAGCAACCCCTCCACTCCTTGAGGATGATGCCCCATACGTTGCTGAACGTAACGTTGAGCGCCATCAATATACAGAAGGAGAGAGTGGTAAGCGTGGGCGATGCGGAGAGGAAGCCTTTGCCCAGCGAGAGGCCGAAGAACTGGCTGTACCACAGCGCGCCTGCCAGCAGACAGAAGAACAGATTGTTGCCCCACACGCTGCCCTTGGCATAGTCGGACCACGTGTGGTTCTTTGTGTTCTGGTAGAAACAGTAGATGGCGTTCGTGACGAAGCCGCCCAGAGTCACCAGGAAGGTGGCTGGCAGGGTCTTGTAGATGTCGGGCGTGAGGTCACCGAAGTTGATGCCCTTGCCGAACTCAAGTCCTACGTTGAAGCATCCACTCATAAAGCCAGCCAGCAGAGCAATGGCGAGACCGCGTGTGAAGTTGAAGTCCTTCACCGCTGCACGCTTCTCCTCCTCCGACAGCATCGCAGCCTTCATCGAACCGGCCACGCCTATGATGGCTATGCCCAGCAGGGTGACTGCCACGCCTATCAGCACTGAGGCGGTAAGGCTGGCCAATGCATTCTGCTCGGGGAAGAAGATGTTGAGCAGCACGGGGCCCATAATGGTGCCCAGTCCGGCGCACGTACCCAGGGCGATGCTCTGCCCCAGGGCGACTCCCAGATAGCGCATGGAGAGGCCGAATGTAAGGCCGCCCACGCCCCAGAGGACGCCAAAGAGGATGGTCATGCCGATATTGAAGGAGTTCTGCCCCGTGATGAGTTCACAGATGCAGTGCCCTTCGGGAACCGCCAGAAAAGCGCCCAACAGCGGCAGGAGCAGCCAGGCAAAGGCGCCCTGCACTATCCAGTAGCTCTCCCAGCTCCATTGCTTGATCTTGTTGATAGGCACATAACTGCTCGACTGGCAGAATGCACCCGCTGCTATAATGAGCAGTCCGATGAGGATGTCCATAGTGCCGCAGTTTTATGATCAGCGCTTGCTGGTTACGTTAGCCTCGTAAGAGTCTATCTCCTTCATGAAGTCCTGGCCCACGGGGACGGCATTGCGCACACAGAATTCGTCATAGACAGCCTGCCAAGGCATGGCCTTCTGCTCCTCGAGGAGTGCCAGCACGCGGTAGCCCTGGCCCTTGAGCTCGGCCTCGCTGATGGTTGCCTTGGGCTCCAGAAGGGCACGCAGCATGCACTTCTGTGCGGCGCGCGAACCGATGACGTAGGCTCCGATGCGGTTGATACTGCCGTCGAAGAAGTCCAGACCGTAGTGCACACGGTCGAGAGCATCGGCGCGTACAATCTCGGAGAACAGTTCCTGCGTGGGGTCATCCATTATCGTCACGTGGTCACTGTCCCAGCGCACGGGGCGGCTGACGTGCAGCATCAGTTCAGGAACGAACTGCAGCACGGCGCTCACCTTGTCGGCAGGACTCTCGGTGGGGTGATAATGACCTGTGTCAATGGTGAGTATCTTATGGTTCTGTGCGGCATAGGCGGTATAGAAGTCGTGTGAGCCCACGGTGAAACTCTCCAGACCAATACCGAACACCTTGCCCTCGATGCAGTCCTTCATCATTGGCTGCTTCTTGGCAAAGATTTCGTCCAGCGACTTCTTCAGCAAGCTGCGGTAGAGCATATGGTTTACGCTCATGTCCTTACAGCCGTCGTGCACCCACAGATTCATGATGCAGGGGTCGCCCTGGGCCTCTCCCATGGCATTGGCAATGTCGCGGCAGCGCTTGGTGTGCTCCACCCAGAAGCCTCGGATACCCTCGTCGGGGTTAGAGAGCGACAGGCTGCCACTCTTGGGGTGCGAGAAGCTGCTGGAGTTGAAATCGAGCTTCGTGTCATTCTCCTTTGCCCAGTCTATCCATGACTGGAAGTATTCTACGGTCACCTCATCGCGATCGACCACCTTTCCCTTGAAGTCGCCATATATCTCGTGCAGGTTCAGACGATGGTTGCCAGGGATAAGGCTCTTGGCCTCCAGTATGTCGGCACGCAGCTCGTCTATGTTTCTGGCCTTGCCCGGATAGTTGCCCGTGCTCTGGATACCTCCGCTGAGCGAACCGGCCTGCACCTCAAATCCGGCCACGTCATCGGCCTGCCAGCAGTGGAGCGACAGGTGGAAGTCCTGCAGCTGCTTGAGTACCTTCTCTGTGTCAACGCCAATCTCAGCATAACGCTCCTTGGCAACCTCGTAAGCTTTCCTTACCAATTCTTCTTTCATAACGGAATGTGTTTTATAGTTTTTGAATGTCGATAAACCTCTCATACGCCTTGTCCCAAGCCTCGGTGTGCTCTGGTTCATACAGGTTGGTCTCTATGCTGTCGGCTATGATGCGGCGCATCTCGTACATGTCGCCCACCAGACCGGCCGCCTTGGCCTGCAGCATGATGTTGCCGATGGCGGTGCCCTCCACGGGACCCGTCACTACGGGCAGCGAGATACTGTCGGCCGCCATCTGCATCAGGTAGTGGTTATAGGTGCCGCCGCCTATTACGTGGAGCTTCTCAATGGGGAAGGGGGCCAGTTCCTTCAGGTATTCTATCACCTGCCTATAGCGCAGGGCGAGGCTCTCAAAGATGCAGCGTGCCATCTGGCGGTAGTCTTCGGGCACCGGCTGATTGGTCTCGCGGCAGTAGTCCTGTATGGCCTGTACCATGCTCTCGGGGTTTGTGAAGCGTGGGTCATCGGGGTTCACCAGCGAGCGGAACGGCTCGGTCTCCATGGCCTGGCTGTTTATCTCGTTCACGTCGGCGGGTGCATCGGTCCACTCCTTGCGGCAGCGCTCCAGGAGCCACATGCCGCAGATGTTCTTCAAGAAGCGTGTGGTGCCCTCGATACCGCCCTCGTTGGTGAAATTGTACTGATAGCTCTTCTCGTTGATGATGGCATCCTTCACCTCGATGCCCAGCAGGCTCCATGTGCCACAGCTCAGGTAGGCATAACGCTCGTCCCTGGCCGGTACGGCTGCTACGGCTGCTCCTGTGTCATGACCGGCCACCGCCACCACAGGCACGGGGCCAAGTCCGGTCAGCTTCTGCACCTCGGGAGTGAGCACACCCACCTGGTCGCTGGGGTTGACGTAGCGTCCGAACTGCTCCTCGGTGAGTCCCACGGCCTGCAGCAGCACGGGGTCGAGCCGCTTGGTGCGCGGGTCGAGCATCTGGCTTGTGCTCAGGATGGTATATTCACACACGGTCTCCCCTGTGAGCATATAGCTCAAGGCATCGGGGATAAAGAGCAGCTTGCCGGCTGCCTCCAGCGCAGAGTCACCGTGCTTGCGCATTGCGGCAAACTGGAAGAGCGTGTTGAAGTTCATGAACTGTATGCCTGTGCGCTCATAGACCTCCTCTCGGGGAACCTTCTGAAAGAACTCCTCCATGATGCCCTCGGTGTGTGGGTCGCGGTAGGAGAACGGATTGCGGAGCACGTTGCCGTCGTGTCCCACACAGACGAAATCGACGCCCCAGGTGTCGATGCCTATACTCTGGAGCCGGATACCCTCGTCGGCCACCACACGCAGGGCGCGGATGACCTCGTCATAAAGTGCATAGATGTCCCAGTAGAAATGCCCGCCCAGCTGGGTGATGCGGTTTGGGAAGCGCGTCAGTTCGCGCTGTATCAGCTGGCCCTTCTCCACACTACCCAGTATGGTACGGCCGCTCGTTGCCCCCAGATCCACTGCCATAAAGCAGGGACAGGACGTTGTCGTGCTGTGGTTAGTATTCATGTGCTAACAAAGAATTATTATTGTCTCCACCTACAAATTTAGTGAGTTTCGATGAGAATACGTGCATGAATGGCCAAGAATTTTCTTCTTCGGGCCCATTCTGCCCTCTCGCCGGCCTCCTGCAGAAGCATCGGTATGCAACTGTCTCACGCCTGCTGCCCTTTCACTCGCTGATGCGGTGGTGTCCGGGAGGCAATGTGACCACCTGCCCTGTGTGGGGCAATGTGAGGCGGGCGGTGCTGTTGGCCGGAACGGTCACGCTCAGATTGAGTTTCCCGTCCCTCCGCGTGCGCCATTCCACCCCTATGCTCCCGCGCGGCGAGGGCTGCACGATGCGGGCATGGGGCAGCCCGCCAGGCTGCGGGCAAATGGCTATCTCCTCGAATCCGGGCTTGAGCGGCCGTATGCCCATCAGCCTGCGTGCTATGACGTTGGCGGCTGCAGCGCCCCACGCATGGTTCCAGTCGAGGTTGGACTTATATACATTGTCCCATGCCTCGGTGGTGATGGTGGAGCCCATGCGCAGCATGTTGTACCAGCTGCGCCGCCCCTTGCCCGCCATCAGGCGCAGGGCAGCCTCGTCGCGGCCTGCCAGATAGAGTGCATCAAGCAGGAACTGCGCCCCATAGACGCTGCAGGCCATGCCGCGCGACTGCACATAGGCGGCCACACGCTGCACCCTGTCCTGGGGTACCATGCCGAATGCTAGGGGAAACATGCTGCTGTGCTGCGAGCAATGCTGCGAGCCGAGCCCGTCGGTATAGGCTCCCCTCTGAGAGTCCCAAAGCAGGCTGTCGATGCTGCGCGCCGTCTGTGCTGCCATCCGGGAAAAGCGTATGCTGTCGGCCTCACGCCCCAGCGCGCCTGCCACCAGGCTCATCATGTGCAGCGCGTCATAGTGATAGGCATTGACCACAGTGTTCACCTCGCACATCTCGTGCCCGTCGGCCTCGCCCGCCGACTCCTTCTCGATGCCCGCCGCACCGCTCTGAGGCCAATCGACGATGTCGCGCAACGTGCGGCCACGGAAGTGCACCGAGCGCTTGACCGAGTCGCTCACCAGCCCAGTGCGCGTGCTTATCAGCCCCCGCTCATCGCGCAGCGGAGCCAGCGTCTTGGCTGCCAGGTCGGCGTAATAACGCTCCAGCATGCGGCGGTCGGCGGTGTAGAGATAGTCGAGCCATGCCATGCGCGGAGTGATGAGAATCCATTCGGTGGGCCAGGTGGGGTGCTCTATCAGATGAGCTATACTGCGCCTTGCCGTGGTGTATTCCCTGTCGGTGGTGTAATGAGAGAGCTGGTTGACCAGGGCATCTGCCTCGTAGGGGATGCGCTCGCGGTCTCCATCCACATAGATACCGGCAAAGGAGGTGGCGCGGATAGAGTACTTGCAGAGCTCCCACACCTGATTGAGCACCATGTCGGAGCAATGGAACTGTGCCTCCTGCTCGTCGAATGGCACATGCACAGCCTGCCGCCACACAGCCCGCACCTGCCCCCGGCCCTCCACCTCAACGTATCTGAAGGGGAACACCTCGCCTATGCTGGGTGGCATGAGTATGGGATCCACCCCGCTCTCATTGGCTCCCGGGGCCGTATTGCGGCTGTCGGGCCTGAGACGGAGTGGATAGTCGTGGGTGCCCCGGCGCAGTGGGATGACATAGGAGGCATAGCGCACGCTGCCCTGCGGCTTGCTATCTACGCGCCCTTCGCGCATTGCCTCGCCCAGGCGAACCGTGATGCTGTCGCCGTCGTGGGTGGTGCGCACGCGCAGGGTGAGCTGGGCAAAGGCATCCCTGCCGAAGTCATACACACTCGTCAGCGCAGCGGGACGGGTAGCCCTGAGCGGCTTCTGCCTGGTCTTCACCAAGGGGTAATGGCTGAAGCAGGAGTCCTGCACGGTGGCGGTGACAAACTGCATGGGACTTGCCCAGCGGCTCTCGCGCCCGACGCTGGTGCCTGCATCGGCACGGGTCCACGTCTTCACAGTCCACCAATAGCTCGTGCCTGCCTTCAGCGGGGCACCTCCAAAGGCCACGCCCACCGACTGGACCGACTCTCTCACGCCGCTGTCCCACACATCGGCCTTGCCCTCGCGGAGCAGCCCCGGCTCGGTAGCCACCAGCACACGCCAGGCTGTCTGGCTGGTGCCGGAGGGCAGTTGCCACCCCAGTGCAGGTCTGCTGGCACACACCCTTCCTGCCACCCCATAGGCAGCAGCGGGTCTGCTCTCCATCATATCCACGGTGAGTCTGTCGGGCCTGTGCCGCCCGCACAGTCGCCCACCGCCCATGACCGGCAGAGGCATCAGCACCAGAAGCAGCCACCAAGAGCATCGCAGGGCCGCACGCAGAACATTCCCCCAAGGGGAGCAGACAGGACAGTCAGTCATAGCAGAGCTTTTCATTTCTCTATACATTATCTATATATACAGGGAGCCGATGTCATCCTCACGCAGAGCCACATATATGGCACCATCGGTTCTCCCTGCTTGCAAATTTACAAAAATCTGCTCCAACATGCCAGCCAACGGGCTGAAAAATGTACTGTTAACGAAGTTCATGAGTCCGGATTCCGCATCCGCCATCATGCCGAAGCAGGCTGCGCACCACGGCTCCGGCTATCTGGAAAGGTACGGAAAGCGCCATGCCCCCTATCGTACAAAAAGATGCCGGGGAAAACGCAGCACGCTGCAATGCCCGATGCAGCACGCTGCGATGACCAACGGAGCACGCTGCGATGGCCATTGCACCGCACTGCGTGATACAAGTTAAAAGTTAAAAGTGAAAAGTGAAAAGTGGTCCCTGCGGGAAGTGAAAAGCGTCCCTTCGGGGAGTGAAAAGTGAAGAGTGAAGAGTGAAAAGTGCTGCGCGATGGCATGGGGTGCAATGCCCACATCGCGCCAGCCCAATTCTTAATTCAAAATTCCGCATTCTTAATTCCCGCAAAGCTCAATTCTTAATTCAAAATTCAGCATTCATAATTAGCCCATTATGCAGTCCTGACTGCCCTTGATTGCGGTGCGAGGCAAAATAAATCGCGCAACAAATGCTCATACACTTGCCACAACAAGTAATATTATGTAACTTTGCAGGGCAATTTACAAGGGAATTAGAATAAAAGGAAGCAATATGAGTGACAGATTGTTTATCTTCGACACCACCCTGCGCGACGGTGAGCAGGTGCCAGGATGCCAGTTGAACACCGTGGAGAAGATACAGGTGGCGCGCCAGCTGGAGGCTCTGGGAGTGGATGTGATAGAGGCCGGATTCCCCATCAGCAGTCCGGGCGACTTCAACAGCGTGATAGAAATCAGCAAGGCAGTGACATGGCCCACCATCTGCGCCCTTACACGAGCCGTGGAGAAGGACATCGACGTGGCAGCCGAGGCACTCAAGTATGCCAAGCACAAGCGCATACACACGGGCATAGGCACCAGTGACAGCCACATCAAATACAAGTTCAACTCCACACGCGAGGAAATCATCGAGCGCGCCGTGGCGGCTGTGAAGTATGCCAAACGCTATGTGGAGGACGTGGAGTTCTACGCTGAAGATGCCGGGCGAACCGATAACGAGTACCTCGCACGCGTCATCGAGGCTGTCACCAAGGCAGGAGCCACCGTGTGCAACATCCCTGACACCACCGGTTTCCGCACGCCTTATGAGTACGGCGAGAAGATTAAGTATCTGTACGAACACGTTGATGCCTTTGCGGCAGGACGCTCCATACTATCCACCCACTGCCACAACGACCTGGGCATGGCCACTGCCAACACGGTGGCCGGCGTGCTCAACGGAGCACGGCAGGTGGAGGTGACCATCAACGGAATAGGCGAGCGCGCAGGAAACACCGCACTGGAGGAGGTGACGATGATATTCAAGACACACCCCGATCTGGGCATCGAGACCAATATCAACACCACCAAGATTTCGGCCACAAGCCGTATGGTGAGCAGTCTGATGAACATGCCCGTGCAGCCCAACAAGGCCATCGTGGGCAGGAACGCCTTTGCACACAGTTCGGGCATACATCAGGACGGAGTGCTGAAGAACGCTTCCACCTACGAGATTATGGACCCCAAGGAGGTGGGCATCGACGACAACGCCATCGTGCTGACCGCCCGCTCGGGACGTGCTGCGCTGAAGCACCGCCTGAGTGTGAACGGTGTGGAGCTCGACGGAGAGAGGCTCGACAATGTGTATAAGGCATTCCTGGACCTGGCGGACAAGAAGAAAGAGGTCACCGATGACGATGTGCTGGTACTGGCAGGCGCCGACCGCACAGCCGCCCATAGCATCAAGTTGGAGTATCTGCAGGTGACCACCGGCAAGGGGGTGCGCTCTGTGGCAAGCATCGGACTCAGCATCGCCAACGAACACTTCGAGAGTGCAGCATCGGGCAACGGCCCTGTGGATGCCGCCATAAAGGCTCTCAAGACCATCATCAAGCGCGAAATGACACTCAAGGAGTTCACCATCCAGGCCATCAGCAAGGGTTCCGACGACGTGGGCAAGGTGCACATGCAGGTGGAGTACGACGGACACATATACTATGGATTCGGCGCGAACACCGACATAGTGACGGCTTCGGTGGAAGCATATATTGACTGCATAAACAAATTCAAGGTATGAACACGCTCTTCGATAAGATATGGGACGCCCATGTGGTGCAGAATGTACCCGACGGCCCTACACAGCTCTACATCGACCGCCTCTTCGTGCACGAGGTGACCAGCCCGCAAGCGTTTGACACGCTAAGGGACAAGCATCTGCCCGTATTCCGCCCTCAGAGGGTGGTGGCAATGCCCGACCACAACACACCCAGCGACCAGCAGGAGGTCATCCACGACCCTGTGGGACGCAAGCAAGTGGAGACTCTGGCACGTAACTGCCAGGAGTTCGGCATCCGCCACTTCGCCATGGGCACCAAGGACAACGGCATCATCCATGTGGTGGGACCCGAAAAGGGACTCTCGCTGCCAGGCATGACCATCGTGTGCGGCGACTCCCACACGAGCACCCACGGTGCTGTGGGTGCCATAGCCATGGGCATAGGCACCAGCGAGGTGGCCGAAGTGCTGGCCTCGCAATGCATCCTGCAGCAGAAGCCCAAGACGATGCGCATCAATGTGGAGGGCACTCTGCAGCCCGGCGTGACAGCCAAGGACATAGCGCTCTACATCATGGCGCAGATGACCACAGGAGGTGCCACCGGCTACGCAGTGGAATATGCCGGCAGCGCCATACGCGCACTGAGCATGGAGGGACGCCTCACACTCTCCAACCTATCCATTGAGATGGGTTCGCGAGCCGGCATCATCGCCCCCGACGACACCACTTTCGAGTACCTGAAAGGGCGCGAATATGCTCCCAAAGGCGAGGAGTGGGACCGCGCGGTGGAGCGTTGGAGACAGCTCAAGAGCGACTGCGATGCGGTCTTTGACAAGGAGGTGACCTTCCGCGCCGAGGATATCAAGCCGCGCATAACCTATGGTACCAACCCCGGAGCCGGCATTGCCATCGACGAGTGCATCCCTTCATTGGAAAGCATACCCGAGCAGGAGCGCCAGGGCTTCACGGAGCAACTGGCCTACATGCAGTTTGAGCCAGGCCAGCGACTGGAAGGCACACCCGTGGACTACTGCTTCCTGGGTGCCTGCACCAACGGTCGCATCGAGGACTTCCGCGCCTTTGCCAGCATTGTCAAGGGCAGGAAGAAGGCCGACAACGTGGTGGCCTGGCTCGTGCCAGGCAGCTGGAAGGTGCGCCAGCAGATAATAGACGAGGGCATCGAAGAGGTGTTGCGCGAGGCAGGCTTCGAGCTGCGCCTGCCCAGTTGCTCGGCTTGTCTGGCCATGAATCCCGACAAGGTACCCGCAGGCAAGCTGAGTATCAGCACCAGCAACCGCAACTTCGTGGGCCGTCAAGGCCCGGGAGCACGCACCATCCTGGCTTCTCCCCTGGTGGTGGCAGCCAGTGCCGTGACAGGAGTAATCACAGACCCACGTAAACTTTAATGCACTATGGCTAAAGAGAAATTCAGCATCATAGAATCGACCTGCATACCCATCCGCATCGACAACTGCAATACAGACCTCATCATACCGGCCCGCTACCTGGCATCCACCACACGCGATGCCAAGTTCTTCGGCGATGCCTTCATGCACGACCTGCGCTACAAGCCCGACGGAACACCCGTACAGGACTTTGTGATGAACCGTCCCGAGTTCAGCGAAGCACCTCACCAGGGGGTACACGAGATAATCGTGGGCGGACACAACTGGGGTTCCGGCTCCAGCCGAGAACATGCCGCATGGGCCATTGCAGGCTATGGAGTGCGCGTGGTCATCAGTGACAGCTTTGCCGACATACACCGCAACAACCTGCTCAACTGCTTTGTGCTGCCCGTGGTGGTGAGTGAGGCGTTCCAGCAGGAACTCTTCGCCACCATCGAGACCAATCCGCAAGCACGGGTGAAGGTGGATGTACCGGCCCAGACAGTGACCAACGAGACCACAGGAAACAGCGAACACTTTGAACTGAACGCCTACAAGAAGCATTGTCTGATGAACGCCTATGACGACATCGACTTCCTGCTTGCAGGCAAGGACAAGATAGAACAGTGGGAAGCAGCGCAAGAGAAGTAAGGGAGGAGTTTGCCCGTGCGCTCTGCCTATACGTGAGCGAACAGCTGCGCGGGCAGGACGGAGCCTACCCGAAGGGTGCTGTGCGCGTGCTGGATGCACGCAACCACCTCTTCACCACCCTACCCACACAGCACACCGACGAGGCTGAGGACACCTACGCACTGCGCGACCTGTGCCATGTAGATGAGATGATGCAGACGTTGCCCGACCTCAACCGAGCCTTGAGTGTAGCGCGCAACTACTTCCCCACCGACCTCAACATCTGAACGCACGATGAAAACCATAGAGATAATGGACACTACCCTGCGCGACGGAGAGCAGACCAGCGGCGTGAGCTTCATGCCGCATGAGAAGCTCATCATCGCCAAGGCACTGCTGCAAAACCTGTGCGTGGACCGCATCGAAGTGGCATCGGCACGGGTGAGCGAGGGTGAGAAGGAGGCCGTAAAGAACATCTGCCGCTGGGCCAGGCAGACGGGAAGGCTGCCCAAGGTGGAAGTGCTGGGATTCGTAGATGGCCACACCAGCATCGACTGGATAGTGGAAAGCGGATGCCAGTGCGTCAACCTGCTGTGCAAAGGCTCGCTCAAGCACTGCGAGGGACAGCTCAAGAAGTCACTGGCAGAGCACGTACAGGACATTCTGGCCACAGTGGCTTATGCCACAGAACAGGGTCTCACAGTCAACCTATACCTGGAGGACTGGAGCAACGGCATGAAGGACAGTCCGCAGTACGTGTTTGACCTGGTGGAGGCACTGCGCCACTGCGGCATACGACGCTTCATGCTGCCCGACACGCTGGGCGTTCTGAACCCTCTCGACCTCATCAGCTTCATGCGACAGATGGTGAAGCGATTCCCCCACCTGCACTTTGACTTCCATGCCCACAACGACTACGATCTGGCCATCAGCAATGTGCTGGCAGCCGTGCTGGGCGGTGCTTCGGGCATCCACACCAGCGTGAACGGCCTGGGCGAAAGGGCAGGAAACGCACCGCTGGCCAGTGTGCAGGCCATTCTGCGCGACCAGTTCCACGCCCACACGGGCATTGATGAGAGCAGGCTCAACGAAGTGTCGCGCCTGGTAGAGAGCTACAGCGGCATTGCCATACCGCCCAACCAGCCCATCACAGGCGAGAACGTGTTCACACAGGTGGCTGGCGTGCACGCCGATGGCGACAACAAGGCCGGACTCTACCAGAATGCTTTGCTGCCGGAGCGCTTTGGCAGGAAACGCGAATACGCATTGGGCAAGAACTCCGGCAAGGCAAACATCCTGCGCAACCTGGAAGAACTGGGGCTCGAACTGACCCCCGAGCAGACCAAGAGGGTGACAGAGCGCATCATCGAACTGGGTGACAAGAAAGAGCTGGTGACGCAGGAGGATCTGCCCTTCATAGTGAACGACGTGCTCAAGCATGGTATGAGCGAGGAGCATGTGCGCCTGCTCTCCTACGTAGTGACCACCGCCTACGGACTCAAGCCGCTGGCAAGCCTCCGCCTCGAGGTCAACGGACAGACTTATGAGGAAAGCGCACAGGGAGATGGCCAGTTCGATGCCTTCGTGAGAGCCATACGGCACATCTACAAGAACCGTCTGGGCCGCCGCTTTCCCTGGCTCACCAACTATGGCGTGTCGATTCCTCCAGGCGGACGCACGGATGCCTTTGTGCAGACAACCATCACCTGGAACTGGGACAACCGCCTGATACGCACACGAGGCTTCGATGCCGACCAGACCGAAGCGGCCATCAAGGCCACCATCAAGATGCTCAACCTCATCGAGCAGGACTTCTAAAACGGGCCGCCCTAAGCGCTTCCACGCCAGAGCTGCCTATATAATAAGGTAAGGACAAACTAATAAGATAGAGATATGAAACTGAACATTGCAGTGTTGGCCGGCGATGGCATCGGCCCCGAGATAATGGAGCAGGGAGTGGCCGTGCTGAGTGCTGTGGCCGGGAAATTCGGCCACGAGGTGACCTTCAACGAAGCTCTCTGCGGTGCACATGCCATCGACGAGGTGGGCGATCCCTTCCCCGAGGACACTTTCAACACTTGTCAGCAGGCCGACGCAGTGCTGTTTGCCAGCGTGGGCGACCCCAAGTATGACAACAATCCCACGGCCAAAGTGCGCCCCGAACAGGGTTTGCTGGCCATGCGCAAGAAGTTGGGACTCTATGCCAACATACGTCCCGTGGAGACCTTTGACTGCCTCGTGCACAAGTCTCCGCTGAAGGACGAACTGGTGAAGGGCGCCGACTTCATCTGCATACGCGAGCTCACCGGCGGCATGTACTTCGGTGAGAAGAAGGAGGGAACCGAGGAAGCCTACGACACCAACTACTACACCCGCCACGAGGTGGAGCGCATCCTGCGCGTGGCATACGGCTACGCACGCCGTCGCCGCCGTCATCTGACCGTGGTGGACAAGGCCAACGTGCTGGCATCAAGCCGCCTGTGGCGCAAGGTAGCCCAGGAGATGATGACCGAGTACCCCGATGTGGAGACCGATTTCATGTATGTAGATAATGCTGCCATGCGCATGATTCAGGACCCGAAGTTCTTCGATGTGATGGTCACAGAGAACACCTTCGGCGATATCCTCACGGACGAAGGCTCCTGCATAACCGGTTCGATGGGCCTGCTGCCCAGCGCCTCCACCGGCACAGGCACACCTGTCTTTGAGCCCATCCACGGTTCGTGGCCCCAGGGCAAAGGACTGAACATCGCCAACCCCCTGGCTCAGATTCTCTCCGTAGCCATGCTCTTTGAGTACTTCGAACTGAAGGAAGAAGGGGCGCTCATACGTGAGGCAGTCAACGCATCGCTCAATGCCAACGTGCGCACGCCGGAGATTCAGGTAGAGGGAGCACCCCACTACGGCACACGCGAGGTGGGCGCTTGGATTGTGGAATATATCAACAAGAAGTAAGAAACAGACATGACAAATCATCTTAGTCTGCCGGCGGCACTGAAGAGAGCCGTCGGCAGCACAGAAAACGCACACCAGCCTGCCTCCACCAACACGGTGGGGGCAGTGCTGGTTTTCTTTTGCCTCCTCTTCCCAGGCCTGCAAGCATGGGCAACCGACGAATATGAGGAAGGATTTCTCACCGCTTACCTCAACCGCGGACTGGAGCACGTGATGGCTCCCGACACGGCCACCCACACCCAGAAACTGCAATACGGGCGCGATGTAACCCGCTTCGTGAGCGCACCCAAGTTCGGTGGTTATGTGGTGGGCAAGTATGAGTGGAGCGGAAAAGCAGGCTCCCACCACGGCGGCGGCTTCTCGTGCCGGCTGGTGAGGGCTTATCTGTCAGGCTCCATACTGCGCGACTTCAAGTACCGTGTGCAGATGGAACTGCGCAATGCCTCGCCTGCCATGCGCGACTATACGCTGGAATGGGTACACTGGAAGGAGTTCCAGGTGAAGGTGGGACAATTCAAGCGCGGCTTCACATACGAGAATCCCAGCAACCCCTGGGATGTGGGCTTCGGCTCCTATGCCCTTGTGGCACAGGCCATGACAGCCATGGCCGGCGAGGACTGCAGCGGAGAGGCGGCACAGAACGGACGTGACCAGGGACTGCAAGTGCAGGGCGACCTGCTGCCCATCAGCGCCGACCGCCACGCGCTGCTGCATTACCAGGCCGCTGTATATAACGGCAACGGGCAGAACAAGGGCGACAACGACGGGCGCAAGGACTGGATGGGCAGCATCTGGATACAGCCTGTCAAGGGGCTGCACATCACTCTCTTCGGCTGGCACGGCTCCTACACAAAGGCTGTGAGCACGGGAGAAAACCTCACGGTAGGCCGTGACCGCTGGGGACTGAGCGCCAAGTTCGACCGCAAGGACTGGAGTGTGCGTGCCGAGTATGCCCACAGCACAGGCCACAACATCAATGCCTACGACGTGGAGAACAAGGTCTTCACCGACCGCGGGAAGGCCGACGGATGGTACGTAGCCTTAGGTGCTCCCTGCACCAAGTGGCTGAAGATATACGCACGCTACGACACCTTCCGCAAGCAGGCATCCTGGGGCAGCTCAAAGACGCTGTACAGTCTGGCGCCGAACTTCCAATTGCACCGCAACCTGATGTTCCAGCTGCAGTACAACTATGTGTGTGACCGCCTCGCCCAGAAGCGTCACTACAACGAGTTTTGGGCACAGAGCTACGTGCGGTTCTGAGTAGCACGGAGCTTATATACCACAAGTAAACAAGACTAAAGTGCATGAGTCACAACATTCTACACGACTCATGCGCTTTCGTTTGGTGCCTGCCTTTTGCAGCAGGAGCCTTACTCGTGAAGTTTTCTGACCTTATGTTTCTTCAGCCATCCTGTCTCTATCAGCCGTCTCTCAGAGATTATAATTTCCGCTGTGCCACTCAATTGCTTGCACATGGGTAGTTCTACCCCTTCACTCGTCCTAAGTCCCTGGCCAAACACTATATCAACTTGATAAAAACCATCAGCATCAGGGACATCTGCAACACACTTGACAAGACCTGTCAGATGCCCAAACTTATGGTACGGATAGTTGTCCACTCTTACCATCACCTTTTGTCCTTCACAGACCTGTCCTATTCCCTGCGCAGGAAACAAGGCCAGACCGACCAGCTTTTCCGTCCCTGAATCCTTACACGCACGAAACAGAAAACTACCTGTCAGTGTTTCTGGATACGGGAAGCAGCATGCTCCAATGAGCAAAACCGACAGCAGCAGAACCAAAAGCATTATTCTGACTCACCCGACAAACCAGTGAGAACCATGTTTATTTCAATTCTAAAGGTTCGTACCGGGGTATCTCACGCGCCTCTGGTTCCGACTTTGGATTACCCCACAGACTACCGATATCCTCATGTATCTTACGTTGTATTTTCAACAGGTCTTCCCTATCCATTTTATTATAACTGCTGTATCCCTCTTTGTATAAAGGCTTACGTTTCTGTTCAATTTTCACACATTCAAAATCATAAAGATTATCTTTGTCTGACACCTTAAGTATCGCTCCCGGTAGTCCACCAAATTTCCAGGGTCCATTACGCACAGGTATCTTTTGAGTAAACCACGCGGTGAACTCCCTTCCGCTAAAATGGCAAGTTGCCTTCTGACACAAGTAACCGCAAAAGGTCATCGTGTCCCCCCAAATAATCCAATCCTGATTAGGATACTTTTCTTCATGATAGCAGTTATATCTGCCTAAACGTAGGGGAAAACAACTATACTCTGTCAACTTTCCGCCAGACATATACCATTCAGAATACTGATACTCACTCCACCCCTGTTTATAATTTCCATGAGGAATCACTCTGAGTCCTGCATTTGCAGGTACACCATGCTCCTTCTTCCACTTACGTACGCCTTCGATTGCCCCAACCCAATTGTAGCTATAGAACTTTACATTTTTTCTTCCTACTTCCAGGCAGAAATAGTCACGATACGTTGACTCATCGTGTATATCCGATGCACAAAGGGCGTAATACAACTGCACATAAGTTGTGTCTATCACCTTCGCTGGTCCCGTGTTTCTACCATGTGGCTTTATAATTTCCCCTTGAGCATAAACAGATAGCGCACAGAAACAAAGCAGATTCAAAATCAAACAACCTCTTGTCATTTTTAATGGTCTTTGTGAATATTGAACATAGACCTCCGACTTCAAGCCATACCAAAATTTACTTCCCTCTTCAATCATAGCACATTAAATCTTACTTTCAACAATACATTTCGCGGTCTCAATGCATATTCAAGATGATACATATCCATGTTGTCGTTGCGATTCATAACATATTTCTTTTGGTTGAGCAGATTATTCCCTTCCAATTCCAACGACATCTTTCTAAATGAATATTGTATCCCTGCATCGCTAAAATAACGATAATGATTTTTGGCATTCCAGTTGTCGTAAGTCCCTTCCGCACTGACATTCAGTGTAAGCTGCTCTATAGGGCATAGTTTTAAAGAAATGCGCCCCATATAATCTTTGACCATATCGGACACAGACCGCCCACAAGAGGTTCTGCTCACCATACCACCAAAACTCGCCACAAGTCCAATCCATCGAAGAGGGGTGATAGATCCTGCCACGTTGATTCTACCCAAATTTCCGCTACAGGACATCAGATTTCCGTCAATCAGACGTTGATATTCATTGTGACTGTACCCAACATTCAATTTTACATAACACTTCTTCCAAGAGAAATTCTTGCTCATCCCAATCCCTGTAAAAACAGATGAAGAGCCATTATGCAACTCATGTATTATCGAAGTACAGTAAATTCCGTCATAGACAAGGGCATCTATCTGGTTGCGCCAAGTATGGCTGTAACCAGCATTCGCATTAAAAAAGAACTGTCGCAACGCATTAGAATGCTGATAATTTCCAGACACGTTGATATTCTTGCGCGTAAACATGTCCTTCACTTGACTGCGTAACACGGTTCTGTAGTCTTCCATCACATAGCCATGAAAAAGAGAATTAAAATCCCCCACTTGCTGTTCAAAATGCAACTTTCCCTGCAACGTATTATAGACCTTCCAGTCATAGCTTACAGAAAGAGAAGGCTGTATGATTGGACGGAAAAACACATGTCTGTTATGGCGAACCATGTCATTAGAGGATTGGGCATCCAGTGCTACCGGCAATCCTAACTTGATATCGCCACGCTTGTATATATATGTATAATCTTGAAAAACGCTCACTCTGTATATCCCATACCACATTCGATTACGGCAATCCTCCGCATTCAAGTCTGCATGCCCCATTAGCATGCCTTCCTCACCATAAATAGCACTGCGACCATTGAAGCCATATTCCCCACGGACATGATGAAACTGCTTGATATAGCTGGTAAACGCCCCTAATGAAATCGTGCGTGGCATCAACTCCTGCATGCGACAACTATCCTCATGCTCAACCACACGCAGTTTTTGGGATGACTGGGCGTATCCGCCAAAGACATTGAACCGTAGTACATTGTCACCCATACGCCTTTGGATGATAAACTTATCGTAAAATCTCAATGGGGTGGAACGCATCCTTTGTATGACAATGGAATTATAATTCTGGCTCCAAATTTGCCCATCAACCCTGTCATCATTCCACGAGACATGCGCAGAAAGGGCATTGGACGTATAGTGGCGACTTGAATTATCTGTGTACCTGTGAGAAAGGTCAAGGCTGTGCGACCTATTTGTTGAAAACTGCGATTCATGCAAGCGAACAGCATCGGCTTCTGGACGATACCATTCTGTATAAGTATATCCTTCATGATTCTGAAGGTCATGGCTATAGACAGCATTGAAAACCATCTCTTTGTCCTTATCCAGTCTTTCCAGCCAGTTGTGCGACAAAGCATGTGTCTGATTATCCATGTAACGCTTTTGCGGAACTCCAGGTGTCCCTGGTCCTGACACGTGCACACGTGACACAGGGGCTAAGCCTGCGCTTCCATATTGGTTAGAGAGTTCTGCCAGTATATCATCGCCCGAATTATTCCCTTTGTATGTCTGCATGGTCTGCCTTTCCTTTCCGAAATACATACCGACAAGTTCCTCGTTCCACAATCCCCTCACACCTTTTCCCTGCCTTTCGGAAATACCCGCGCCCAGTGCCGTTGCAAGCACATAGGTTCCTTTGGCCTTTTCTTTGAGTTTTAAGTTTATGGCCACCTCGTCAGTTCGACCCATACCCTGTAGCATCTTTACAGGTTGATGGTGCTCCATCACCTGCACCTTGCTCACGGCATCAGCTGTAATGTTATTTACTGCCAGACCATATCTCCCCTGCAACATATCCATCTCCTCCACATAGAACTTGCTTATCGCCTTTCCATTATAGGTAATTTCACCACTTTTTGATACTTCCACACCCGGCACTCTCTTCAGTACATCACCTATTACACGGTCGCCCTGCTGCTGGTATGAACTCACCAGATAATCCGTCGTATCACCCTTTATGGTCACGGGGTCAGCCTTGACATCCACTTCCTTCAGATTTATACCTTTGACTTCTACCATGAAGTTCAGAGTTTGCGACCTGTTGGCAACCACTTTGCTATAATTTCCTATTTGGAATCCCGACACACGTATGCAAATGCTGTCAGCACTCCCATTATAGTCAAGAACATACATTCCTTCGCCATCAATATCCGCAAAAGAAAGTATATTGGACTCCCCAGGGATGTTCAATGTCACAAAACCCTCCATCGCGTGCCCGTCTTTATCAGCCACGCGCCCTGTTATCTTTGTCTGCGAAAAACTTTTCACACAGACAGATAAAATCATCACGACAAGCAGAAAATACCGCATACCAACTAGTCCCAACTGGACTTTTCACATTGTTTGCAAAGGACGCGAAAACAATCATTTTTTGCAAACAAAGTTTGTCATACAAAAGTATATTTTCTCATTCTGCTTACAACATTTTGCTTTTTTCTATTTAGTATTACACAGAAAAAACAAACGGACGATGTTCTTCCACAAAAAAAAATGATAACTTTGCCACATATACTAACCCATAAAAGCGAAAACACATGAACGAGCTGAACTTAGAAACAACACATCCCATGGAAAACCATGGGGAGGTTGCACTACCAGACTCTTTGCTTGAAGGCATCAAAGTCACTGCAAGACTGACCAATGTCACTTGCTTCGTGATAGAGACAAGCACATACAGGGTTCTGCACAAGACAAGTGGAGTGCACCACATTACCAACACAGATTACTCTCTAAGTTTGCAGAAGATTGCGACGAAGTCGCATAAACTCCAAAATAATCAAGGTAAAACTATGATTGCTAAAGAC
>UQST01000030.1 GCA_900543815.1 uncultured Prevotellaceae bacterium
CCTGGACTTTGGGCTTTGAAGGATTGCCGGGAAAAGGTTCTTGAAAAGTTTAAGATAAATGAAGGAAACAAAGAAAGTGAGGAGCAGTTCAGTCATGGATACTATCAAGGTTTGCTGGTTGAAATTGGGAAATTTAGGAAAAGAATGACTTATATTCCATCTCAAGATAAAAACAGAATGTTTCTTGATAAGCACTTAGGTGAAGTTGCTGATACCTATACGTTGCCTCTATTCACTTATGACAGTTTGTTGAGAAAGGCAAGAACTGTTGATGTAATATGGTTTAATGAGCGTCAAATGCCTTCTGATTTTTATGAAGTAGAGCATACTACAGACATTAAGAACTCATTATCCAAATTTTACGAATTACAAGACTTTTTCTCTAAATTCTATATCGTCGCAAACATCTGTCGCAAGGAAGAATTCAACGATAAAATCAGCGTTTCTATGTATAACGGCATAAAGTCTCGTGTGCAGTTTTTAGATTATGAGCGGGTGGTCGCTATGCATGCAAACTTAAAAAGTATCAATAATAATAATTGGTAAATTAATTGTCTATGAATGAATATGTTTTCTATACAACAGAAGGAGTGACATTACCTCCTAAAGAAGACAAAGTTGTTGATAATTGTCAAATCCTGGGATTCGTAAAAGCCAAGAATATTTCCGAGGCAAAGGATTTATTGCTGGAAGATAATCCATGGATTGTTGAAACTGGTTTTTCCATTAGCGAGATTCTGGTAAGACAAGTATTGACGAACAAATAAAAGGTTCATCCGACAAATGCGTAGCTGCGAACCTTCTCGGAAGACGTTATCTGGGGTTGGAGACAGAAGACGTTTTTCTTGCTATGAGCAAGGCCAGAAGATAGGAATTGGAAAGTTCTGCCATTCGCAACGGCTACCTTGAAAGATTAGCCAAAGCCAGGATTATTCTTCCTACAGACAACTTCGTCGTGGCGGATGACTCCGATTCGTACTACGGTGTGCCTTGGTATAGAAGGACGAACTCAGCCGCGTGCCCATACAGATCACCTGCTATGACCGCAACGGAAAGGTGGTGAAGCACGTCACCTCCGACGACAAGGGCGACGTGGAGAACCCCGACGGCAATCCCGACGGCGGCGGCGACAACCCCAGCGGTGGCGGCGGCAACGGCGACGAATCCATGACTTAACAGTCAGCCCCCCCTCTCCCAGTAGTTTCCTCCCCCTGCCCCCTCTCAGAAGGGTAGGGGGAGGATTGTATATTACAAAACGCAAGGGATGCCAAGTTAGGGTGCAAAATCTGATACCGGTATCACATTTTACCCCGTAAAAGACTGTTCCACCAGAAACGGGGCAGGGCTACATTAGGCAGGTTGACAGCCTTGGCAAACAACGGGGCAATCTCGGCATCACGAAAACCTGCGATACCACAACCGATGCGCGTCACAAGGAAACGGGTGTCGGGATGCTCCTTGGCATACTCGAGAAACTCATCCACGTAGGGCTTGATGGTTTCCACTCCTCCCTGCATGGTGGGGATGGCATAACACCGGCCGGTGGGACCGACACCTACTCCCCATTCTGCACCAAACTTGTCCATAGCCGTGCGTGCTGCGCCGCCGCCATGATACCCCTGCAGATTGCTTCCGAAAACGAATACCTCGGAACTTGAGAGTTCTGTGATCCTGTTTGGTGTCACCAAAAAATCTCTTGTTTTCATGCGCTTGCTTGTTGTTAGAATTCCAATCTGAAACCTTTCTGCTTGAGTTCGTTGTACTTGTCTCTGTTGAAGCAGAAGAGGTTGGCCTTGCGCTTGGGTGTCGGCCAAACCGTCTCATCCTGTTGTGTGAGGATGTCGAGGTGCAGCATCTTCTTGGTGAAGTTGCGACGGTCAAAATGAACGCCCAGAATGGCCTCGTAGAGCATCTGGAGTTCCTTGAGCGTGAATTTCTGGGGCAGCAGTTCGAATCCGACAGGCTGGAAATGTATGCGTTCGCGCAGCTTGTCCAAGGCCATGCGCAGGATGTGGTCGTGGTCGAATGCCAGCTGGGGTATTTCGTCCATACTGAACCATTCTGCCTGGGCTGCATCATCGCCCCCTTTTACTTCGGCTATCTTCACCAGCGCGAAGAAGGCGATGGAGAGGACACGCTCGCGAGGGTCGCGATGGGGGTCGCTGAAGCAATGGAACTGTTCTATATAATAAGGTGACAGGTCCGTCTCTTCCTTCAATTCCCGCAAAGCCCCTTGCTCCGCCGTTTCGTCCATTCTGAGGAAACCACCCGGGAAAGCCCACATACCTTTATATGGTTCTCCTCCTCGCTCAACGAGCAGCACCTTCAGCTTCACCCCATCGAAACCGAAGATGACACAATCGGTGGCAACAGCCGGATGCGGGTACCGGTAACTATACATCTGTTCTTCCATGATGATGATGTCTTTTTATGCCTTGCGTATTGTTTACACTGCAAAGGTAGGCGTTCTGCTTCAATTGGCCAAATATTATCGAGTGAAATTTACGCAAGAAATCTTCTCTTGGTTGTTCCCTGCCTGTTTCATGATGCCTTTCGGGAAATATTCTTTAGAAATACAGGCTTGTTGGGATAAAAGCGGTAATTTTGTGGTTGTGCATATGCCGTCTGTGGGGGGTATGTATAGTAAAGCGGTTAAGAAAACAGGATATAGACAGTATTATGAAGTATGTGGACTTTCATCGGCAGCCCTCTTCCCAGGCGATGCCTATATGGAAATGGAGTGTGGAACTTGTACTTGGCTTCCTTCTCTTCGTGGTTCTCTATGGATGCGGAGGTGTGGATGCGCTTATCCCATGGCCATATGCCAAGATTGGGGTGTGTCTGCTCTCTTCCGTGGGGATGCTGGTCCTGTTTCTGTCCTGGACCAGACTATTCGAGAAGCGATGGCGTTGGGAGTGTGTTTCCAGGAAGGATATCCGATTGCTGCCGCAAGGCTTCTTGTTGGGAGCTTCCCTCTTTGTGATAGTAACGGCGGTCTTGGCATTGGCTCGTTGCTATGAAGCTTCCTTCCATTCTCCCAGATGGCTTTCCATCATATACTGGTTATTCTACTTCCTGTATGTGGCTTGTTCGGAGGAACTTATCTTCAGGGGAATCCTGTTCAGAATGATAGACGAGCGGTTCGGCCTGTGGTGGGCTCTGGCTGTCTCGGCTCTCCTGTTTGGCTTCGCCCATTTCTTCCAGCCCAATGCAACTGTATGGAGCTCCGTAGCTATAGCCATAGAGGCAGGTGTCCTGTTGGGTGTGGCCTTCAAGTATTCCGGTTCTCTGTGGCTTCCCATCGGAATCCATTGGGCCTGGAATTTCACCCAGGGAAATGTATTTGGCTTCAGCGTCTCGGGCTCGGCAAAGACAGCAAGTGTATTCGACCCTACGGTCTGTGGTCCGGAACTGATTACCGGCGGAGCTTTCGGCCCTGAAGCATCAGTCATAACCGTCGTTCTCTGTTCCCTGCTGGCGCTGTTCATGCTTGTCCGACCGGGAGGAAAACGCAACAGCCCAGCCGCCCGGTAGCGCTTCTGCGGGCATGACGGAAGCCGACAGAAGAGGCTCCTGCATCAGAAGAATGTTGGCCTAATATTTCCCTCAACCTATCATATAATATATAAAAAGTCGTACATTTGCATATTATATGATAGGTTGAGGCTGTTTTAGAGTATGGCAAAGAACACGATGGGGACCAAGTTGCCCCGGAAATTGGAGCAGAAGATGCAGATAGTGGGAGAGCAGATAAGACTGGCTCGCCTGCGTAGGAACCTGAGTGTAGCCCAGGTGGCGGAGCGTGCTACATGCTCTCCGCTTACGGTGGCTCGTATTGAAAAGGGGACACCTACGGTAGCCATTGGCATATATCTGCGGGTACTCTACGCCTTGCAATTGGACGAGGATATCCTTTGGCTGGCCAAGGAGGATAAGTTGGGCAAGGCGTTGCAGGATTTGAATATGAAAGCCCGCGAACGTGCTTCGAAGAAAGAGTAGGTTATGAGGAAACTGTATGTATATGCTGATTTTGATTGGCTCAAAGAGATAGAGTTTGTAGGGGAGTTGGGCTATGAATCACTCCGTGGGTCGGACAGCTATTGCTTTACTTATGATAAGGAATGGCTGAAGAGACATGCCGACCTGATTCTCAGCGATGACCTGAACAACTATCCAGGCCAGCAGCATACGTTGCCGGGAAAGGATATTTTCGGCTGTTTCTCTGACGCGTTGCCCGACCGCTGGGGACGAACCCTGCTGTTGCGTCGGGAACAGATAATGGCTTCGGAGGAAGGACGTCCGGTGAGGAGGTTGTCTTCTTTTGATTTCCTGACAGGAATAGATGATGCCTCTCGTATGGGAGGTTTCCGCTTCAAGGAAGAGCCGTCGGGAGAGTTTATCAACGTTCGAGAATCGTTGAAGATTCCGCCTTTGACAGATATCAGGGAATTGGTGGCTGCCAGTAAGGAATTCGAAAAGAGTGAGGAGGCCAATATCCTTCCCGACAGGAAATGGCTCAAACAATTGGTGCAACCGGGGTCGTCGCTTGGTGGTGCAAGACCAAAGGCCAGCGTGACAGATGCTACCAAAGCCCTTTATGTGGCAAAGTTTCCTTCGCGCAAGGATGATTATGATGTAGGGCTCTGGGAGCACCTGGTGCATCTGTTGGCAGCAGAGGCCGGTATATGTACCGCCTTGACAAAACTGATCTCCACAGGAGAAGGGCATCACACGCTGCTGTCCCGTCGTTTTGACCGCACGCAGGAGGGCAGGCGCATTCACTTCGCTTCAGCCATGACGTTACTGGGATTGACAGATGGAGACGATGCTGCCACGGGCTATGGATATCTGGATATTGTTGATTTCATCTTGAGGGGTTGTACTGATGTTGATGCCAACTTGCGGGAGTTGTACCGAAGGGTAGCCTACAGCATCTGCATCGGCAATAGCGACGACCACTTCCGTAATCACGGTTTCCTGCTGACGCCTAAGGGTTGGACGCTCTCTCCTGCCTATGATATGAATCCCACTCTGAATGACCATCAGAGCCTTTTGATATCCACTTCTTCCAACAAGTCCGACCTCGGTATCTTATTGGATGCCTGTGAGGACTACATGTTGGACGCTCACGAAGCACGCCGGATAATCACCGAGGTGGTGAATGTAACAAGAGGATGGCGCAGATTGGCTGTGAGATTAGGTGCGTCCAAGAGGGAAATGGATATGTTTGGCGGAGTATTTGAAAGAGAATGGAAGTATTAGGAAAATGCCAAGTCCCCCAAAGCCGGATGAAAAGCCTTGGGGGACTTGATGTTACTGTCGGGGTGTAGCACCTCAAACCAGTTTGAAGCGGGCGAAGCGCAGCAGGAGTTGCTTGCGGCCGGCTGTCTCGAAGGCTACTGTGGCTCTGGCGTCGATGCCGCTTCCCTCCACCTTTTCCACTATTCCCAGGCCGAAGCGGTCGTGTGCAATCTTCTGGCCAGGCTGGATGGTAGGCTCCCGGGAGGCTGACGGCCTGGAGGAGGCGGCTGTTGCGCCCGTTCCTGCAGGAGGGGTGGTGAGCCTTCTGATGCCTGCTCTGGAAAGGGGAGAAGGCTGTGGCTGGGAGGAAGAAGCGGGGGATGAGAAGTTGCGCGTGGGAGTGAGTTTGCGCGATGGCAGTCCGTCGCTGGCAGGCATCTGTCCGCTGGCAGGCCTTCCCATAGGACTGGATGAAGGCCAGGATTGCGGTCGGGCGGTTCTTGCCTGATAGGGTGAAGCCATTCCGCCAGTCTGACTGGAAGAGTAGGGAGCCCTCTTGCCGTTGACGTGCAGATAGGATGGGTCAATCTCTCCCAGGAAGCGGCTGGGTTCGGAGAACTCCATGTGCCCATAGCGCATGCGGCTTCGGGCGCAGGAGAGAGACAGATGTTCGCCTGCACGGGTCATCGCCACGTAGAAGAGCCGGCGCTCTTCCTCCAGTCCGCGAGGATCGTCCCTGTCAGACTGTCCCGGGAAAAGATTCTCTTCCAGCCCCACCACGCACACGGCCTTGAACTCCAGTCCCTTGGACGAATGTACGGTCATCAGCGACACGTGATCGGCATCCTCTTCGCCCTTGGTGTCTGTCTGGTCGGTGAGCAGACTCACCTCCTGCAGGTAGTCGGCCGCTCCTGTGGGCAGCCCTTGCTCCTGCCTCTCCTGTACAAATCCGCTGATGGAGTCGGAGAGTTCCTGTATGTTCTGCTGTCGGTTGACGTCCTCCTGGTCGCATCCGCGGAAGATGTCGGCCTGCATGCCGCTTTCGGCGAGAATCTTGATGATGAGCGTGTGTACGTCCATTCCCTCGTTCACGGCCTCCTGAAACTGCAGGATGAGTGAGGTGAAGGCAGCCAGTTTCTTGGCGGGAGCAGCCGTGAGGCCATATTGTGTGGCATCCAGCATCACCTCCCACGGGCTGATGCTGGCGGCCGACGCAGCCTGCCACACCCGCCCCAGGGTGGTGTCGCCTATTCCACGTGCGGGATAGTTGACCACACGGCTCAGGGCTGTCTCGTCGTGAGGGTTCACGCACAGGCGCAGATAGGCGATGGCATCCTTGATCTCCTTTCTCTGATAGAAGGAGAGTCCTCCGTAGATGCGGTAAGGGATTTCCCTGCGGCGGAGTTCTTCCTCGAAACTGCGGCTCTGGCTATTGGTGCGGTACAGGATGGCCATCTCGCTGAAGGGCAGGTGCTCCTGCTGGTTGAGGCGTGTGAGATAGCGCACGATGGTGCTTGCCTCGTCGATGTCGCTGTAGGTGAAGAACACCTCGATGGGCCTCCCCTGGTGGTTGCGGCTGAATACCTGCTTGGGTATCTGGCAGCGGTTGTGCTTTATGAGGCTGCTGGCAGCATCCACGATGGTCTGGGTGGAGCGGTAGTTCTGCTCCAGCTTGAAGAGCCGCGCCCCCTGGTAAGCCTCCTGGAAGTGCAGGATATTGTCAATCTCCGCCCCTCGGAAACTGTAGATGCTCTGTGCATCGTCGCCCACCACGCAGATGCGTTGGCGCCTCTGGGTCAGCTGCAGCACTATCTGATGCTGGGCGTAGTTGGTGTCCTGATACTCATCCACCAGTATGTAGTGGAAGATGCGCTGGTACTTGTCGGCCACCTGTGGGTGGTCATGGAAGAGCAGCCACGTCTGCAGCAGCAGGTCATCGAAGTCCATGGCGTTGGCTTGCTTGAGTCTGGCCTGGTACTCCTTGTATATGTGGCACACGGCAGGCATGTTGCTTGCCTGGTCGGCATGCATGAATGATGCGGGATATTGGTCTGGCAGGAGCAGCTGGTTCTTGGCGCGGCTGATGCGTGAGAGTACTGATGCCGGCTTGTATTGCTTCTTCTCGTCGAGCTGCATGTCCTTCAGGATGCTCTTGATGAGGCTTGCGCTGTCGCTCGAATCGTAGATGGTGAAGTTGGAACTGTAGCCGATGACAGCGTGCTCAACGCGCAGAATGCGTGCAAACACGCTGTGGAAGGTGCCCATGGTGATGCGTGCGGCAGCCTGCGCACCCACCATGCCGGCTATGCGCTGCTTCATCTCGTTGGCGGCTTTGTTGGTGAAGGTGAGGGCCATTATCTGCTGAGGCTCCATCCCTCCGGTGCTGAGCAGATAGGCTATCTTGGCTGTCAGCACACGTGTCTTGCCGCTGCCTGCTCCTGCGATGACGAGCGAAGGGGCGTCGGTGCAGCATACGGCTTCGCGCTGCTGTGGGTTCAGTTGGTCGATATATGAATGTTCCATTTGAAGGCTGGTTGTGTGACGGGGTAGGGATGGCACCCGAGGCGGAGGCTACAGTACGTAGTGCAAGGTGCCGTGGATGAAGGAAAGCAGCATGGCGGCTACTATCCAGATGGCATATCGGCGTATGCCCCATGAGAGCATGAAGCAGAACTTGCCGGCCGATGTGAAGTAGAGGTTGAGGTAGGCGTAGAGTATCGCTGCTGCCTGCACGATGAGTGCGATGATGACGGGCAGACCGCTCACCAGCGGCGATGGCCACAGTCCGCCTGTAATGGCACGTAGCGGACTGCCCGGCATGATGAATGCCAGCAGGGGCAGAGAGCAGAGTGCCAGAGCCGCCGTGGCTGCTACCCATACCGAGGTGTGGTTGCCGTTTCGCCTGAATATCCGGGCACATATCTCCAACGCACCTGCCGCCGAGGCATAGACAAGTGCGCAGGCCGTGAGCGGCGTGGCTATCAGGCTGTAGAGGTGCAGGAACAACCATCGGAGCCCCTCGTCGGATATGAGCGAACGGCAAGGGTACCCAAAGGCCGACAGCATCCACGAGGCGGGCAGCACACACACGGCCGCACAGGCCAGGGCAGGTATCATCCAGCGCGCCGGACGGCTCTTAGTCCTCATCGGCTACCAGGTGGTCAACATCGAGGATATGCAGCTGGATGGCCCGCACAGCCAGCCTCACGGCGTTTACTCCATTACGTTCCTGGGGCGGGAAGAGACGGCTGATGAGGTCGGCCTGACGCTTCTCCAGACTCTTGGTACCAAAGGGCATCTGGCGCAGCGAGGCTATCATCTCCTTGGTGTAGCCCAGTGCCAGGTGGCGCAGGAACCGCTCGTCGTACTCGTCGATATCGTATTGCAGCATCGCGTCGGCCTGTGCCGATTCGGTGCACACCACCTTGCGGAAGCGTGCGATGACCTTTTCGAGGAAAGGCTCGTTGAACACATATCGCCTGCCATGCATGACCAGCATCACGTCGTCACGCTCCAGCAGGTTGCCGGTCTTCAGTATGATACCGTCGGCGCCTGCTGCCAGCACCTCCACCCACAGGCGCTCGTTGAGCACTTCACCCGTGAAGACAAGCACGCGTAATGACGGGTAGCGGCTCTTCAGCTGGCGGCAGATATCCACCCCCACGGTGGTGGAGCCGCCCAGTCCCAGGTCGAGCAGCACCAGTTGGGGCACTTCGGTACGCATGAGTTTCCAGAATTCGGTTTCGGTGGCAGCTGTGCCTATAATCTCGGCCTCTGGTATTTCGGAGTGGAAGATTTGCTCTGTGCCCTTGAGCTCAAGCTTCACATCCTCCACGATGATGACTTTGAATGACTCCATATATATAATGTGTGTTTCTTGTTTCTGTATATTCTCGGTTGTATGTTGCAAAGTTAACACTTTCTTCCCAACAGCGTGCAGATTATGCGAAAACCTTCTTCGGCCGGTTCGGCTATCAGCCTCAGTCCGGGATGCCCGAAGGCGGCATCGTACTCGCGCACGGCCTGACGAGCCACCAGATAGGGGAAGCTGTGTGAGGCGGGCGTGAAGAGGTGGTCCAGGCTGACACCTGCGGGCGGCGTGCCGGTGCAGGTGAAGGTCACCTGTATGCGGTCGGCCTGCTGCGTGGCTTGCATTCTCACCCTTGAGCAGGTGCCTGCCAATGGGGTGGCCAGCGAGATGAGTAGTGTGCCGATGAGCACCTCGTCGCCCAGAGCCACCAGATGGGTATCTTCGGCGATGAAGGCGGCGGGCTTTCCCTCGGGCACTCTCATGCGGCTCATGCGCTGGCTCACATGCTGGAAGAGCGGCTGCAGGGGAACAGGCCTGCGCAGAGGCGGGCGTTGCTCGGTCTGGTGCGAAGCCTGCTGGTACAGCAGCATGTATATCTGACGGTAGGATTCCAGCAGGTCGGCCAGCTCCTCCACCTCCTGACTGTCTCCTGCGCCTTCGCTCATCGCAAGCACCATCTGGCGCGTGCGGGCAGGATAATACATGGTCTCATGCTTGATGGTGCTGAGCGAGTTGTCCAGTATCTGGTTCATCACATACAGGCGGTTTGCCTCAAACTGGTATCTCTCCAGCTGCTCCTCCTGCTCTTCGTCCTCATCCTCCAGTTGCTTGGTCTGCTTCACCCATCCGCTTGTCTCCTGAAACAGGCTGATGAGGGGCGGCAGGAGCGGACTGTCCTGGGGCAGCAGGGATTCGGCTTCTTCCTTGAGACTGGTGAGCCGCTCCAGCTCCTGCTGAGGCATTTGGGACAGGGAGGACTCTTCTGACTGCTCCTGCTGAGGGGCGTCGGACTGATGGGGGGAGAAGGCGGAAAAGTAGGCCAACAGGGACTGGTGGCCCGTGTGCAGCAACTGGCTCACCTGTTCGAAGTGCTTGCGGCTGCGCAGGCGGTCGCGCAGGAACAGGTGGTAAAAGAGCAGCAGGGCCAGCAACGAGAGGATGGATACCAGCACGTAGAGCACATTGGTATCGAAACTGATCTTCTCCATCTGGCGGCAGTAGGCCGATAGCGAAGAGTCCTGGCTGTAGAGTCGGTGCAGGCGCACGCACTCGTTGTTCTGCCAGCGGTAGTCATCCCATCGCTTGAGAGCAAGTGCCGAAATGGCCATCTCGTTTCTGAGCGACACCAGCAAGGCGGTATCGGCGGGCGTGCCCATCTGCCTTACGGCCTGTTCTGCCAGCGTGTAGGCTTTCTCGTATTTGCCTTCCACATTGGCCGCATATACCGAGTCGAAGAGTTCGGCTGGCGTAGCCTGGCGTGCGCTGATACAGAGCGAGATGCCCAGCATAAGCATGGTGCAGAGCACGCGGGGCAAACGGAACCAGAAGCGGCTTCCCTGCCCCTGCTCGCTTTCCACTCCGAAGGCGCAATGGCGGAAGAATGCAGAGGTCTTCTTGTACTTCTCGATGATGCCACGGCAGTTCATGATGCCGAATCCGAAGCCTTTTCCTTCCTTGGCTCCACCTATCTCCTTGGGGTCATACACCTTGCTGTGGTTGAGCGTGAACACATCGTCGGGTGAGAGTCCGTCGCCGGTATCCTGGATGCTTATCTCCACATATTCGTCGGTGGCAGATGCCTGGAGTGACACCCGTCCGCCGCTGGGAGTGAACTTGCGGGCGTTGTCGGCCAGCGTGTTGACCATGAACATGGTGAGTGCCTTGTCGGCTTTCACGCGCACATCGGTGGGCTGCACCTCCAGGATGATTCCCTTCTGGCTGAAGGTGTGACTGCCCAGCGAGATGATGCGAAACACATCGGCAAGGGCAAAGGTGCTGACATGCAGGCTCAGCTGTCCGCGCTGCACCTGTATCCACTCGGTGAGCAATTCGTTGATGCGCATGATTTCCTCGGCCAACTCACCCACGTAGCGCAACCTCTCGGGCTCCACTTTTCCCTCCTGACGCATGTGCTTCACCTCGGCTCGCATGCGGTCGAGATAGGGGACGATGGCATACACGAGCGACACTTTGGCCCGTCGTTCCAGATTGCCCTGCACCAGTTCGCGGGCATGGAACTGTGCCGCCTGGCATTCCTGCTCCAGTTCCTCGAGCCGCTCCTGCCACTTCGCGGTACATTCGTCCTTGGCGCTCACGGCCTGAAGGTATTCTTCAGAGCTGCGCATATTGTTCAGACTCTGGAATCTCATGCGCGTGTTGCGCTGCAGACGGCGGGTGTAGAAGGCAAACATGCCCACCACCAGTACCACCAGGAGCGTGAGCAGAAGCAGCTTGCGGTGGATTGCATGCACCTCCTCGGCCAGGATGTCGCGGCGGGAATCCAGTTCGCGGTTCTGGCGCGACTGGTCGAGGAGGTCCAGGTAGGCGTTGCGATGCAGGTCAGAGAGTACCTTGTCATCGAGCGCGCTGTAGGCCAGGCTCAGCTTCTCATGTATGTTGGCCATCCAAGGCTCCACAGTGGTGGAGTCGCGCAACTTCTGTTCCTCCACCATCGAGAGTGCAGTCTGGAAGTGGGAGAGCGCCCGTTGGGGAGCTCCCTGTACAAAGTAGATTTCGCCCAGCGTGCGGTAGGCACAGGCGGTCTGATACAGGTCCTTGTAGTCGCGGAAGAGCGTCCGGGCCTTTTCGGCCATAAGCAGGGACAGCCTGGAGGCGGGCAGGGGGCTGCCGTCGGGCGAGAAGCGCGTGACCAGATAACTGTAACTCTCGGGTTCGCGTGTGCGCAGCAGTCGGGCCTGCACGCTGTCGGCCAGCATAGAGGCAAGCGACTGCAGGCAGTTGGCCTGGAAATAGATGCAGCCAGTGGCGCGTGCTGTGGTGTAGGCGCCCAGCAGGTGGTGAAACTCCGCCTGCGTCACATCGGCGGCATCTCCGGTAATCAGTCCGCCGCTTCCCAACATATAGTTATAATAAATCCATTGCGTAGTGTCGCGCTCGAGAGACACTTCTGTGTCTATGCTGTGTATTTCGGCTCGGGCAGCGGAATCCTGTCCCAGATAATAATAATAGGTGGAGGATACGATGTGGAGTTCGGTGAGCGCATAGTGGAAGTACTTCTGCTGCTTGGGTGTCAGGCGGTCCCTTTCCTCGAAGATGCGCGAAATGCGCCTCAGGGCATGGTTGCGGTGGCTGAAGAATGAGTAGCCGTCTCCCGTCTTCTGCGCCACCTTCATGGCCAGTACATCGGCACAAAGGAGCACTATCTGGTCGTTGGTACAATGGTATGACTGGTTGAGCAGACGCATGCTCTTCTCGTACGCCATTTGTTGATATGCGATGTAAGCGAGGTTGCAGCGCGCTGCAGCGCCCTCTGCACCGTGCTGCGTAGCCAATCGCAGCGCGCTGCGTGCGTAGGTGAGGCTGCTGTCGATGTTGCGGTACCGCCATTGGAAGGCCAACTCATTGCAGCGTGCAGCCTCTTCCTCTGCTTCACGATGTGAGCAGGAAAGGCAGGTGCCGATGAGTATGATGCTGACCAACAGGCCAATGACTCTACCTCGCATAGGCAATGGGGGCTTTTCTTACAGCATCGACACCGTCACCACGGCACGGATGAGTGCATAGATGACAGAGAGAGAGGCTGCAAAGGAGATGGCAGAAAAACTGGTCTTCGCATAGCCGGTGGGCGTGCGGAGTGAGGTGCTATAGTCGCTGCTGGTGGCATGGCGGCCGCATATGCGTTGGCACACAAACCAGAAGAGGGTGCCGGACACAAGGCCGCAGAGTGCACCACAAAGGATATCGAGGGGGAAATGGACACCCAGATAGATGCGGGTGTAGCTGGAGAGACTTGCCCAGCAGAAGAGCAGAAGGGCGGTGGGGCCGTGACGGAACACGAGGCTGAAGAACATGGCTGCACCAAAGGTGTTGGCCGCATGGCTGGAGATGAAACCGTAAAGTCCGCCGCGATAGCCGTTTACCACATCCACCATGGCTGCTATTTCGGGGGTACGGGTGGGACGGAGCCTGTGGAAATAGGGCTTGCACAGGCTGCTCGAGAACTGGTCGGTGAAGACCACAAGCAGGATGGCCGTAAGGATGATGGTGAAGCACACGCTGGGGCGCTGGTTCTGGAAGAGCACATATATGATTCCCACCAGCAGGGGCACCCATGTGAGGGTCTGTGTGAATGTCCACATCAGACCGTCCATGAAGAGCGAGTCGCTGCCGTTGAGGGCAAGCAGCAGTTCCTGGTCAAGGGTAATCAACTCTTTGAGCATAGCGCGTGCTTATGTTTGTCAGATGATTTCGAAATGCTTTTTCTCTATCCAGCCCACCTTGCCGTCGGCTATCTCTATCTCAGCCCAGTCCTTCAAGCTGCCGTCGCGAATCTCCACTCTGGTGCCTTCGTGCAGGATGAAGAGGTCGTTGCCGCTGTCTGAGGGGGTGCTCTTGACAGTCACCATCGACGACATCACCACGCCGGCATCATGGCGGTTGGCCTCATGCCGCTGATACAGAGCGCAGGCGTTGCCCACGACGCAGAGCAGCAGGAGGAAAACGGAGGTGAAGAAGCCCGTCTTGCGCAGCGTGATGCTGCCGGCGATGAGGAACATTCCCATGGCTGCTATCGCCAGGATGAAGAGGGTGAGGCAGGTCCATGTCCACTGGTTCATGCTGAGCATGCAGGCCATACGATGGAAGATGTCTATCACCACAAAGCTGTGTTTGGCCGTTATGCGGTCGATGGTCTTTTCGCGTGCCAGGCGCAAGTTGCATTCGATATTCTCGTCTGCAGGATTGAGCTTGAGCGCGCGCTCAAACCACAGCACGCTTTGTGCCATGCTGTCGAGGCGGTAATAGGTGCATCCCAGATTGTAACAGACGCTTACAGATGTTACGCTGTCGGCAATGCGGTTGTAGATTTCTGCCGCCTGCTCATACTTCTCCTGGGCAAAAGCCTTGTCGGCCTGTGCCTTCAGACTGTCGAGTGCGGCAGTTTCGTCAGCCATGCAAAGTGTGGGGAGCATCAGCAGCCCCAGCAAGAATATACCTATCTTTCTCATCTCCTTACTTGTTCTTCTTGATAGAGGCATCCAGTCTGTTGATGGTCTCTGAAGCCTCTGTGTACATCTTCTCCATCTTGGCGGCAGGCTCTCCTGGCGCAAAGCGTGCAAACTCGCACTCGGCCATCACGTCGGTGTAATTCTTCACCAGTTCGTCGGGCACGTGGTGTGCGGTCATCGCTTCAGCCACGTTGTCCTTGGTGAGGTCGCTCATCGATATGTTCAGGCGGTCGGCTGCGTAGCCCAGCAGAGCACGCATCACCTCCTCGTAGAACTGCTCGCATTGTCCCTGACGCATGAGTTTCTCGGCATTGCGCAGACGCTTGGAGGCCACCTTGCTTGCCTTGCGCTGTCCCTCTCCGCTGCGTATGATGCGCCTGCCGATGGTGAGACTGAAGAAGGCCAGAAGCAATAGGGCAGGGTAGGCAAGCCAATAGGCACGGCTGCCAAAGGTGATGCTCCCTTCGGTGTCGGCATTTACACCGCCCATCTTGATGTAGCGTATGTCGTTGCCCAGCACTTTCAGGTCTTCCTGCTCGGTGGATGCTGATACCGAGCGTCCGCTTCCCTTGGCCACCTTGATGGTCATAGAGTCGGTCTGGAGCGTCTTGTAGGATTTGCTCTCAATATCGAAGTAGCTGAACTGCACGGCGGGTATCTGGAAGGTGCCGCTGTGTCGGGGGACAGCTATATAGTCATATACCTTGTTGCCCTTGGCGCCGCTGGATGTGTAGGTAGCCTTGTCGGTCTCCTTCGGATCGTAGAGCTCGAAGTCCTTCGGGAAGTTGACCTTGGGTGCGGTCATCAGTTTCATGTTGCCGTATCCGCTCACCACCAGGCGAAGGGTAGTGGCATCATTGGCCTTGATTTCCTGTGGGGTGAGGCTGGCAGAGATGGTAAAATGTCCCACAGCGCCTGTGAAGTTGTCGGGCTTAGGCGTGGGCAGAGGCATGACCTCCAGTTCGCACGAAGGAGCAGTAATGGATTTCCTCACCACCTGCGTAAGGCTTCCGCCTCCGAAGAACACATCGAAGGGGTCCATACCGGTGTTCTGCACCTCAATCTGTGTGTCGAAGGTGACGCTGGGAATCTTTAGCTTGCCCGATTTCTGGGGAAAGAGCACATACTGACGCCAGATGGCGGTGCCGTAGTTGCGGCCATTCACGCGTTCATACTTGAGTGACATCTGCTGCTTGGCATCCAGTTCCTGTACGTGGAAACCGTCCAGCTGGGGGATCTCTCCGGCTATCTGCTGTATGTTGACCAGCGTGTAGAGCTTGTAGGTGAGCAGTACGGCTTCCTGCTCATACACCTTTGTCTTGTTGGCCGTTACGGTCATATATAGGTCTTTTGCCCCGATGTTTGTGCTGTTGGAGGAAGATGCGTTACCGCGTCGGCCGCCTTGCTGCGGCTGTGCGTTCTGGCTGTTGCCCTGATTGCTGCCGTTTCCCTGTGCCGATGCAGGCAATACCTCGATGCTGGCGGTGTTGCTCTTGATGCTCTTGCCATCCACTTTGATGGTTCCTGCAGGCAGTTTGTGTGTACCTTCCTTGGTGGCAACCAGCACATAGGTGAAGGTCATCGTGCTGCTGCGGCTGGACTTTCCATTGACCATCGCAAAGCTGGTGCTGCGGCTGGTGCTGGGTCCATATACCACTTCGAAGCCAGGGAAATCACCCACATGGATGTCTTCCACGTCGGTGGTATTGGCCACGTATTTCACGCGTATCTGCTGTCCCACCTCTGTCTGGCGGGGCGCTTCGATTTTGAAAGTCACCTGTGCGATGGCCATCATGGCGCTCATCGCCGCAAGGGTGAGTGTAAACAGTATTCTCCTCATGTCGTGTGTCACCATTGTTTCTGTAGATGCTTCTGGTTGGGCTGCTGTTGTGCTTTCTGCAGACGCTCCTGCGTCTCCTTCTCATCCTGCATGGCAGCCTTGAGCATCTGTTCTGCATTCTCCTTGCTCATCTGCTGAGGGTCGGGTTGCTGCTTCTTTTCGTCTTTCTTATCGTTCCGCTTGTCTTGTTTCTCCTTCTGCTGCTGTTGCTTGTCCTGCTGCTTCTTCTCGTCCTCTCCATTCTCGTCCTTCTGCTGGTCCTGGTTGTCTTGTCCGCCATTCTTCTTCAGTTGGTAGAGGCAGAGAGCGTAGTTGTAGCGCGTCTCCTCGGAGTGTGGGTTGTTGCGCAGAGACTGCCTGTAGCATTCGAGCGCCTTGTCGGGCTGCTTGGCGGCCTGCAGCAGAACGCCCATGTTGTGGTACATCTGTGCCAGCCGCATCTTGTTCTTCTCCAGTTTGACGGCAGTCTCATATTCCTTCATGGCATCCTTTGCCTTCGACTGCATCACCATCGCGTTTCCCAGATTGTAGTGTGCTCGGGCGTTGGCATTGTCGGCTTCGATGGCCTTCTGGTACTGTACCTGTGCCTTTGAGAAGGCTGTATCGCGCATCAGACGGTTTCCCCTGCGGATATAGTCGCGGCTGTTCTGTGCGGCTGCGGGCATTGCCACAGCTGCCAGACAGAGTAAGAGTGCTGTTATCAGTCTCATGATTTCATCCTCCTGCTGAAGATTTTCGAGAAGTTGAAGCGCTGGTTCTCCCTTTCCTGCAGCATGATGTCCAGCAAGAGGAACATCAGCCCAAGGAGCACAAAGCCCTGGAACTGCTCGTCATAATCATTATACATCTGGCTCTCCATGCGTGTCTTGGCCAGACGGTTTATCTGCTCGTTCAGCTTCACCTGTGCCGAACTGCTGTTATCTACGTATATATAGGAGCCGTTGCCGGCCTTGGCTATCTCGCGGCACATGTCTTCGTTGAGTTTGGAGACCACCACGTTGCCCTCTTCGTCCAGTATGTAGTTGGAACTTCCCTGCTGTGGGATGGGTGCACCATTGGGGTCGCCTATTCCGAGCATATACACGCGCATGCCTTTCTTGGCGGCTTCCTTGGCAGCTTCCACGGCTCCTCCTTCGTTGTCCTCACCGTCTGTAATCACGAAGATGGCACGGCTCACGCCCTCCTGATTGGTGAAGCTTCGGGTGGCCAGGTCGATGGCGGCGGCGATGTCGGTACCCTGCACCGATACCATGGCAGGCGAGATGGTCTCGAGGAACATCTTTGCACTCACATAGTCGCTGGTGATGGGGAGCTGGTTGAAGGCTTGGCCGGCAAAGACCACCAGGCCTACCTTGTCGTCCTTCATGTTCTCCACCATGTTGCTTATCATCATCTTGGCTTTCTCCAGGCGGTTGGGCTTCACATCCTCAGCCATCATCGAGTTGCTCACGTCGAGCACGATAAGGGCCTCGATGCCCTGCCGCTCCTGCTTCTCCATGCGTGTGCCAAACTGTGGGCGGGCCAATGCGATGATGAAGGAAGCCAGTGCCAGTTGGCACAGCCAGAACTTCACCTCGGGCCGCCAGCGCGATACGCCCACGAAGAGTTGCTTCAGAAGGTCGGGATCACCATATTCCTTCAGTCTCCTCTTCTTGCTGTAAAGGGATAGATAGTGTATCACGGCAAGCACTATGATGCCTGCCATGAGGTAAAGATATTGTGGATTCTCAAATCTGAACATGCTCTAATCTCCTTCTGTAAAGTTATGGAATACGTCTCAGAAGCGTCTCGCGCAACAGAACGTCCATGCCGAGGAATATCAGCGAGAGCAACAGGAAGGGGAAGAAAGCCTCGTAACGCTTGGAATACTTCTTCACGTTCATCTTGGTCTTCTCCAGTTGGTCAATCTGGTGATACACCTCACGCAGTCTGCCTGTGTTGCCTGCACGGTAAAACTCGCCGTCTGTCTTGGCGGCTATAGCGGTCAGCGTCTTGCTGTCTATCTCCACGGGGATGTTCTGATACACGGTTTGTCCTGCCACGGTGAAGGGGTAGGGTGCTGTGCCGTTGCTGCCCACTCCGATGGTATAAACCCTTATGCCGAAGCTCTTGGCAATGTCGGCAGCTGTGTTAGGACTTATCTGTCCGCAGTTGTTGGTGCCGTCGGTGAGCAGGATGATTACCTTGCTCTTTGCCTTGCTGTCCTTCAGGCGGGTTACAGCATTGGCTATGCCCATGCCGATGGCTGTACCGTCGGAGATGAGCCCACGCTCTGCCATATCCACCCTCATGCCGTTGAGCAGATTGAGCAGTACGGCATGGTCAACCGTCATAGGGCATTGTGTATAGGCTTCACCTGCAAAGAGCGTGAGTCCGATATTGTCATTGGGACGTCCGTTGATGAACTCCACAGCCACTTGCTTGGCGGCTTCTATTCGGTTGGGCTTCAGATCTTCGGCCAGCATACTGGTGCTCACGTCCATGCAGAGCATGATGTCGATGCCCTCGATGTTCTTTGTGCTCCAGTTGTCGGTGGTCTGAGGGCGTGCCAGGGCTACTATGGCCAGGGCAAAGCATGCGAGCCGGCAAAGGAAAGGCAAGTGGATGAGCCTTTGCCTGAGCGACTTGTGGGCATGTATGAAAGGTGCTGCCGTGCTTACCGATATGCTGGGCGACTGCTTGAGATGACACAGCAGATACCAAGCCACATAGGGCATCAGCAGAAACAGCAGAATGAGATATTCTGGATTGGCAAACGTCATAGTCTTATTCTCTACCTCCTGTCTATTATTACATGAGCAGATCCGTCACACGCCACATGGCATAGGCCATCAGCGCGAGGGAGATTACAGCAAACACGGCAGCCGCTATCTGCATGCCGCGCACCTGGTTCATGCGTTTGGTGTCAGTCTCCTTGATAATCTCCGGCTCGGGCTTCGCGTTCGGATCCACCTCTTGTTTTGTCTGGTTGATATACTCCACGGCTGCCACCAGATTGGCATCGTTCTCATTGATGAGCGTGGTGTGTTTGGCAAACTTCACCAGGTCGGCTGTATTGAAGATGTCCCTCAACTCGCGCAGTGACTGCTCATCGTTCTCCTGCATGAGGCGGTCGATGATCTCTGCCGAGGTCATTTCCATAGCGCTGAAGCCGTATCGGCTCTGGATGTAGGTGCGCAGGGTGTTGGTCAGCAGCGTGTAGTACTCCTTGTTGTCAGTATCGGCCAGTGAGCGGTCACTCTTGATGCGTTCTATCTCGCTGATGGCTACCTGGTGGGGTGGCAGCTGCTTCTTGCGCCTGATGATGCGCACTATGGGCTTGCCCTTGCGCGCACGATCATATAATATATAGGCGGCTATCAGCAGGAGCGCAAAGAGGAACGAGCTGGCAACAACTCCCCTCCAGTCTTCCCAACTGAACTCTGGCTCCATGTAGCCATAGGGCGGGTTGAAGCGGTCCAGATGCGTGGTGTCCAGCGGTTCCACCGTGAGCACCTTCAGGGCAAGGCTCTTCGTCTGGTACTTCTTGCCATCCACTTCTATCTCGAAGGGCGGCAGATAATAGAACGAAGAGTCCCATGCCGTCACGGTGATGCTCTGTCTCACCTCCATGCGCTTGCCTTCATCAAGCAGGCTGGTGTCGGGGGAGTTGACAGACACAATCTCCACGTTGGGCATCAACTCGTCTCCCACCTTCATCTGAGGCAGCATCAGTTTCTGTCCCTTGCCGCAGGTTACGTCCAGTGTAATCCCTGTCTGCTCACCTATCATCAGCTTCAGGGAGTCAATCTTTGCGCTGACTGTCACCTGTGCGCTTGCTGGCATGAGCCATGCACACAGGAGCATGAGTGCCAGCACCATCTTGGTCCTTATGGATAAATGCTTGTCCATTGTCAGTTACGTTTGGCAAAGAGAGACATCAAGGCAGCCACATAGTCACCGTCAGTCCTTACGCTCACGGCATCCACGTTGCTCCGGTTGAATGTATCAGCCAGTCTCTCCTTCTGTTTCTTCCACCATTGGGCATGTTCGCGTCGCACTTGCCTGCTGCTTGTATCGACGATGATTTCCTGCCCGGTCTCGTTGTCCTTCATCTTCATCAGGCCCACGTCGGGCAGTTCAGCCAGTCGTCGGTCATATACCTGTATGGCCACCATGTCGTGCTTGCGGTTGGCTATGGTGAGTGCTTGGCGGAAATCCTTCTTGTCGAGGAAGTCGCTCAGCAGGAATGCCGTGCATCTGCGCTTGATGGCACGCGTGAGATATTCCACAGCTCCGCTGATGTCGGTGCGCTGGCTCTCGGGTTTGAAGTCCAGGAGTTCGCGTATGATGTACAGGATGTGCTTCCTGCCCTTCTTTGGGGGGATGAATTTCTCTATCTTGTCAGAGAAGAAGATGACGCCTATCTTGTCGTTGTTCTGTATTGCCGAGAAGGCCAGAGTGGCTCCTATCTCGGTCAGCATATCACGTTTCATCTGCTTCTGTGTGCCGAAGTTGAGGCTTCCGCTCACATCCACCAGCAGCATGACGGTCAGTTCTCTCTCCTCTTCGAAGACCTTGACATAAGGCTTGTTGAAGCGCGCGGTCACGTTCCATTCTATGTCGCGTATGTCATCGCCGTACTGATATTCCCTTACCTCAGAGAATGCCATGCCGCGTCCCTTGAACGCAGAATGGTATTCTCCGGCAAAGATATTGTTGCTCAAGCCACGGGTCTTGATTTCTATCTGCCTGACGCGCTTTAGAATCTCTGATGTCTCCATCGCACTTTTCTCTTGCTTCTTGCTGTATGGCGGGTGCATCAGGGCACCTCCACCTTGTTCACTATCTTGCTTACCAGTTCCTCGCAGGTCACGTTGTTGGCCTCTGCCTCATAGGTGAGTCCGATGCGGTGACGCAGTACATCGTGTGCCACAGCGCGCACATCCTCGGGAATCACATATCCGCGGTGCTTCAGGAATGCGTATGCGCGAGCTGCCAGAGCCAGATTGATGCTGGCACGTGGTGAACCGCCGAACTCGATGTAGTCCTGTATCTCCTTCAGTCCATACTTCTCGGGATAACGTGTGCAGAACACTATATCAGAGATGTATTGCTCGATCTTCTCATCCACATACACGCTGCGTACCACCTTGCGTGCGTTCTCCACATCCTGTGTGGTCACTACGGGCTTCACTTCAGTCTTCTCACCGCTTATGTTCTGGCGTATGATGAGCTTCTCTTCATCCTGCTTGGGGTAGTCGATGATGACCTTCAGCATGAAGCGGTCAACCTGTGCCTCGGGCAGGGGATAGGTGCCTTCCTGCTCGATGGGGTTCTGTGTGGCAAGCACCAGGAAAGGCTTGGGCAGGGCAAATGTCTCCTTGCCAATGGTCACCTGACGCTCCTGCATGGCTTCCAGCAGCGCACTCTGCACTTTGGCCGGAGCACGGTTGATCTCATCGGCCAGCACGAAGTTGGCAAATACCGGACCGCGTTCCACCACGAAGCGCTCGTCCTTCTGGCTGTAAATCATTGTGCCGATGACATCGGCGGGGAGCAGGTCGGGAGTGAACTGGATGCGGCTGAACTTGGCCTCCACCAGTTGTGCCAGTGTCTTGATGGCCTTTGTCTTGGCCAGTCCGGGTACACCCTCAAGCAGGATATGCCCGTCGCTGAGCAGTCCTATGAGCAGTGACTCCACCAGATGTTTCTGTCCCACAATCACGCGGTTCATGCCTGTCACCAGGTTTGTTACGAAGGGGCTTTGCCTCTCTATCAGTTCGTTCAGAGCACGAATATCTACTGATTCTGCCATAATGCTATGTTTTGTTATCTTTTTCTCTGTTCTAATTTGTCCACAAAAATACGGCTTTTGGCACGGATAAGCCACATGCGGAGTGCAAAAAATGGTTACTACGCATGTGGCTTAATGTTAAATGTGTTTAATGCCGGCCTGCCTCATTCTCCCTTCTCCAGCAGTTCGGGCAGTTTCACTTCGTATCCCAGGGGGATATTGTCGGGGTTGGGGAACTGGTTGAGTACCTTGATATACTCCACGATAGTCTTGTCTCCATACTCTTGACGCGCCATTCTGTAGAGGTTGTCACCGCGCTGCATGGTGCGGGTTTTGCGCACGCCCGTTATCAGATACTTTCCTCCCTCCACTTGTGGGAAGTTTTTGGCAGCATTCAGCAGTTTGCTCCTGTCAGCAGGCTTCTGCTTTGGCTGCTCCTGTCTGGCAGGTTTCTGTATTCCCGTCTCGGGTTTGCTTGCTTGGGCGGAGGCGGGAGCAGTGGCAGCCTGAGCATCCTGCTTGCTGCTCTCTGCGGGCTTCTCGCTTGGCTTCTCAACTGCCTTCTCGCTTGGAGTCTCTGTAGTTTGAGCGGGCTGTGTGGCTTCTGCTTGGGCGGCGGCAGGCGCAGGCTTCTGCTCAGGTGCAACTTTGGCAGGAATCTCCGTTCCGTCTTCGGCGGGCGGCAGACAGAGCCAGCTCATGTTTATCAGTCTCAGATAGCCGGCCATGTAGCATGACAGCATCAGCAGCAGAACCACCAGTGTGAGGAAGAGTGTGCGCCAGATGTTGTGTCCGCTATTGGGTACAACGGTAGCCTCGGCCTTTTCCGTTGGGACGGCAGGCGCAGGCACAGCATGCTTCTCCTGTGCCTCTTCGGGCTTGGCTTCTGCCTGTGGTTGGGGGGCAGTCACGATGGGAGCAACTTCCACTGGCTCCTTGCCGGCAGCCTCTTCGCTCTTCTCCTCAGCTGCAGGAGCGGTAGGCTCGGGTTGCTCTGGAGTTCCGGGTTCTGGAACAATGGCTGTAGCCGGCTCCTCCTCCTGTGTCTCTGGCTCTTCTTCCTGCGCTTCGGACTCTTCCGCAGGAGCAGGAGCAATGGCTGTTTCCTCGGTGGGAGCGGCAGGAGTGGCGGGTGCAGCATAAGGCGAAGGTGCATTGCCAGCCTCGGGTTCTGCGGCAGCAGGTTCCTCTGGCTTGGCTTCGGGGTCGCTGGCAGCTGGTGCAGGTTCGGAAGAAACGGCGATGGGAGGCACCTCGTCATCAGCCTCTTCGTCGGCATCCGATGCGGGATATTTGCGGTCGATGCGCTCCATATCCTCGGCGGTAATGCCCTCGTTGAGTATTACCGTCTGGAAGTCAGCGAAAGGTTTGTTGACCAACTCCTTGAGCGCAGTGTCGGGCAGAAAGCCTATCTTGGCGTGTCCGGAGATGATGAAGCGCTCGCCTGTGTTGACGTTTACGCTCTCGCGCTCCTGCACCTCCACCATCTTGAAGGTGCCCAAAGCCTTCACCTTGACCGACTTTTCCTCCTTGATTTCCTTGCCCAGGGTGTCGAAGAATGCGCGCACAAACGCATCGGCGTCCTTGCGCTGCATACCTGTGCGTGTAGCCAGTTCGGCTGCCAGGTCTTGCCAGTTTATCTTGTTTCCTGTCATTCCTTTGTGGTTTTCTGGTTGACGCGCTCTTTCAGTGTCTGTGCAGGCTTGAATCCCACCACTATCTTTGGCGGAACCAGCATGCGCTGCTTGGTTTGCGGGTTGATGATGACGCGCTCCATCTTGCGCTTGACCTCAAACTGTCCGAAGCCAGATACCGTCACAGAGTCCTCTTCGGCCAGATGTGCCGACAGGGTTGCCACCAGAGCAGCTGCGCACGAGGCGGTCTCCTTGGTCGAGAGACCGGTCTGTATGCTTAGTTCATTGATGAATTCCTTGTTGTTCATTAGTCTTGGTGTTGAGCGTGATAAAGTGTGCGTGCGTCAGTTGGCAGGGCCATCCACGCAATGTCCGTAGAGTTCGAAGTCGTCGGCGCTGTCTATCCTTACCCATTGGAACGAGCCTGTGGGCAATGCCAGACCTTCATCGGCATGGATGAGCACCTCGGGATCCACTTCGGGGGAGTCAAACTCGGTGCGTCCTACAAAGTAGTCGCCCTCCTGGCGGTCGATGATGACGCGCATGGTCTGTCCCACCTTGCTCTCCTGCACATCGGCGCTGATGGCCTGCTGCACACGCATGAGTTTGCTCAGGCGTGCGTCCTTGACCTCCTGTGGAATATCGTCTTGATAGTGGAGGGCGCTGTAGGTGCCTTCCTCCTCGCTGTAGGCGAATGCTCCCATACGCTCGAAGCGTGCCCACTTGACAAAGTCGATGAGCTGCTTGAAGTCCTCTTCCGTCTCGCCGGGATGGCCCACCATGAGCGTGGTGCGGATGTGTATGCCGGGCACCTCAGCGCGCAACTTCTCTATCAGCTCATAGGTCTGCTGGCTGTTGACGTGCCTGTGCATGGCACTCAGCACGTTGTCGGCGCAGTGTTGCAGGGCGATGTCGAGATAGCGGCATATATTATTATGTTCGCGCATGACGCGCAAGAGCTCCATGGGGAAGTCGGTGGGGTAGGCATAGTGCAGGCGCACCCATTCCACTCCCGGCACTTCGGCGATGGCCTCCACCAGTTGTGCGATGCGTCGCTCATGGTACAGATCCACCCCATAGTAGGTGAGTTCCTGTGCGATGACCTGGAACTCCTTCACCCCCTGCTCCACCAGCGAGCGCACCTCCTGCAGTATATCCTCCATGGGGCGGCTGCGATGGCGGCCTGTGATGATGGGAATGGCGCAATAGGAGCAGTGGCGGTCGCATCCCTCTGATATCTTGAGATAGGCGTAGTGGGATGGGGTGGTGAGGTGCCTCTCATCGGCACACTCGGGGTGATACTGCTTGCCCAGTTCGGCGAGCAGTTCGGTCCAGTTGAACTTCCCATAGAAGTGATCCACCTCGGGTAGTTCGCTCTCCAGGTCGGCCAGATAGCGTTCCGAGAGGCAGCCCATCACGTAGAGTTTCTTGAGCAGCCCTTTGCGCTTGCGCTCGCCCAACTCCAGAATCATGTTGATGCTCTCCTCCTTGGCGTCACCTATGAAGCCGCAGGTGTTCACCACGGCTATCTCCCCTCGTGGGTCGTCGCTGTCGTGTGTCACCTTGTATCCGCTGAGTTCCAGTTGCCGCATGAGTCTCTCGCTATCCACAAGGTTCTTGCTGCATCCCAGCGTGATGATGTCTATTGTGTTCTTTCTCATTGTCTTCTGTTGTCCGTCGGCCTTTGGTGGCCGTTTGGCAGCCCTTGTCCAGAGTTGCCTTTGCGCTTCTGCTGTCAGTCTGTGCGCCTTTGTTCTGGGCTTCGATGAAGCTCTTGCTGGCGTGAGGCGGCGGCAGGGTGCTTGCTGAAGTGTGGTGGTCGGGTCAGGCCTTGAAGAGTGAATCCACAAACTCCTTCCTGTCGAAGGGCTGCAGATCCTCCATGCCCTCACCCAGTCCGATGTATCGCACGGGGATGTTGAACTGGTGGCTCACTCCGATGACCACGCCGCCTTTGGCCGAACCATCCAGTTTGGTGATGGCCATACCCGTCACCTCGGTGGCAGCCGTGAACTGCTTGGCCTGCTCGAAGGCGTTCTGTCCGGTGCTGCCATCGAGCACCAGCAGCACCTCGTGCGGAGCGTCGGGTATCTGCTTCTGCATCACTCGCTTTATCTTGGTGAGTTCGTCCATCAGACCCTTCTTGTTGTGCAGTCGGCCGGCGGTGTCTATCAGCACCACATCAGCATCATTGGCAATGGCGCTGGCCAGAGTGTCATAAGCTACGCTGGCGGGATCGCTGCCCATGTTCTGCTTCACCACGGGCACTCCCACGCGCTCGCCCCAGATGCAGAGCTGCTCCACGGCGGCAGCACGGAAGGTGTCGGCTGCACCCAGATACACCTTCAGGCCGGCCTTCTTGAACTGGTAGGCCAGTTTGCCTATCGTGGTGGTCTTGCCCACACCATTGACGCCCACCACCATCACCACGTAGGGTTTCTTGCCCTGTGGGATGGCAAACGAGCTCTCGTCATGCGCACCCGTTTCGGTGAGCATCTGCACTATCTCGTCGCGCAGCACGCTGTTCAGTTCGGCTGTTGTCACGTACTTGTCACGTGCCACACGCTCTTCTATGCGGTGTATGATGTCCAGTGTGGTCTCCACACCCACGTCGCTTGTCACCAGAGTCTCCTCCAGGTTGTCGAGCACTTCGTCATCCACCCGCGACTTTCCCACGATGGCACGCGAGAGTTTGCCCAGAAAACTCTGCTTTGTTTTCTCCAGCCCCTGGTCGAGCACCTCCTTTTTCTCGCGAGAAAAGAAACTAAAGATTCCCATTCTTGTATGTTTGTGTGTGTTACAAAGTGCAAAGGTAACGAAAAATATGAATATTGTGAAGAAAAAAGCACTTTCGCTCTCACTTTCCTGCTCCTTGATGGCCTGAAACGCGCAGCGAACTGCCATTTGAATGGGCTGTGAGGCGAGATTGGCATGAGAACGTTTGGCGGTGTTTTCCTGACAGGTGGGGAGATGAAAGAACCATTTTCGTGTTTTAGTCGCACCCTGCTGCATGTGCCATCGCAGCGTGCTGCATCCGCCATTGCAGCGCGTTGCGTTGCCCGATGCAGCACGCTGCGTTTTCCTGGACAGAATGGCGTATCTTCTCTTTTGGTGGGTTCCGAGGAGGTGAAGAGCGGATTCTGTGAGTTTTCGCAGTCGGGTTTTTGAATCAGAAAAAGCTCCTGGTCAGATTTCCCCGGCCTTTTCCCTCCTTTCTCTTAAAAAGGCTCAATAAGTTTGTCCTGCCCGAATATTCGGTCGCTCAGTACGTTGATATTTCCCCAGAATTGTGTAACTTTGTATGCCTCATGCCCCTTCTGGCTTATGGAGAGGCTGCATGAGCACCATTTTCATTTCATCAAACTATACAGACATGGCACAAAAACTTTATCAGAAAGGCAAGTTCTACATGCTGCCTATCAAGGAAATCCGAAACGAGGGAAGCGACTCGTTTTTTATTGTAAATGCTAACGATAGGGAATACGCCATCAGGCTATTCGGTTTCCAACGGACTGACCAGGCCGTGCTGGAAATGACGGAGTTGCCGTGCATGGTGAAGGATGTGCATGGCGACAGTATTGTCTTTGTGCAGAATTTCGCCCGCATGTTTGCCGAGAAGTACATCTCGGGCAAGATATACCCCTTTGTGGTCAGGGAAGAAACCAATAGTCCGCAACCCGACACCAGGTATTATGATGTGAGGGATACACAAGGTATTCCTTTCAGACTAAGGTGCAATAGGGAAACGCTGCTGGTGCCGGGCCAGAGGATAAGTTGTCTGGTGACAAGGCCGTCGCGCGACAGGATGCTGCTCACGCTGGAAAAGGAACAGAGCAAGGCGGCTGTCAAAAGCATCACACCCGACGAACTCTTCTGTCACGTGGGGCTGGAGGGGGCAGTGGCACGCTTCATCCTGCGCGGATTTGCACGCGAAGAACGGTTGGCCGAAGCAAGGGCTTGTTACCGTCAGGGACAGGCCGAATGGGTGGTGAAGGCTGTGACGGCCATCCCAGGCGTGGAGACTTGGCACAATCTGACCAATGGAAACAGAGGCCGGCTGATAGATGCACTCTACAGGATAGGGCTCTATCTGCTTGAGGATTCCGATTACCTGCTGCAGTTCAGCGAGTCGGACCGCGAGAACTATCAGCAGTGGATAGCCGACCGCGTGTCGGTGGCAGAGACCTATCGCAAGTGTCTGGCGCTGATAAAGGAAGGCCGCTGCGGCGAGGAGACCGATGCCATACTGAGGAAAATCAAGAGTTCGGGCTACATCTACCACCCTCATCGCAGGATGCAACTGCTCATCGCCATGTTCTCCATGCAGCCCGATCTGCTGGAGGAGAAGATAGACTCCATCCTCGACCTGGTGCAGGCTTGCGCCAAGGACTGGAAGCAACCATCCTTCTATGATGCCTTCTCCAGTTTCCTGCGTTTCTATATCATGTCCAACAGAGAGAAGGCCAACCGCATAGCCATCATTGGCAACAGCCAGAGCCGCAGCCTGTTGGGCCGTATGGTGCGCTCCATCAGTTTCCTCTTGCTGATGACCGACGGCAAGGAGCCTAATGCCCAGCTCTATCGCTCGATGCTCTATCATTACCTGTCATTCGTTCGTGCCAGTTCGCCACTGGAGCGCGACAGCACACACCGAGGATTGGCTGAGACCCTTGTGGAGCGTGCGCTCAACGCGCTGCTGCTCTCACAGGAGCGTATGCTCGACTTCAACTGGAACAGGGACTTCGGCAACACGGAGATACTGGCCTATCAGATGGCCAACAGCAAGACGGAGAGCACCACCTTCCTGACACGCTCCTATGAAGCACAAAACGTGAGGTTCACGGTGAGCGCCGACGGTATCACCATCTCGCGCACCATGGCGGCCGAAAAGGAGAGGAACATCCTGCCGCAGGGGTTCCCGGGCTGGCACGACCTGCAGATATTCCTCGACTCGCCTGCCAAGTACAGTATAGGTGCCCAGTGCAAGAGCTTGCGCCGATGGAAAACCTACTGGAACGATGTGGAGCAGGGGCTCTTTGAGGAGCGGACCAATGTAAAGAAGAAGAAACTGAAGAAGATAGCACCCGAGGTGGGAACCGATGTCATCGTGAGGGTGCTGTGGAAGGATGAGTCGCGTCCGGGCCGTTACTATTGCCGCATAGAGGATATGCTCTACGAAGGCGAAGGCTGGATAGACACCTATCTGAGGGGTGGCTCTACGGGCATGTTCCACTACGACCCGAAGTTCGACATCGACAGCTTCTTCGAGGACGGGCGTCCGCTGCTCTTCAAAGTGCGCGTCAATGCCTTGGGCAGTCCCAACGAGGAGCGCCGCACCTACACCTTCGACTGTATGTCCTATCTCGATGAGATGATCAGGCAGCAGGCCGAGTACGGCGAAGAGTCAGACTGCATCATCTTCCATATCGACGAGAGAAATCATGTGTTCTGTGCCGTGTCGGAATACGGATACGGCATCTTCCTGCCTGTCACCGAGGACAATGCCAACTGTCAGGTGGGCGATTCGGTGAAGGTGAGGCTCACCGACGGCACACGTCCCAACTCGATGCAGGGCATTATAATAGGTGTGGCCGACAATTTGGTGGATGTGCGCAAGGCTGCCACCGAGGTGTTTCGCGATTATGCCGAGGAGGAACCCTATGAGGAGACAGCCGAGGAACTGGAGGAAGAGGCAATGGCGGTGTCGGAAGACCTGTTCGACATCAGCTATATGCGCGAAATCATCAATATCGTAGATCACAAGGCGGTGCTCGAGACCGACAATATCAAGGCGTTTGCCTTCCTTTCCATTGGCCACATACTCTCACGCATGACGGGTGACCAGGCTATGATGGACTATCTGGAGCAGCGTCAGCGCCTCCTGTGTGTATTGGACGATTATGGTGCCAACGGCAGGGTAGATGACGAGGAACTGCAGGTGTTGGGCAACAACAACTCTGACATGGCCGAGAAGTACCCGCTGCTGAAGCAGAGGCTCAACGAGGTGAAGATTGTCAATTGCTTTGGAATGGCAGAGAGGAACGCTTTCCTGTGGGAGATGTGCACCACCTATGAGCATGACCATATACTGGCCAGGCTGTCACGCTTGATGCTGAGTTACAATATGGCTGAGGGTTTCGGACTGCAGGAGCACCAACAGGTGATAGTGGCAAAGATAAAGAGTCTGCTCAACATCAACGTGGAACTGCCGCGCATCTACTCTTTCGGCGAGGAAGATCAGCAGACGGAGTTCAAGACCTCCATCGTCTTCCCGCCCAACAACAGCATGAGGGAGGACATCAAGCAGCAGACATTCAACATCATGAAGGTTATCTGCGGAATGGTGAATGCCTATGGCGGAACCGTCTATCTGGGGGTCAACGATACGGGTACGGCCAAAGGACTGGTGGAGGATCTGCACTACTTCGAGGATAGTACCGACAAGTATGACCTCCACATACGCAACAGCATACGCACAGCATTGGGCGACCATGTGAATGCCTCTATCGTGGTGGAGCATCCCGATGCCGGTAAGCATTACATCTATGCCATCAAGGTGACACCCAGCAAGACACCTGTGATGCTCACGCTTGACAACAAGTTCTATCTCAGAGAGGGAACATCCACTTATCCCATTGAGCAGGATCAGCTTGCCGAGATAATGGCAGAACGCAACTTTGCCCTCTACAAGACGGAAGCAAAGGATATGGAGGCGGTGGAGATACCCGAACCGGAACCGGAGAAGAAGCCCGAGGAGGCTCCCAAGATGAAGGTGCTGAGCATGCAGGGCGACACCATAGCCACCAGTTCGCTTCGCACGAATATCACCGAGAACTGGGTGGATGGATATGGAGTGGATACTGCCTGCTACGTGCGGGTGCAGAAGCAGGGCGACTGGTGTGTGCTCGACGATATCGAGTGGGAGGATGGCATCCTCACGCTGGCCATTCACGATGATGAGGCCGATGGCTATCTGGTGGTGGTCTATGATGACGGCAAGGTCAACAAGGTGCCCATGTCGCAGATTATCGACAAGACGCGAGGCAATACATATAAGATGTACGCGCACAAGCGTCCGCTCTTCATCACGCCAGCCCGCCGCGATGCAGCCTTGCTCACAGCCTACGAGGACGACAAGGGCAGGCAGTTTCTCCGCCTCGACGACCTCTCACGGTTGGAGGACGGAAAGATGCTCGCCGCCGGCAATATGCTCACCGATGTGGAGTTCAGCAGGCTCTTCTACTGCGAGATAGTCTCCCAGGAGTTCCACGACGACCTCCATCGCATGCACAACCTCAAGCGCAACTCGCTCGGTCAACAGGCTCTCACCAGTTACGGCACCAAGGAGCAAACTGTCCTGCAGCGCATTGGCATCGAACTATAAACAGGAAACCGTCCGACAGACTCCCTAATGGGAATACCCGTCGGACGGTCGTTTGAAATCGCTTATGCTCAGTTGCGGATGCTATTCTTTCTCTGTCGGGATGTGCGTCGGATAGCCGTTCGAAATCGCTTATATTCGGCTGTGGATGTTATTGTTCTCTGCTGGGATGTGCGTAGGACGGTCGTTCGAACCACCTTATATTACATTTTGCGCAGACCACGAAAGGGTTTGTGGCAGAGGAGTACGGATTTTACTCCATCGGCAGCATGCGGCTTGCGGAAGGCTTGTATCTTGCTTGCCGTCAGTTACTTCCTCGAAGTGATATGGAAGCAACGCTGTTTGCGCTCGTATTTCACGTAGCAGTAGCCCTCGTTGCGCAGCTGTTTCAGTATCGTTCCCAATGCCTTTGCCAGTTGCTTCTCGCTTGCCGACTTCCCGAAAAGAGACTGGCGGTCATATCGCACATAGGTAATGTCAAAGGTAGTGCCATACTGATGGGCAGAGTTCTCTGAGGCATTCCCATTTACCTTACGAAGCCGTTTGGCATCCTCGCCAGTACGCAGAACCGAGGTTACGATGATGCGATGCTTCTCAAACCCTTGCTCCTTCAACTCCTTCTGAAAACGAGTGCCGATATCAGAAAGCAGATCTGCTGTTGATTTCGTAAGGTAAGGCACCGAATGTGTCAGGCGTTCAACCATATACTCATCACAGCTCTCAATCTTCACCAGCTTATCCGTCTTCAGTTCATCGCGGCTGCTCACAGGCTTGATGCCATTCTTCTGGGCTGCCGTAAGATGAGTGCTGTTGACATCCCCAAAGCGGTATTCATTATCAACTATTTCCGCAGAAACCGTCCCTGACAACCTCCTAATCACCAATGGATAATACCGACAGAACACATGCCAAGCGCCATAAGCAACCACTGCCAACACCACCAAGCGCACCAGGAATGCCATTACCCCCAGCTTCCCTGCCCTTTTCCTACCTCTCTGTTTCTTTCTCTTCATTTCTGTTGTATATGTTTCTCGTAAAATCCTATAGCAGCTCAATTACCTTCTCAGCCCGCCTCTCCCTTGTTAGTGCTCAATTTTGGGCATAGCCCTTTATGTAGGCACTTTTGCAAGTGCCTACATGTTGAAATGTTAAAAAATTCACTTGTT
>UQST01000031.1 GCA_900543815.1 uncultured Prevotellaceae bacterium
AAATTTGTTGCACAAGATTTGTTTTTCATTTTGTTGGTTCTTTCTTGTCACCCAATAAAATGATGCTTACGTTTGAGTTTTCATGTACCTGCTGATAATCAAGTAGGTAACAAATAAGAAATATCGTCTTTCAATGTACAACGCTGAAAGCCCCACGCCAGTGTATATATGTATAGATAGCCCACACATACCAGCGAGCACACAAGTGCCTGCCAACACACGAGGGATGTACATGATACACCTCATAGGGCGTCCCCGTTGCTTTGTTTTTGATTTGTCGTTGAATTTGCGAGATTCTTCTACCGTCAAAACCAAAGCGTACAGTAACGCCTTTATTGTAAATGCTTCTTCCACCCCACCTAACCCCCGCTGGGGCTTTCAGCGGATGAAAGATACTGCAAAGTTACCATTTTTAACATAACCAGCAGAATAATTCTGCAACTATTTTCTTGTTCAAATTGGTTCATTTTACTTTGGACACATAAAGTAAGGAGAATAAGCAAGAAAATGAGCACAGCCAGGGGAATAAGGCCAGACTGTTTGTATAACGACGATTGGTGCAGGAAAGACAAGATTAGGCTACGAAAAACAGAAGAGGAAGCATCAAGAAGACAAATCCTCAAAGAAAAGCCGGGTCACATGATTTCATCAGAAACCAGTACGTATTTCATAAAAGACTCAGCCCGAACATAAAACCATGATTCTTTGAGGCTCGTGGGATTTACTCCAGAAGATGGGCTCGGGAAGTCATCTTTAAGGAAAGGAAGGGGCAGCTCAGTGTTGGCAATGCTGGCCTACTCTATTTGTGAGTGAGAAGAAGGGGTCTTATGTGCAGGATTCATTTAGCCTCCTGGGCGGGTGCATTGTATGCCTCCACCGTCCAACCCTAGGCTGGACGGTCGGAGAATATATACTGACTTGGCAAAGTAAGCTTGCTTCTTCCACCGTCCAGCCTTGGGTTGGACGGTGGAAGATGACTCCTTTCCTGATTTGAAGACCTACAGGAAGTGCCAAAGGAGCCTTCATCTCCTTGTTCTCCATTTGGCTTCCTTGTACACAGCATCGTAATTACCATCGGCGAAAGGATATGGGTGCTGCCATTCTTAAACTGGTTGCTGTCATTACGAGAGACTTCAACATCATGGATGAAGAAGTGCCAGAAGCTGTGGTTGACAAATCTGATGAGCTTGCTCATATACGCATTATATAGATGTAAAACGGTGAGTCAGGAACTCCCGGAACTTGGGCACACGTAGTTTATCGGACACTTACTCTATTTCCAAGAAACAGGAAACACGACCGAAGGAAACCAAAGAAAAAAGTGAAGCGGAATTATGCGCTCTTGCGAGTGGCATAATTCCGCTTTTGCGTTTGGTTTCCTGCCCTTGGGAGATTGCTGACGGAGGCGGTGCAGTTCAATATGCGATACCATGGAAGCCCGTCATTAAATGCGGCACAATTCGTCAGGCAGCCCAGCGGGAGGGAGCTGAGAGCGAGGGGGAATCAGACTCCCTTGTTGATGGAATCGATGTAGGCGAGGATTTCGTCGCGGCCAAGGCGGGTTTCCGAACTGGTGACGAAGTATGGGGGAAGTTCCTCCCACTGCTCGCGCAGCTTGTTCATATAGGCTTTGGCCTGTGCCAGCACCTTGGTTTTGGGAAGCTTGTCGGCCTTGGTGAACACGATGCTGAAGGGAACGCCGTTCTCTCCGAGCCAGGTCATAAACTCCAGGTCGATAGCCTGAGCAGAGTGACGGATGTCGATGAGCAGGAAGAGATTGCACATCTGCTCGCGCTCGAGGATGTAGCCGTCTATCATGCGCTCAAACTTATCCTGGTCCTTCTGGCTTCGCTTGGCATATCCATAACCTGGGAGATCGACCAGAAACCACTCCTTATTTATAAGAAAATGGTTGATGAGAATGGTCTTGCCGGGAGTGGCCGACGTCTTGGCCAGCTTGCTATGATTGGTGAGCATGTTGATGAGACTGGATTTGCCCACGTTGCTTCGGCCTATGAAGGCATATTCAGGCAAGTCGGTCTTGGGGCACTGGCTTACCAGCGCGCTGCTGATGGTGTATTCTGCCGATTTTATCTGCATGGTGTATGTATCTTGTGTGAGTATTTGCCCCTTCCGAGGCGGCTTTGTGAGTAATCCCGCACACCCAGCCGCGGTGCGGATCGCGGTTACATGGAGAAGTTGTAATTGAAGCCCATACTGAAGTACTCCTTGAACATGATGTACTTGCCCTTCTTGTTCTTGTTGTTCCTCGAGCTGTCATCGATGCGGGGATACACATTGAGCGAAGCGTTCATCAGCCTGTTGATACTGAAATTGAAGTTGTGCTCCCACTCGATGCGAGTCATGTGCAGGTTGCTGTACCAGAAGAGTCTCTGCGACCAGTGAACGGGCTTGAATATCTGCCACCCCGTGTTGAGCGTGACGTTGGGACCAAAGCTGTGCTTCGAGTTATGCCCTGGTCTCACACCGTAGTTGGTAACCAAAAGGTCACGATCGACATACCTTATATTATAGGCCAACGGAGCCATATTGAGGCTTCCAGTAAACTTCTTCTTCTTTCCCCACGCTATGGTATAGCGCATACCAGGAGCTATGGTGATGTCGAGAGGAGAGAGGAAGTCAGACTGCACCACATCGGAATTCTCCCTATAGTTAGGCACTATCTGCGTGGACATGTTTACCTGGCCTGAGTAATACAGGTTCTTCACCGCCTGATAGCCCCAGTTGGTGGTGAAGCGAAGAGAGTTGGTATTGGGTCGGAACACGCGGCTCTTGTCCGACTTCTTGGTTGTGAAGCCCAGGCGAGCATCCAGCGAGTTGTTCCACGTTATCTTCTTCTGGTTATTGAAGTTGAAATTGAGGGTCAGCGTAGCCAGTCCCGTGTAGGCATTCTCGCCTCCGCCAGCCCAGTTGTCCGAGAAATGCGACTGGGTGAAGTGCAGCGAGGTGTTGCCCGTCACCTTCCAGAAGTTGGGCCTTCGCGTAACCACCACGATATCCCCATCCACTGTGGGCGTGAGGCTACCGCCCTTCACCTTGTCCGACAGGCGGTCGTCGGTCTTCAGTTTCTCTGTGATATCCTCGCGGAAAGCGCCCTGCTGCTTGATGGTAGCCTCGGTCTGCGTCACCAGCCAGGGAGCCTGCACATACATGCGTGCCAGTGCCACATTGCCTGCATAAGCTCTGCGCAACTGGCTGTCACCCGCCACCTTGGCCGAATCAACGCCCGACATCATCTGCGCCAGCACCGATGAGAAGAGGGTGGGAGTGGTGAGCACGTGCGCATAATATCCATTGGGCACCAGCTGCGGCACAATGGTGTTGAGCGAATCACGCTCCCTACCCAGGCTGTCAAGCCTCTGCAGGTACAGTTGTGTGATGACCATAAGGGTGTCGGGCTTCACCTCCATCACCGTGTTCTCCGTGTGAACCTTCCTCGCAGAAAGGTTTGCCAGAGGCATGGCAACGAGCAGAAGCGTAAGCAGAATCTTCATCCTTGACTGTAATTTTCTGCAAAGATAGTCATTTTAAGAGCAGAGAGGAAAGTCTTTTGAGGGAATTTTAGTAATTTTGCAACTTAATTCAAGGATTGATTAAATATTTTACTGAAGTGGCAGAGACAAAGTACATTTTCGTGACCGGCGGTGTGGTATCATCGCTGGGCAAGGGTATAATCTCCTCTTCGATAGGTAAATTGCTGCAAGCCAGAGGCTACAACATCACTATCCAGAAGTTTGACCCGTACATCAACATCGACCCCGGAACACTTAATCCCTATGAGCATGGGGAGTGTTACGTGACTGTAGATGGTCTGGAGACGGACCTCGACCTGGGCCACTACGAACGCTTCACTGGCATACAGACCACCAAGGCCAACAACATAACCACCGGGCGCATCTACCAGAACGTGATAGAGAAGGAGCGCCGGGGCGATTATCTGGGCAAGACCATACAGGTGGTGCCACACATCACCGACGAGATAAAGCGTAACATACAACTGCTCGGCCACGACAAGAAGTTCGACTTCGTCATCACAGAGATAGGCGGAACGATAGGCGATATCGAGAGCGCCCCCTTCCTGGAGGCCATCCGACAGTTGAGATGGGAACTTGGGAAGAACGCCGTGAACGTGCATCTGACTTATGTTCCCTATCTGCATGCAGCAGGAGAGCTGAAGACCAAGCCCACCCAGAGCAGCGTGAAGCAGCTCCAGAGCCAGGGTATCCAGCCCGACATACTGGTGCTGCGCACCGAGCATCACCTGAGCGACGATATGCGCAAGAAGGTGGCCAACTTCTGCAACGTGGAGTTGGAGTGCGTGATACAGAGCGAAGATATGCCCAGCATATACGAGGTGCCGGTGGCCATGCAGGATCAGGGGCTGGATGCTGCCATCCTGAGGAAACTGGACATCCCCGTGGGCGAGAAACCGCAGCTGGGTCCATGGCGCAACTTCCTGGAGCGCAGGCGCAATGCCAAGGAGATAGTGCGCATAGGTCTGGTGGGCAAATACGACCTGCAGGATGCCTACAAGAGCATACTGGAGAGTCTGGCACACGCCGGCACCTACAATGACCACAAGGTGGAGACGCAATTCATCAACAGCGAACATGTGTCGGCCGACAATGTGGGCGAACTGCTGAAGGACATGGACGGCATAGTCATCTGCCCGGGATTCGGCCAGAGAGGCATCGAAGGCAAAATCATCGCCGCACAATATGCACGCGAGCATGATATGCCAGCGTTCGGCATCTGCCTGGGAATGCAGATGATGGTGATAGAATTTGCACGCAACGTGCTGGGCTACAAGGATGCCAACAGCCGCGAAATGGATGTCAAGACACCTCACAACGTGATAGACATCATGGAGGAGCAGAAGAACATCACCAACATGGGCGGCACCATGCGTCTGGGCGCCTATGACTGCCAGCTGAGAGAAGGCAGCCGCACCTGGGAGGCATACGGCCATCAGGAGTGCGTCAGGGAGCGTCACCGCCACCGCTACGAGTTTAACAATAAATATATAAAGGAATACGAAGCACACGGAATGCAGTGTGTGGGCTTCAACCCCGAGAGCCACCTGGTGGAAATCGTAGAAATACCCAACCTGAAATGGTACATAGGCACACAGTTCCATCCCGAGTACAGCAGCACGGTACTGAAGCCGCATCCGCTGTTCATGAGCTTCGTGAAAGCTTGCATAGAGAACAAAAAATAAAAATATCCCCAACAAGGACATGGACAAAAACACAATTACAGGCTTCGTGCTGATAGCCCTGGTGCTGATCGGATTCAACTGGATCAGCCGCCCTTCGCAGGAAGAACTCGCCGAGATGGCTCGTCAGGACAGCATAGCCGCAGTACAGCAACAGCAGGCCGAAACCAAAGCAAAGGCCATCAAGGAGAAGAACGAGCTGCAGAACAGCGCACTGAGTGCCGACAGCACATCGCTTTTCTTCGCACAAAGAGCATCCCAGGGTGAAGACATCATCCTGAAGAACAACCGCGTGGAGCTTACTCTCTCCACACTGGGCGGTATGGTGCAGCGCGCCGAAATACTGGGCTACAAGAGCCGCCGACGCGACGGGAACGTGCAGATACTCACTCCCGAGGACGCTCACATGACACTCTCGCTGGCAGGCAAGTCGGACAACATCATCACCGACGACTACTGCTTCACCCCCACAGCACAGACCGACAGCACCGTAGATATGGTGCTCGAGCAGGACGGCAAGAAGCTGACCATCAGCTACAACCTTCGTCCCGACAGCTACATGCTGGATATGGACGTGAAAGTGGAGGGGCTGGCCGGCTTCTTTGCGCCCAAGACAAAGACGCTCACAGTGAACTGGACCGACCATCTGGTGCAGCAGGAGAAGGGTTACGACTTTGAGAACCGCTACAGCTGCCTCACCTACAAGCGCAAGGGAGAGGGAACAAAACACCTGAAGGAGACATCAGAGGATACCAAGAAGCCCGAAGAGGCTCTCGACTGGGTTGCCTTCAAGAACCAGTTCTTCAGCGTGGTACTCATCGCACAGCAGGATTTCACGGGTGCAGAACTGAAGAGCACACCCGACGAGGACAAGAAGAACGGCTATCTGAAGACCTATGAGGCAGAGGCCGAAACATTCTTCGACCCCACAGGCAAGGAGGCCACCCACCTGCAGATGTACATCGGTCCCAACAAGTTCCACACCCTGCAGGATCACAACAAGCTGTCTTCAGCCAAGGAGGATCTGGAACTGGAGGATCTGGTCAACCTGGGTTGGCCCATCCTGAAGTGGATTAACCGCTGGTTTATCCTCAACCTCTTCGACTGGCTCACCTCATTCGGTCTGCCCATGGGCATCGTGCTCCTGCTGCTGACAGTCATTGTGAAGGCGCTGGTATATCCCACCACACGCAAGAGCTACATCAGCAGCGCCAAGATGCGAGTACTCAAACCACAGATAGATGCCCTCTCTGCCAAGTATCCCAATCCCGATGACGCGATGAAGAAACAGCAGGAGATGATGCAGATATACAGCCAGTACGGCGTGAGTCCAATGGGTGGCTGCCTGCCTATGCTCATACAGATGCCCATCTGGGTGGCGCTTTTCAACTTCGTGCCAAACGCCATCGAGCTACGTGGAGAAAGCTTCCTCTGGGCCGATGACCTCAGTGCCTACGACGATGTATTGCGCTGGAACAAGGACCTGTGGCTCATCGGTGACCACCTGAGCATATTCTGTCTGCTCTTCTGCCTTACCAACATCGTGAACACATGGATAAGCATGAGGCAGCAGAAGGACCAGATGAGCGGCGAGCAAGCACAGCAGATGAAGACCATGCAGTACATGATGCTCATCATGCCGGTGGTGTTCTTCTTCATGTTCAACAACTATTCAAGCGGACTCTGCTACTATTACTTCCTCTCCGGACTCACCAGCGTGCTCATCATGTGGTATCTGCGCAAGACCACCGACGACGCCAAACTGCTGGCCAAACTGGAGGCCTACAAGCAGCAGCACAAGAATGACCCGAAGAAGACATCGGGCATGGCAGCCCGCCTGGAAGCACTGCAGAAGATGCAGGAGGAGCAAGCCCGACGCGCAAAGAAGTAATCATTTACCAATCATGAAGATAAAAACTATCATAGCAGCAGCCCTCACGGGGGCTGCTCTTACCGTTTCAAGCAGTATGACGGCCAATGACCTGATGACACCCGAAACACTGTGGAGCATGCACAGGCTGGGCAGCTTTGCCGTTTCGCCACAAGGTGACCGCGTGGTATATACACTGAGCACGCCCGACATCCAAGCCAACAAGAACCGCACAGCCATCCTCACCATCGGCATAGACGGCACCGGACGCAAGCGCCTGACCACTGGCCAGGAGAGCGAAGTGGAGCCCACATTCATTGCCGACGGCAAGCGTATAGCCTTCCTGAAAGGCGGCGACCTGTGGACAATGGACTGCGAGGGACAGGACAGGAAGCAGTTGTCCAAGACCGGAGACATTGAGGGCTTCAAGTTCTCGCCCGACGGCAAGCAGGTAATAGTCATCCGCCAGGTGGAGAGCACAGCCAGCATCAAGGCCAAAGAGAAAGATCTGCCTCTGGCCACCGGACTGGTAATCACCGACATGAACTATCGCCACTGGGACCAGTACGTGCAGACTATCCCCCACATCTTCCTTGCACCTGTGGACGCAAATGCATTGGGCGAGATGAAAGACCTGCTCGAAGGTGAACCCTACGAATGTCCCGTACTGCCCTTTGGCGGTTCGGAGCAGTTCTGCTGGAGCCCGGACGGACAGCAGATAGCCTACACCAGCCGCAAGAAGACCGGCGTAGCCTATGCCACAAGCACCGATACCGACATATATATATATAATGTGTCAACGGGCGAGACCACCAATGTGTGCAAGCCCGCAGGCTACACCGAGCCTGAGGCAGACGCACTGTGCAGCCTGGAGAAGCAGGCCAAGAACCAGATGGCAGAGGATATCAATGCCGGATATGACCAGGATCCCCAGTTCAGCCCCGACGGCAAGATGCTGGCATGGAAGAGCATGAAGCGCGACGGATACGAGAGTGACCGCACCCGCCTGTGCGTTATGGACCTGAAGAGCGGCAAGAAGACATACGTCACCGAAGAGTTTGAGAGCGGAGTGGATGCCTTCTCATGGGCCGACGACAGCAAGACGCTCTACTTTGTGGGCGTATGGCAGGCACGCTCGATGGTGTATCAGACCAATCTGAAGGGCAAAGTGGAAGCCATCACGACCGGCGATTTCGACTACGGAACAGCCGTCTCCCTGCCTGGCAACAAGCAGTTGCTGGCCAACCGTCACAGCATCTCTTCGCCCGACGACCTGTACCTGCTCACGCCCATCAAGCGCAAGGGCACTGTGGTCAAGCAGATTACCTATGAGAACCGCGAGATACTCTCCAAGCTCAAGATGGGCAATGTGGAGGAACGATGGGTGGAGACCACCGACGGCAAGAAGGAACTGTGCTGGGTAATCTATCCCCCTCACTTCGACAAGAACAAGCAATACCCCACTCTGCTGTTCTGCGAAGGCGGCCCCCAAAGCCCCGTGAGCCAGTTTTGGAGCTACCGTTGGAACTTCCAGATAATGGCTGCCAACGGCTATATCATCATTGCTCCCAACCGCCGCGGTCTGCCTGGATTCGGCATGGAATGGCTGGAGCAGATAAGCGGAGACTACACCGGACAGTGCATGCAGGACTATCTGTCGGCCATCGACGACATCTGCAAGGAGCCTTATGTGGATAAGGACCGTCTGGGATGCGTGGGTGCCAGCTTCGGCGGATTCAGTGTGTATTGGCTGGCAGGCCATCACGACAAGCGCTTCAAGGCATTCATCGCCCACGACGGCATCTTCAACACCACCCAGCAGTACTATGAGACCGAGGAGATGTGGTTTGCCAACTGGGATCTGGGAGGCACTCCCGACCGTCACCCCAACGCCAAGGCATTTGCCGGCAGCCCCCATCTGTACGTGGATAAATGGGATACCCCCATCCTGTGCATACATGGTGAGAAGGACTACCGGATACTGCACAGCCAGGGACAGAGCGCATTCAGCGCAGCACGCATGCACGGCATTCCTGCCGAACTGCTGCTCTACCCCGATGAGAACCACTGGGTGCTGAAGCCCCAGAACGGCATTCTGTGGCAGCGTACATTCTTCCGCTGGCTGGACCGCTGGCTGAAGAAATAAGCCACCTAGACAGCTGCCCGCCGAGGGCAGACAAAGCAAACCCGACAACAAATCATTTTCAAACAAGATAAAAAGACCAATGAATCAAATTGCGAAAGCAAAACTCAGCGACAGTGCAGTAATGCGCTGGCTGGCTCTCAGCATAGTAAGCGGAACGATGATGTTTGCTTACTTCTTCACCGATGTGATGTCACCACTGGAATCCATGCTCAGCGAAGACCTGGGATGGGACGCTAACGAGTACGGTTTCTTCTCTGGAGCCTACGGACTCATGAATGTATTCCTGCTCATGCTGTTCTTTGGCGGCATCATCCTCGACCGCATGGGTGTACGCTTCACCGGACTGCTCTGCTGCGCTCTGATGATTGTGGGCGCCTCTGTAAAGTGGTATGCAGTGAGCCACATCGACCCCAATGCCGTGGTGGAGAACTTCCATCTGGACCTCTTCATCATCAAAATTGACGCTCCGCACACCAGCAACCTGGTGGCAGCACTGGGCTTCAGCATCTTCGGCATAGGAGCCGAACTGGCAGGTGTGACCGTCAGCAAGGTCATCTCCAAGTGGTTCACCGGCCACGAGTTGGCACTGGCCATGGGCGTGCAGGTAGCCACCGCCCGTCTGGGAACAGCCATGGCACTCATTTTTGCCCTGCCTATAGCCAAGCACTTTGGCGGTGTGAATGCCAGCGTAGCACTGGGCGCAGTGCTGCTGTGCGTAGCCACCTTTGCCTACCTGTACTACTGCGTGCTGGACAAGAAGCTGGATGACAGCGTGAAGAACTGCGCCGAAACAAGCAGCGAGGCAGCAGAGGCCGACGACGAGCAGTTCCATCTGAGCGATCTGGGAGCCATCTTCTCCAACCCCGGCTTCTGGGTGATATGCTTCCTCTGCCTCATGTTCTACGGCGGCGTATTCCCCTTCTTGAAGTTTGCCACCAAACTGATGATAGACAAGTACAACGTCTCTGCCAGCTGGGCAGGCAGCATTCCCGGCATGCTCCCCTTTGGTACCATCTTCCTCACACCCCTCTTCGGCGGCATCTACGACCGTAAGGGACACGGCGTGGTACTGATGCTCCTGGGCAGCATGTTGCTCACTCTGGTGCATGTGCTGTTTGCCATACCAGCCCTCAATGAGTGGTGGATGGCCATTGCAGGCATGATTCTCCTGGGTGTGGCATTCTCTCTGGTGCCCAGCGCAATGTGGCCCTCGGTGCCCAAGATTATCCCCATGAAGCAGCTGGGAAGCGCTTTCGCCATCATCTTCTTCATACAGAACATCGGCCTGAGCCTCATCCCCATGGGCATCGGACGCATCAACCAGCTCAATACCGGTGCCGATGGTGTGACCAACTACACCCAAACGATGCTCATCTTTGCCTTCTTCGGTATCATCAGCATCCTGCTTGCTCTGGAGTTGCTGCACCTTGACCACAAGAAGCATTACGGACTGGAGGAGAAGAACTGCAAGTAACCCCATCTCCCCCACTCTCCCACTCTGCCCGCAGGATACAACAGAAAGCAGAGAGCAAGAAAAGCAAAACCCCAACAGAAGCCCCATTCCCCCAAGCGAGGAGTGGGGCTTTTCAATTGTTGAAACAGATAGCGAGGGAAGGGGAAATGGGCTAAACGGCCAATGCCTGGTGAGGAGAGTTGAGAGGCAGGCGGTATCGGGCAAGCACTCCCAAACGGCTTTCGGAGAATGGGCAACTCTGTGAAGAGAGCGCCCTTCTGTGCTCCTCTTCACAGAGCTGTATATAAGGCCGACAGACAGAGTGCGCTGCGAAGCCCATCGCAGCACGCTGCATCGGCCATCGCAGCGCGGTGCATCGGGCTACGCAGCGCTATGGGATTGATGCATATCTGCGCTTGGATGTTCCCTGAGCTCGCCTCCCTGAAGATATTTGCCGCAGTCGCCTGCGCCTATCAAAATACTTTTGACCGGCAAAGAAGACGAGCTTCAAAGCCGGGAAAAGCACTTTATGAGCGAAATGCTATCTTTTCCGAACGGAATCCACACAGCCTCCCTGGAGCCCGCGCCGACTTATTTTTGTCATAAAAGGACACTTCTGCCACTGGGCCAATATGATAAAACGCCTCGAGAACAACATTTTTTCTATAATGTCATGCAATTATAACAACATTTGTTAGACACATTTAACAGAATTTCATATTTTTGTGCCGTGAAAATGATTCACGTGTCAACTCAATCAATTAACGTTAAACTTTTAGTTTATACAGAAAAGATTGCTTTTTCTTCTTGCCTTGCTGATGACATTCATGTCTTCTGCCATGGCGCAGGTAACCACCTCGAGCTTGTCAGGCACGGTGGTTGCAGACGGCGAGGAGGTAATTGGTGCCACCGTGGATGTGGTACACAAACCATCGGGCACTCATTACAGAGCTGTCACCAACGACAAAGGCGTATATACCATCAACGGTATGCGCGTGGGAGGTCCGTATGAAGTGACCGTAAGGTGTATCGGCTTTGCCGAGCAGAAGACAGGTGGTATCAACCTGCAGCTGGGCGAAACCTTCAACCTGAAAACCACTTTGAGCGAGACAGCCAAGGAAATGCAGGAGGTGATGGTATCGGCCAAGGGATCAAAGTTCAGCTATGAGCGCACGGGCGCAAGCACGAACATCTCCAACGAGCAGATGATTGCCATGCCCACAGTGAGCCGCAATGTGACCGACTTCACCCGTCTGTCACCCTACGGCGGAAACGGCATGACCTTCCAGGGAAGCGACGGCCGCACGGCCAACTTCACGGTGGACGGTGCCAACTTCAACAACAACTTCGGCCTGAGCAGCACTCTCCCCGGCGGCGGCAACCCCATCTCCATGGAGGCCATCGAGGAGCTGCAGGTGGTGATTTCCCCGTTTGACGTGCGTCAGACAGGCTTCATCGGCGGAGCGCTGAACGCCATCACCAAGAGCGGTACCAACACCTTCAAGGGTCAGGCCTATGTGTATCACCAGAATGAGAACATGCGTGGTGACGCTGTGGATAGAGAGTTCATCTCGGGCTCAAGAGACAGAGACCGCACCACCACATACGGCTTCTCACTGGCTGGTCCCATCATCAAGAACAAGCTCTTCTTCTTTGTCAACGGCGAGTTGATAAAGAGCCCAGGCACAGGCACCTCCTGGCGTGCAACAGAGAACGGTGTGGGCAATGCCGATGCATACCAGTCCTACACCACCATCGCTGATATGGAGCGCGTGCAGGAGCATGTGGCACGGAAGTACGGATACAACACCGGTTCGTTTACCAGCTTCCCTGCCGATGCCGACAACAAGAAGCTGCTGGCCAAGATAACATGGAACATCAACGACAAGAACCGCCTGGACGTGCGCTACAACTACACCACCAACTCCTCTTGGGTGATGCCTAACGCCAGTTCAATGGACGGTGGAACACGTTCGGCATTCTCGCGCACGAGCCTGTACTCCATGCCTTTTGCCAATTCGATGTACAGTCTGGAGAAGAACGTACACTCTGTGTCATTGGACTTGAACACACGTCTGAGCAACAGTCTGTCCAATCAGTTCCTCGCCACATTCTCCAAGATAGACGATGTGAGAGGCAGTAACTCGGCCGAGTTCCCCTTCATCGACATCCAGGACGGCACGAATACCAACACCCAGTATATGTCTCTGGGTTACGAGTTGTTCAGCTACAACAATGCCGTGCACAATAATATCTTCAACCTCAAGGACGAGCTCATCTACACCACCGGCCGTCATAAGATCACCGGCGGAGTATCCTACGAGTACCAGATGGCCGACAACCAGTACATGCGTAACGGCACTGGCTACTACCGCTACAGCAGCGTGGATGACTTCATCAACGGAGCTGCACCCGAGGTGGTATGCCTGACCTACGGCTACGGAGGCGACAACGACCCCAAGGCAAGAGTAGCCTTCAACAAGGCCGGCATCTATGCACAGGACGAGTGGAACGCCACCAAGAACTTCAAGCTTACCTATGGACTGCGTCTTGACGGACTCTTCTTCGACAATGGAGACCTCATGACCAACAAAGCCATCTACGATCTCAACTACGGCGGACGCCATATCGACACCGGCAAGTGGCCCAATGCACAGGTGAGCGTATCACCCCGTGTGGGCTTCAACTGGGATATTCTGGGCAACAAGACACTGAAGCTGCGCGGCGGCACAGGCCTCTTCTCTGGCCGTCTGCCTCTGGTGTTCTTCACCAACATGCCCACCAACTCGGGTATGATACAGTACCAGGCACAGATCAACAGCAAGAATGCTTCCGAGCGCGGGTTCACTATGGGTGAGTTTGCAGGCGGTCTCGTGACCGATGCCAACGGGCATGCTACCATCGCTGCACTGAAAAACAAGCTCATCTCACTGGGCTATCCCGAGAACATCACTCCCGAGCAGGGTACCGTGCCATCAAGCATCTCTGCCGTGGACAACAAGTTCAAGATGCCTCAGGTGTGGAAGACCTCACTGGCCATAGACTACCAGCTGCCCGTGAGCTTTCCCTTCACCATCACGGCAGAGGGTATCTTCAACAAGGCTGTAAACGACGTCACCATCTCTGACTGGAGCATGACCGACACACGCGGCTATGCCCGCTGGAACGGAGCAGACAACCGCCCCATCTATCCAGAGGTGTTCCGCATTCCCGGCAACAAGCAGGCATTCGTGCTGGAGAACACTCACAAGGGCTACGGATGGAGTGCAAACGTGAGTGTGAACATGCGTCCATGGGACTTCCTGAGCTTCATGGCATCCTACACACACAGCGTGAAGAAGGAACTCACCAGCATGCCTGGCTCCAACGCTGAGTCTGCATTCACCTACGTACCCACCATCAGCGGTCCCAACAACATCAATCTGCACAACGCATACAACATCACCCCCGACAGATTCATCGCATCGCTCACCGGACATGACAAGAGTAACAACCACTACAGCCTTATCTATGAGACCTGGCGTGGCGGCTATAACTACTCTTATATGCTACAGAACGACATGAACGGAGACGGCTATGCCTATGACGCTCTCTACATTCCCACAGACAAGCAAGTGCAGAACGGCGAGTTCCGCTTTGCATCAGAGGACGACAAGACACGCTTCATGGACTATGTGCACGGCGACAGCTACCTGAAGAACCATCAGGGTGAATACGCCGAGGCATACAGTGTATATAGCCCCTGGGTGCACCGTGTAGATGTGAGCTACAAGCATGACTTCAAGATCAAGGCCGGCAAGAGCATGAACACACTGCAGCTTGGTTTCGACATCAAGAACCTGATGAACCTCTTCAACTCAAGTTGGGGCGTGAGCAAATACATGAACAGCAAGCTCAACGAGGGACGTATCCTGAAGTATGAGCACACTGACGCCGACGGCTATGCAGTGTTCTCCACACCCACAGCAGTCAGCAAGGACATCAAGACATTCGTTCCCAACCACGCCGTAGGCCAGTGCTGGTACATGTCCATCGGTGTGAAGTATATGTTCAACTGATGTGCGTCACCCGTTTTGAGATTTCAGACACACACAACCAGTCAATTAACATAGATATAGAAGACATGAAACTGAGACATATATTAGGACTGTGCCTGGGGGCCTTCCTCGCTGCATCATGCTCAGAGAATGAGGTGATAGGCTCGATGGATGTGGTCAAACTGAGCAGCACATTTGCTGCCATACCCTCAGAAGGCGGTGAGACAGAAATCACCGTGGAGGCTAAAGGCGAGTGGAAGCTGGACAGCATCATCACCAAGATTAGCAAGAACAAGACAGGAGGCAAGGATACCACATGGCTCAAGAAGCCTGACTGGATTACCGTAACGCCCTCAGAGGGTGCTGCGGGAGTGACCACCATGAAAGTGTCAGCCGCTGCCTGTGCCTATGGCAGAGAGGCAGAACTGCCCATCACATGCAACGGAAAGGTGCAATACCTCAAGGTGCGTCAGGGCAGCATGGAGGCTTCAACGGCCACATGTGCCGATGTGATAGCAGGTGCCGACGGCAAGTCATTCCGCGTGAAGGGCACTGTGGCAGCCATCACACAGAATGTGTATGGCAACTGGATAATGCAGGACAACACCGGACAGATTACCATCTATGGCACTCTGGACAACGAGGGAAAGACCAAGAACTTCGCTTACTGGAACATGGAAGTAGGCGATGTGGTGGAAGTTGTCGGCCCAAAGAAAACCTTTGGTAGCACTGTCGAACTGACGGATGTGACGGTCATCAACATCGAGAAGTGGATGGCAAAGCTCATCGGAGAGGATATCACCATGGACAAGCAGGGCGGTAACTTCGACGTGAAGATTGCCTACAAGGGCAGCGGATGCATACTGGACATCCCCGAAGACTGCAAGGGCTGGATTTCATACAATGGCCAGGATTTCATTCCAGGCATTCCTTCCAAGCTGGAGCAGAACCCTGCCGACACAGCCATCGTGCACCTCATCTGCACAGAGAACAAAGCCGAAGGCCGTTCTGCCACGCTGAACTTCACCTCGGAGAAGTATGATGCCAGCAAGAAGGGCGTTGTATCTACCACAGTGAAGGTGAAGGTAAGCCAGGAAGGCTCGGTGCGCGATGTGACTTGCGCAGAGTTCCTGACCCTGGACGCCAATAGCCCTGCCGTGCGCATCACTGGTGTCATCAGCAAGATAAAGAATGACCAGTGGGGAAATATCTACATCAAGGACGCTACCGGCGAAGTGTATGTGCATGGTGTGCTGACTCCCGAAGGCGAGAAACAGCAGTTCGCCAGCCTCGGGCTGAACGAGGGTTGCGTAGTCACCGTGCAGGGCAACGTGAACATATACAATGGCGCAGTGCAGATGAAGGACAGCAAGTACATCTCACAGGTGCATGTGGATCCCATCAGCCTGGCAGACTTCAAGAATCTGCCTGATGACCCAGCCAAGAGCAAGTACTACTACATCGAGGGAACTGTGATACAGCCCACCGAGCCATTCACTAAGTTTGACCTGGAAACCTTTGGCAACTTCGGTCTGACCGACGGTATTACCGAACTCTACATCTATGGATGCTCCACAGGATGGAATGGCGAGACCAAGAAGTTCGGCACTCTGGGTGTCAACGAAGGCGATCTTCTGAAGGTTCTTGCCACCAAGGACACCTTCAAAGGCCTGGTACAGGGTGTGGCCGTGTACGTATCACACACGCCTGCAACTCCTACCGAGTAAAGGGCAAGAACACATGATGGAGCGGCGGATGCAATTGTTGTTGCACCCGCCGCTCTTCTTTCTCGCCCGACCTCGCCACTCGGAACACGCCTATACCCCCGTAAAAATTGTCTTATAGGACAATTTGAAATGTCTTATAAGACAATTTGAATTGTCCTATAAGACAATTTAAATTCCCTTACTAGGGATTTTTCCCGTGTCTGTTGCCTTGTCTTTTCCAGATTTCACTACCCATATCAGCATAAGACACCATTTTGTCCCTGTATCTGCAGATTCCTGACCAGCACAGCAAATCTCGCTTGGGCATCACTGCCGTCCCACTCCGACTACAAGACGGGGCTGTTCTGCCACCCCGAGGTGACAATTGGCCTTACCAAGACAGCGAACTGTGCCATTTCCATCCAGTTGCTTTCTCATTAGCGGGAAAGTGCGTACCTTTGCAGCCGGAAAATTTTGAACCTATAAATAAATAAGGTAGAATGAAAGCATTTGTATTCCCTGGTCAGGGTGCCCAGTTCACTGGAATGGGCAAAGAACTGTATGAGAACAACGAGACTGCAAGGCAGCTCTTTGAGAAGGCAAACGACATACTGGGTTTCCGCATCACGGATATCATGTTCGAGGGAACCGCTGAGGAGCTGAAGCAGACCCGTGTGACACAGCCCGCAGTGTTCCTGCACAGCGTGATTACCGCCTTCTGCATGGGCGACGAGTTCCAGCCCGACATGGTGGGTGGCCACTCTCTGGGTGAGTTCAGCGCACTGGTGGCTGCCGGCGCACTCAACTTCGAGGACGGTCTTCGCCTGGTGTTTGCCCGTGCACAGGCCATGCAGAAGGCTTGCGAAGTGACTCCCGGCACCATGGCAGCCATTATCGCCCTGCCCGATGAGACCATCGAGGCTACCTGCGCAGAGGTTTCTGCCGAGGGTAACGGCGTGGTGGTTCCTGCCAACTACAACTGTCCCGGCCAGCTGGTAATCAGCGGCAACGTGGATGCTGTGAACGCTGCATGCGAGAAGCTGAAGGCTGCAGGTGCCAAGCGTGCGCTGGTTCTGCCCGTGGGCGGTGCCTTCCACAGCCCCCTGATGCAGCCTGCTGCCGAGGAGTTGCAGAAGGCCATCGAGGAAGTTGACTTCCTGACTCCCCGCTGCCCCATCTATCAGAACGTGGATGCACAGGCCCACACCGATGCTGCCGAGATAAAGAAGAACCTCATGGCACAGCTTACGGCCAGCGTGAAATGGACCCAGGAGGTGAACAACATGATAGAGGCTGGAGCCACTGAATTCACCGAGTGCGGCCCCGGAAAGGCTCTGCAAGGCATGATTGCCAAGATAGCCAAGGGAAATGATGCCGTTACCGTCAAGGGTATCGGAGCATGACCATCTATCAGGTACTGACCCGACTCTTCGGCAACGACTGCACAAAATGTGTCCCCGCAGGCACTAAGGAGGAGAACGGATGCGGCACCTTGGCTGCTTTCAGCGGCAAGGCGCTCGATGAGATACGAAGTCTGGGAGCCACACATGTGTGGTTCACCGGACTCATCGAGCACGCCACCCAGACCGACTATTCTGCCTACGGCATCAAGCCCGACTGCAAGGATGTGGTCAAGGGAAAGGCCGGCAGCCCGTATGCAATAAAGGACTATTATGATGTAGATCCCGATCTGGCCACCGATGTGACCCGACGCATGAGGGAACTGGAGAACCTCATCAGCCGCACGCACAAGGCCGGACTGGGCTTCATCATGGATTTCGTGCCCAATCATGTGGCGCGTCAGTACCATTCGGATGTCTGTCCCGAGGGCGTCGAAGACCTGGGAGCCAACGATGACAGGACAGTGGCCTTCTCCACCCAGAACAATTTCTACTATCTGCCAGGCCGTCCGCTTCATCTGGACTACATAGTGGGCAGGCACTCCAACTACAGTGAGGTGCCCGCCAAAGTGACCGGCAACGACTGCTTCACGGCTTGGCCGGGAGGCATCGACTGGTATGAGACGGTGAAGCTGAACTATGGCATCGACTATCAGAACGGCTATCGCCGCTGCTTCACACCGCATCCCGACACCTGGGGAAAGATGCTGGGCATCCTGCTCTTCTGGGCTGCCAAGGGGGTGGATGCATTCCGCTGCGACATGGCCGAAATGGTGCCCGTGGAATTCTGGCACTGGGCCATCAGGGAGGTAAAGAAGCAATACCCCGACATCATCTTCATAGCCGAAGTATATAACCCGGCTCTATATCGCGAATATGTGCGCCGTGGCGGTTTCGACTATCTGTATGACAAGGTGGGTCTCTATGATACCCTGCGCGCTGTGACGCGCAACGAAGCGTCGGCACAGTGCCTGACCGGATGCTGGCAGCAGGTAGATGACATCAGGGAGCACATGCTGCACTTCCTGGAGAACCACGACGAGCAGCGCCTGGCAAGCGACTTCTTTGCCGGAGATGCACGCCGTGGACGGGCTCCCATGCTGGTGAGTGCGCTCATGGATGCCAGTCCGGTGATGATCTACTTCGGTCAGGAGCTGGGAGAGAGAGGCATGGATGCCGAGGGCTACAGCGGATGCGACGGCCGCACCACCATCTACGACTACTGGTCGGTGGATACTGTGCGGCGCTGGAGAGACGGCGGCAAGTTCAGCGGCAAGAAGCTCACAGGCGACGAGCAGCGGCTCAGAGAGTTCTACGCACGCCTGCTGGGCTTGCGCGAGAGCCTGCCCGTACTGCGCTCGGGACGCTTCTACGACCTCATGTATGTCAACCCACATCTGCACCGCCAGTACGTCTTCACCCGCTCGCTGGAGCGTGAGGTGGTGCTCGTAGTAGCCAATTTCGACGAGTCGGATGCCGATGTGTGCGTCAACCTGCCACAGGAGTTCTTCCAGTACATCGGACTGGAGGCACAGACCGACCTGCTTGCCACCGACCTGCTCAGCGGAGAGCAGACGAATGTAGATTTCACTTTTGCCGCTCCCCTGCGCGTCAAGGTTCGCGGTCTCAACGGACTCATGCTCAGTCTGAAGTTCTGAGCCATCAGTCCCACAGAGGACTGACGCCCACATATAACCCCATCAGCCCCCAGGCGACAGCAAGTTGCCCTGGGGGCTTTTCCGTAATAAGAGGCTGAGAGAAAGGAGCCTACAGGCATTACACAGCCCCGAGAGCAGGCACGCCGGCTGCATTGGCCAGGGAAGCGAAAAGCGGTTTCCGATGACGGAGAAGCGGCTGTGCAGGGCGGTTGGCTGTTCTCCCAGCCGCACGACATGATTTTGGGCAAAATGAAGCAATGCGGTGCACAGGCCAACGCAGCGCGCTGCAACGGGCTGCGCAGCGCACTGCAACGGGCTACGCAGCGCACTGCGTTTGTTGCATCTCCCTTCTGCCGCGCTCATTGCATCCGTTACGCCAAGACCATCCACCCCGCACGCTGTATCCGTCCATTCACCTTTGAGCGGCCAAGAAGCAGAATCCCCAAAAGCCAGAAGAGGCTCTAGAGGGAAATGCATTGCATCGCCGACCTCACAGAAGCCCATCGGCCTGGAATGCCCACAGACCTTGGCCGACGGAGGAAGGAGTATCATCCTCTTCCCCCGAGCAAGCACCCCAGAAGCCCAGGCTGCGTGCATCGTCCCCTGCAGAAAGCCCCAAGGATGCGGCAGGCAGAATGATTGGCCAGGAGGAGCTTTTTTTGCATGTTTTAGGTTCACAATAGCACATTTCAAGCAATTAGGTGAGAAAAGTAGGGTCAGAGGGGTGTAATTATAATTATTTTCCATACTTTTGCAAATATTAGTAAACAACTAGCCTTTAGTTATCAGCATGGACATGAATAATCATCTGGTCATTATGGCCGGCGGAGTAGGCAGCCGTTTCTGGCCACTCAGCACAAGCGATACCCCAAAGCAGTTTGTAGATGTTTTAGGATGCGGCCGCACGCTGCTCCAGTTGACCTTCGACCGGTTTGAGGGAGTGGTTGACCCGAGCAACGTATGGGTAGCCACCAGCAAGGATTACGCACAGCTGGTGCACAGCCAACTGCCCGAAATACCCGAGAGAAACATCCTGTGTGAGCCATGCCGAAGGAATACCGCCCCCTGTATAGCATATGTATGCTGGCACATCAAGGCGCGAAATCCCAAAGCCAACATAGTGGTATCGCCCAGCGACCATCTGGTGACCGACCCCGTAGAGTTCCGTCGCGTCATCAGCAACGGACTGCACTTCGTGGCAGAGACAGATGCCATAGTGACACTGGGCATGAAGCCCAACCGCCCGGATACGGGTTACGGATACATACAAGCCGACCTCAGCGTACCATCGGCACGCAATAAGGAGATGTTCCGAGTGGATTCCTTCCGCGAGAAACCCGACCTGGATACCGCCAAGAAGTACATCAGCCAGGGCAACTTCTACTGGAACTCCGGCATATTCATCTGGAATGTGAGCACCATCGTAAACGCCTTCAGGGTGTATCAGCCAGGCATCTCACAGATATTCGAGGACCTTCTGCCCGTATATGGAACAAGCCAGGAACAGGCAGCCATCGACGAGGCTTTCCCGCGCTGCGAGAGTATCTCGGTGGATTATGCCATACTGGAGAAGGCCGAGGAGATATTTGTATGCCCCGCCCAATTCGGCTGGAGCGACCTGGGCACATGGGGTTCGCTGCTGCTCAACAGCACCCGCGACATCTACGGAAATGCCACCGTGGGACAGTCGGTACACCTGCATGAGACATCGGGCTGCATAGTACACGCTCCCGAAGCCAAGAAGGTGGTGGTGCAAGGACTGGAAGGCTACATCGTGGCAGAGCGTGGAGGCAACCTGCTGGTATGCAAGCTGACCGAGGAACAACGCATCCGCGAGTTCTGCGAAGAATAAGAACAAGAAGAAAGATTGCACTTCCCACGAGGAAAAAATACAGGATATTAGACACATAACTTATTATAACATGGAAAAGAAGAACATTGCCCTCATCACAGGAGTGACCGGGCAGGACGGTTCGTACCTGAGCGAACTGCTTTTGGAGAAGGGTTATGAGGTTCACGGAATCATCCGCCGCTCGTCGGTTGACTTCCGTCAGCGCATCGCGCACCTAGAAGGAAAACCCCACTTTCACCTTCACTATGCCGACATGAGCGACTCTATGTCGCTGGTGAAGCTGGTGGGCAAGGTGATGCCAACCGAAATCTACAACCTGGCAGCACAGAGCCACGTGCAGGTGAGCTTCGATGCTCCCGAGTTTACAGCCGATGTGGATGCTGTGGGAGTACTGCGCATCCTGGAGGCTGTGCGCACCAATCATCTGGAGAACACTTGTCGCATCTATCAGGCATCCACCAGCGAGCTGTACGGCAAGGTGGAGGAGGTGCCACAGAACGAGAATACACCGTTCCACCCCTATAGCCCCTATGCTGTGGCCAAGCTGTATGGCTACTGGATAGTGAAGGAATACCGCGATGCCTATGGCATGTTCTGCTGCTCGGGCATCCTGTTCAACCACGAGAGCGAGCGCCGTGGCGAGACTTTCGTGACACGCAAAATCACCCTGGCAGCCGCACGTATCGCACAGGGCAAGCAGGACAAACTCTATCTGGGAAACCTCTCCTCACTGCGTGACTGGGGATATGCCAAGGACTATGTAGAGTGCATGTGGCTCATCCTGCAGCAGGAGAAGCCCGAGGACTTCGTGATTGCCACAGGCGTGCAGCACAGTGTGAGGGAGTTCTGCTACTATGCCTTCAAGCATGCAGGCATCGAACTGGAGTTCCAGGGCGAGGGTCTGGACGAGAAGGGAATAGACAAGGCCACCGGACGAGTGCTGGTGGAGGTGAGCGAGGACTTCTATCGCCCGACCGACGTGGTAAACCTGTGGGGCGACCCCACCAAGGCAAAGAGCAAGCTGGGATGGGATCCCATGCAGAAGACAACATTCGAGCAGCTGGTGGCCATCATGGTGAAGCATGACATGGAGCAGGTTGCAGCCGAGCACGTAGCACAGGTGATGCGCGTCAACTTGGCAGAGTATCTGGAAAAAGGACTGGTGAAGTAAGCGGAGGAAGAAGCAATGTTGGACAAGAGTACAAGAATCTTTGTGGCAGGCCACCACGGTCTGGTGGGCTCTGCCATCTGGAACAACCTGAAGCAGAGGGGTTATGAAAACCTGATAGGACGCAGCCACAAGGAACTGGACTTGCTGGACCCTCAGGCCGTGAAGCGGTTCTTCGACGAAGAGAAACCACAGGCCGTGGTGCTGGCAGCAGCACATGTGGGCGGCATCATGGCCAATCTGCAGTACCGCGCAGACTTCATCTACCAGAATCTGCAGATACAGCAGAACGTCATAGGAGAGAGTTGGAAGCACGGAGTAGAGAAGTTGCTCTTCCTGGGCAGCACATGCATCTACCCCGGAGAGGCTCCTCAGCCCATGCCCGAAGACTGCCTGCTGACCAGCGCATTGGAATATACCAACGAGCCTTATGCTATTGCCAAGATAGCCGGACTGAAGATGTGCGAGTCGTTTAACCTGCAGTACGGCACCAACTATATAGCTGTGATGCCCACCAATCTGTATGGCCCCAACGACAACTTCCACCTGGAGAACAGCCACGTACTGCCTGCCATGATACGCAAAGTGTATCTGGCCAAGTGCCTGAGCGAGGATGACTGGGCAGCCGTACGCAAGGATATCGGACTGAGACCCGTGACGATGAAGGGTACGGAGCTGCGTGTGGATGCCGACTCAAGCGAGCAGGATATCCTCACGGTGCTGGCTTCGTACGGCATCGAGAAGGGCCGCGTGACCCTTTGGGGTACAGGAGCACCCATGCGTGAGTTCCTTTGGAGCGAAGAGATGGCGGATGCCAGCGTGCACTGCTTGCTGAATGTGGATTTCAAGGACGTGGTTGAGAACACCGAGATGAAGGTCAATCACGACGGCATCAGGGAAATCCGCAACTGCCACATCAACGTTGGCACGGGCAAACAACTCAGCATACGCGAGTGTGCAGAGAAGATTGTGAAGGAGATAGGATTCCAAGGCGACCTGTGCTGGGACAGCACCAAACCCGACGGCACTATGCTCAAACTCACCGACGTGAGCAAGCTGCACCGGCTGGGCTGGCACCATACCATCGAGATAGACGAAGGCATACACCGCCTCTATGAGTGGTATCAGAAGGGAATCTGTATCAACCACAAAGAGGAGCCCAAGGCCTAAATGCACACGACACATTATATAATAAGATAGACAACTGGGCACTCCAGCCCGCTGCCCTACACGATAGAGCAGCGGGCTGCGTGCGTCAAGAATACCCTTACAGAATAACGATATGACAAAGAAACTTCTTTCACTCCCCCCTAACTTAGTCAACTGTTTCCATGACATAGAGGGTGTATCACACGAAGAATACTTCTGCACCAGCGACCCCATCGGGCAGAAACTGGGAAGCGGAGGCGGTACCACATGGCTGCTGGAGGCTTGCAGACAGGCTGAGGACAATGCTTCGACACTGGAAGAATGGATTTCCAAGGAAAAGCGCATACTGCTGCATGCAGGCGGACAGAGCCGACGCTTGCCTTCCTATGCACCAAGCGGAAAGATTCTCACGCCCATACCCGTGTTCAGATGGAGCCGCGGACAGCGCATCTCACAGGACCTGCTCGAACTGCAATTGCCTCTCTACGAGCGCATCATGCAGGCTGCACCCGAGGGGTTGCACACCCTCATCGCCAGTGGTGACGTATATATAAGGGCAGGCAAACTGCAATCCATCCCCCAGGCCGACGTGGTGTGCTATGGCATGTGGGTAGATCCCTCGCTGGCCAAGAACCATGGTGTTTTCCTATCGAAGCGCGATAACCCAGGCAAGCTGGACTTCATGCTGCAGAAACCCAGCGTGGAGCAACTGGGCGAGCTGATGCATTCCCACCTTTTCCTGATGGATATCGGCATCTGGCTCTTGAGCGACCGTGCGGTGAAGCTGCTGGCTGAGAAGAGTCGCAAAGCCGATGGCTCAATGGCCAACTACGACCTGTACAGCGACTTCGGATGCGCTCTGGGCGAACGTCCATCCAGGCCCGACAGTCTGTTGGAAGGCCTCACCACAGCCATCCTGCCATTGCAGGACGGTGAGTTCTATCACTATGGCACAAGCCGCGAAATGATAAGCAGCACCCTGAGCATACAGAATCTGGTGTACGACCAGAGGCGTATCATGCACCTGGGAGTGAAGCCTCATCCCTCTATCTTCATACAGAACGCGCTGTGCAAGACGGCTCTGACCGAGCAGAACAGCAACACCTGGATAGAGAACTCCTGCGTGGGAGAGCACTGGCAGCTGCATGGAAGCAACATCATCACCGGTGTGCCCGAGAACGACTGGCATGTTGACCTGCCCCTGGGAGTATGTCTGGACATGGTGCCCATCGACACTCCCCTGCCCAATGCCTATGCGCTGCGTCCCTACGGAATGCACGATGCCTTCCGTGGTGATATCACCCTGCCCGACACCACCTACATGGGTGTGAGCATGAGCGAATGGGCTTCACTGAGGGGAGTAAACCTGGAGGATATACAGCCGCAAGCCGACTTGCAGGCTGCCCGCATCTTCCCCATAAGCCAGGATATGAAGGCTCTGGAGCGCATGTTGAACTGGATGGTGAGCAATGCCGGCGATGTGGAAGCACGCGAGATGTGGCTCAAGGCACCCAAGGTATGTGCCAACGAACTGTCTGACCAGGCCAATCTGCGACGCCTGCAAGCACAGCGCGAAGACTTCCGCAGCCAGAACCTCACAGCACTGGCAGCCAATCACAGGCGCAGCGTATTCTATCAGACCAACCTCGACGACATGGCTCACGAGTTTGCCAAGCACCATCTGCCGCTGCCCGAAGAGCTCTGCGAGGACAATCCATTGCTGACTCGCATCAGCGACCAGATGTTCCGCCACCGCGTGCTCACACTGCAAGGGCAGGAGGACAAGGAGCATGAGCAGAAGGCCTTCTCGCTCTTGAGCGACGGTCTGGTGAGCCAGGCAAGGAAAGACAAGCAGATGCCTCACATGGATGTGCTGGCTGACCAGATTGTGTGGGGCAGAAGCCCAGTGCGCATCGACCTGGCAGGAGGCTGGACCGATACGCCTCCCTATTGCCTGATAAACGGCGGCAATGTGGTGAATCTGGCTATTGAACTGAACGGGCAGCCGCCTCTTCAGGTATATGTAAAGCCCTCTGACCGATATGAGATTACACTCCGCAGCATCGACCTGGGTGCCGAGGAGCACATCGGAACCTACGACGAACTGCGCCGCTATGCGCTTGTAGGCTCGCCCTTCTCCATTCCCAAGGCCGCTCTCTCGCTGGCCGGTTTCCTGCCCGAGTACTGTGCAGCCAAGTTCGCATCACTCAAGGAGCAGCTTCAGGACTTCGGTTGTGGCATCGAGCTTACGCTTCTGAGTGCCATTCCGGCAGGCAGCGGACTGGGCACCAGCAGCATCCTGGCAGCCACTGTGCTGGGTGCACTCAACGACTTCTGCGGGCTTCACTGGGACAAGTGCGAGATTTCCAACCGCACGCTGGTGCTTGAGCAGCTGCTCACCACAGGCGGCGGATGGCAGGACCAGTACGGCGGTGTGCTGCCCGGAGTGAAGTTGCTGATGACCGGCGAGGGATTTGCACAGACTCCCGAGGTGCGCTGGCTCAACGACACACTCTATACCGACCCGCAATACAGCGGTTGCCACCTGCTCTACTACACTGGCATCACACGCACCGCAAAGAAGATACTGGCCGAAATCGTGCGCTCGATGTTCCTCCTGGAGACTCATCACATGAACCTCCTGGCAGAGATGAAGGGCCATGCACTGGATGTATATGAGGCATTCCAGAAGTGTGACTACGACAGAGTAGGCCGTCTGGTGCGCCGCACATGGCAGCAGAACCAGCTGCTGGACAGCGGCACCAACCCCGACTCAGTGCGCTCCATCACCAGCCTCATCGACGACCTCTGCACGGGCTACAAGCTTCCCGGCGCAGGCGGAGGCGGCTACCTGTACATGATGGCCAAGGATCCCGAGGCTGCAGCACGCATCAAGAAGATTCTCACAGAGAACCGTCCCAACGCGAAAGCGCGCTTTGTAGAGATGACTCTGAGTCATTCGGGGCTGCAGACAAGCCGCTCATAAACTGGGATATAAGAATTGGAGGCGGGAGTGCAGGCTATAGTCTTGCACTCCCGCCTCTGCTCTTTTGCCTCAGACTCCACACAAGGATGGCTCACCCGACAAACTTAGGGAAGCCGGGAGATAGGGACAGACAGGAAGCGCTGCGCCATTACGCCCTTCTACAAGAACCGTCGGCTGGGCTTTCCAAAGAGGCACCGCAGCAAGCGTATGCCTATATTACGCCAAGCCGACAAGGCTGACTCATATATCTGATTGCTGTTGATTACCCGACAAACACCATTCGTGTACCAGGAGAAGTAGGCTCCTGATGCCCTTCCAGTAAGTCGTCATGATGGGGAAGACGTTCTTCGTCACCGTCCAACCCAAGGCTGGACGGTGGATGAAGCATGGATACTTTGGCATCGAAGTATATATTCAACGACCGTCCAGCCTTGGGTTGGACGGTGAAGCATACTGCTTAGCCGCCCCAGGAGGCAGAAAGTAATCTCGAAACAATACTGGTTCGTTGCCCAAAAGAGTACGCTGAATGCACCGAATGCAATGAAGTATTTCACGACAGAGAGGATATTGTTTTGTACAAGCAACCATAGAAAAGCACCTGTGCCAATGCTTGACACCTTGGACAGAACCACTAAAGAAGCCACACTTGAGCATGGTGCAGATGAAGAACTCTCCTTTTGGTTTGTGTAATCTCTCCCCCTGGTTTGTCGGAGGAGCCGCACAAGAGTCCCATACGACTTCTCTATAAAAGCCAGACAAACAAGCCAAAACAGCCGTTCCTTCCCGCCATCTACCCACAAGAAACAGCTTGGCGGGGATTCCGAAGAGGATAAAAACAGCAGTGTCGGCGGCATGAGGGGGCGGATGATGGAGTTTGCCGGCAGACCAGGAGAGGGATGCACAGACCGGCTTTCTGGGCTGCCTGGCCCACTACACATTGCCATTTCACCCTAAAAACGACGAAGGCTGATGAACGGAATAGTGGTTCACCAGCCTTCGCTGTTATTTGTCTTCCTCGGGGAAATGCCCATAGAGGTTGCGGTAGGCATAGAGATAATACTCGTCGGGCGTTACTCCCGGGTAGATGGAGCCGAACAACTGCTCGGAGCTTTGCCTGTCGGCCTCTGCTGCCTGCTTGAGGTAAGTGAGGCTGGAGTGCAGATCGTCCTTCTTATAATAATAGTACGCCAGATAGGGAACCGGCGAAGGACCATCCTCAGAGTCGGGGAAAGTGTGCTGCACAGTGAGCATCACCTGTATGGCTTCATCGTAGCACTCGGCCTCGCCATAAGCCACACCGATGACCATCAGCGTATTGCGCTTGGACGGACTGGAGCGTAAGGCTTCGCCGAAAGACTTTACCGCCTCTTCCTCAAAACCGTTCTCGAGCATCACCTGCCCCTTGAGCAGACTATACTCACAGTCCATATCGTCCATGCGGATGTTCTCGGCAAAGGCGATGGCCTGCATTGCCTCGATGGGATGATGCAGCTTGCTCTCCACATAAGCCTTCTCGAGCAGGATGTGCACATACTGCGGCGAATCGTCGGGACATTCCTCCAGAGCGTGGTCGATGAGTTTCAGCGACTCGGCATACCGCTCCAGCGAAGCCAGACATACGGCATCCAGATACAGGATATTGGTGTCGTCGGGGTCGCCCTCCAGGTATTTCCGATAGAGTTCATGCGCCTCCTGAGGCTGGTTCATATGGAAGAGGCAACTGGCCTTGGTGGCCATCGCACGCCTGTCATCCTTGTCGATGGCCAGCACATATTCGGTGGAGTCGATGGCCTCGGCAAACTGCTCGGTAGCTCCCTGCGACTCGGCAAGCAGATTCCACACCTCCTTGCGGTAAGGGTCTTCGTCGAGCAACTGGTTGAGCAGCGGTATGGCCTCGCTGTAGCGCCCAAGACAAACCATCAGTTCTGCCTTCATGCGCAGCGTGCGAGGGTACCTGGGAAAGAGCCGCTCCAGCCTGTGAACCCACATCAAGGCGTATTCCCACAGGTTGTAGTCCATAAAGATGCCTGCCGAATCGTACAGGAAATGGTCACGGTCATACTCCAGCGTTCGCCACACACCCAGCAGATAGACTACAGCCTCGCGCCCACGGTCTTCCTTGATGAGTATTTCGGCATTGAGGAATTTGACCTCCCTGTCCTCCTGATCTACAATGGCACGACTGATGCGCCACGCCTTACGGGTATTGCCAAGGAAGAGCTGACGACGGGCGAGGAACACTTGAGGGTCAACGCTATCAGGATGCAGCGCAAGAGCCAGCCGGATGACCTTGTCGGCATCCTGCTCTCTCTCGCGCGTCATATAGTATTCGGCGATGTCGGTCAGTTCGTCGGCCTCCATATAGACCGACTGTCCCTGCCTCAGCGCATTCTCGTAGCGCGCCAGTGCATCACGGAATTCCTTGCCCTGGAAATACCTCTCGTCCTCTTCGTCAGCTGGCATCGTTTATCTGTTTCCCTTTGCGTAAGTATCCCTCAAGCCCACTGTCTTGTTGAACACGAGGTGCTCTGGTGTGCTGTCGGTATCCACATTGAAGTAGCCGATACGCTGGAACTGCAGGTAGCTCAGCGGCTTCATGCCGGCAGCAAACTCCTCCACGTAGCAGTCGGTGAGCACGTGCAGGCTGTCGGGGTTGATAATCTGTTTCATGGCGGTTACCGCATCGCACTGCTGTGCATCACGTATGGCCGCCATCTCATCGCGCGGATTCTCCACCTTCCAGAGGCGGTCATAGAGGCGCACTTCGGCCTTCACGGCATGGGCACAGTTCACCCAATGCAGCGTCTTGCCCTTTATCTTGCGGTCGGCACCGGGCATGCCGCTGCGGCTCTCGGGGTCGTAGGTGCAGTAGATTTCCACCACGCGTCCGTCTTCATCCTTCTTGCAGCCAGTGCACTCCACGATGTAAGCGTTCTTCAGGCGCACTTCCTTGCCGGGAGCCATGCGCATGAACTTCTTCTCGGGCTCGTCCATAAAGTCGTCGCGCTCTATCCAGAGTTCGCGTCCGAAGGCCACCTCGTGGGTTCCGTCAGCCTCGTTCTCGGGGTTGTTCACGGCAGTGAGCATCTCAGTCTCACCCTCAGGATAGTTGGTGATGACCACCTTCACGGGGTCGAGCACAGCGCTCACACGGATGGCGCGGCTGTTGAGGTCCTCGCGCACAGCGCTCTCCATGAGCGCCACTTCGTTGAGCGCATCGTAAGTAGTATAGCCAATCTTGTTGATGAACTTCACTATGCTCTCCGGGCTATAGCCCCTGCGGCGGTAACCACAGATGGTGGGCATGCGGGGGTCGTCCCATCCCTGCACCATCCCTTCCTTGACCAGAGCCAGCAGATTGCGCTTGCTCATGAGGGTGTAGGAGAGATTGAGCTTGTTGAACTCGGTCTGCCTGGGGCGGTTGTCCTCGATGTTCTCCGTCTCGCACTTGTATTCCTTCATCCACGTAACGAACAGATCGTAGAGGGGACGGTGCTCGACAAACTCAAGGGTGCACAGACTGTGGGTCACTCCTTCGAGGTAATCGCTCTGCCCATGCGTGAAGTCATACATGGGATAAGCGTTCCACTTGTTGCCTGTACGGATATGCGGGATGTTCATCACTCTATAGAGTAACGGATCGCGGAAGAGCATGTTGGGATGTGCCATATCTATCTTGGCCCTCAGCACCAGAGTGCCCGGAGTGGCCTGACCGCTGTTCATGAACTCGAAAAGGCGCAGGTTCTCCTCCACCGGTCTGTCGCGGAAGGGGCTGTTGGTGCCTGCCTGTGTGGTGGTTCCCTTCTGCTGGGCTATCACCTCGGCGCTCTGTTCATCTACATAGGCACGTCCCTGACGGATGAGCCACACTGCAAAGTCCCACAACTCCTGGAAGTAGTCGCTGGCATAATACACATGATCCCACTGGAAACCCAGCCAGCGGATGTCGTTCTCGATGCTCTCGATGTATTCGGTATCCTCCTTCACGGGGTTGGTATCGTCGAAGCGGAGGTTGCATGTGCCGCCATACCGCTTGGCCACACCGAAGTCCAGGGCAATCGCCTTGGCATGTCCGATGTGGAGATAGCCGTTAGGCTCGGGTGGGAAACGTGTCTGTACGCGCCCGCCATTCTTGCCCTCGGCCAGGTCTTTCTCTATCTTTTGTTCGATGAAGTTGAGACTCTTTTTCTCCTCATCCTTGTCTTTGATAACTTCTTCTGCCATAGAATACATGTTTAGGGGAATTATTATGATACAAAAGTAGCACTTTCTT
>UQST01000032.1 GCA_900543815.1 uncultured Prevotellaceae bacterium
GAGTGACAGATATAAGGTTCTTCCTTTTCAGACTTACAAGGCTGTATGCTTAATCCCCTAGGTTTATCGGGTGAGCCAGAAAAAGTTACTTGTCTTTTTCTAATGACCGATTTGGGTTTACCAGACAGCAATAATTTAATTTAGCAAAAACAAAGACAACCAAAAGGGTTGATACCTCGTGAGAAGTATCAACCCTAATTTATGTTGCCTGTAAAAGTTTTACCAAACAGCAATAATTGTTTTCATAATGCAATTATTCACTAAGTGGTTATACATGAAGATGATTACTTAGCTACAGGAACGTAGAGATTGCTGGGATCGGGGGTCATGTAGTCCTCCAGAGCGTGGTTCTGAGAACCCTCGCAGTAAGGAATGCTCCACACCATCCAAGCAGCACGCCCTTTACCTTGTGTTATGTTCCAGTCCTGCACGGGAACCTGACAGACAGGGGCAGGACAGGGGATAGACTTTACTTCACGAGCACCTTCTTGCCATCGTGGATGTAGATTCCGCGCTGGGGACGGGCTACGGGCTGTCCCTGCAGATTGTACCATACACTGGAGGTGGCAGTCTGCTCGCCGGTGGGAGTGAAGATGGCAGTCTGGTCGAGTGCAACCTGTCGCTCGGCACTCCACTTGCTGGGACCGAGGTCGGTCAGCGCCCTTACGCTCACGAAGTACTTGCTGGTGCTGGTGAGACCAGTGAAGGTGTAGTGAGGTTCGGTGGTGGTGAAGGTGGTGGTGGTGATGGCATTGCGCTTGACAGAACGCTTGCCGCCAGCCATGGGGATGCTCTGCTTGCCGCTGTCCTCATCATCGTCATCGATACCGAGCTGCTTCGAAGTGAAGACACCGTCATACACCTCGAAGCGGGATATATAGCATACGGTAGAGGGTGAGAGCTGCACCTGATAGGCTTCCTCTATGCTGGGAGTGGTGAAGATAAGCGTCTGCGTGCCATCTGCATCGTAAGAACCCTGCATATTGCCACTCTTGAGGAGTATGCTCACCGAGCCTTTCATCTTGTTGCTGCTGCCAAAGGGAGTGAGGGAAAGTACGATGGTAAGGCCGTCGGCAAGCGGTGTGTCGAGCATGGGAGTGGTGAGTTCGCCCATGTTGCTGCCCTGCCCCATCTTGAGATAATTGGATGAGGTGAAGAGGCGGGAACCTGTCCACCCGGGCTTGGCGGTGTAATTGTCCAGCTTGTTGGCTATGCTATTGAGGCTGGTGCTCTTGCTCCAGCACTTGGCAAAGTCCTCGCGGAGCGCACATGCCTGCTCGGGGGTGGCATAGGGAGCCGGCCTCTCACGCAGAGACACCTCATAGGAAGTGGCACCCTCAACAGCATTCCAGCCTATAGAGAAGGAGCTGGAGGTGATGTCGGTGGCTGCAGCGTTGAGCACAGGAGTAGGCAGAGTGCCGCGCATGCAGGCGAAAGAGATGTGGCCACGTGCTTCATCCTCGGCTATCTCTGTGAGCGGCTTGCCCATGAAGGAGTAGTCATTGGGGCCGGCGTTATACACAGTGGCAGCTGGCGAAGTAACGTCGGTGAGCGATGTCTTGCGCGATGTGCCGGGCCAAGGGTCGCCTGCGTGTGTGCCCAGAGTGAGCAGTCCGTCGGCAGGGATAATGGTCATGCGCTGGTGGTCAGCAATGGTGTTGAGACTGTTGGCCCGCCATGCATACTCGTCATAATCCACATGCACCACCAGGAGTCCATGCCCGTCCTGACCGCCATCCCAGCCCTTCTGCTGGCGGTTCTCCAGCAGGTAGAACTCGTTGGTGTTATAGTCATTGTAGAGCACATAGGCTTCGGGCTCGTCCTCCAGTGGTTTCATGGCCTCCACATAGGTGGCCTTGTTGATTTCCACAGGCTCGAGCCAACCGCTCACCCAACGCTCGTAAGCGGTGTAGGCACTGGGGGTGCGGGAGTCATTATTGTAAGAACCCGAGCACATCACATCCCAATGGCCCATGCCGAAGTTGTCTCCGCCGGTGTCGTAATGGTCCATGATGCCCATGCAGTGGGTAAACTCGTGGCAGGCAGTGCCTATACCGTCCATCTGCTTGCCTTCGGTTCCGCGCAGCTCGCAGCTGCAGGCGTAGGTGCCTATACCTATGCCGTCGAGCTTGAGCCCCTGATAGGCAATGGTATGCTCGTGAGGCCAGATGCACTCATCGGGTGCTCCGAAGTTCTGGCCGTATCCGGCATAGACGAAGAATATCTGATCGACCCAGCCGTCGCCGTCCCAGTCGTACCTGGAGAAATCCACCTGTGCATCCACAGCCTGGCAGGCATCCCTGACCATCTCGTGTACATACACATCCTTGCTTCCGTTCTGGTCGGCACCATAATATCCATGAGGCTTCCTGAGGGTAATAGGACCAACCACATCAAACTGGAGGTCAAACTGCCCATAGCTCTGGCTGTAGAAATAGTCGTGTACAGAACCTGTCATGCCACCCTGATTGTAGCCCACCTTGTTGAAGAAGTCATTGTAGGTGGACTGTGGATTGCTTACCGACATGGTGAGGTCGGAGAAGTTGACCAGTATGACCAGTCCGCGCTTCTGCCCCTGATAGATAGAATTGGCCTTGTGTGACTTGGCACGCAAAGCATTCTTGCCGGCTCCCTGCCATGTGTCTGCCTGCCGGGTGAGTGCCAGCAGTTCTCCCCCACGAGCCTTCTGGAGTCGTGCGGTCTGTCTCTCACGGGCCTCCTGCATACGTTCTGTCCACACCTCACGCACCTCGCGCAGGGTGGATAAGCGATAGCGACCGCCATCCTGAGGTATTGCCACCCGTCCGTCATCCAGACGGAAGAAGTGCAAATGTTCATCACCCTGCAGGGTGGCCTCTACCTTGGTACCGTCGGCCAGAGTCACTGTGCGGCGCACAGGCTTGGCAGGAACGGCCAACAGTTCAGCCGGCGCAACGAGCAGCGCCGTCATCATGACTGCCTTCACGGCAAGTCGTCTGAATCTCTCTCTCATATTATATATATACTGTCTTATATTGTCTGTCGGGGCACAAAGTTACGGCTATAGAACCACATAAACGACACTTTCGACTGCCAAAGTGAGCGAATGGAAGCAAAATGTTGCCCCATATACCCATATAGTGCAAATATGTAAGCAGTCAGAGGCATACTCATTGCATGGGGAAAGCCTTCACCGTGGCAGCGCATGTGCCATCACACAAAACAAAGGAGGGGACAAGACTCATTGGCCTTGCCCCCTCCTTGGGTTTTATATCACGCCTTTGCGGGCGCTTTGGTTCGAATGCTTACTCGCCCAGGAAGAACTGAGGAGCTGCACTTGTCTTGACAGCCTTCAGATGAGAAGCCTTTGCCTTGCTCTTGACGCTGTAGCAAGTCCAGGGGAATGCCACATTGAATCTCTTCTTCACACTGCGCAGAACGCTGGTGTTGAGATGCTTCTTGGCAGCCTTCTTCACAGCAGCAGCTTCGTCGAAGTTCAGCTTGATGGTCTCCACGCCAGGATTCACGCCTCTACCATCGCCCAAGTTGTAGAACAAGCTGGCACTGATGGTCTTTGTCTCTGGGTCATACACGCTGGGGTAGCTCGGACGATACTGCTCGCCCATCAGAGTAGCAACGTCAGCAACATAGAGAGACAAGCCATCCTCGGAATGACCTGTGTACTGCTGGGGAATACGCACGATATTGTCGGCGTCGATACTGAACTTGATGGTCACATCTTTCAACGCATGCAGGATGCAATACTGGGTGGGATCGTCATCACGCTGCTGCAGCTCGAGGCCGGCATCAACGTTGGGACTTCCATCCTTGTTGGCAAAGAAGAGTGTGTAAGTCCAATCGGCAGTACCCACCTTGCTGTAGTGAACATTGCTCAACACCTCGTCGGCTGTTCCGAACTCCTTCTCACCGGTCTCGTCGGTGAAGGTGATGTTCAGAGTTATCACAGTCTTGGTGTATTTGGACTTACCCATGTTGATCTTGGCAAATACGTTCTGGCCCATAGCCTTCACGCCAATCTCCTGCAGCTCGTAGCCCTCGGGTACCATGATATTGCCATCCTTCACAGTGAAAATCAGGTTGTAATCCTCTGCGTAGGGAGACTGTATCGTGTAAGCAGTACCATACTGGGCAGCGAATGTGCTGTCGCAATCATCGGTCTTGTTTGTGCAAATACCCTTGTAGAGAGTCTTCTCTGACTCTGTGCCCAGCTGCTCAGAAGTGAACACGCCATTATAAACTTCCTCCCATTCGAAATCCTCGTTCAGGTCAGCCTTGTGGGCAGGCTTGTAACCGGGGAAGTAGAACACCAGAGGATTGGAACGTCTGTCCAAGCCACCGCCTTTAGCAAGGTATGCCACAGCGCCCAAGTTGATTTCAGCTGGAATCTTCTCGCCCGCTTTAAACTCTGTGTCAACGCCTGTAGGAGCAGACTGCCAGCTTATCACCTTACTGTCCTGCCACTGTGCCTCGACACTGAGCGACTTGATTGCAGAAGGATGGAGATAAGAAAGTTCACCATCATCACCCGCTACAGCACCAGTAAAGTACTCATCGAATGCAACCAGATCCTCACTCTGAATCTCCTCAACGAGTCCGTACTTCTCACCCTTTTGAAGAATACGGAATACGAACCAGTCACTAAGACCCTCAGCCTCCTCAGGAGTAAGGAACTCACCCACGAAGGGAAGTGTTGCGCCCTGATATTTGAATGTAGCGGTAGCCAAAGGAGACTTCACGCGGAAACGTGTGTGATCATCATCACGGATGAAGAACTCTGGCTCACTCTGTATATCAGTAATAGACCAGACTGTAGGAAGAACATTGTCGATATAAGTACCCTTGCCCAGAGAAACCCACTTCACACGAGTCACGCTGTAGTTGAAGAGCACAGCCTGAGAGTAACTTGACACGAGCTTTTTGTCGGTCACTGTCAACTGCAGAGAATAGGGAGTACCAATCTTTGCCTTAGGGAAAGAGATAGTGGCAGTAGCCAAAGAGTCACCATCAGCAAAGTGGAAATCGGTAACAGTGAACACACTGTCGTCATTGACAGTCACCTCGGGAGTAACAACCAGTTCGCCCTTGGTGTTCTTACGCTTCATAGTAACAGTGGCAGTGGTGGGGTCTGTGGGGTCCAACTCATCTGACACAGAGGTCTTGCCTACGAACGAAACGTCCTCGAAGCCTTCTGCTGCATCCCAAGACCCTGGCTTCCAGTCATCGCTGACGGTGTCGCAAGCAACGAATACCAAGGCAGAGCAAAGGACAAGCCCAAGTTTCTTTATTGTTTTCATAATCTATTTAATTCACTAATAAGTTATACACGAAGATGATTACTTAGCTACAGGAACGTAGAGAGTGCTGGGATCGGGGTTCATGTAGTCCGCCAGAGCGTGGTTCTGAGAACCCTCGCTATAAGGAATAGTCCAAACCATCCATGCAGGACGACCATCGGTCTTGAAGTTCTCTGTAGCATCCCAGTTGGTGCTGGTGGTACGGTCAACACTCTTGTTCAGACGCTTGTAGTCGAAGAAGGTGATACCCTCACCGAAGAACTCGATACGCTTCTGCAGGAATACTTCCTCGGCCATATCCTCGGGAGTAGAAGCCTTGCAGCTGTAGTTGGGATTACGAGTTGACATCACCTGTGAGAGGATAGTCTTGGAGGTCTTCACGTCGCCCAGACGAGCGGCAGCCTCGGCTGCAATGAAGAACATCTCCTCGTAACGCATCATGGGGAATGCACATGCGCTACCCACAGTAGCCTCTTCGGTATTGCCCTGACCGGGACGGAACTTCAGGCTGGAGTAAGTGGGGAAGTCCTTGAAGAGTGCCTCGTCGATGTAAGGCTCAGAGCCACTCAGAGGACTGGTGGCAGGTGCCTTGAAGGACAACTTACGGAAGTCGTTGTTGTCAATCTTGTTGTACAGAGCACTTGCAATCATGATGAAAGGTCCTGCGCAACTGTAACCATACAAAGTCTCATTGCTCATCCAAGAAGTCCAGTTGACAATACCAGTCTTCACCACAGCATCTTCCTTGGAAGTCTGAGAACCCCACATCCAAGACTTGCAAGACAGGTCATTGAAGCCGTTGGTAGTACTCAGCCACTCGTCCTGAGTGGTAATGGCAAAGTTGTTGTACTTATCCTTCAGGTTGATAGCCTTCATAGCATAAGCGTAAGCGCTGTCATACTGACACACCCACAGGTAGGTGCGAGCCTTCAGACCATACACACAACCCAGATGGGGAAGTGTCTTGGAAGCATCGGTCAGGTTGGGAATCTGTGCCTCTGCCTTGTCCAGCTCCTCAATGATGAAGTGAAGCATGCTGTCACGTGTAGCACGTGGAGTGTTACGAGCCTGAGCTTCGGAGGTCTTCTCTGTCACCACAGGAACGGTCAGATTGGTGATGCTCTTGCCTGCATCGCTCACTCCATCCTGATACTTGTCGCTGGGCAGGAACTCATAAAGCTGAGCTGCCTCGAGATAATACAGAGCACGGAAAGTGTGAGCTACACCCAGATAGCCCAACTGGTCCTTGCTGGCCTTTGCCTCATCCACGGCACCAATCAGGTTGTTGGCTGTCTGGATACCCTTATAATAGTATGCCCAAGGCATGTAGGGAGCCATATAACGGTTGCCCAGACTGGTATTGCTGCTCCAAGAGGAGTACCAGTTGTAACCACTAGACACAACGGCCATATCTGCTGTCATCACATCACGCATGTGCATGATGGAACCATATCCCCAGTCGTAGTGCATGTCTTTATCGTATGTGCCCAGGTTGTTGACGAACGCAGGTATCTCCCACATAAGTGCCTCGGTGGCCTTGCTTGAAGAAGCCAACTGGTCGGCGGTTGCTCCAGAGGTGGGGAAAGTTTCGTCCAAACAGCCTGTCAGCGCCATGGTGCTTGCGCACATAGTGCCTACAAGCATATTTCTGAATATTGTTTTCATTGCTGTTGTCTCCTTTCTGATTAGAATGTCACATTAACGCCTGCGCTGATAGTACGCACGGTAGAGTAGTAACTTGCGCTGCTTTCACCATAGCCTGAGTCGATCATAGCGGTACGGGGATCCAAGCCACGGCGTGCACTCCAGAGCCATACGTTGCTGGCATTCATATACACACGAACCTTCTCAATCTTAGCCTTGCGTGTGAGGTTAGCAGGCAGAGTGTAACCTACGCTCAGGTTCTGCAGGCTCAGATAGTTGGCCCTCGTGAGGAAACGGCTGCTCCTACCACTTGCGTCCGTGTCATTATACTGGTAACGGGGCAGGTTGCTACCCTGATTGCTTACGCTCCATGACTTGAGGGCATCCTCGTGGATATTGAAACCTCTGCTTGTGCTATTTGCAGGTGACATGAATGAAGCATACTGTCTGTCATACACCTTACCGCCCAGCTGATAAGCGAAGTCGGCTGTTACGTCAACACCGAAGAACTCAACACGTGTATTGAAACCGCCATATACCTTAGGCAGCATACGACCTACGATGTAGTCCTTGGCAGCGGCATGAGTGGTGGTAGTGGCACGCTTGCCGCTCTCAACCTTCTCGCCATTGGTATCCTTCACAACCTCACGTGTACCGTCGGGCTTAGTTGTCATCTGGTAACCTGTGGTGTACCACATTGAGAGACCGTCCTTAGAAGCATCATACTTGGTATCGTTGGTCATCTGCCATGTGTTCTTGTTATACACACCTGCATACTCGGGCATATAGAAAGAGTACATGCTCAGACCCTCGCCCAGGAAGAAGTTGCCCCTGGCATAACCCTTGTAACCCTCGGGAGTGGTAGTGGTCTTGCGCTCGTCGGGCAGCATAGAGATGTGGTTCTTGTAGTGAGTCAGGTTCAGACCGAGATTCCACTTCACATCCTTAGTCTTGATGATAGTACCATCCAAGGTAATCTCGATACCGCTGTTCTTCATGTCACCTACGTTGGCATAATAGCTGGTGTAACCAAAGCTGGTGGGCAGACTGAAGCTGAAGAGCATGTCGCTGGTCTTGCGCCAGAAGTACTCGACGGTACCATTCAGGCGGTTCTTGAAGAGCTCGAAGTCAACACCCACGTTGAGGTTGCCACCCTTCTCCCATGTAATATCCTTGTTACCCATACGTAAGGGCTTGGCAGCAGGACCACCTACAGAGTTCACGATGCTGTATGTGTTGGTGTAGAGGAAGTCGGGGATATTGTCGTTACCCTGCTCACCATAAGAGAGCTTCAGCTTCAGGAAGTCGATGGGCTTGATATCCTTGAGGAAAGACTCCTCGCTCATCACCCAAGCAGCACCCACGCTGAAGAAGTTACCCCAACGGTTGTCGGGATGAAAACGTGAAGAACCATCACGACGGAAGCTGAAGCTACCGAAGTACTTCTGTGCGTAGTTGTACTGTGCACGGCCGAAGTAACCCTCGTTGTTGTACTCTGTGGTGTAAGAGTTAGAAGACTGCTCAGTCACCGCACCAGCCAACTCCATATTGGTGGGGTCGAACATATTGCTCTTGCTGGCAGACAGAGTATAGTACTTGTGATAATAAGACTCGTGACCAATCATCACATCCACATCGTGCTTGCCATATACATGCCCCCAGTTACCCAACTGCTGGAATGCGTATGTGAAGTCGCGAACGTGAGACTTGCTCAGCATGCCATTGGAAGTAGCGTACTGACCATAGTAGGGGTTGGTGAAAGAGGTACCTCTTGTCTCATCCAGAGTGATGGTATTGGTGCTGGTAATCTTGAAGTCCTTAGCGATACGAACCTCAGCAAAACCATTGGCTGTGGCAGAATTGCCCTCGCTACCCAGCTGGTTCAGAATCTGATCCTGGAGTGCGTTGCTGTTACCCAGCAGAGGACGATCGACGCCCATCCAAGCACCGTTCTTGCCACCGTAGTCATACATGGTGAAGCCGTTCTTGTCCACCATCTTGTTGCCCTGTGCATCGCGCAGATACAAGTTATAGACAGGAGCTACCTGACTGGCAGCGGCAAAGACGTTGATACTTGAGTTACTCGTACCATCATCATCCACATTGTCGGCGCTGTAATGGGTGTATGACATATTGGCACCCACCTTCAACCAAGGCTTGGCCTGCAGGTCAGCCTTCAAACGGCCATTGAAGCGTGTGAAGTTGCTGTTATCCACGATACCGTCATTGTTCAGGTAGCCGAAAGAAGCCAGGAAGTTGCCACGCTCTGAAGCGTCAGTTACGCGCACATTGTATTCCTGACGCAGACCATTGTGGTAAGCCTCGTCCAACCAGTTGTCGCCAGTCATCAGATAGTCAGTACCATCGTAGCTAACCACACGACCGAGAGTAGCATTGGGGTTCAGACGACCATTGGTACCAATCAGAGTCTGACCTGCGGGTACATTATATACATTATAGCCCAGACCATAGTTATTGGTAGAAGTCAGGTTGTTGTTGGCCCAAACATGTGCCTGTGCATCGGTGTAACCCAACTTGTTGGTGGCATAGTTCTTCAAGCCTGCGTAGTACTGCTCATAATACAGACCAGGCTCGCTGAGCACCTTGTACTGACGCTGTGCGCGGCTGTTGGAGCCCCACTTGGCATCCAGAGTCACCTTGGCACCCTGACCGGCCTTACCCTTCTTGGTGGTAATCACAATCACACCGTTGGCACCACGTGCACCATACAGAGCGTTGGCAGCAGCATCCTTCAGCACTGTCAGAGACTCGATATCGTTGGTATTGATGGTGTTCATATCACCGCTGTAGGGAGTACCGTCCAGCACAATCAGAGGGCTGGTGCCAGCGTTGATAGAAGAAATACCACGCATACGGATTGTGGGGTTGTTGTTTGTGGGGTCACCTGTAGGATTGAACATCTCCACACCAGCCACATGACCGTTTACAGCCTCCAGAGCATTGGACGACTGCAGCTGCTCAATCTGCTGCTCGCCGATTTTGGCAGCCGAACCAGTGAAGCTGGCCTTGGTGGCTGTACCATAAGCTACCACCATCACGTCCTGAAGGTCGGTGCTTACAGGCTCCATGCTGATGTTCATCTTTGCCTTGGCCTGCACCTCCACGGGCTTCATGCCCATGCAAGAGATAACCAGGGTGCTTCCCTTGGCAGGAAGGTTCTTCAGGGTGAACTTACCGTCCATGTCGGTCAAGGCTCCCTGAGTAGTACCTTTCACCTTCACGGTGGCACCCACCAGAGGTTCGCCCGTCTCGCTATCGATGACAGTACCTGTCACCAGCTGCTGGGCGAATGCCAAGCCTGCGCTCATCATGACGCAAGCAAGGAACATAAGAATTTTCTTACCCATGTTGATTTTTGATAAGTTGAATTATTAATACTGTTTGTTTACTTTTTCTCTCTTGTGTGTGTGCTTTCTGTTCCCCTTCCCACCCGCCGACGGCTGTCCGACTGACGAATGTACCAGGTTATGCAGCTAACAACTTAATACCCCACGGCTGCAAAATTAGCGTTTTTTAATCAAATAGCAACACAAATGTATAAATTTGTTTCCACATGATACAAAATTGTGTGTTTTCTGTATCATTTCATCGAAAATCGCAACTTAAAAGCCCGTTTTGCATCATACATTGTACTTCTCAGGATGATACTGTACACGCCTCCTGCCGGCAGGAGGGAAAAGAGGAGGCAAGGAAAGGTACATGATAAGGAGGATTTATGTAACTTTGCACCACCACAGAATATCGGACAAAGAAAGCAATATACTTATATATATAAATAATGAGAACAATGATGAAATGCCTGGTCATGCTCATGCTGGCCATGGCAAGCAGTCTGCAGGCTGACGCTCAACTGAAAAACCTGCTGAAGAATGCAGCCAGTGAGGCTCTGGGAAACATGTCACACGAGAACGGAACCGCCGAAGCATTGGGCAAACTGACCTCAAGAATCCTGGGAACAGACACGCTGGATGCCAAACATCTGGTGGGCACATGGACCTACAGTGAGCCTTGCATCGCCTTTGAGAGCGAGAGTCTGCTGGCCAACGTGGGCAACACACTGGTAGGCGAGAAAGTGGAGGCAACACTGGCCAAGCAGCTGAAGCACCTTGGATTCAACGAAGGCAAACTGGCCCTGAAACTGAATGCCGACAGCACGGGAACGGCGACTCTGAACGAGAAGAAGGTGGAGGTACACTGGAGTGTGAGTGAGAGCAACCTCATACTGACCTTCCCCCTGACCAACAGGAGCATTCACATGAACGCCAAGCTGAGCGGCAACTCGCTGCAGCTGGCCATGAGCACCGACAAACTGCTGGCACTGGCCACTGCCATCACAGAGAAGGCAGGCATAGTGAACAGCACACTGGGTATCGTGAGCGCTCTGATGAAGAACAAAAAAGGAATGCATGTGGGACTGGAGTTCAAGCGTTGAGAACTCCTCTCCCCCACACCTGTAACTGACTAAAACAAGTTTGCAATGAAGAAAATGACTATTGCCCTCGCATGCTCGCTGATGACGCTGGCTGCTGCGGGACAAGATGCCAGAAAGTACATCGTACACACAAGCAAGAACGTATTGGGATGCACATCCGACCATCGGGCGGTGCTTGTGGGATCTGTCACCAGTTCCGCACGCCCGTTCCGACTGGCCAAACAACGTGACGGTTCCACACTGATAGCTCTGGACGGCAAGCCTACACTCTATCTGAGTCTGGGTACGAATGACAACTGGAGCACCTTCTTCCTGACAGACTCTACCGACAGCCGTGCACGTTACACGCTGGAGACGCAAGGCTCCTACACCCTGCTGCGCAACAAGAAGACCGGGCGCTACCTGGGAACAGACTCCAACAACACAGGGTCGAACGTGTTCTCCGACAAGAGCGGCACCGACATCAAGCACAAATGGATGCTGAGCGATGCGGCACAAGTGGCCGTATCCGTTGACACCGTGAGCTATGTGGTGAGCCCGACCTCACGACGCCAGACTCTGGAAGGATGGGGTGTGAGCCTGTGCTGGTGGGCCAACATGTGCGGCAAGTGGGACGATAGCAAAATCAACGAACTGGTGCGCTGGCTGGTGAGCCAGGATGGTCTGAACATGAAGGTATTCCGCTACAACATCGGTGGTGGCGATGACCCCAACTGGACCCACTGCGAGAAGCATCACATGGGCAAAGGCAAAGGATTGAGAGCCGAAATGGAAGGATTCCAGGATGAGCGCGGAGGTGCATATCACTGGGAACGCGATGCTGCGCAGCGCAAGATTATGCTCAAGATAAAGGAGATGAGACCAGATGCCGTGTTTGAGGCTTTCAGCAACAGCGCCCCTTGGTGGATGACGGTGAGCGGATGCGTAGGCGGAAACACGAGCGGCAGCAAAGACAACCTGAAGCCAGAGTATTACAAGGACTTTGCCCACTATCTGGTGGATGTATGCAAGCACTATCGCGACGAATACGGCATCGAGTTCAAGACACTGGAACCTTTCAACGAGCCCTTATCAGACTATTGGTACAGTTCGGGAAGCCAGGAGGGCTGCCACTTTGATGCCAAGAGCCAGGCGAACTTCCTCAAGGTGCTGGAGCCCATCCTGCGTGAAAGCGGACTCAATACAGTCATCAGCGCCAGCGACGAGACCAACACCACCCACAGCAAGCAGGCCTGGAACACCTATGAGCAAAACAGCGTGCTCAATCTCATCAAGCAATGGAACACGCACACCTACACCGCCAACAACTACGAGCGTGCACAGATAGGAGCCCTTGCGCGGGCTGCCGGCAAGCAGGTGTGGATGAGCGAAAGCGGTTCGGGCGGCGATGGTATAGGAGGCAACCTGGCAATGTCACAGCGCCTGATGGACGACATGAGATATCTGGCTCCCAGCGTATGGTGCGACTGGCAGTACGGAGAGGAATTCGGCGACCAATGGTGTCTGGTGAGCACCTCATTCTCTGACCAGACCTACAAGAGGGTGAAGAACTATTATGTACGGGCGCAAGTGACGCGCTACATCAAGCCAGGCTACAGCATAGTGTCCAGCACTTGCGACCAGTCGCTGTGCGCTGTGAACCCCACTGGTGACTCATTGGTAGTAGTCATGCAGAACAATGATACCAAGAAGGTACACCGACTGTCAATTCCCGGCGCCCGCATCAAGGGGCTCTGCACGATGTATCGCACCAGCAGCAACGAATCCACTGCACGCCTGCGCAGCTACGAGAAGTTGAACGACAGCACGCTGCAGGTTGCCCTGCCATCACAGAGCATCACCACACTCATCATCCCCATCCGCCCCACGAGCGAAGAACATCCCATGCTGGCAGATGGTGACACCTATCTCATAGTACCCCAGGCCAACAGCCAGGTAGCCGCAAAAGCCCAGAAGGACAAGGTGGTGCTGGCTGATGCAGATGCCAACGACCCCGACCAGTGCTGGACGCTCAAGCAGAGCAACGACGGCAAATGGTGGTTGGAGACAGCATCCGGTCGGCAGGCTGACTACAACAGCGGCTACTACTTGAAGCCCAGCACCACCGCACGCATAGCCTATGAACTGGTGCCGGTGGATGGTTTGCACTACCGCATCAAAGTACCCGGAAGCACAAAGTGCTGGGATATGGAGCAGGAGAAGACGCAAGCAGGAACTGCCATAGGAACATGGGATTACGGCACATCGGCAGCTGCCCACCACCGTCAGTGGCAACTGATACGTGTGGGAGTCAACGTTCCCTCATTGCCCGATGCGATAGAAACGCCCAAGGCAACCACTACTGCCGCCAGCAGCATCTACTCGCTACAAGGCATACGCCTGCCTCGCACACAGCGTGGTATCAACATCATCAGGCGCGAAGACGGCCGTATGGTGAAAGTATGCAAGTAAGCTACTTCGTAAAGTTTCAACGTGTGGTAATGCTTATATCATAGGACGGAGGAACAATGGGATTCCCCCCGGCATATCTATGGGAGAGATGACGGCATGTTGGGGGGAATGCTCCATGCAGCCAGAAAACTGCCCGGAAAAAGTATCCAAGGATACTCGGCAAAGTATCCTTGGATACTTCGCAATTTATCCTTGGATAAACGGGCAAGTATCCAAGGAGCTCTTTTTCGCCCTGCCTGCTTTGATTCTATTCAGATTTAACTGGACATGTTTTCTCAGTACAAACTGAAACGGTAGTCAGTGTTGTGACAGACATACTGAATCAGTTGGCGGCTCAATCCCCTGGGATATATCGGGTGAGCCGGAACAACGGCATCAAATGCGGCAAGCAAGCCTAACACAAAGGGGCTGGACTCTATACGAATCCAGCCCCTTGTATATATAGGCTCATTACGACGGGCAAAGTGAGGAGAACAGCCCCACTGCCCCACCTGTCAATCCTCCTCAAGCAGATGCTGGAGGAAGTCGTCGAGGTCGTCGGTCAGTCCATCAATCAGCTTGCCATCGAGCACCATCGTCTCCTCATTGTCGATGAACACCAGATCCTGCAAAGTCTCATGGTCCTCATCAATGAGCACAAACGAGAAAGGCTTGAGGATGCTCATATCCTCGATAGCCGGACGCATATCCTGGATGCAACGGCGCAGGATGGGCGCCACCTCATCGAAGAAACCGTCCTGAGGAGCCTTTATCCAGTCCTCCACCACACAGCGATCCAGTTCCTCATCGTCGTCGTTGTAGGTGCGAATCTCTCCCGTATAGGGAATCACCAGTATGTGCAGGTCCGTCATGACGGGATCTGCATCCGCAGGAAACTGCGCTACCACCTTGCGCAAAGTGCGCTCAATCTGGTGGATGGTCTGTTGGCTTGCTTTCATAATACTATCTTTAGGTGCGTTCAAAGGTTACGTCCGTGACAGTTCTTGAACTTCAGGCCGCTGCCGCAGGGGCAGAGATCGTTGCGTCCGGGCAGTTTCTCGGCACGTGCAGGCTGCACAGGCTGGCGGTCACGAGTATCGCGGGCGGCTGCTGCACGCTGTGCTGCACTGGCCTCCTCGCCGCGTGATTCCTGCAGACGTGGGCGCTGCTGTGGAGCCGGAGCCTGCTGAGGCATCTCGTCGGCCTCGGTGCGTGGACGAAGTTCGGGTATCATAGCACGCATCATAATGCTCACCGAGCGGTCGTTGATGCGGTTTACCATCTCATCGAAGAGCTTCACACTCTCGAGCTTGAAGATAAGCAGAGGATCCTTCTGCTCGTAGCTGGCGTTCTGCACGCTGTGCTTCAGTTCGTCGAGCAGGCGCAGGTTCTCCATCCAAGCTTCGTCGATGGTGTGGAGCAGGAGCGTCTTGTGGAAAGCGGTCACCACTGACTCTGAATGGCTCTCGTAGGCTTCCCTGAGGTTGACGCGGATGCCATACTGGTGCTGACCGGCAATGACGGGCACACCTATCATCTCATAGTTCTGACCCTCGGGGCTCTCGTATATCATGGTCACCACCTTGTTGGCATTGGCAGCCATCACCTCGTTCTTCTGACGGAAGCGCTCCAGCACCTTCTGGTAAGCCTCTTCAGCCAAGTCATCGGGGTTCATGGTCTCCTTCTGCTCTGCTGTGAAGGGAACCTCCATGGCAAAAATCTCCAGGAAGCGCTGGCGGCAGCCCTCCCAATCGTTGTTCTCGATGACGTTGCACACGCGATCCCATATCATGTCGCTGATATCCATGCCCAGACGCTCGCCCATGAGAGCGTGATGGCGCTTCTCATACACCACCGTGCGCTGCTTGTTCATCACATCATCATACTCCAGCAGGCGCTTACGCACACCGAAGTGGTTCTCCTCCACCTTCTTCTGTGCATTCTCGATGCTGCGGGTAATCATGCTGTGCTCAATCATCTCACCGTCCTTGAAGCCCAGCTTGTCCATCACGCGGGCAATGCGTTCGTTGGCAAAGAGACGCATGAGGTTGTCCTCAAGCGACACATAGAACACGCTGCTTCCGGGGTCTCCCTGACGTCCGCTTCGACCGCGCAACTGGCGGTCCACACGGCGGCTCTCATGACGCTCGGTACCTATGATGGCCAGTCCACCGGCAGCCTTCACCTCGGGTGACAGCTTGATATCGGTACCACGACCAGCCATGTTGGTGGCGATAGTCACATTACCCAGCATACGCTCTTCTGGTTTTCCGTCCACCATCACGGTGCCCTTCTGCGCCTGACCAGCCAGAGCCACGATGTCGGCCTCCTTCTGGTGCAACTTGGCGTTCAGCACCTGATGAGGAATCTTATTGAGAGAGAGCATGCGGCTGAGCAGCTCACTGATTTCCACGCTTGTGGTACCCACGAGCACTGGGCGTCCAGAGTCGCGCATACGTATCACCTCGGCGATGACAGCGTTGTACTTCTCGCGCTGAGTGCGATATACACGGTCGTTCATATCCTTGCGGATAACGGGGCGGTTGGTGGGAACCTCCACCACATCGAGCTTGTAGATATCCCAGAACTCACCAGCCTCGGTAACGGCAGTACCTGTCATACCCGACAGCTTGTGGTACATGCGGAAGTAGTTCTGCAAGGTGATGGTAGCGTAAGTCTGTGTGGCATCCTGCACCTTGACGTGCTCCTTGGCCTCCACTGCCTGGTGCAGACCGTCGCTCCAGCGTCGGCCCTCCATGATACGGCCAGTCTGCTCATCTACGATCTTCACCTCGCCGTCCTGGATGACGTAGTCGTCGTTGAGGTTGAACATGGTGTAAGCCTTGAGCAACTGCTGAATGGTATGTACGCGCTCGCTCTTGATGGCGTAGTCGTTATACACTTTGTCCTTCTGGGCTATCTTCTCCTCTTCGGGCAGGTCAGAAGCTTCAATCTGTGACATCACGGCTGCGATGTCGGGCAGAACGAAGAGCTGAGGGTCATCCACCTGCTGGGCCAGCCACTCGTTGCCCTTGTCGGTGAGATCCACACTCTTCATCTTCTCATCCACAACGAAGTAGAGAGGATCAGTTGCCTCGGGCATGCGGCGGTTGTTGTTCTCCATATAGATCTCCTCAGTGCTGAGCATACCGGCCTTGATGCCCGGCTCAGAGAGGAACTTGATAAGCGGCTTGTTCTTGGGCAGCGCCTTGTGGCTGCGGAAGAGAGCGAGGAAACCTTCTTCGGTCAGCTTCTTGTCCTTGCCGTTCTGGCCTTCGGCTATCTCCTTGCGGGCATCTGCCAGATACTGTGTAGCCAACTTGCGCTGCACATCCACCAGGCGCTCCACCAGAGGCTGGTACTGCTCGAAGAGCTGGTCGTCGCCCTTGGGCACAGGACCAGAGATGATAAGAGGTGTACGGGCATCGTCGATCAGCACAGAGTCCACCTCATCGACAATGGCGAAGTTGTGCTTGCGCTGCACAAGATCCTTGGGATCCTGAGCCATATTGTCGCGCAGATAGTCGAAACCGAACTCGTTGTTGGTACCGAAGGTGATGTCTGCCAGATATGCCTTACGGCGCTCGGCGCTGTTGGGGCGGTGCTTGTCGATGCAATCTACGCTCAACCCGTGGAACATGTAGATGGGACCCATCCACTCAGAGTCACGCTTGGCCAGATAGTCGTTCACGGTCACCACGTGTACGCCGTTGCCTGTGAGGGCATTCAAGAAGACGGGCAAAGTGGCGGTAAGTGTCTTACCCTCACCCGTGAACATCTCTGCTATCTTGCCCTGATGAAGCACCGTACCTCCGAAGAGCTGCACGTCGAAGTGCACCATATCCCATTTGATGTCATTGCCTCCTGCCTGCCAGTGGTTGAAGTAGATGGCCTTGTCGCCGTCTATCTCCACAAAGTCGTGGCTGGCAGCCAGCTCGCGGTCGAAGTCGGTAGCGGTAACCACCACCTCTTCGTTGTGTGCAAAGCGGTCGGCAGTACTCTTGACAATGGCAAACACCTCGGGACGAGCCTCGTCGAGAGCCTTCTCGAGGGTATCGAGAACCTCCTTCTCCAGTTTGTCTATCTGCTGGAAGATGGGCGCACGGTCCTGAATGGGTGTGCTCTGGATGCTGTCCTGCAACTGCTTGATCTGCTCGCGCAAGGGATCGGCCGAAGCCTGGATGCTTCTCCTGATCTCCTGCACACGGGCGCGGAGCTCATCGTTGGAGAGCTTCTGCACGGCAGGGTAAGCCTGGATGACCATATCCACCAGTGGCTGGTAAGCCTTCAGGTCGCGTGACTTCTTGTCTCCGAATATCTTTGTCAGTATGTTTACGAAATTCATGTATCTGTATGAATGTTATATTATATAATGTATAGTATCGAAACTCGTCAGTAATTCAGCGGTGCCAGAGGGCAGCCGTTCGGAGCCCGTATGCGCATAGCCTGTGCCAGTGTGGGAGCCACCTGGTCGATGCTGACGGGTATGCGCACTTTCTCGGCCTTTATGCCGCATCCCATCATGACGAGTGGGAAGCCCACATAGGACTCGCGACAGATTTGTTTCTCGTAAGTATTCTCGTTGTAGAGCACCCATCCTGGGGTGATCTGAATCATCACGTCGCCCGAGTGGCGCGTGTTGTAGGCGTTGCGCAACTTGCTTATGCCGGCCGTCCAGGCGCCGTTGGCCAGTCGCTGGCTGGTATATACATCCTTCACGCCACTGAGCTGGATGAGGAAGTCGGCACAGCGCTCGAGCACCTCGGTCAGCTTGAGGTTCTTGCTCTCGACGAGCTTGAGGTTGAGGTACAGCTGGTTCTTATCTACCGTGTCAATGTACTGTCCGGGACCATAAACGGCTATCAGGTACATATTGAGCAGGAGCTGTGCTTTGGTGATGGAGAATATGCCGGTGGGGATGCGCCACTGGTTCAGGTCGTCGATATCCTCGGCATCGGTATAGCCCGTGCTTGTGAACACAAACAGAGCATTGCCAGCACCCACCTGCTGCTCCACGGCATGCACGAGGGTGGCTATCTGACGGTCCAGGCGAGCGTAGGTATCCTGCATCTCCACTCCGTAGCGGCTCACTCCCTTGTGCTCAAAGGTGCCTGCGTAGAGCGACACATTGAGGAGGTCGGTGTGGGTATCCTCGCCCAGCTTGTTCTGCTCCATCGCATAGCGGGCGAAGCGGATGACCTCGTCGTTGACAATGGCGCTGGACTTGAAGGTCACAAAACGGCGGTCACCGGTGAACTTGTGCTTGAAGGCCTTCTTGGTGCCTCGCTCGGCGAAATAGGCAAACTGATCGACAGAGTCGTTGAGCGGCGTCCATTCCATTTTGCCGATACGCTCCACCAGCGAGGAGTCGCGGTCATAATCAAGCGCCCACTGGGGGTAAGGACCATAATAGGAGGATGCCGACCAGCGGCCGGAATAATCCTCTATCCAGTATGCACCGTCGGCTGCATGACCGGCCGACAGGATGGCCGACTCCCTGTCAGGAGCCACGCTGATGATTTTGCTGCGTCCGTTGGTAGCCACCTTCAGCTCATCGCTCACGGTGCTCACAGCCAGCGATGCAGGCGAGCATTTGTCGGCAGTGAACTGGCAGGAGTAGTCATCATCGGCCACACACTGCACAGGACAGAGCGACTTGCGGTCGAGCCACCTAGTGCCCACGATTCCGTTCTCGTATGGACTGGTGCCTGTGACCAGACAAGCCATAGCCGATGCACGGTCGGGGGAGTTGAAGGGGTATTCTGCCTGGGTATATACCCGTCCCTGCTCCATGAGCCGGGCCAGCCCGTCTTCGCCGTAGAGGGGGATAAAGGCTTGCAGATAATCGCTTCGCAACTGGTCAATAACCACATTGACCACCAGTCGTGGAACGATGGTGGTGGTCTGTGCTTCAGCGCCCATGACAGCCATGAGGGTCATGAGCGAACAGAGCAATCTGTATCGGGCTATGGGAGTATTCACTTTCTCTTTCTTCTGCTGCAGATATAAAAGCCTATTGGCCTTGTGAGTAAACACATGGTCAAAGGTACAACTATATTCCCGAAATCCTGCGGAATGAGCGGGCAAAATAACAGGAAAAGTGTTAAAACGCCGAAATAGGCAGTCCACCAGCAGGCTCTGGCGTGCCGTTTGCCGCATAGGGCGAAATAGACGCCCAGCAAGGCAAGCGGGTTGAAGGGCCACACCAACCAGTTGGAATCCACCGCCGGATGCTCGGAAAACAGGAACATGAAGAGGAGCAATGTGCCTGCCAGCCCCTGCATGAGCAGGAGAAATGCGCTCCACATCGTGCACACGCGCTTCAGACTCACCTCCACCAGCACCACCAGCACACACACGGCCAGCAGCGCCCAACCCGCCTGACGCGGTGTAAGGAAGAACTCCGGCTCCACTGTCACCTCTCTGTCACGTGCCAGAATCCTGGTTTCGGCCACCAGCCGGCGCGTGCTTCCATCGGGAGCCTTTACGGTTGCCCCATCGGCATAGCGCATCATGTATTCGGGCGCAAACATCTTCTGGCGCATCGATGCCGGCTTATCCACCTCGGCACCCAGCAGGAAATCATTCCCCTCGGCAGCCCACGGATGTTCCGCCGTGTAGGAATGCAGTATCTCGCGCAGACTTTCCTGCGGCCCTTCATCCTCATAACTCACCGTCCCCTGCACGCAGCGCTCTATCACATCGCGCACCATCGTGGTGCAGTTATTGTAGAAGAAGTTGTAGCGGTACTCGCAGTTCTCGGGCTTGCTGTTCTCTATCAGATAGAGCAGAATGGCCGTAGCCTCCTCCTGGTTCAACGCCAGCACCTGTTCGGTAACACGCGAACCGCGCCTGGCATAGGCTCTGAGGAAGAGGCTGAACTGCACAGGCTCGAGCATGTAATCGCACTTGCCAAGCACGAAGCGCCATATGAAATGGGGCTGGGTGAAGGAGAACACACCATAGTTGAACGCCACATCGAGCGTCTCCCGGCTGTTCCAGCAGCGGATGGCAGTATGCCCATACAGCGAATACACCTCCTGTCCGGGTGAACAGGTGAGCAGGCTGACGAATATGCTGTCGGCATGCGCCTCCTGCTGCACCGCGCTGCTATCGGCATCGCAGCGCACTGCATCGGCTGCCGCAGCACGCTGCGTCAGCAAGGCCAGCACTATGGCCAAAAGGAAGCTGTAGATTCTCATAAGCGCTGCAAAGTTACGGTTTTTTGGCCGAAAGGTATTCAAAATGCGCAAGCAAACGGCTACACATTATATATAATACGCGTGCGCGAGGGGCTGCAAAGGGCTTCCAGCGGTGCAGAATGGGCCTCTTTTGTGCTCTGAACATACATTCTGCTGGGCATACAGCAGTTTTTTGGGTGAAAAGTCATACCTTTGTGGCGATGAAACTGATTGTTGACATAGGTAACTCAGCAGCCAAACTGGTGGCATTCAATGGGGACGAGCCTATAGAACAGATAAAAACCTCGGGCAAGACACTCGAGGGACTTGAAGCCTTCGCGCAGAAGCACCATTTCACGCGAGGCATTGTGGGTACCGTAACAGGCATCACGCCCGAAGCCCAGAAAGCGCTCGACGCCCTGGACTTCCCCGTAATGCGGTTTACCACCGATACGCCTGTACCCATCACCAACCACTATCGCACGCCCAAGACATTGGGATCTGACAGACTGGCTGCTGTGGTGGGAGCGCGCGAGCTGAAGCCCGACGAGAACCTGCTGATAATAGACGCCGGCACCTGCATCACCTACGAGGTGGTAGATAAGCAGGGCAACTACTGGGGAGGAAACATTGCGCCAGGCATGCAGATGCGTCTGCACGCCTTGCACGAGTTTACCGCCAGCCTGCCTCTGGTGGATGCCGACGGGGAAGTTCCCGGCATGGGATTCGACACTGAGACAGCCATACGCTCGGGAGTGCTGCGTGGCATGAAATACGAGATAGAGGGCTACATCAAGTCGCTGCGCGCCAAGTACCCCAGCCTGCTGGTGTTTCTCACGGGAGGCGACCAGATCAACTTCGACGCGAGCATCAAGAACATTACCTTTACAGACAAATACATTGTCCCCAGGGGACTGAACAAGATTCTGGACTACAATTATGACAAGAAATAGCCGCAAGACAGCAATTCTGCTCATGGCACTCATGGCAGCATCGGCAAGCGCACAGACCAACGGAAGCAACTCTTCTTACTCCCGCTTCGGACTGGGCACACTGGCCGACCAGTCGCAAGGATTCAACCGAGGTATGGGCGGTGTGGGCATCGCTCTACACCAGGGCAACAGGGTGAACATGCAGAACCCGGCCTCATATGCCTCCATTGACTCGCTCAGCTTTATACTGGATGCAGGCATGAGCCTCACGGCCGGACGCATGAAGAGCGGCGGCAACAGTGTGAACGTGAAGAACTGCAGTCTGGACTTCGTGAACGCAGGCTTGAGACTCCGACGCGGTCTGGGACTCTCCTTCGGCTTTGTCCCCTACAGCACCATCGGCTACAACTTCTACCGCGAAAGGCTGGTGACCAGCGACCAGACTACCACACTGCCCATCAAGACCACCAGCTCCTACCAGGGCGAAGGCGGTCTGCATCAGGCTTATGTGGGCTTGGGATGGAAGCCCGTGGGCAATCTGGCGGTGGGTGTGAACGCCAGCTTCATCTGGGGAACCTACACCCACGCTATGGCACAGACCTTCACCGAGGGTGAGACAAGCAGCAGCGCCTACAGCGGACTGAACTCGGAGCACAGCGCACACCTGAAGACCTACAAGATAGACCTGGGTGCACAATATCCCATACGACTCAATCCCGAGAACTGGCTCACTGTGGGTGTCACCGTGGGACTGGGACACAAAATCAAGTCGGATGCCGTGCTCTCACGCTACACCAGCGTGGGCGACAGCACACAGGTGACCGCCAAGTCGCCCTTTGACCTGCCCTACACCTACGGAGGCGGTCTGGCATGGCAGCACAAGAACACCCTGCTGGTGGCTGCAGACTACAAATATGAGAACTGGGGCGACTGCCGCACACCGCACAGCAGCACCGAGAGCGGCGAACTGACCTATTTCGGTGCAAAGGGCGACTACAAGAACCGCTCACGCTTTGCCGTCGGCGCACAATACACGCCCGACCCCACCGACAAGCGCAACGTCAAGCGCATGCAGTATCGTGTGGGTGCCAACTACTCCACTCCCTATCTGCGCGTGAACGGCATCGACGGTCCCAGCGACATGACAGTCTCTGCCGGACTGGGTCTGCCCGTAAGCAACAAGTACAACAACCGCTCGATGATCAACCTCAACCTGCAATGGTTGCGCCGGAAACCCTCGAGCGCAAGTCTCATCACCGAGAACTACTTCATGGTCAACGTTGGTTTCACCTTCAACGAAAACTGGTTCATGAAGTTCAAGATACAATAATCCGGCGAGATGCACCATCGGAAAGATTCTTTCAGAAGGCGTCTGCTGCTGGGACTGATGGCGCTGGCCACAGCACTCACCATGTCGTGCGAAGGGGAGAAGGAGCACATGGCCGAAGCCATCAACGACTCCGACTCGCTGCCCATGATGCACTCCACCGGCATCAACACGCTCATCTCCGACTCGGGAGTGATGCGTTACCGCATGATGGCAGAGGAATGGGACATCTACAACAGCACCGGCCGGCCCGCCACATGGAAGTTCATGAAGGGACTCTTCATGGAGCGATTCGACGAACATTTCCACATCGACCTCTTCGTGCAGGCCGATACGGCCTATCTGCATGAGCAACGCACGTGGGAACTGCGAGGCCGTGTGGTCATCCGCAATATGAAGAACGAGGTGTTCCACACAGAAGAACTCTATTGGGATATGACCACCCACGAGATGTGGAGCCACATGCACATGCGCATCACAACACCCGAACGAGAGCTTGAGGGCACGGAATTCCGCAGCAACGAGCAGATGACCCGATACAGCGTGAGCAACTCACAAGGTGCTTTCCCCGTGGAGGATACACAGAGTACACCTGCTGCCGACAGCCTGACGACTGCCCCTGACAGCACACAAACCCAGCCCAAGGAAACTCCCAAGAAACCTACCCTGCAGGAACACAACCGCGACAGGAAGGGTACCGAGGGGATGCGCTTCCCTCCGGCACCAGGCAAGAGATAGTCAAGAAATGCAATGACCACAGACACACAACTTATCATAGAAATCATCATCGTGCTGCTCTTCTCCGCCTTCTTCTCGGGTACGGAGATAGCTTTCCTGTCCAGCAACAAGCTGAGATTCGAGATGGACCGCGAGAGGCAGAGCTTCACGAGTCGCCTCATAGACACGTTCTACAACCACTCCAGCGACTTCATCTCCACCATCCTCATCGGCAACAACATCGCCCTGGTCATCTACGGCATACTGATGGCCCGACTGGTCAACGGCATGCTGCTCACCCCGCTGGGCATCCATCACCCCAACGGCGAATGCCCCAACGAGGCCATCTGCCTGCTCATACAGACTCTCCTGGGCACCGCCATCACCATCGTCACCGGTGAGTTCCTGCCCAAGACACTCTTCCGCATCAATCCCAACCGCATGCTCACCATATGCGCGTTGCCGGCCTATATCATCTACATTCTCCTGTGGCCCATCAGCAAGTTCACCAGTTCGCTCAGCAAGGCCACTCTCTGGCTCCTGGGACAGAAGCCGAGCAAGGAAGATACCGACAGGACATTCAAGAAGGCCGACCTCGACTACCTCATACAGAGCAACATCGAACGCGCCGAGGAAGGCGGTGGCATCGAGGATGAAGTGAAGATATTCCAGAATGCGCTGGACTTCAGCAGCGTGAAGGTGAGAGACTGCACCATCCCGCGCACCGAAATCAACGCCGTTGACGACCAGACCGATACAGCCACCCTGCTCAATACCTTCGTGGAGAGCGGGCACTCCAAGATCATTGTCTATCGCGAAGACATCGACAACATCATCGGCTTCATCCACAGTTCCGAGATGTTCCGCCTCAGCAAGGGCGACGACTGGCGCAACTGTGTGAAGGATGTTCCCATCGTACCCGAAACCATGAACGCGCAGAAACTGCTCAGCACATTCATCAGCCAAAAGCGCTCCATCGCCGTGGTGGTGGATGAGTTCGGCGGTACAAGCGGCATTGTGACTCTGGAGGATCTGGTAGAGGAAATCTTCGGCGACATCGAGGACGAGCATGACAACGTATCCTATGTGGCCACCGACCTGGGCGGAGGCGAATACATGCTGTCGGGCAGACTGGAGATACAGAAGGCCAACGAGACTCTGGGACTGGAACTGCCCGAGAGCGACGAATACCTCACCGTGGGCGGACTCATCCTGCACGAATATCAAAGTTTCCCGAAACTCAATGAAGTAATCAGGTTCGGGCACTGGGAATTCAAGATAATGAAGAAGACAACCACCAAAATAGAGCTTGTAAAACTGAAGGTATTAGACTGAGAGAGCTGTTTTGAGCCGCCACACGACACTTTTCATGCCATAAGGGCGCACAAATACGCAAATTCTTCTTACCTTTGTATGCTTGTTGTAAGCAAAAAACAAAACAATAACATATAAAACAATGGCAACATTACAAAAAATCAGAAGCAAGGGCAAAGTCCTCGTCGTAGTGGTGGGACTGGCCTTGTTCGCCTTCATCGCAGAGGAGTTCGTTCGCTCCTTGTCTTACACACAGAGCGAGAACCGCCAGCGCATCGGCTCTGTGTATGGTGACCACATCAACCAGCAGGAGTTCAACAACCTGGTTGAGGAGTACACCGACGTGCTCAAATTCACCAACGGCATCACATCACTCAGCGACGAGCAGAACTCTATGCTGCGCGACCAGGTGTGGCAGACCTACGTGAGCAACAAGCTCATCGAGCACGAGTGCGAGAAGCTCGGTCTCACCGTAACCGATGCCGAGATGCAGAGCATCATCAACAGCGGACGCAACATGCTGCTTTCACAGACTCCCTTCCGCAACCAGCAGGGCGCTTTCGATGCCAATCAGTTGAAGCAGTTCCTCAGCCAGTATGACGAGGTGATGGCAAACAACGACCTGGGCAACGAGGTGAAGGAGCAGTACACACAGATGTACAGCTACTGGAAGTACATTGAGAAGTCTATCCGCCAGCAGACTCTGGCACAGAAATATCAGGCTCTGCTCGCAGGCACACTGAAGAGCAACCCCATCGCAGCCAAGGCAAGCTTCGAAGGCCGCACCAATGAGAGCACCATCCTGATGGCTGCACTCCCCTACTCAAGCGTCAAGGACGACGAGGTGAAGGTGACCGACGCCGACCTGAAGGCCAAGTATGCCGAGCTGAAGGAGATGTTCCGCACCACACAGGAGTCACGCGACATCAAGTATATAGATGTAGCCGTGACAGCCAGCAAGGCCGATGTGGAGGCTCTGAACAAGGAGATGAACGGCTATGCAGAGGCTCTGGCACAGGGTGCCGACGCTGCCAAGACCGTGCGCGAGGCTTCAAGCCTGATTCCCTACAGCCAGCTGCCCATCAGCGCAAAGACTCTGCCCAGCGACATCGCTGCTGAGCTGGACTCTATCGCTGTAGGCACTCAGAAGGGCCCCTACACCAACACACTCGACAACACAATGAACATCATCCGCGTGCTCGGCAAGGTTTCTCGCCCCGACTCAGTGCAGATTCGTCAGATTGCAGCACCTGGTGCCGACATCGCAGCTGCTGAGCTCACAGCCGACAGCATCATGCAGGCTCTGAACGCAGGCACCAACTTCGACTCTATTGCCAAGAAGTACAACCAGCCCGGCGCCAAGACATGGCTCACAAGCGCTCAGTACGAGGGTATGACAATAGACGAGAACAACCGCAAGTTCATCGAGACTGTGACCACCTCACCCGTTGGCAAGTACAACAAGATTGTGCTCGACGGCCAGGGCGTAGTAATCGTTCAGGTGACAGACCAGAAGGCAATGACCACCAAATACGACCTCGCAGTCATCAAGCGCAAAATAGACTTCAGCAAGGAGACTTATGGCAAGGCTTACAATGACTTCAGCAGCTTCATCGCCGGCAACCGCAAGGCAGAGGACATCGAGGCTAACGCAGCCAAGGAAGGCTTCAGCCTGCAGACCCGCAACGCCATGAGCAGCAACGAGCACTATGTGGCCAACGTACACAGCACACGCGATGCAATGCGCTGGATATTCAATGACAAGACCAAGGTAGGCGATGTGTCTCCCCTCTACGAGTGCGGTGACAACGACCACATGATGGTTATCATCCTGACAGGTGTACACAAGAAGGGCTACCTGGCATGGGATGACGAGCAGGTGAAGGAGTATCTCACCACCGAGGTACAGAAGGACAAGAAGGCTGCTCTGCTGCAGGAGAAGATGCGGGCTGCCAAGTCTATCGCCGACGTAGAGAAGATTGCCGGTGTACAGACAGACACCATCAGCCACATCAACTTCGCCAACGCAACCTTCGTGAGCAAGGTTGGCCGTAGCGAGGCTGCTCTGAGCGGTGCCGTTTCTGCTGCCAAGAAGGGTGACTTCAAGGCTGGTGTGAAGGGCAACGGAGCTGTCTATGCCTTCCAGGTTATCGACCAGACAAAGACCGGCGGCAAGTTTGACAAGAAGAACGAAGAGGCTCAGAACCTGCAGAGCATGCTGCGCGGACTGGCCGCCTTCACCAACGACCTCTACCTGAAGGCCGACGTGAAGGACAACCGCTACCTGTTCTACTAATCAGCGGTCCTCACTCATAACACAAGAGAGGCTGCATCGCACATCCCGCGATGCAGCCTCTCTTTTTATCCCAAACCCACTTCCACAGGAGAGACAGAACGATGCCCGCCTTGACGACAAGGCCTTTTGACTTTAGATTTGCCTTACATTTTTGTTTTTTCTTAGTGGGTGCACACTAAAATACCCATTTTCCTTGAGGATAATGAAGAAATGAATTTGGCAATCCGAAATGCACAGCATTTTCCTAAGAATATATGAGTTTTATCAACCATCACCATGCTTGATTCACGTGAATAGCAGAAGCATCATTATCCTTGTTTATTCTTGAAAGCCAGATACTCTGTACGTCTCTTGTTCCAAGGCTTATTGGCTGCTTTCTTCTTTTCCCATTCTGGTACTCGGACGTAATAACAATAGCCTTTGGTATTGTATTCTGCCGTATGCTTCTCTGTAATCCCCTGACGTAATGACTGTTCAATCAGAACTGGATCAGCATCATCTTCTGAGATTCTAACTATCTGAGGCATCATGTCATTCACGCTGCCATCTATAGGCAAATAGTCAAAGAGTGCATCACAGCAATTCCATGGTCCGGAATAGACTTCTTCTGGATGAGCTACATTCTGCATGGCACGGATCAAGATACCACCATAGCTGTCTGATGTAGTGCTTGGAAGCGTAATATCCACTCCACTTGGATGAAGGAACCAATATCCTTCACTCGTCTGTCTTGGATATACACTTTCGTCAGGATGTTTCGGTGAATGCCAGTAGAACTCAATCTCAAGGAAGCGATACTGCTTGTTATTCTTTCTGACCTGATAGTTTGTCATCAGCACACGAGCAATCTCTCCAAAAATACGTTCTGCGTCTGAATCGTTGACAATGTTTTTGACAAGGCTAAGTTTATTACAAAGTTCCTTCATAGTCTCTATATTTTGTTGCAAAATTACTAAAAACAATGGCTTCTTGTTCTGTTATCTCTTGATGTTCCATGTAATACAGTGAAGTGCGCCTCCTTTTGAGGCAATATCACGCATACGGAAACCTCGGACAACACAATCAGGATTCTCCTCTTGAATGATTTTCAAAGCCTGTTTATCCTCTGGCATTCCAAAGGTCGGAACAATGACTTTCTTTCCGACCTGCAGATAGTTGATATATGCCCAGTTGAAATCTCTGTTTAATCAAGGTACATCAAACTGCATTTCACGAACGACGTAACCTCTACGCTCTAATCGTCTAATAATCTCAGCTGCCTCTACGGGATCTGTATCACGATGGTTAGTCAGCAGGACTTTGTTTCCTCCTGTCCAACGAACCAGCCCGTCAGCGTGTCCATAGACATCTGCGTCTGGATCATCAGGATGTTCACAATGCCACGGTAGAAATAGAATATCTGAACACAACGCATCCTTCAGATGGTGGTGGAAGTCATTGTCATATGCCTCTCTTCCATTCTCCCAGAACACCTTATCGGTTAAAACCAAACAATCACCCAAAACCACGACATTTCCGCCATCAAGCTTTATGTTAGTGTTTTTCCATCGACTTAACTCAGGAAGAACATCTTTGAAAATGGAACGGGAGTCTGTACGGTACTCTTCTGCACCGACTAAATAGTCTGGCGAGTAATCGTAAACTAGGTAGCGTTTATCAGTTATCTGAATCGGCATATAATCTCGAATCCAAATGTCCTTTGTACCATAAACCTCTCCCCAGTCAATATACAGCTCATTGAAGAGAGCTGTGAGTCTCTTGAATGTATCTGGATAGAATGCCTTCAACTGATCGGAAAGATAAACGAAATCTGTCTCTTCATCATTGACATATGTGACGCAAACATCTTTTTCCATATGGTGGGGTGTTTTGAAATGTTGCACAAAGATAGAGCAAAAAGTACTTAGAACCTAATTTTTAGGTAACAACACAAGGCTTTATACTGCATACCACAATTTCTGGCGTGTGGAAAGGGCTTTTCGTATAGCAAAGTCAAAGATTGAGATACGTCCGATGTTCCATTTCATGCGCAGATGTATCGAAGCCCATATATGCTTTGTGGCATTAAAAGGAATCACCTGCAAAAGTGTGTGGCTATGCATAAATTCTTGTGAGCCTAAAAAGGAAGAACTTTCTGTCAATAATACCTCTCAATTGCGCTCTGAATTGCTTAATTTTAGCATTAAGCGATTCTGCTGCAGCATTTGTTGAACGATGTACAAAATAGTTTAGCATTTCGTCCTCTCTGTCAAACATGGCAGCAGCGATGTCATTGAAAGCTTTGTTCCCACAATCTTCTGCATGTAGAGCCTCTGGCCAATCAGAGAAGCCACTGATGCTTAACTTGTAAGCTCGCTCAAAGGCATCACCGTCTATGAAATAGTCTTTTTCAAACGAACGGGCCGTTATAGGGTGCGTCTCCAAACGCATCTTTTAAAAAAGCCGCTAATTCCTTGGAACAGCGGGTTGACTCTTGAACAAAATCACATTCGGTCATTACATTGTGTTCTTCTGTATCTAACCAACGACGACGGCGTACATGCAGAAGAACCTCTTGGCCACGAATCGGAAAATCGTGGAAGGTTCTTTCACGGGTAAAGCCATTGGGACGAAGGTCTGTCCTGTCATCTGGCGTTTTCTCGTTCTCATCCAAATAGATATGGATGGTTGTCTGACCATTGGCAGAGGTGGTTCGTACATCTTTCAGATTAAACCATTCCAACATTCCTTCGGTAAAATAAAGTTTGCAAGTGATAAATATTCGTTCATTGTCTGTTGCCTTTTTAAAAAAACGGAAGATAACTGAATTTAGTATGTTACATCCACACGCTTTTTCAGGTGATCCAATGCCCCCCCGAATACCTTGTCTCCAAGTCTTCTGCTGATTTCTGATTTTGTGGTGTCATCGAGATTGGGACAGTATGCGTATTTGCAACTTGTTGTGTACCGTTTCGTTTTGATTAAAACGATAGAAAAGTGATTGCGCGAATTTAATGGAGTATGAAAAAGATGAAGATTTAACGTATTTAACTTTCGCAAACCAC
>UQST01000033.1 GCA_900543815.1 uncultured Prevotellaceae bacterium
GAGCCTACAGTGCGGATGAGACTATTGGATAGGACTTTGGCAAAGAAGTTATTTTACGGTCTTGATGACATAACAATACCAATCAGCCTGTTTCTAAAGTTACAGATTCCAATTTCCAAAGTTTATATAGTAGAGAACAAAGTGAATTTCCTAACCTTTCCTCTTATACCAAACAGTATTGTTATATGGGGAAAAGGCTATGGTGTTGCATCCATAAAAGAATCAGAATTGTTAAAATCCACAGAACTTATCTATTGGGGTGACCTTGATGCACAAGGCTTTGAAATACTATCGCAATTCCGTAGCTATTTTGGACAAGTAAAGAGCTTGTTAATGGACAAAGCTACGTTCGACAATTACTTTGAGAAAGAATTGTATCAATATATAAAAGTAAACAACTACAGGCTTGAACAAGAAAAGATTCCTCAACGCTATGTAATTGAACAGCTCAAATGTCTTTTAGACTAAATGTAACAAAAAAAGGCGTACAACTGATATCCATACGATTTCGGTTGTACGCCTTATTATTTATTCTTGTTCAGAATGTCTGTTCTTGAAAGTCAAGCTTACTTAACCTCCTCGAAGTCTGCGTCCTGAATGTTGTCGTTGTTACCGTTTGAGGTGCTCTGCTGAGACTGCTGAGAGTCTGCCTGAGCGCCGGCACCGGGCTGAGGACCAGCCTGCTGCTGGGCTGCATACATCTTCTGAGCAGCGTTGTTGAGCTCGGCGATAGCAGCATCGACGGCAGCTACGTCCTGTGCCTTGTGGGCAGTCTTCAGCTTCTCTACGGCTGCCTCTACCTCTGCCTTTACGTCAGCAGGAAGCTTGTCGCCACTCTCCTTCAGCATGTTCTCGGTCTGGAAGATCATTGAGTCGGCCTGATTCATCTTATCCACCTTCTCACGCTCCTTCTTATCAGCATCGGCGTTAGCCTCTGCCTCAGCCTTCATGCGCTCGATCTCCTCCTTTGACAGGCCGGATGAAGCCTCGATGCGGATGGTCTGCTCCTTACCGGTAGCCTTATCCTTGGCAGATACCTTCAGAATACCGTTGGCATCGATGTCGAATGAAACCTCAATCTGAGGCACTCCACGACGTGCGGGAGCAATACCCTCAAGGTTGAACTGGCCTACACTCTTGTTCTGGCTGGCCATTGGACGCTCACCCTGAAGCACGTGGATGGTCACTGCTGTCTGGTTGTCGGCAGCTGTTGAGAACACCTCGCTCTTGTGGCAGGGGATGGTGGTGTTGGCGTCAATCAGACGTGTCATCACGCCGCCCATAGTCTCGATACCCATTGACAGGGGAGTAACGTCGAGCAGCACAATGTCGCTCTTGTCACCTGTGAGCACTGCACCCTGAATGGCAGCACCTACAGCCACTACCTCATCGGGGTTGACACCCTTAGAAGGCTCCTTGCCGAAGAAGTCGGCTACCAGCTTCTGCACGGCGGGGATACGGCTTGAACCACCCACAAGGATTACCTCATCGATATCGCTGTTGGACAGACCTGCATCACGCATAGCGTTCTGGCAGGGAACCTTACAAGCCTGGATCAGACCGTCAGCCAGCTGCTCGAACTTAGCACGTGTCAGTGTCTTCACCAAGTGCTTGGGTACACCGCCCACTGCAGTGATGTAGGGCAGGTTGATTTCTGTGGTGGTTGTGCTTGACAACTCAATCTTGGCCTTCTCGGCAGCCTCCTTCAGACGCTGGAGAGCCATGGGATCCTGCTTCAGGTCGATGCCTTCCTCAGCCTTGAACTCCTCTGCCATCCAGTCGATAATCACCTGGTCGAAGTCATCACCGCCCAGATGAGTATCACCGTTGGTAGAAAGAACCTCGAACACACCGCTACCGAACTCCAGGATAGAGATATCGAATGTACCACCGCCAAGGTCGAACACGGCAATCTTCATATCCTTGTGAGCCTTATCCACACCATAAGCCAGAGCTGCTGCTGTGGGCTCGTTCACGATACGCTTTACGTCCAGACCGGCAATCTGACCAGCCTCCTTGGTAGCCTGACGCTGTGAGTCAGAGAAGTAGGCAGGCACAGTGATGACGGCCTCTGTAACCTCCTGGCCCAAATAGTCCTCTGCAGTCTTCTTCATCTTCTGCAGAATCATGGCGCTAATCTCCTGAGGAGTGTATTGGCGTCCGTCTATCTCCACGCGGGGAGTGTTGTTGTCGCCACGTACCACTGTATAAGGTACACGTGCGATTTCCTTCTGCACCTGGTCGTAGGTCTCTCCCATGAATCTCTTGATAGAGAAGATGGTCTTCTTGGGGTTAGTGATAGCCTGACGCTTAGCGGGGTCACCCACCTTGCGCTCGCCACCATCTACGAATGCCACAATAGAGGGAGTGGTGCGCTTACCCTCACTGTTGGTAATCACAACGGGCTCATTGCCCTCAAACACAGATACGCAAGAGTTTGTCGTACCCAGGTCTATACCAATAATCTTTCCCATAGTTGTATATTTTTTATTTTTTATATTCTTGAATTGAGTTCTTTGTGCCACGATGCACACCCTAATAGTCACAAAGGCTGTGCCAAAGTGCTGTTGGGCAGGATAAAGCATTACCTTTCGTCAGTTACGTCATGCTTCGTGTCGGCAATTCTGCCATCCTGTCACAAAATTCTGCCAAAAACGGGATTGTTTCTTGGTTCGTGGCCATGGGTCAAAAGGCTCCTCCGCTCTTTATACATTATTATATATATAAAGGAAGCCCCTTCCCTACCTCCTTTTGATGGGAGGTGAGAAGGGGCTGGATATTATTCGGGAATGTGGGAGATGGGTTCTTGGTCTGGGTAAAATGCTTTCTCCAATAGGGTGAAACGTTTTTTCCAGTTGGGGAAATGCATCACTCCTGTCGGGCGAAACGGCAGGCCGCCTGACCTCCAAGCTATAACTTCATTAGCCAGTCCGGCACAGCATTCTCTCTAATCGCCTATGAATGCTCCTCTCTAAACCATAACCTCGGGATGGCAGGTCCAATCAGCATTTGCTCTGACCAGGCATAATGCCCAGTCGCTTGGCTGTAAACCCAGAAGCCGCTCTCTCAATCTTTCCCTTACTGCATTCCTTCCTCGATGATTTCTTCGGCTTCGGGAGTGCCGTTCATAGCGTTTACTATCTTGGCGGCTATCTCTTCGGCCAGTTCGGGATTGTCCTTGAGCAGGTTTTTCACACCTTCGCGGCCCTGCCCCAACTTGCTTCCTCCGTAGCTGTACCACGAACCGCTCTTCTCGATGACGCCGAACTTGACGCCCAGGTCAACTATCTCGCCGATGCGGCTGATGCCTTCGCCAAAGGTAATTTCGAACTCTGCTTTGCGGAATGGAGGAGCCACCTTGTTCTTCACCACCTTTACGCGCACCTCGTTGCCCAGTATGTTGTCGCCGTCCTTGATGGCTGCACCCTTGCGGATGTCCAGTCTCACGCTGGCGTAGAACTTCAGAGCGTTACCGCCTGTGGTGGTCTCGGGATTGCCGAACATCACGCCTATCTTCTCGCGCAGCTGGTTGATGAAGATGCAGGTGGTGTTTGTCTTGCTGATGGTGGCGGTGAGCTTTCTCAGAGCCTGGCTCATGAGGCGGGCCTGCAGCCCCACCTTGTTGTCGCCCATATCTCCCTCTATCTCTGCTTTAGGTGTGAGCGCTGCCACAGAATCCACCACTACGATATCGATAGCGGCGCTGCGTATCAGCTGGTCAGCTATCTCCAGTGCCTGCTCGCCGTTGTCTGGCTGCGAGATGAAGAGGTTATCCACATCCACTCCCAACTTGGCTGCATAGAATCGGTCGAAGGCATGTTCTGCATCGATGAATGCAGCTATGCCACCTGCCTTCTGTGCTTCGGCGATGGCATGGATGGCCAGTGTGGTCTTACCAGAAGACTCCGGACCGTAGATCTCTATGATGCGACCCTTGGGATAGCCGCCCACTCCGAGCGCGTAGTCCAGTGAGATGCTGCCTGTGCGTATCACCTCCACGTTCTCTATCTTCTCGTCGCCCAGTTTCATCACCGAGCCTTTGCCGTAGTCTTTCTCTATCTTTGTGATTGCGGCCTGAAGCGCTTTCAGTTTAGCCGCGTTGTCTGCTGCTGCCATATTCTATAGTATTATATAATAATGTATATGGTGTGAGGAGCCGATTAGAGCTCCAGGTCGATGTCGTGCAGTTCGTGCCAGGGAAGACCCTGCTTGTTGAGCTGCTCCATGAATGGATCGGGGTCAAACTCCTCCACATTATGCACGCCCGGTTTCTTCCAGATGCCCTTCATGAACATCATGGCGCCTATCATGGCAGGCACTCCTGTGGTGTAGCTCACTCCCTGCATGCCGGTCTCCTCATAGGCAGCCTGGTGCGAGCAGTTGTTATACACGTAGTAGGTATGCTCCTGACCATCCTTCATACCGCGTATGCGGCAGCCGATAGAGGTTTCTCCCTCGTAGTTCTCACCCAGATCCTGAGGGTTGGGCAATACAGCCTTGAGGAACTGCAGAGGCACTATCTTCACCACTTCCTCGCCGCTGCCGTCGGCCTTGGGAGCCTTGTATTCCACCTCGTCGATGCGTGCCATTCCGATGTTCTCGATGACATCCAGATAGGTCAGGTACTGCTGGCCGAAGGTCATCCAGAAGCGTGCACGCTTGATGGTGGGGTAGTTGATCACCAGCGACTCTATCTCCTCGTGGTGCAGCAGGTAGCTCTCCTTGGGTCCGATGCCGGGATATGTGAGAGGCTTGTGTATCTCCATGGGCTCGGTCTCGATATATTTGCCGTTCTCCCAGTAGAGTCCCTTCTGTGTGATCTCGCGTATGTTGATCTCGGGATTGAAGTTTGTGGCAAAAGCCTTATGGTGGTTGCCGGCGTTGCAATCCACGATATCCAGATACTGGATTTCGTCAAAGTGGTGCTTGGCAGCATATGCTGTGAAGATGCTGGTCACTCCGGGGTCGAATCCGCAGCCCAGTATGGCAGTCAGTCCAGCCTGCTCAAAGCGCTCGCGGTAAGCCCATTGCCAGCTGTACTCAAAGTGTGCTTCGTCCTTGGGCTCATAGTTGGCCGTATCCATATAGTTGCATCCTGTCTGCAGGCAAGCCTCCATGATGGTGAGGTCCTGATAAGGCAGGGCCAGATTGAGCACCAGTTCAGGCTTGTAGTCAGAGAACAGAGCCACCAGCTGCTCCACGCTGTCGGCATCCACCTGTGCTGTGCGCACCTGTGTGCCATATTTCTTGTTCAACACCTCGGCCAGTGCTATGCACTTCTTCTCAGTGCGGCTGGCAATCATCACCTCGGTAAACACCTCGGGATTCTGGCATACCTTGTGGGCGGCTACAGTAGCCACACCTCCGGCTCCGATAATCAGTATTCTTCCCATATCTATGTTTGTTTGTTCGTTTTCAGTTTGCTTGTCTGTTGTCCCCGGCCGTTTATCTCTGCAGATCCTGCTGGCTCAGTCCCATGGCGTGTACCATGCTGAATCCCAGCACAACATGCCCGGGAGTACCCATCTGCTGCTCCATATCCATGATGGTAAAGGGGTGCGATGGAGCTTCTGTGGCGGCGCGTCGCAGATCCTGCAAGTGCTCGCAGGCATCGGCAATGAGTGTTACCGGCCCCTGACCCTTGTCGTGCAGGATAAAGAGAGCAGCCTGCACGGGCAGAGGAGCCCCTTCCACGATATCCTCCTTCACGGCACAGTTGACGGTGAAGTCGGCCAGTCCGGGCACGTCAAACCCTTGTTTGTCCAGTTCGTTGGCCAAGTGGGCGGGCACGAAGTGCTCCAGCTCCTCCTTGCCAGGCTCGTGGAAGATGCACACCTCCACGTTGTTCTCGCCCTGCTGCAGTCCGCAGTCCAGCGCACAGCAGGTAAGCCAGTCGGCCAGGTCCAGCCTGGGCATTTCGCGTCCCAGCACCTGGGCATAGTGGTTGCGCAGCCTGCCTGCCACGGCATCAGCGTATTCCGCATCCACCAATATATAATGTGTCTTTTTCTTTATACCCTTTTCCATATTGTATGCAAACATACGAAGATTTTTCGGGATGAGGGTGAACTTTGGGTCAAAAAGGTTTTCAAAAAGGCGATTGGCCTGTTTCCTCTGGCGTATCAGTCTGCTTGGGCGGACGTTTCTGTGGCTCCTCAATCCTGTTTCTGCGCTTCTTGAGTTGTCAAATGAGGCATTGTGCTCAAGAAAAACAGCCCTCCGAAGCGCGTTTCTCAGTATTTCTTGCTAATTTTGTAAGGGCGGATGCAGATGTCTGCACTTGCCATTCACCCTTTGTCACAACCGATATGAACCTCAGAAAACTACTGCATATCCTCCCCCTGCTGTTCTTTGCCTCTTTCACGGCACAGGCTCAGGATTCCCAGCTCACAGGTCTTGTGATAGGCACGGAGCAGAGCGTGGACTATTCCACTGGCGCTGTCTCCACCCAAGTCAACACCATTGCATGCGCCTTCGACGGCAATCCCGACACCTACTTTGCCAGCTATGAGCGCAGTCTCACATGGGCTGGTCTCGATTTGGGCCAGGTTCATGTGATTACGCGAGTGGGCTGGATGCCCAGGAGGGACGGATTGGGGCCGAAGCGCACGCTTCTGGGAGTATTCGAGGGAGCCAACCGCCCCGACTTTCTCGATGCCGTTCCGCTCCACGTCATACAGGTTGAGGGTCAGGCAGGAGAGATGTCATCCGCTCCTGTCAGCGTGAGCCGTGGTTTTCGCTATGTGCGTTACGTGGGGCCGCATGATGCCCGCTGCAACATAGCCGAACTGGCTTTCTACGGTCACGCAGGCGAGGGCGACGGCTCGCGTTACTATCAGCTCACCAATCTGCCTACCGTCAGCATCCACACCGCAGGGGCTGTCGATCCTTACGACAAGGAGCATAACCTGCAGTCGCAGATAGACTTCATCTATGATGACGGCACCAGGATACAGCGGCAGACAGGCACTTCCAGACTCAGGGGAAATGCCAGCATGAGCCATCCGAAGAAGCCTTACAGAATCAAGTTCGACCTCTCCAGCCGCATCTTCAAGGGCTCTGCGCTCCAGTCGCCGGCCAAATGCAAGAAGTGGACACTCATCAACAACTATTCCGACAAGACGCTGATGCGCAACATAGTGGCCTTTGAGATGGGGCGGCGTATGGGTTTCTCCTACGTTCCATGGTGCCAGCCGGTGGATGTCATCCTCAATGGCGAGTATCGGGGAAACTACCAGCTCACCGACCAGCTCACGGTGGATGCCCATCGGGTCAATATCGAGGAGATGATGCCAGAGGACTGCGAGGGCGAAGCACTCACGGGCGGTTATCTGGTGGAGCTGGATGGATATGCCGAGAGCGAGGCTTCCTGGTTCCGCAGTATCTGTGGCAATCCCGTGACCATCAAGAGTCCGAGCGACTCGGAGATAACTCCCGGGCAGTACGAATACATCCAGAACGCCTTCAACGAGATGGAGGCCGGCATCATGCTGCACACTCCTGAGGGCGGTCCTACCGACTTTCGCCGCCATCTCGACGAAGAGAGTCTCATGCGCTACTTCCTCACCGAGGAGGTGACAGGCAATCCCGATGCCTTCTGGAGCTGTTATCTGACCAAGCAGAGGGGTGAAGACTTCTTCCGCGTAGGCCCCATCTGGGACTTCGACATCGCCTTTGACAACGACTACCGATACTTCCCCGTCAACGACCAGGGCGACTTCCTGAGTCTGGCGCGAGGAGGTGCGGGCAACTCGCGGGCGCTCCTGAAGCGCATTTTCAGAGACCAGGCTTTCTGCGACTCACTCATTGGCATGTGGAACGAGGTGCGCACTTCGGGCCGCATCACGCCCGCAGGAGCCACCGCGCTGATAGATTCCCTGGCGCGTGAATTGCACCGGTCGCAGCAGCTCAACTTCCTGCGCTGGCCCATCCTGGGTACCAAGGTGCAGGTCAATCCGCGCGCTGCAGGCTCCTATGAGGGTGAAGTGCAGTGGCTCAGAGAGTTTATGCAGAACCGCATCCCCTGGCTCGACAGGCAGGTGAGCAACCTTGCCGACCAGGGCGACAGCCTGTTCATCGAGATAGGCACGCCTCAGGAGATGGCCGACTTTGCCCTCCTGGTTAACAATGGCAAGGCAAAAGCCCGAGGAAGACTGACGGCCGACATTGACCTGACAGACTATCCCGCGCTGATGATAGGCACGTCGGCCAATGGCTTTGCGGGCGAGTTTGACGGTGCCGGGCATACTGTCACGCTTGCCATGAAGCGCAGCGCCGAGCATGCGGCACTCTTCTGCTCGCTCAGCGGCAGCGTGCACGACCTCACGGTCAAGGGCTCCATCAGCACAAGTGCCAAGTATGCGGCAGGCATCGCAGCCAATATGACGGGCGGAAGCATCGCGCGCTGCCAGAGTCTGGTGACCATCCACAGCACCGTGCAGGGCGACGGTACCCACGGAGGAATAGCCGGTGTGACCGGCAACAACGCCGTCATCGAGTCGTGTCTGGTGAATGTGAGTATGCAGGGAGAGGCTACCACCTGCTGTGGCGGCGTTGTGGGATGGGCCAGCAGCGCCACCAGCGTGCGTAATTGTCTGGTGACAGGCGATGTGAACGTGTCTGCGGACGGCAGCGACTTGCTCTCGCGCAATGCGGGCAGCGTGCAGTCCGACAATAATTATGTGCATCTCTCGTGGGATGCAGCCAGCGATTGTGGCGGGGTGACCAGGCTGGATGCCAGCCAACTGCAGCTCGGAGCAGCCTGCTATATGCTCAACAAGGGCGAGACCACCCGTCAGAAATGGTTCCAGACCATCGGTAGGGACGCTCTGCCGGTACCCGACAACAGGCACAGGACCGTATATTCCACCGCCCATCTGCATTGTGACGGCACACCCTATACCGGTATGGGAGGCTACACCAATGACATAGCGGGCAGCAACCGCGATGCCCATCGGCTGGTGGATGGCGTGTGCAAGGTGTGTGGCAGAGTGGATATCGACCATATGCCATGCGATGAGCGTGGGTTCTTCATGCTCTCCACGCCCCAGCATCTGCTGTGGTTTGCCCAACAGACGGAGTCGGGTGAGACGGGGCTGTGTGCTGTATTGACGGCAGATATCGACATGAGCCGGTACCCTGGCTTTATGATAGGTCGCACGCGCATCTTTGCGGGTGTGCTGGATGGTGCCGGACATAGCGTGACCATTGCCCAGGAGGAGACGTCGGACTATGCTGGCCTGATAGGGCATCTGTCTGGGCGGGTGCAGGATATGGTGCTGCGCGGTAGTGTGACCACCAGCAGGAAGTATGCCGGAATGGTGGGCGAACTGTGTGGCGGCGAACTGCTCCGATGCCAGAGTTATCTTGACATCCGTGCCACTATCGACGGCGATGGCACACACGGCGGACTGGTGGGCCTGGTGGCAGAGTCTGATGAGGTGGGTGCAGTGCGTGACTGCCTCTTTGCCGGCTCCATTTCCGGCGGGCAGGTCAACTGTTGCGGCGGTCTGGTAGGCTGGTCTTCTTCGTTGTATGTGCTCTCCGACTGCCTCATGCTGGGCGATATAGACATCGATGTGAGCGGGAGCAACATGCTCGCGCGCAACCCCGGTACGGCCATCCTGAGCAACTGCTATTACTGTTCGCCCTGGCTGGCCGAGGTGCCGCGCAACGCCAGACCGGTATCACAAGCAGAGCAGCAGGACGGGTCGCTCTGCTATCTGCTCAACCGTGGCGTGACAGACGGCCGCCAGGCATGGTATCAATCCCTGGAGGACAATCCTTATCCGTTGCCTGACAAGCGTCTGCCGGTGGTCTATTACGTGGATGGCACCTACACCAACACGCTGCCCGATGCCATCGCCAGTCCTATGGCCACAGCCGTACGGTCAGCTGACGACCGCATCTACGACCTCTCCGGGCGCCGCATCACACGTCCCCTGCGTGGCATCTATGTGCAAGGCGGGCGCCTGATAGTGAAATGACCCACGGTTTCTGATCCTCCGCCCCCAATAACCCACTGCGCTGCGATGGCTATCGGAGCGCGCTGCAACGTCCATTGCAGCGCACTGCATTTGCCATCGCAGCGCAGTGCGTGTTTTCGGCCAGTGTCACGGCCTAAGGCTGGGAGGCGCAGGCGCGGGTCACACGTTGCGCAGGCTCTTGTGTCCTGCACGGTAGTGTTCGCCTACCACCAGCGCACTCTGGTCCAGTTGCGGTGTGATGCACGAGGTGGTGTAGATGACCTGGAAACTGTCCTCGGGATATTGGGACAGGCGGCTGATGAGTGTTTGCTGGAACTGCTGTGCGCGTACTGTCTCCATCCCCTTGTCCTCCATGTCGTCGGCCAGGATGAAGCGCGGGTAGCGCATACGGGTGATGTCGAGTGAGGCAAGGAAGAGTGAGAACCGTGCCACTAGCTTGAGCAGGAAGGCCGACGAGGCACTGAGGCGGTCGGCGGGCTGCCCCAGGAAGACGCGGTTGTCGCTGAAATTCACGTGGAAGTCCTCGGCATGGGCGTGGACGAACTCCTGCTGGCTGGCTCGGTCGCGGTGCAGGAGTTCCACGGCATGCCGTTGCATGCAGTGCCGCACCTCGTCCCTGCGCTTTTCCTGCCCCTTCATGTGTGCCTCTATGACCTCTCGGGTGTGTGTGTAATCGTCCTGCATGTCGGCCATTCTGCCCGCCAGCCGTTCGTAGTATTCCGCTTGCTCGAGCAGCGAGTAGTACTGCGTCAGTTCGCCCTGGGCACATCCCATCTTGTAGCAGAGGTCCTCCAGAGCCCCGGCCTGGGTGCTTCGGGCCACTCCCAGCAGCCGGTCGAGCGCCTGTTGAGTGGTCTTGTGCTTGCGACGCAGAGTGCGCAGCTCGGCTTTCACCTGGCTCAGCTTCTCCTTCTCATCCTTTATGTCAGCCTCCGACTCTGCTATCTGCAGGCTTATCTCCTCGGCCAGGCGCCGTGCCTGGGTGAGCCCCGCCTCTTCCTCCATGGGCGACTTGCACAGGCGGCAGGTGCCTTCGGGCACGTCGTCGGGCAGTGGCGAAAGGCATTCGGGGCAATAGTCGAGCCTCAGCCGGCCCAGCACACGCCGTGCGCTGGCCGATTGCTCCAGAGCCTCGCGCTTGCAGCGCAGTGCATCGAGGAAGAATTGTGTGTCGGCCACTTCGTGCTCCAGCAGGTCGGCCTCCTCCTCCAGTTGGTTGCACTTCACCGCCAGGCCGGCCACCTCGGCTTTTTGCTGTTGTACCAGCGGTTTGCTCTGGCTCTCGGCCTGCTCGCCAGCCCGCAGCCGGCTGATGTCGTGCTCCAGTTTCTCCATCTCATCCTTCTTGTCCTGTATCAGCCCTTTCACGCGCTTGCTGGAGTGTGCCTCGGCAGGCAGAGTGGCATGGGCTGTGTGCAGGGCAGCCTTGGTGTCGGCGATGCGGGCCTCTAGGTCGCGCAGGTGAGCGCGGGCCTCATACAGACCCGACTCGAAGATGCCCATGAGAAGGTCGGCTACGGCCTCGCGTGTGGATTGGTTGTCAAACTGCTCATGCATGAATACCGACCACGATGGAGACTCCTGATCTACATAGATGAGGCGCAGCAGCTGGTGCATGGTAATGCGGCTGTCGGCCTGTACCTGCGGGATGCCCATCAGGCGGAAGAGTACCGACGAGAATCCCTCACGCTCCTGGGTGGTGGCATAGCCCATCCTCTGCGAGCGGCAGCGGCCGCCCATGGTGTCGTCCATGTCGCCCCAGTGGAGCGTCATGGCCTGGCGGGGCTTCACCCGTCCCTCGGTGTCCTTGTCCAAGGGGCGCTCCAGAGTGACCGTGGCATCGCCTGTGCTCACTTCCACCAGCACACGGCTGCAGCGGCGCGCCTGCTCTACGAAGCGGGTGTATTCACCGCCCAGACCGTAGAAGAGCAGGTGTGTGATGGTGGACTTGCCGCTGCTGTTGTCGCCGCGAATGATATTCACTCCGTGATGAAAACGTTCATCATAAGCCACCTGGCCATCTTGGGTGAGCACTCGGAGTCTGTTGACAAAGAGATTATTGGCCATCGTATTTGTATTCCATGAGTTGTGTGCGATATTTCAGTCCGTATTCCCCGCCCATGGGTGTGGCGCGGAAACAGTGGTAGAGCCACGCTATCACGTTGGCGTCACCCACGGGGAGTGGCGCGAGCATGTCGGTCACCTGGTGCAGGCGCTGCACGTCGGCTACCTTTACCTGCCCTGCAAGCAGCCGCCTGGGGCAGATGAGTCCTGTGGCTGCCAGGCGTCGCAGGGCCGTGAACTGGTATGGGCGCATGTTGTCGAAGAGGCGGCGCCGGTGGGGCACTGTGCAGTAGGGGTTTGCCTTCTTGGGCACATACTGGCGCAGCAACGTCCTGAGGTCACCCTCGCTACGGCGCAGACGGATGTGGTGCGCCTCGGTGGGGAAGAGCAGGTAGAAGTCGAAGATGCACAGACGGTCGGCCTCCACCACCTCGTCCTGTTGCAAGTGGGTCAGGATGTGCAGCATGCGGTAGCTGGCAGCAAAGGGGTCAAAGGCGGGGATGTAAGTCATAGTCGGCCCAATTGATGTGGCACTTGCCGGTGAGATAATAGAGCATGCCATAGATGTCATCCACGTTGTAGGCCAGACAGGAGTCCTCGCCGCTGTGGGCGTTGACCTCCTCCACCACGGGGCCGACCACCTGCTCATAGGCCGCACGGCGTATGATGTCGAGTGATTTGCCCTCGCGGATGAGCGGCATCACATAGATGTCGAAGAGGTGGCACACCTTGGCAAAGAGGTAGTCATCGATACGCTGGGCCGACTCGAAGTACTGGTAGCGCATGGACTTCTTGGAGAAGGCCTGTTTGCTGCGCAGAGCACTGGTTATCTCGGTGCGTCCGAAGCCTGCATCCTGCAACTTGGCCTCCAGCCCGATGGTCTTTGGAAGACGTGTGTGATAACGTCTGAGGTCGCTCAGCTTGCGCTGGATGCGCACGTTGTTGCGTGCTTCCTCCTCAAGCCGCTCGTACCACTTGGTCAGGCGGTGCCTGGTGACGGGAGCCTGGAAGTTGTTGGTCACTTGCAGGGCATTGGGGTTGTAGTTGGCCACCTGCTCCATGCGTGTGTCCTGGAAGGTGTTTCCTGTGCCGGGATTGCCCTTGAAATTGTATTCCATCACGATAGTGTTTTATATGGTTTGACCAGCTCACAGGCATCTGATGATGTCTGTCACGCAGTCGCGTATGCTGCTGTCATCGGGGTAGTCATGCAGCCGGCCGCGCACGGAATGGTCCTTGTCACCCTCGAGCAATTCTGCCAGGCGTGAGGCCGTGACATCCTGCAGGACACCCTCCTTATACATTATATATATTATATTGGCCACCAGGGTGCGGTTGAAGGTGGTGTTCTGCTGCTTGCCCGGCTTGTAGATGACGGCCTCCACCTCGGGTGCGGCCAGCACCTGATGCCACAGCGTGCTGTAGCGCTCCGCCCACTGGGGACTCACGCATCCCTGTATCTTCATCACGTAATGCAGCACCTCGTCGCGCAGCGGCGTGAGGTCGGCCTCCGGCAAAGCGGGTGTCACGGCCGCAGGAGCCTTGTGGCGCTCGCCATAGTTGTGGTTGATGACTGTGGTGGCATTGGGGTTGTAGTTCTGTACAGTGCCTATGTGAACCTCCTGGAAGGTGTTGCCCGTACCAGGATTGCCTGTTATCTTGAGATCCATAATGCTTTCTTTTGTTTGTTGTATAATATTGAAATTCAGTGTGAAATATGAAAGAAAGTTGCGCCTGGCTTTCTTCCTTGCTTTCGCTTGCCCCGCGGCGTACCTTTGCATCGCAGTTCGAAAGAAATGTATAACCAACTGCCGGGCGCAGGACTGCATGCGTAAACACCAAGCCCCATACCGGCGATGGGCAATCTACATGATTAACTATTCTACTTTTATGCAGGTTAACCCTGCCAATCGCGACGAGGCACCCAAGGCTCATGCACGTGCCCAGGTCAACGAGGTGATGACGCTCCGTGACTTTACCAAGCACATTGCCGACCATGGCGGGTACAGCCGCGGTAAGGTCAACGGCGTCATCTCGGACATGTGCGCCTGCCTGGTGGAGATGCTCCTCGAGGGCAAGAAGGTGCAACTGGGCGACCTGGGTGACTTCTGGATCACTCTCAACAGCAAGGGCGCAGACAGCTGCCAGGCCTTCACCGCAGGCATGATCACGGGCATCAACGTGGTCTTCACTCCTGGCAAGGACTTCGAGGGTATGCTGGGTAAGGCCACCTTCGCTCCTGTGGCAAGCCGTGCCGCACAGGCTGCAACCCTCAAGGCAGAGAAGACCGGTGAGAAGACCGTGGACCTGGAGGCTGCCAAGAAGAAGGGTGACAGCGACAAGGCCGACTCCGGCAACGGCAGCGGGGACAACCAGGGCGGTGACTCTATGCAGTAGTCATCACCTGACAGCGGTGGCCGCGCCGGCACATGGGCATGGCGCGGCTGCCTTTCTGAAACAGATTGTATCATATCAAAATGTATTTTCACTATGACTAAATTTATCGAGAACAACAGTCCGAAGCGAATTTCCTGGGTATCGGTCATGAACGCCATCGTGCAGGCCATCATAGCAGCGCTTACAGCACTGGGGGTGAGCAGCTGTGCCAACCTGCTGTGAGATTGCATCACATGTGGAACCATCATATACATGACCGACCAATGACAAACGACTCTTATCCCTTGCTCGCAGGCGGGGAACTGGTGCGCAACGAGCGTGCATTGCTTTCGCGGGTGGAGTGCGGCAGCATGATGACATCGGCTTGTGCGGTGAGATTTATCGTCCTGCACTGCTCGGCCACGCGCTGTGACAGGGCCTACAGCGTGAGACAACTGCGGAATGACCACCTGAAGCGAGGCTTCAAGGATATTGGCTACCACTTCTATGTGCGCCGCGACGGAACACTCACGCAGCATCGTATGCTGCTGGAAGTGGGGGCGCACGCACGGCCGTACAACCGCTGTTCGATAGGCATCTGCTATGAAGGCGGGCTGGACGGGCATGGCTTGCCCTGTGATACACGCACGAGGGCGCAGACCCGCAGGCTGGACGTGCTGCTGTATGAGCTGCACAGGCTGTTTCCCAAAGCGAAGATAGTGGGGCATCGCGACTTACCCGGAACCGCTCCCAAGAGTTGCCCCTGCCTGGATACGCAGGCGGAATTTGGATGGATAGAGGCTCTGTGAGGGGGTGCTCACGTGTCACCTGGCCATTTGGCATGCCCTGGCGCAACGGACGTAGTCTGTCGTGTGCCGGGGTGTGCATGTCAGGCTTGGTTGGGGCTGCCTGGTTCGTCGGGTTGCTTGCTGGTCTTCACGACACAACTCTCTGTGCCGCGCTACGCTTAATACTGATCCATGGAATGTGTGAGTAGGTTCTCTGGTTAACAGATTGCAATATTCACCTTTCGCCCTGAGGGCTGGACGTATCAACGGCAAAGATAGTGAATAACGCCGAGATAAGCATGCTCTGTGCCTCATTATTAACAGTGTTGGTTATTCTGACCTTAATGGCGTTGCCTGCAAACGGCAGTCCAGCTCCTGTCTCAGCATATTTTTCTGTGCGAACTTCGGTTCTGTTCTCCACGACACTCCCTTATGGAACATGGCCACATGCTTTGTCGTATGTGTGGGGTAGGCCGGAGCCTGTCTCATCGGTGCAGCCAAGTCGCCCCCAGCCATTAGGGAAAAGGAAGGAGCGGAGGCTCTAATGACGGGCAGGGGATGATGGTGGCTCTGAGACGGAAAGGAGCGAGCGGGGAGGGAGGAGGAGAGTCACTTGGCCGTGGCGGGATTTCAGGGTGGTGGTGCCTGAGGGCTGGGAGACGGACTGAAGGAAGTCATCGGACAGATAGGAGTGTAGCTGGAACTTCTTCTTGCCGCGCAGATGGGGATTGCTGATGCTGATGACATGTGGCTCGCTGGTGGGATTGGCCAACAGGTAAGTCCATCTTCCTTGGGCCGACCATAGGGCTGTGGCTGCCACCATGGGGTGGCCGGTGTGGATGGGAAACACCACGCTGCCGCTCTGCACGGCATGACTGAGCAGGCGCAGAGCGTGGTATTGCGGGCGCAGAGCGTAGTCGGCAGCGGGCAGGCAATTCTGTGTACTGTCGCACGGATATTCCTGTTGCAGGTGTTTCCATAGGCCCAACTGCTGCATGTTGTGGTGCCCCTGAGCTTCGCCCAGACTATAGTACTGGTCCATCAGACTCCAGTAGCTGGCTCCCGTTGCTCCGCCATTGAGCAGTCCGATGACGATTCGTCCCATCAGCACACCACGTTCGGGCAGGTTGATGTCGCGCTGTCGGGTGGAGCCTACAGTCTGATTGCTGCCAAACTCTCCCACGAAGTGCCGCTTGCCCCTCTGGGCTGCCAACTGCACGTTGGTGCGCTCCCAGCCGGTGATGCTGTCGTTGGGGGTGTCATAGCCAAAGAGATAGGTGTGTGAGCAGAAGAGGTCGGCTTCGGGCAGCAGCCTGACAGCATCGCGGAGGAAAGTGTGATGGCCGGTGCCTCCATCGGAGTCGTCGGACAGCGTGAGCAGCACTCTTTCCCTCAGCCCCTCGGCCTTGAGCCTTCGGTCGAGCACGTGGCACATCTGTACATAACGCTCGATGCGGCTCACGCTGCCCTCTGTAAAACTCCAGTCTGGCTCATTCACAGGGGTCACCTCGCGTATGCAGGTGTAGCCCAGGCTGAACAGATGATGCAGGCAGACGCAGATGTTCTCGGCCCACTCCTCGTATTCCGACGGGCCGAAGACCCATCCGTTGGCCTCCTCGGGCAGCATGAAGGTGCCTGGCCGCACACCCCAGAACACCAGGCAGACGGGTATGCTGTCCTGCTGTGCCAAGTCGAGCTGGCGGTAGAGCCCGCGCATCTCGGGCGACTCGAAGGTGAAACCGGACGGACGGGCCAGCATGGGATTGTCGTTGTCGTTCTCCGGTTCGTACCACCAAGGCAGCACCATCACCCGCCACTTGCTGAATGCCAGGTCTCTCAGACGCGGTACCACCACATTGTCCCAGTCGCTCTCCTTCACGCCGATGCCTGCTGCCGCATTGGCCGAAAGGAAGTGTGGGTCCAGTTCCACGCCCAATCCGTCGATGGGTTCGCCGCCCTGTGCTCCCACTGTACAACGGATGGCATCGTTCGCGTTCGCCCGTGACTCTTGGGCCGAAGCGCACAACGGTGAGACAAGGAGGGTGGCTGCCAGCATGAGGCAGGCAAGGGGCTGGGAAGGAAGAAGGTGATTCATCGTAGTCTGGGAGTTATTCGGTTGGCGGCAAGAGTGCATTCTGGTTTGCCGGTCAGAGTCTGCCGGACAGAGGGGAAAAGAGACGGAGCTTGTGGGTAAGAGTTTATAGGCAGGAGGAGAAGCGATGTGATTTATTGTCCAGAGGGTAAAGTCGGTGAAACTCCCAACCTGACCTCTGGACAACAAACCGCTTCTCCTCTAACCTATGAACAGTTTCATTCCAGCCCCATCAATTGCATGATGACGTCCATTATCTGACCGCTCATATTGATGGAGTAGCCCTGGCGGAACCACACCACACGGTTGAAGGTGTCGCACATCATGAAGATGGGCAGGTCGGTAGAACCGTGGGTGAGTTCGGCTATGTGCATAGCCTCTACGGTCTCGGGGTCAGCGATACCGAAGAGCACATTATCGGGCATCTCGTCGAAGTCCTTTCTCACAAAGCGGTCATATTCCTCACGCGAGGGGAAGAGCAGCAGGTAGGGGCGGTTCCAGCGGCACAGATAGATGTTGTTGTCGCACATGTCACGCAGCACGTGTGTGGATGGTTCGTGGTTGCTGGTCACCAGTCCCACCACGTAATAGCCACGTCCTACCGTCTGCAGAATGGACTTGTGCTTGCCTGTGGGTGTGGTGTACCCCAGTTCGCAGTTGAATGAAGCGATGACCGAAAGGCGGTCGCCGCTCTTGCGCAGGTGCAGAGCCTGTGTGGATGTTCCGTTCTGAGGCAGTCCGAAGAACGACAGGTGGGCCAGTACACCACCGTTGGCCAGGCGTGTGCCGCTCACCATCATGTACTGTCCGGGCTGCATGGATGTGCCTTGGCTGAAGGTGCCGGCCCAGGTGGTACTGCCCTCGGGGAACTCCTGCAGGCGGGGTGAACCTTGGGAGATGCGCGAGAGGGTGAACTGGGTATAGTAGGCGGGATTCTCCTTGACATCGGTGTCGGTATAGGTCAGACGCAGACGGCATGTGGCAGGCACCTCGCTGGTAGCCTCGTCGAAATGCACCTCGCGCCACTGGCCATCGCTATCGGCCCACTGCACCTGTCCCGTGATGGAGTTGATGCGGGCAGGAATGCCTGCACTTCGTGCCGCACTCACAAAGAAGATGTCGCGGCTGTGGCCGTCGGTCACACGATGACGGAAGACACCCAGGGGGCTCATGCACAGGTGGATGGGATTGCGTGTCTCATCCACGCAGATGCTATCCTGTACCCATCGTATGATGTCGGCAGCCTGCTTGCCTGCGAAAGCCTTGCCCAGCACTTGCCTCCAGGGGGTGAGCATCTCCTGGCTCACACGAGGAGAGGCTACGTAAGGAAGCCACAGAGAGTCGGCCTGCATGGTGAGGTGGAGGAAATGGTCATCGAGAACTTCGCGCGATACATCGCGCAGATCCTTGTCGCTCAATGTGCCCAGCAACTTGCGTCCATCGGCTTCATTGGGCATTGACTTGAGGAACTGAGCCAGCACCTGATGGTTGGCCCTTGCCTTCACCATCAGCTGGTCTGTGCTGTCGTGGGTGAAAGCGGCAGCCATGTAGGCATTGCGCAAACTGTCTTCCTGGGCCAGTCGCACCTTGTTGGCCTGACGCTGTTCATGTGTGGTCTTGGGCATATTGTCGCGCTCGGGAGGAGGCAGAAGGTCGAGGTCCATCTCGCCTGTGAACGTTGAATCCTTGTCGAGAACAACCTGTACGGTATCCTGCTGTCCCACGCTGGCTTTGGTGAAGCCGAATCGTCCTTCGTGGGTAGCCCATACCAGCAAGTCGCCACGTCCGCTGGTGAGCGATGTGTAACCTTGGGCATCGCTTGGGAAAGTGGCAAGGGGATAAAACTCTGCGTAGTTGTAGAGGCGGAAGCTCACGCTTGCACCCTCCACCGGTTGTCCCTGGGCATCGGTTACGTGGGCTACCAGAGGCGACACCTCGGCATAGTTGGATGTCACGTTGATTTCGGTGTAGCAGGCCGACTGGCTAAGCACCTGCTCCGGGCCTTCGTAGCGACCGAAAACGCGAGTGTGCATGAGCATCCCGCGGGCAGCAGGTGCATTGAACCACCCGAGGTCGAGCACAGGCTCCGGTTCGCAGGCTCCCAGGAAATGCCACTCGCCATCCACCCAGGCTTCCACCCAGGCATGATTGTCATCGGTGTGGCTCCATCGGGGGGTATAGACCTGGCGTGCGGGAATGCCTACCGCACGGAGAGCTGCCACGCAGAACGTGCTCTCCTCGCCGCAGCGTCCTATAGCAGAGGCCATAGTGGCCAAAGGTGAACTGGTGCGCGCATCAGAGGGCTGGTAGGTGACATGTTCGTGGCACCAATGATTGACCTCGAGCACGGCATCGCGCATGCTCAGCGAGCGCACTCTGTCGCGTAGTTTCTCGTAGAGTACTGTGCGTGCATCGTCGAGGTTCTCGTTGTTGACACGCACGGGAAGCACAAAGTGTTTCCACTCGAACTCGGGCACCTTCTGTCCCCAAGGCATCTCATGACGTGCCTTCAGAGTGGTCTCCACACACCGCTCCCAGTACTGGCGGGGATAATCTACGCTGTCAGGCAAGGGCATGTACTGGTAAAGGAATGCCAGAGCCTCCTCCTTCTCCTGACGGCTGACGGGGTTGCACCCCACAAACAAAAAGGCAAGGAGCCCCAGAGAAAGGGCACCTTGCCGCATAAGGATTTTACTTATCTGCATACATATTTACTATGAGTTCACCAAAGAGCGTGTTGGCCCAAGCAAACCATGGACGGCTGAAATGGGTGGCATCGTCCTTGTGGAAGGATTCGTGCATGAAGCCCGTACCGCCGTCAGTCTTGAGAATCTGCTGCACACACCACTCCTGCTCGGCGCGGTCGGTGGTGGTGAGCGCCTTCATCACCATACTCATGGGCCATGGTTGGTCGAGGCCGCAATGGGGGCCGCCTATTCCTTCACCCGCCTTACCGCGGAAGAAGTAGGGATTGTCGAGGCTCCACACGAAGCGGCGCGTATTCTGATAGATGGGGTCATCGATGGACACATCGGTCAGATAGGGCAGGCAGAGCAGGCTGGGTGCATTGGCATCGTCCATCAGCAGGGCACTTCCGTAGCCGTCAACCTCGAAAGCATAAATCTGACCGTACTTGGGATGCTCCACCACGGCATATTCCTTGAGCGCCAAATCCACCTGGCTGGCCATCTGCTCGCATTCGCCCGCCAGCACCTGGTCGTGATTGACCTGGCGCAGGATGATGGCAGCCTTGCGGAGTACGCTTACAGCAAAGAAGTTGCTGGGCACCAGATAGGGGAAGATGGTGCTGTCGTCAGAGGGACGGAAAGCACTGGCGATGAGGCCGCAAGCCTTGCCCGGATGACCATAGCCGGCGTTGCTGCGGGTGTCGTGCAAAGCAAGTGTCTTGCGACGGAAGTGGTAGTTGGTCTTCATCCCGTTCCAGTTCTGCTGGTCGCGGAATGTGGCGAGGATAGCATTCACCACGCTTATCCATTTCTCATCGAAGATGCTGGCATCACCGGTGCGTAGCCAGTACTCGTAGGCCAGGCGCAGAGGATAGCACAATGAGTCAATCTCATACTTGCGCTCGTGCAGCTCCTTCTTCATGGGAGTCTCATCGGTCTGCCATTCGCCGCCTGTCGGTCCCATGTTGAAGGCATTGGCATAGGGGTCAATGAGGATGCAGGCAAACTGGCGGCGGATGACTCCGCGTATGAGGTGGCGAAGGGGTTCGTCCTCACCCACATAGCGCAGATAGGGCCACACCTGGGCACCGCTGTCGCGCAACCACATGGCATGAATGTCACCTGTATAGACGAATGTATCATCGTCACCATCGGCATTGCTGTAGTGTACAGTGGTGTCGAGGGTGTTGGGGAAGCAGTTGGAAAACATCCAGTAGAGTTTCGGGTCAATGGCCGTCAGTTTCTCCTTGAGTGCCACTATCTGCTTCTCCACAGCATCGCTGCGGAACAGACGGTCCTTCTCTTCGGGGCGCAAGCACTTGAGTGTGCTCTGCACCGCCACATGGTTCTTCTTGGCCGAAGCAGTTGCCGATGCCTCGGTCATGGGAGCGGCATAGCCGGCCAAAGGTGCTGCCAGCATGATGCCCATGAGTAATCTTTTCATATAGGTATGGTTTGAATTGTGTGAATGATATCGTTTCTGTGGATTACTTCTCGCTCATATAGACGTCGAGAGTTCCGCCCGCCATAATCTGGCTGTGCAGGATGGTGGTTCCCTTGATGGTCTTGCCGTTGAGCACATATTTCTTGACGTAGTAGGCCTTGTCTGACCCTCCGTGTGTGCGAATGGTGAAAGTCTTGTCTCCCGGCAGGGGAATGACAGCCTCCTCCACGATGGGTGAGCCCAACTGATAGACTCCGCCACAAGGTTCTACCTGATAAAGTCCGAGAGCCGACATGATGTACCAGGCCGACATCTGGCCGACATCCTCGTTGCCGCACAGTCCGGCAGGCTGGTCGGTGTAGAGTTCGTCCATCACCTGACGCACACGACGTTGTGTCTTGCGTGGCTGTCCCACATAATTATACATATAGAGCACATGATGGCTGGGCTCGTTGCCGTGGGCGTACTGTCCGATGAGGCCCGAGATGTCGGGATTGTGGTTGTCACCCAAGTCGCTTGGAGCATTGAGCAGAGCATCGAGATGAGCGTTGAGAGAATCCTTGCCACCCATCAGTTCGGCCAGTCCGTTCACGTCGTGTGGCACCAGGAAAGCATATTGCCAAGGGTTACCCTCGGTGTAGTCGCCCGTCTGGAATTGCGGATTGAAGTCCTGGGGAAGCGGGCGCAGATTGCCCTTTGAGTCGATGGCACGCATACACTTGACGCGCTTGTCCCACAGTTTGCGGTAGTTCTGGCTGAGGTTATAGAAGCGGATGCTGTCCTGCTTGTAGCCCAAACGGCCTGCCACCTGAGCCACTGCCCAGCTGGCCAGATAATATTCCAGGTTCTTGGCCACAGTCTCACCTTCGCGTCCGTCATAGGGCAGGAAGCCCAGATGGGCCAGATAATCCTTTCCACGTAGTGGCAGACGATGCACTTCGGAAAACTCTGTGGGCAGCAGGCTTGCCTTCATGGCCTCGTAAGCCTCCTTGGGGTTGATGTCGCCACACTCGTTCTTCAGTATCATGTCGGCCAGCACGGGAATGCCTGGTTCGCCCACCATGCAGTAGGTTTCGTTGCTTGTCAGGTGCCACATGGGCAGTTCGCCATGCTCGCGGAAGATGGCCATCATCGTTTTGGCATAGTCAGGCATGCGGTCGGGCATGATGATAGTAGCCAGAGGATGTGCTGCACGATAAGTGTCCCACAGGCTCCATGTGGTAAGCGTTTCGTATTTTGCCCCGCGATGTATCTTCAGGTCAGCGCCCATATAGTCGCCCGAGATGTCGCACCAGGTTTGTGGTGCCACCATGAAGTGGTACATGGCAGTATAGAAGATGCGTCTCTCTCGCTCGGTGCGGAAGGTGGCCTTGATGCGTGAGAGCTGCTCGTTCCAGGCTTCGCTGGCAGCTATGGCTACAGCCTTGAAGTCGAAGTCGCCCGGCATCTCCTGGTTCATGTTCATCATGGCATTGGCTTCGCTGGTGGGTGAGAGTGCCACTTTGGCCATCACCTGGTCTCCTGGCGAGAGCTCAAATGTGGCCTCACCGTAGTGTGCATCCAGTCCTGCAGAGTACCAGTTGTGCATGGGACGGCTGAAGCGGATGCAGAAATACACGTGCTGGTCACTTGCCCAGCCGCTGCTTCGGCGATAGCCCACCAAGGTATATTCGTCGATGGGAGCCACACGAGCCTCCCGTGTGTTGTCGCCCACCGTATTCTCCAGGTCGATGATGATTCCCGCATTGTTGCTTCCGCGTGGGAAGGTGAAGTTATAGAGAGCCACTCGCTTGGTGGCGGTCATCTCTGCCTGGATGCCGAAGCGGTCGAGCAGCACCCGATAATAGCCGGGTACAGCCAGTTCGTTTTTGTGGCTATAGGTGCTGGCCAGTCCCTCGCGTGAGAGTTCTACATCGCCATAGACGGGCATAAGTGAAATGTCACCCAAGTCGCCACAGCCGGTTCCGCTCAGGTGCATCTGCCCGAAGCCTATAATCTTCTTGCCCGACTCGTGGTAGCCCGAACACCAGTCCCAGCCTTGTTCCAACTGCGTTGGGCCGGCATTCACCATGCCAAAGGGAACATTTGCTCCCATGAACACATGCCCATGGTCACCTGTTCCAATCTTGGGATCTACATACTGCGTGAAGTCCTGTGCCCACACAGCTGTTCCTCCCAACAGCAAAGCGGCAATCACGCCGCACCTTCTCATTAAGTTTCTCATCTTGCGCTATATTATAATATGTATATGGTTATTTGCGTTTTCATCTTTGCAAATTCCACACAGGAAGCCCACCGCACCTCTCCAGCGAGGGCTTTTGCCAGACTCCCATAGCGCAAAGTTACAAAATTGCGAACAAATTGCGAAACTTCTTCCAGCCTTAATGCCAACAATTGTGTTTCGGACAGCATTTAGCATACATTTCGCCCGTCTGTTTTGTGACATCTTGGTCGATAAAACTTCGAAAAGAAGTGCATAAATGCATTTTCTTTGCCGTTATTAACGCTTTTTATGATTATTATCATTAACTTTGAGGCGGGTATGCCGTGTGGAAGCGTCTGCCGGTTCTTCCGGGGAGGCAATATGCTGACCAATATCAAAGATTGAAACTACTAATTCATTCTAATAATTCATTAACCCCTTCTAAACGACACAGCGCATGAAAAGGATTTCTCTACTCCGATGTTGTTTTGCAGCCAGCCTGCTGGTAGCAAGTACAATTGCGCAGGCACTGGACCAAGTGGACGGTGTCTATCAGATTGGTAGCCTTGAGGACTATAAGGCATTTGCCGAATTAGTCAACAATGGCGAAAGTTCTTCTAACGCGGTTCTGACTGCCGACATCGACTTGGGCGAGGACGCTACGATGATTGGTGTGACGGACAAACCCTACACTGGAGTTTTCGACGGACAGGGACACGTGGTAAGCATCGCCTGGAAGGATGCAGTTTTTGACTGCGGTCTGTTCCAGTACATGGCAGGTACCGTGCGTAACCTGCATGTGACAGGTACTCTGCAGAGCGTCAATCAGCATCCCAGTACGGTGGTTGGATGTGCACACTCCAGGGGGGGTACATTCATCGAGAACGTCTATTGTGATGTGGAGATGACCATCACCAAGGGCTACGACACCGGCGGTGGTGGCATCATGGCCTTCGCCCAAGGAGACTACAAGATGCAGAACGTAGTGTTCGCAGGAAAGATGATCGGCGACAACGTGACCGAGCACTGCGGCGGTTTTGTGGGCTGGAGTGACGGCAAGGGCGAGATAAACAACTGCCTCTTTGTGGGTGAAGTGTCGGGAATGGCCTTCAAAAACCTCAACAGCTTCAACTATGTGAGCCGTGGTGCCAACGCTTCATGGACCAACTTCTACTTTGTTCCTACTGGCACTACATTCGTTCCTGGCGGCATCACCGAGGTGACCGAGGACGATGTGAAGAGCGGTGCTCTGGCTTTTGCTCTCAATGGTTACGAGGAGGGAGGCACCAAGTTCTTCCAGACTATCGGCGTTGACAACGCACCTGTGCCCTTTGCAAATGGTCACGGAGTGGTATATTGTAAGGCCGATGAGTGGCTCTGCAACGGTAAGCCATTGGGCGTTGCCGAATATACCAACGAGCCTCAGGTGAAGAGCCAGCCTACCCATGATATGGACGAAGGCTTCTGCCGCAACTGCGGCACTTGGGATGAGACTTATATGTCACCCGCTGCCGACGGATGGTATGAGGTTGCTACCGGCAACCAACTGGCTTGGTGGTCTGTTCTGACCAAGAAGGACCGTCAGGCCAACATGCATCTGACAGCCGATATCGAAATGGACGAGACCAGCAATGGCCGTTATGTGGCTCCTGGCACTACAGCCAAGCCTTTCTGCGGACACATTGACGGACAGCATCATTGCATCAGCGGACTCGAACTGTCAAGTTCTGCCGACCCCATTGGCCTTGTGGCTGTGATGAACAGCGAACTGGAGGCTCCTAAGGATGCCACTGCAGCCCGTGCCGCTGACCCCGCTTACATCAAGAACCTGCGCCTGGACGAGACTTGCACCGTCACTGGTCACAACCATGTGGGTGGCTTCATCGGTCAGGTGCGCGAGTGGGCTGGAAACGTGTTGCTGGAGAAAGTTGGCATGGAAGGTACAGTCAATGGTATCGAGGGTTCACTGAACTGCGGTTCTATCGTTGGCTGCGTACCGGGTGGAGACAACAGTTGTGCCATCAGCATACGCAACTGCTACACCACCGGCAGTGTGCATGGAAACACAGAAGACGGCTTGCTGTCTGGTTGGCTGGGCACACATGCCACCGTAGAGAACTACTACGCAATAGGCGAATGCGACCATGCACGTGCCGATGAGAGCTATCTGTTTTATCCCTTATCTGGTGTCAAATCGAATAACGTGTATTCGCTCAACGGCACACAGGGTACTATCATCACAGAAGAGGAGGTGAACAACGGTAGCCTCTGCGTCAAGCTCGTGGGTAACAACTACGACCAGTTGGCATGGTTCCAGAATGTGGGCGACGAGAGCTATCCCGTGCTCGATCCCACACACGCCATTGTTGTGAAGGCAGGCGAGTATATCAGTCTGATTCATGAGGACATTGAGGTGCAGGATGCAGTGAGCAACGTGCAGACTGCCACATACGAGTACCTCGACGAGGCAATGGCCGAGCAGAGGCTGATAGACGACTGCCGTACTCTGGCGCAGGCTCTCTCCAGCACCGAAACGAAGGCTGACTTCCTGCCTGTCTATGCCAAGATGCTGAACATGCGCGATACTGTGGCAACCAGCATCAAGGTGTATGAGGCTTATGTGAAGAAGTGCGACGAGACTAACACATACCTTGACGAGCACCACGATTTCGTTGGTCCCGACCGCGCAGCTCTGGAGAACTACCTCACCAGCAACGCTGAGCCCAGCGAGGATTGGCCCTTGGGTGGCTACCTCTACATCACACAGAAGCATCTGGCAGCCGACTCTCTTATAAATAAGGAAATCGCGCGCGTGGATGAGATGCTCAATAAGGCCATTGCCGGAGGCTATCAGCCTGGCATGGATGTGACCAGCATACTGGTCAACCCAGACTTGAGCGACGGCACCAAGGGATGGGAAGGTTCCTTCGGTACATGGAATGGACTCGTTGAGGAGAAGCGCTGGTACGTGGGCGAGAACAACAGCACCGACTCTGTGGATGTGCATCAGACAGTCACAGGACTGAAGCCCGGTTACTACAAGCTCACTCTGAATGTGACGAGCAAGGCCGGTGGCAACCGCTACAGCTATGACCAGCATGCGTTCGTATATGCCAATGACGACTACGTGCTGATTCCTGCAGCACGCGAAGGAATGCTGCCCAAGGATGAGGCCATCGACGGTGTGAACACACTCATCACCGGTACGTATCTCGACCAGGTAATCTACAGTGACGGCGTAAGCACAGGCAAGACAGAGGAAAACGACACCATCGGCTATATTCCCAATGGCTTGGCAGGTATGACATGCTGCTTGCACAGCGGACGTTACATCAGCAACATCATTGCCAAGGTGGGCGAGGACGGAAACCTCACCATCGGTATGCGCCGTAATGCATCGGGCGGCCTCTTCTTCCAGTTGCTCTTTGGCAACGTACACCTGCAGTACTGCGGTTCTGAGGAGGATGCTTTCACTGCCACTGGCATTCAGGAGGTACTCGACGAGCAGCTGGCACGTGCCAACACCCTGCTCACCATCTACGATCCTGCCAATACCGACCAGGCTCCAGCCCGCAACTATCCCGCTGTGCTGAAGGCACAGCTGGAGGCCAATGTGGCTACCGCTCAGGCTGCAACCACTCTGGCTGAGAAGATGGCTGCACTGAAGGCTCTCACCCAGACATTCGCACAGATAGTGGATGGCAAGGAAGCTTACTACGAGATGTTCAAGAAGGCCGACCTGGTGGAGAGCATATCTGTGCAGATCAGCACTTCACTTACCGACGAGGAGAACGAGGCCATCTATGATGCCCTCGATGCCATCTATGCTGCTTACAATTCTGGCTCCATGACCACAGAGGAGGCACGCAAGGCCGAAGCACTCAACGTTGATGTCATCAACAGTCTGCTTCCCGCTCAGGACGAGAACGGCATCTACCACATCGTATCTGGTCGTCAGATGCTGTCCTTTGCCACTATCGCCAATCTGAACAGCAGGGCAAATGCCCAGGTTGACGTTGACATCGACATGACCGGACTTGCTTGGACTCCCATCGGCACAAAGGCCAACAACTACAGAGGCACATTCGACGGACGCGGTCACCGCTTCAGCAACTTCGAGATATCCGGTACTACCGACTACTTCGGTGTGTTTGGTTATGTGACCGACGGAGCTGTCATCCGCAACTTCGTGCTCGACAACACCTGCTCTATCTCTGGAGCTTCCTATGCGGGAGTCATTGGTGGTAACACCACAAAGGGTAAGATTGTGGTTGAGAGCGTAGGTATGGAAGGTAATGTGACCGGCAGCGGAGCCAATGTGGGCGGCATCTATGGCACCAACATGGGCAGTGCTGCCAACCTCTACGTCACCAACTGCTACGTGACAGGTGCTGTGACAGGCGGTCGCGAGAGCGCAGCCCTCTGCGGTTGGGGTGGTGGTGCAGTGGCTGTATTCACCAACTGCTGGACCAACAGCGACGTTACCGGCTTCTACTACAAGGATGGCAAGGACTATCTGATACGTAACCTCAATACTATCATGAAGCATGTGCTCTCCACCAAGGGCGCTCAGGGTACCATCATCACCGAAGAGCAGTTGGCAAGCGGAGAAGCCTGCTACATCCTCAATGACGGCAATACCATCAGTCCCAAGTGGTTCCAGAATCTGGGCGAGGATCCCTGGCCCGTGCTTGATCCCACACACGGAGTGGTGGGCATGAAGGCTGACAGCACCTACACCAACGAGCCTGGCGAGTGGCGCAACGTACCAGAACTGATGCTCGATGTGGTGTTCAACGAGGACGGAACCGCACAGGATGCTTCCGAGATGCACATGACAGTGGATAGCATAGGTCTGCCCACCGTATATTATAATGAGGAACTGAAGCGCAATGTAGTTCGCCTCGACAACGAGTGGGGTACTGCTCCTGCCACCTTCTATAAGGTTGACTTCGAGCAGAACATGCTCTTCCGTGGCGGATTGGAGAATGGTCACACCCTGGAGATGCTCCTGATGCCCGACTTCAGCGACTCTGAGACAATGCCCAATGTGTTATCCAAGCCCTTCTCTGCCATGCAGGCAGGTGGTACAGGATTTGAGACCGCAGCAGTGGATGGCGTACGTCAGTTCCGCTTCAATGCCAATGCTTCTCCCCTCTACATCAGCAGCTGGTCACGTTGCGACAGCAAGGTAGTACCTGTGGCTGGCAAGTTCATGCACGTAGTAGGCGTGTGGGACAAGGAAGAGGGCAAGGCTCACATCTATGTGAATGGCGAGTTGCAGGCTACCACCGACCTTCCCGGCAACGTGGTGTATGCTAATCCCGGTTGCAGCTGGTTCGGCATCGGAGGCGATCCTGCCAACGCAACGAAGGCCAGCGATGCATGGCGTGGCGATATAGCCATTGCACGTGTATATAGCAAGGCCATCACTGCCGACCAGGTGAAGGACCTCTTCAAGGGTACAGGTACCGGCATTGCCTCTACCGTCGTTGACACTCCCGTCAAGGCTACAGGCATCTACACCATCAACGGTATCCGTGTGCAGAAGACCGACAAGGGTCTCTACATCATCAATGGTAAGAAGGTGATGGTGAAGTGAGCGCAATGGGAAAGAAGCCTCACAGGTTTCTTTCCCATTGCCGAGCGAGCAATCAGCTCGGCTGCAGGCCAAGGTGATAATTAAGTGAGAGCAATGGGGAAGAACCCCAAAGTTTCTTCCCCATTGCCGAACGGCCAAGTCAGCTCGGCTGCAAGCCAAGGTGATGGCCACACTACACAATACAAGGGCAGGAATCCCGCGGGTTTCCTGCCCTTGTCGATTTCATAAGCCCGGGCATCCGTACTCTGTAGGAAAAGCCGGTGGAAAGGTTCTTGCTGTTCTGTACGATTTCACTCCTTTGCGCCACAAACACGCTTAAGCACCCAATCCCACAGCTCTGCTCGCCGGACTGCGGCAGGGAAGGCTAAAAAACGAAGCAAGGATACTTGGCAAAGTAATACTGGATACTTGGCCGTTTATCCTTGGATACATTGCCAAGTAATATTGGATACTTTTTCGGGGCAGTTTCCTGCTGTCTTTTCCTGATTTCACTGAAGCAGGAAAAGACAGTGCGTATCTGGGCAGCGCCAAACGACAGACACCTCCATCCCAGAAGGGTCAGGAGTGTCAACTGAAGCCGTGCAATTCCAAGGCAACTGACAACAGATTCAGTATGACTTCTGCATCGCTGTCAACAGAATCAGTTTGTGAGG
>UQST01000034.1 GCA_900543815.1 uncultured Prevotellaceae bacterium
CAGGTTCTTCATGTACAGGCTGGCAACACTTTATTCCTAACATATGGTGTTACCAACCGGAAAAATCCGCTGACCCACCATTATGGGGTGGAGAGAGTGGTCTTTGCTGATAATAGAAAAGGCGGGAGTGACATTGAGTCATTCCCGCCTTTGTGCTTTTATGTTTGGTTCTTCCTCGAGAGAAAATTAGTTCTTGAAGAAGTCCTTTACTGCCTCATTGGGTACCATCTGCTCGTCGAAAGAGTAGGAACCGTTCTGAGGGTTCTTCACCATCTTGATAACCTTTGTATAGGAACGTCCGTCGCTCTTACCAGTACGGAGCGTAGCCACTACTTTCTTTGCCATTGTCTTGAATCTTAAGAGTTATTACTTAATCTCCTTGTGAACAGTCACCTTCTTGAGGATGGGGTTGTACTTCTTCAACTCCAGACGCTCGGGAGTATTCTTCCTGTTCTTGGTGGTAATATAACGAGAAGTGCCGGGCAGACCGCTCTGCTTCATCTCTGTGCACTCCAGAATAACCTGTACTCTGTTGCCTTTAGCTTTCTTTGCCATATCGCGTGTTTACTCCTAAAGTCTGTTAACCGATAACCTTAATGTTCTTCCAATCACAAAAGCCCTGAGCCACAGCGTTCTTCAGCGCTGCGTCCAGACCTACCTTGTTTATCAGACGCAGGCCAGCTGCACTGATGTTCAGGCTGATCCAGCAGTCTTCCTCTACATAGTAGAACTTCTTGGTGAAGAGGTTCACATCAAAATGTCTCTTTGTGCGACGCTTTGAGTGTGAAACGTTATTGCCAATCATGGCCTTCTTCCCTGTAACTTGACAAATCTTAGACATTTCATTCTTCTTTTTACTATTCCAAATACAACTTCTTCCAAACAAGGCACAAAGGTACAGCAAAAGTTTGTAACACACAAGCATTTACCTGCTTTTATTTCCAAACGGTTGTGTTTTCGTCCTCTTTGGTGTGCACATGTGGGATGCCAAGGTGCGGAATTCAGATGGTACCGCGGCAGTAGGCGGGTGCCGACATGGGGCAGAAGTCGTGGTCGTGGAACTTGAATGTACCTGCCATGGCTATCATGGCGGCATTGTCGGTGGTGTAGCCGAACTTGGGGATGAACACTTTCCAGCCGTAGCGCTTGGCATGGTCGAGGAAGGCGTTGCGCAATCCTGTGTTGGCCGATACGCCGCCTGCCACTGCCACCTGCTTGATGCGCAAATCCTTGGCAGCCATGCGTAGCTTCTTCATCAGAATATCCACGATGGTCTTCTCGAGGGAGGCTGCCAGGTCGTTGAGGTGGTTCTGTACAAAATTGGGATCGTCCTTCACCCAGTCGCGCAGCGAATAGAGGAAACTGGTTTTCAGTCCGCTGAAGCTGTAGTCATAGCCTGGGATGTTGGGCTTGGAGAACTGGAATGCATCTGGGTTTCCCTGTCTGGCCAGACGGTCGATGATGGGACCACCGGGGTAGCCCAGTTCCATCACCTTGGAACACTTGTCGATGGCTTCGCCTGCGGCATCGTCGATGGTCTGGCCGATGATTTCCATATCCTTGTATGACTTCACCAGCACTATCTGGCTGTTGCCTCCGCTCACCAGCAGACACAGGAAGGGGAAAGTGGGGGAGACGTAGTCGTCGCCCTCGGTGTGGATGAAATGGGCCAGGATGTGACCCTGCAGATGGTTGACGTCAATCATGGGTATGCCCAGTGATGCGGCGAGTCCCTTGGCAAAGGAAACTCCCACCAGCAGCGAACCCATCAGTCCGGGACCACGTGTGAAGGCAATGGCACTCAACTGTTCGCGCTCTATGCCAGCCTGCTTGAGTGCCTGATCCACCACGGGGACGATGTTCTTCTCGTGTGCACGGCTAGCCAACTCGGGCACCACACCTCCGTAGGCTTCATGCACTGCCTGGCTGGCAGTCACGTTGCTCAGCAATATTCCGTCGCGCATCACGGCTGCCGAAGTGTCGTCGCAGCTGCTTTCGATACCCAGTATATATACGCTCTTGTCTTTGTCCATTGTCATTGTTGTCTTTCTCCTTCTCGTATCTTAGTTCCGTTTTCTCCCTTTCTGTCTGTCCGGGAGCGTGCAGGAAGAGTCTCTTCGTGAAACTTGTTGTGTGCGGGAATTGTCCCTCTTCCCTCTTTCCTTATTATTATAGTGTGCGCGGAAACCTTAATGTGTCAGAATCTCCACACCGTTTTCTGTCATCAGATAGGTGTGTTCCCACTGTGCGCTGTCGGTTCCGTCCTCGGTGAGAACAATCCACTCGGTGGGGTCTTCGGCATCTCCGCACACTTCCCAGTCGCCCTCGTTGATCATGGGTTCGATAGTGAAGGTCATTCCCGGCACGAGCAGCATTCCGGTGCCCTTGCGTCCGTAGTGCACCACATCAGGCTCCTCGTGGAATTCCACTCCCACTCCGTGCCCGCAAAGGTCGCGTACCACAGTGTAGCCGTTGGCGTGTGCCAACTTGGCCACTGCATTTCCTATGTCGCCTACAAATACGTAGGGCTGCTGGCACACCTTCTCGCCTGCTTTCAGGCAGTCCCATGCCACATCCACCAGACGCTGTCTCTCGGGGGTAGTCTTGCCGATGACGAACATTCGGCTGGCATCAGCGTAGTAGCCGTTGAGTATGGTGGTACAGTCCACGTTGATTATATCGCCCTCAATGAGAATGTCGTCGGCCGAGGGAATTCCGTGGCACACCACGTCGTTGATGCTCGTGCAGCAGCTGTTGGGAAATCCTTCGTAGTGGAGCGGAGCAGGCACTCCTCCGTGCTTGGTGGTGAAGTCATACACGAGTTGGTCTATCTCCAGTGTGCTCATACCCTCGTGGATTTTCTCTGCCACCAGGTCGAGCACGGCAGTGTTGAGCACTCCTGCCTGACGTATCCCTTCTATCTGCTCGTGTGTTTTGATGAGATCGCGTGTGGGCACTATCTTGCCTTTCTCCTGCCACTCCATGATTTTCTGGTCCATCTCGGTTGGCTCCAGTCCGGCAGGCACAAACCACCGCTGCTTTATCTTCTTTTTGGCTGACATTTCGTTGCGTTTTCTTTATAATTGCTGCAAAGTTACGAAAAAAGGGGAGACCCTTGGTTGCGTCTCCCCTTATTTTATTCATTTGCGTATTTTCCGTATGGTGTCGAGCACGCTTCGGCATCGTTCTCTCACAGCATCCCAGTCCTGTGCCTGCACACTCCCCTTGGGGAAGAGTTTGCTGCCTATACCCACGCAGAACGCTCCTGCCTGGAACCATGCGCGCAGGTTGTCCTCTTCGGGTACCACACCGCCTGTGACCATGATACGTGACCAGGGGCAAGGTGCCATAGCAGCCTTTACAAAGGCCGGTCCATATACGTCACCCGGGAAAAGTTTCGTCACTTCACAACCCAGTTCCTGCGCCATACCTATCTCGCTCACAGTACCGCATCCGGGTACATAAGGTATCTGGCGGCGGTTGCATACACGTGCCACTTCGGCATTGAGCAGCGGACCCACAATGAAGCATGCGCCCATCTGGATATAGAGAGCGGCTGTGGGTGCGTCCACCACCGAGCCTACGCCCACTGCCATGTCGGGACAATGCTCGCCGGCATACTTCATGCATCGGGCAAACACCTCGTGTGCAAAGTCGCCACGGTTGGTGAACTCAAACACGCGTACACCTCCGTCGTAGCATGCCTGCATCACTTGGCAGGCCACTTCGGGGGTTGGGTGATAGAATACAGGCACCATGCCTGTGGAGGCCATCTTGTTCATGACCTGCATCTTGTCGTATCTTGCCATTTCTCTGCCTTTTTCTGTTTATCTCTGCACGCGGCCGTTGCCGTTGCCGTTTGCCAATGCGAGCACTTCGGCTTCGCTCACCATATTCACATCACCCGGGATGGTGTGCTTGAGGGCGCTGGCTGCCACGGCAAACTCCAGTGCCTGGGCGGGCTGCATGCCCGAGGTGAGGCCGTGGATGAGTCCTGCTGAGAAGCTGTCGCCGGCTCCCACGCGGTCAACGATGGGCAGGATGTCGTAGCGCTTGCTCTGGTAAAACTCCTTTCCGTCATAGAGCATTGCCTTCCATCCGTTGTGCGATGCACTCAGGCTCTCGCGCAGTGTGCTGGCCACTATGCTGAACCCGAAGCGGCTCTGCAGCGTGCGGCAGGTATCCATGTAGCACTCTGCATCGGTCTTTCCGCTGTTCACGTCGGCTGTGTTCTTCACGCCCAGCGTCTTCTCGGCATCTTCTTCGTTGCCTATGCACACATCCACATATTCCATGAGAGGCGTCATGATGCTGATGGCCTGCTCTGATGTCCAGAGTTTGCTGCGGAAGTTCAGGTCGCAACTCACAGTCACTCCTGCACGTTTGGCAGCCTGGCATGCGGCCTTCAGACACTCGGCTGCCTTTGGACTCAGTGCGGGTGTGATGCCGCTCCAATGGAACCAGTCGGCTCCCTGGAATATCTTGTCGAAGTCGAAGTCGCTTGCTTCGGCTTCGCTGATACTGCTGTGTGCGCGGTCGTAGATGACCTTGCTTGGTCTCATGCTGGCGCCCGACTCCAGGAAGTAGATGCCCAGACGCTCGCCGCCTCGTGCGATGAATTCGGTGTGTACGCCGAATTTGCGCAGGCTGTTGACTGCTGCTGTACCTACCTCATGTGCGGGAACTTTGCTCACGAAGTAAGCTTCGTCTCCATAGTTTGCCAGGCTCACGGCCACATTGGCCTCGCCTCCTCCATAGTTGACACAGAAAGAGTCCGACTGCACAACGCGGTTGTGCCCAGGGGTCGAGAGTCGAAGCATGATTTCGCCCAAGCTTATAATCTTACTCATATCGGTTTTCTTGTATTTTCTTAGCGCTTTACGCGGTTGTTCTTTGCAAATTTAGATAAATAAGTTGATGCGGTGGCAATAATTGCACATTATTTATTCGTTTTAGGGGTAAAATTGTTTCTTTGTGCTGCGAAAAGTGCCGAAAGAGTAGTACTTTTGTGCTCATGGAAGGTCAAATCAGTATTCGCAGAGGTTTGCTATCGCTTAGTCCGTTGCTTGTGTTCCTGCTGACGTACTTTGTGCTTAGTCTGCTGGCGGGCGATTTCTACGCTGTGCCCATCACGGTGGCGTTTCTCATTGCCTGTGGTTTCTCGCTGCTCACCATGCGCAGCCTGCCTATGGGCGAGCGTTTTCAGGTGCTGGTGAGCGGAGCCAGCCGCCCCGGGCTGATGACCATGATATGGATATTCATCCTGGCAGGCGCGTTTGCTGCCACTGCCAAGCAGGCTGGCGCCATCGATGCAACGGTGCAGATGGCTGTGCGGCTTCTGCCTTCAGGCATGATTCTGTGCGGTGTGTTTCTGGCTGCATGCTTCATTTCACTCAGTGTGGGCACCAGTGTGGGTACCATTGCAGCACTCACTCCCATTGCGGGCGGTATGGCCCAGCAGTCGGGTTATCCGCTTCCTCTCACCGTGGCTATTGTGGTGGGTGGAGCTTTCTTCGGCGATAACCTGAGCTTCATCTCCGATACCACCATCATGGCCACCAAGACGCAGGGGTGCAGGCTGCGCGACAAGTTCCGCAGCAATGTACGCATCGCCGTTCCCGCTGCCATGATCTGCATAGTGCTTTACCTTATCATAGGCAATGCCCATCAGGCATCGCTCACGCAGCTGGCGGCGCAGGATGTCAACTATCTGCTCGTTATACCTTATATATATATACTGCTGGCGGCTCTGCTGGGCATGGATGTCATGCTGGTGCTTGCCACTGGTACGCTCATGTCGGGCTTCCTGGGCATGGCGCTTGGCGCTTTTGACCTCTTCGGATGGTTTCAGGCGATGAACGAAGGAGTGATGGGCATGAGCGAACTCATCGTGGTGACCATGCTGGCGGGTGGACTGGTGGAGAGCATGCGATGCACTGGCGGAATCACCTTTGCCATGCAGTGCTTGTCGCGCCGCATCAGTGGTAAGCGTGGGGCAGAACTCAGCATCGCCGCCCTTGTGGTGTTTACTGACATATGCACAGCCAACAACACCATTGCCATCCTCACCGTGGGACCGCTTTCGCGCGAGATTGCCACGCGATTCCATATTGACCCCAGGCGCTCGGCCAGCATCCTCGACACCTTCAGCTGCTTCGCCCAGGGGCTTATCCCCTATGGTGCACAGATGCTCATAGCCGCAGGGCTGGCACAGGTGAATCCGCTGGAGATCATGCCTTACCTCTATTATCCGTACATTTTAGGAGCCACGGCTCTACTTTACATAATCATTCAACGTCATGAGAAAGAAGATTCTAATGCTGCCCCTGCTGGCACTGGCGTGCGCATGCACGGGCAATCAGACAGGTAGTCAGTCGCAAGTAGATACTGTGCAGGTGGACTCCACCCCAGGACTCATGCTCGACACCGTCAGGTATCAACTGAGCAAAAAGCTCATCGAAGGCAAGGAAGCGCCCAGCTACACCATCACCTACACGCTGCTCGCAGCCAAGGGAAGCGACCAGGTCTCCCGCCTGTTCAACGAAGAACTGGCGCGTGAACTCTTTGGCAAAGACGGCATCCAGGTGGATTCTGCCATGCATCTGCAGGCCGACTCACTGGCATCCGCCTGCACCAGCGACCTCAATCAGTTCTATGACCCAGCCTATGAGGACAACTTCACATTCAAGTATCAGTTTGAGACTCGTGCCGATGTGCATGCCGACTCATATCCCGGTGTGGCTGCCTACAGCACGGATGAGTTCTCCTACACGGGCGGTGCTCACGGCAACAGGGAAGTACGTACCGTCAACCTCAATAAGCTCACCGGCCGTGCCATACGCCGTGCCGACTTCTTCCAGGACGGAAAGCTGGCCGAGGTGAAGGGGCTGGTGGAGCAGAGTCTGATGAAGAGCAACGGCTGCACCACCATGAGCCAACTGGTGGAGCGCACGGGTATCTGTTCGCTCGGGCAGGTTTATGTGGGCGAGCACAACTTCCTTCTGCTGCGCGACAGTGTGGAGTTCATCTACAACCCCTACGAGGTGGCTTCCTGGGCCAATGGCCTCATTACAACCCGTGTGGCCTACTCCGACCTAGCTCCCTGCATCCATCAGGACGTTCTCCCCAAGCAATAACACATCAGACACATGCAGATCATACAGAAATATTTTCCTCATCTGACCGAGGAGCAGACACGCCAGTTTGAGGCTCTCGATGCTCTCTATCACGACTGGAACAGCAAGATTAACGTCATCTCACGCAAGGACATCGACTTGCTCTACGAGCATCATGTGCTTCACTCTTTGGGCATCGCCATGCTCATCAACTTCAAGCCTGGCACCGAGATTATGGATTTGGGCACAGGCGGAGGCTTCCCCGGCATCCCCCTTGCCATTCTTTTTCCTGATTCGCACTTCCATCTGGTGGATTCCATACGCAAGAAGACACACGTGTGTGAGGAGGTAGCACAGGCTCTGGGGCTGAATAACGTGACCGTGCAATGGGGCAGAGCCGAGGATGTGAAGGAGAAGTTCGACTTCGTGGTGTCGCGTGCCGTGATGCCCCTGGCCGACTTGGCCGGCATTGCCCGCAAGGTGCTCAAGCGCGAGGGGCACAATGGCCTGCCCAACGGACTCATCTGCCTCAAGGGCGGCGAGCTGGAGCACGAGACCATGCCATACAAGCGCAACACCATGGTGACCAGCCTCTCCGACTATTTCGACGAGGAGTACTTCAAGACCAAGAAAGTTGTGTTCACTGCCTTATGAGGAAGCACAAGTTTGAGTTCAACTCTTTCGCAGAGAACACATACCTGCTGTGGGACGAAGAGACGCTGGAGGCGGCTGTCATCGACGCAGGCATGAGCAATGCCGTAGAGGAGCACGAGTTCGGTGCCTACGTGGAGGCTCAGGGCCTTCGGCTCGTCATGGCTCTGCAGACACACTGCCACTTCGACCACATCCTGGGGCTACCCATGGTGTGCAGGCAGTATGGCCTTCAGCCTCGCTTTGCCGAGCCTGAGCAACCGGTGTATGATGCCATGCCCATGTGGATACGCCATCTGGGCATTCCCTACACCCAAGAGCTGCCCGCTGCAGGCCCTTATCTGACCGAGGGCGAAGTGCTTCACTTGGGAGCTACCGACATCCAGGTCATCTCCACTCCTGGCCACACTCCTGGCGGCATCTCCCTCTATGTGCCCTCTGAGCGCCTTGTGTTCACGGGCGACACCCTCTTCAAGGGCAATATGGGGCGCACCGACCTGGGCGGCGATGACTATGTGGAGCGCCAGAGCATACTGCATCGTCTGCTCACCCTCCCGCCCGACACGCTTGTCCTTCCGGGCCACGGTCCCTCTACCACGGTGGCCGACGAGTGCCGCCTGTGGGGTGTGTGAACTGTCTTTACAGCAATGGCTATGCCCTCTGAGGGGTGTGGCCATTGTCGCTTTTGGACGCTGGCGGAGCATGTTCCGTGTTTTGGGTGAACAATTCCGCAACTTCGGTAAGGGGCTCCAAGACGCTTTCCCCTACCTTTGCAGCCGATGAATACGATTAGAGAACGAATACAGATGATGAACAAGACAACACTATTGCTCACCCTCAGTCTGCTTGCCGCCTCGGTGGCAAAGGCCGAGGGCGAGGCGGCCGACAGCATCCCATCCCATGAGGATATGGCCGACGTGGTGGTGACAGGCTGCCGTGAGGCCACCGACACCCGCCATCTGCCCTTCACCGTGAGCGTCCTCACGCGCGAACAGCTTACTGCCCGGCATCGTACCGCCATTATGCCCAGCCTCATGCAGCAGGTGCCCGGACTGATGGTCACCAGCCGTGGTATGATGGGCTACGGAGTGTCGGGTGGCGGTTCGGGCGGAATGATGCTGCGCGGAATCTCCTCCGGTTCAGGCCAGATGATGGTGCTGGTGGATGGGCATCCGCAGTACAACGGCATCTATGGGCATTCGGTGGCCGATGCCTGCCATACGCTCATGGCTGAGCGGGTGGAAGTCCTGCGCGGTCCGGCCTCGTTGCTCTATGGTTCGAATGCCATGGGCGGTGTGGTGAACATCGTTACGCGCGGAATGCAGACCGACGGTGTGCGTACCCGGGTGACGGCAGGAGCAGGCAGCTATGGCACCGTGCAGGCCGAGGCAAGCAACCAGCTTCGTCTGGGCCGCTGGCATAGCATCTGAAGAATCCTGTGGTGGCAGCGCCGGTCTATAAGGGCTACCTGGGGGTGCAGATGCGCTACGACCGCTGGGCGCTCTTGGCCGACCTGCAACAGGTGTGCGGCCTCTACACCGCCGTGGGGCAGCAGGAACGGCAGGAGCATTTCACTCTGCTCGATGCCCAACTGCAATACGCGCTCTCGCCCATGGTGCACCTGTGGGTGAGGGGAGACAATCTGCTGGCACAGCGCTACGAGATAAATGCCGGCTTTCCCATGCCTAAGGCCACCTTTATGGCTGGCTTTGATGTGGATTTCTGAGCCTTTGGGCGTTCCTGGCAGCGTCCTCCTTGTTTCGGGAAAAAGGTTTGGACGGAAATGGGGGCCAGACTTCCCTTGAAAACGCACCGCGCTGCGATGGCCGATGCAGCGCACTGCGATGGCCGATGCAGCACGCTGTGATGGCCTATGCACCGCACTGCGTTTCCCGTCCTGTCACGGCACAGTATGCCGGCCATTCTTCTGTATGGAACCATTTGGCCTGCTTCCCGGTTTCGTGAAGCACATCGTGGTAAAGGCGGTATCTGGTTTCCGTGGCATCATGAAGTGCATTCGGGAGAAACCGAATGCAGGTTCCATGCCCCCGCGAACTTTATTTGAGAAAAAAACTGGGCTGGATTCGCACCATTGCGCACTCCGTCTGGAAAGACGAGGAAGCGAATCCCGATGCCCTGCAAATCCCATTTGTATGAATACAGGAAGTCTGTCACGTGACACCGCGTGGCAGGCTTCCTCGATTTTCTATTGGAGTGTGGATTGTCTTGTCAGCAGGCTCTGCAAGGCAGGACATTACACGAACTTCACATCCGTGAGCACATGCGACCCCACGTGCGCGTTTATCTTGTCGGCAATGTTCTTGTGTGCCATCTGCAGGTTTTGACGGAGCGGAGCGCTGCTCACCTTGGCATACAGGATTCCGTTGCGTATTCTCAGGTCCGATGTATAGCGGGCAATGGCTTCGCCCACCACTTCGGGCCACGCCTGCAGGGCGCGATGCTCGAGCAGCGGAGTCTCCAGTCCCTCCTCGCGCAGGAATCTGCCCAGGATGTTGGAGATGCCTTCGGTGTTGTATTTCTTCATGTGCTTATGACTCCTTGCTTTACTTGGAACAGGCGGTAACTGCTGTTGGTCGAGGCCAAAATGTGGTCGAGATGCTCGCGGTTGGTGTCTGTAATGAATATCTGACCGAAGTGGTCGCCGCTCACCAACTTGATTATCTGCTGCACGCGTCCCGCATCCAGTTTGTCGAAGATGTCGTCGAGCAGGAGCAGCGGTGCCGTGTGGCTGCCCGTCTGGCGCAGGAAGTCAAACTGTGCAAGCTTGAGCGCGGTGAGGTACGTCTTGTTCTGTCCCTGCGAGCCTTCGCGTCGGATGGGGAAGCCACCCATGAGCATCTCCAGGTCATCGCGGTGTGTGCCGTGCAGCGAGTAGCCTACGGCGCGGTCTTTGGCGCGGTCGCGGCGTATGACCTCCAGCAGGTCACCGCGCTGCCCGTGTGATGTGTAGGTGAGGCTCACGCTCTCCTTGTCCTGCGAGATCAGGCTGTAGAAGCTCTGGAAGGTGGGTGTGAAATGTTCCACATACTTCTGGCGCTCACCGTAGATGTAGGTTCCCACGCGCGCCATCTCCTCCTCGAGCAGCGCGAGCAGGTCGTCGTCGGGCTCCTCCTCCTGCTTGAGCAGGGCATTGCGCTGCTGCAGGGCCTTGTTGTAGCGCGTGAGCGCGTCCAGATACACGGGGTTGTACTGTGAGATGATGATGTCCATAAACCGCCTGCGCTCCTCGCTGCCTCCGGCTATGAGCCACTGGTCGGCGGGCGATACCGTTACGATGGGTATCAGCCCGATGTGCTCTGCCAGTCGCCGGTAAGCCTTCTTGTCTCGCCTCAGCACCTTCTTCTGTCCGCGCTTCAGACCGCAGTGGATGCACTCGGGCGTGCCGTCCTCGTGTTCGTAGTTGCCCTCCAGTGCCATCAGGTCTTGGCCATGCATGATGGCCTGCGAGTCCATGCTCGTGGTGGCGCTCTTGGCCAGACTGAGGAAGTGAATGGCATCGAGCACATTGGTCTTGCCCTCGCCGTTCATGCCCACAAGGCAATTGAGCTTCGGCACAAAGTCGAGCTCTGCCGATGCGATATTCTTGTAGTTGAGTATGGAAAGCTTGTTCAGAATCATCTCTTACGGTGTGCAAATTTAGGGCAAACGCCACGTTTGGGCAACCTTTGCGGCATGGAATTTGCTTCCGGCCGTGTCTTTTCGTCCTTTCTGGGAGGCTTTCTGTGGCTGGGCTTGCGGTGAAAGTGTTTTCTTGGGTTTAGTGCCCGTGGTAGGTGGGTGTGGTTGGTGTCTTAGGGAAAGCATGCTCGAAGACATTGTGTAGAACCCAAAGAAACTGCCCCGCCCGGTGTGACATTTCCTGTGAATGCACTCTGCGGGGGCGGGGCAGTATGGAGTTTAGAGTACGGTGATGGTATAGCTGAGCTTCCATTCCTGGCCAGGCTCTACGCTGTTGACGTATGGACGCTGGTCGAAGGCCTTCTCGCTCTGCCACTCGTCGCAGCATCCTGCCCATGGCTCAACGCATACAAAGGGGCAGCAGCCGTTCTTGGGTGCCCACATGGCCAGCACCGGCATGTGGTAGTCGATGCGCACCAGCGGCTGGCGCTCCTTGCTGAGCAGTTCCACGCGGCTCACCCTGCCTGTGCAGTCGAGGATGGTGTCGCCCGCAAACGTATCGTTGGTCAGCGGCAGCAAGTGGTCTGTGAGGAGGAAGTTCTCTATCTTCTCGGGTTCGGCCAGTCCGTGGGTGAACGTGTGTGTGCTCTGCAGACAGTCCACCTCGGGGAAGCGCAGATAGCCGTGCACGCTGTCGGCGGCATCGAAGTCGGGCAGTACCAGTGCAGGGTGAGCGCCCACCATGAAGGGCATCTTCTCCTTGGAGTCATTGCGCACGCGCCATGTCACGTGCAGCGTGTCGCCCTCCAGCTCGTAGGTGATGAAGAAGCGGAAGGCGAAGGGGTAGGCCTGCAGGGTTTCTTCCGTGGGGCCGAGCATGTAGGTGAGACTGTGCTCTGTGGCCTCCTCCAGCGTGAACTCCATGCCTTTGGCAAAACCGTGCTTCTTGAGGTTGTACTCCTTGCCACCCAAGCGCAATACGCCTCCTGAGTTGCCTCCGATGCAGGGGAACAGGGTAGGGCAGTGCTCTCCCCAGTACTCGGCATCACCCCACCAGATGATGTCCTTGTCGCCCTTCTTCAGGCTGATAATCTCTGCTCCCATGCTGTCAACGCACATGGTGAGTTGTCCGGCCTTGATTGTCTGTTTCATGTTCTGTCGTGTTTGATAATGTGTAACGCTTTACAAAAATACAGAGATTTGCCTTGCCGAACCAAGAAAAAGGAGTACATTTGTGAATAAATGTATATAATAAGGCAAAACAACGTTGATGAAGACAGATATCGAAATAGCGAGGGAGACCCCGCTGAAGCCTATTGCCCAGGTGGCAGAGGGCTTGGGAGTAAAGACAGACGACATCGAACAGTATGGAAGATACGCTGCCAAGTTGCCTCTGTCGCTGATAGACGAGAAGCGTGCCGCAGGCCATAAGTTGATACTGGTGACTGCCATCACGCCCACAAAGGCAGGCATCGGCAAGACCACAGTGAGCGTAGGACTTGTCCTTGGCCTTAACCGTATCGGCAAAAAGGCTGTGGTGGCTTTGCGCGAACCGTCGCTGGGTCCCTGTTTCGGCATGAAGGGCGGGGCGGCAGGCGGTGGCTATGCCCAGGTGTTGCCTATGGACAAGATCAATCTGCACTTTACTGGTGACTTCCATGCCATCACCTCGGCCCACAACATGATAGCGGCCTTGCTTGACAACTACATCTACCAGCATCGCGACGAGGGCTTCTCGCTGCGCGAAGTGCTGTGGAAGAGGGTGCTCGACGTGAACGACCGCAACCTGCGTTCCATCGTAACGGGCCTGGGAGCCAAGACCAACGGGGTGGTGATGGAGAGTGGATTCGACATCACACCTGCCAGCGAGATCATGGCCATCCTGTGTCTGGCCACCAGTGAGGACGATCTTCGACGCCGTATAGAGAACATTCTGCTGGGCATCAAGGCCGATGGCACACCCTTCAGAGTGAAGGACATGGGGGTGACAGGTGCCATCTGTGTACTCTTGAAGGATGCTCTGCAGCCCAACTTGGTGCAGACCACCGAGCAGACTCCCGCCATCGTACACGGAGGCCCATTTGCTAACATCGCCCACGGATGCAACAGCGTGCTGGCAACCAAGATGGCACTCAGCCTGGGCGACTACGTAGTGACGGAGGCAGGATTCGGTGCCGACCTGGGCGCGGAGAAGTTCTATGACATCAAGTGCCGCAAGAGCGGACTGCAGCCTGCGCTTACCATCCTGGTGGCCACCACTCAGGGACTGAAGATGCACGGCGGTGTGCCTGTGGAGGAAATCAAGCAGCCAAACCCTCAAGGGCTGGCGCACGGACTGGCCAACCTGGATAGACACATTCGTAATCTGCAGGGTTTCGGGCAGACCGTGCTGGTGTGCTTCAACCGCTACGCAGCCGACACCGACGAGGAGATAGAGCTCTGCCGCAAGCATTGTGCTGAGATGGGTGTCCCCTTTGCCGTTAACAATGCCTTCAATGAGGGCGGAGCCGGGGCCGAGGAGCTGGCACGGCTGGTGGTGCAGACCATCGACGAGCATCCCAGCGAGCCGCTGCGTCTGGCTTACGATGACGATATGAGTGTGGAACAGAAGGCCGAGGCCGTGGCGCGCAAGGTGTATGGTGCCGACGGGGTGACCTTCTCGCCCGCCGCCAAGAGGATGCTGCAGCGCGTGCAGGAGATGGGCATCAGCCACTATCCAGTGTGCATTGCCAAGACTCAGTACTCGTTCTCGGCCGATGCCAAGGCTTATGGAGTACCCACAGGATTCAAGATAAACGTGCGCGACATTGTCATCAATTGTGGTGCAGAGATGCTTGTGCTGGTGGCTGGAGACATCATGAGGATGCCGGGATTGCCACGCAGTCCGCAGGCAGAGCGCATCGATCTGGTCAACGGAGAGATTGAAGGCCTGTCGTAAGACGTGCTTCGGGAGATGAAGAAGGAAGTCCGCAGAGGACTATATATATAATGTATAAGCAGAGATGGACAATAACAAGCAGAAAGAGTATGACGTGATAGTCATCGGTGGAGGTGCCACAGGCGTGGGTGTAGCGCGTGACTGCTCCATGCGCGGCCTGAGTGTGCTGCTGGTGGAGAGGCACGACCTGGCCACAGGAGCCACAGGGCGCAACCATGGATTGCTGCACAGTGGAGCGCGCTATGCGGTTACCGACCAGGAGTCGGCGCGCGAGTGTATTGAGGAGAATATGATACTGCGACGTATTGCTCGTCCCTATGTGGAGCAGCACGACGGTCTCTTCATCACGCTTCCCGAGGATGACCTGGCCTATCAGGCACGCTTCGTGGAGGCTTGTCAGCAGGCTGGCATCAGAGCCGATGTGCTCTCGCCCGAGGAAGCCATGAGAATGGAGCCTTCGGTCAATCCCACTCTAATCGGAGCTGTCAGGGTGCCCGATGGTTCGATTGACCCGTTTCGTCTGACCATGGCAAATGCATTGGATGCGTACAGGCACGGTGCTCAGATACTTACGCATAATGAACTGAAGTCCTTCATTATAGAGAATGGACGGGTGCTCGGAGTGCGTGTGCAGGATCATCGCACCGGCGAGGAGCATGAATATCGCGCTCGTGTGACAGTCAATGCTGCTGGCATCTGGGGCACACTCGTGGCAAAGAAAGCTGGGGTGACAGTGAGTATGTTCCCTGCCAAGGGTTCGTTGCTCATCTTCGGCCATCGTGTCAACAACATGGTGATAAACCGCTGCCGTAAGCCTGCCAATGCAGATATTTTGGTTCCGGGCGATGCCATCACGGTATTGGGTACCACGTCGGACCGTGTGCCCATCGAGACTGTGGATGACATGAGAGTAACGCAGCAGGAGGTGGAGGTGCTGCTCAGCGAAGGCATGCAGTTGGTTCCTTCGTTGGCCAGCACGCGCATCCTGAGGGCCTACTCCGGCGTGCGACCACTGGTGGCAAGCGACGATGATCCCAGTGGCAGAAGCATCAGCCGTGGCATCGTGTGCCTCGACCATGAGAAGCGCGACGGATTGGTCGGTTTCATTACCATCACTGGCGGAAAGCTGATGACCTATCGTGCCATGGCAGAGCAGGCCACTGACCTGGTGTGTGAGAAGCTGGGCGTGGACAAACCTTGCATGACGGCAGTGACTCCGCTGCCTGGTGCTGAGGAAAACAAAGTGAAGTTGCCCGAGAAACAGATATTCGCGTTCATGGCCAGGCTCGGCCGTCATGGTTCCCTCGCAGGCAATATCGCAGCCGAAGACGAGATAGACAACTCGCTGGTGTGCGAGTGTGAAGAGGTTACAGTAGGCGAGGTGAAGCATGCCTTGAACAGTAAAACGGTGGAGAGCATAGACCAGTTGCGCCGCCGTACCAGGGTGGGCATGGGCACTTGCCAGGGCCAACTCTGTACACTCAGAGCGGCATGTCTCGTGAGCGAATTGCTGAAGCGCACCCCCAAGGATACCGTTGCCGATGTGGCTGCATTCATTGACGAGCGCTGGCGCGGCATGTACCCCGTGGCATGGGGAGCCACCTTGAGTGAGGCACACCTTACGTCGCACATTTATCAGGACCTGTGCGGAATAGGTGCCTCAGACCTGAAAACTAACCAAGGCAATGCATCGAAGTTGCTTTGCCAATAAACCAACAAGTGAATGAAATTCGATAACATAATCATTGGCGGTGGGTTAAGTGGACTGCTGTGCGGCATTGCACTGGCTCGTGAAGGCCGTCATGTGGCTGCCATCGCCGCAGGACAGAGCACCTTGCACTTCAGTTCGGGCTCGTTCGATATACTTGGCTACGATGCCGACGGGCAGGTGGTGACCAGTCCGTTTGAGGCTATCAAGCAACTTGAAGACTCGCATCCCTATCATCTCGTCGGGCTGGAGAATGTGCCGCTGCTGGCCACACAGGCGCTCAGAATATTCACCGAGTGCGGACTCAGCGGACAGGGTGGTGTGGCACATAACCATTTCCGCATGACTCCCATCGGGTCGCTTCGCCCCACGTGGTTCACTCTCGATGACTATCTGACGGTGCAGACTCCTCAGACATTCCCCTATAAGAAGGTGCTCCTCGTCAATGTGCCAGGCTTCATGGACTTCCCTGTGTCACTCATCACAGAGGGCTTGCATAAGTTGGGCGCCGAGGTGAAGACAGCCTTGGTGTCCGTTCCTTCGCTCATACACAGGCGTCAGAGTCCCTCAGAGATGCGGTCAGCCAACCTTGCCAAGGTGCTTGCGCGTGACAAGAAACTGCAGCAGATAGCCGCACGCATCAATAAGGCAGCCACCGAGGTGGAGGCTGTCATCATGCCCGCAATAGTGGGAATGGACTCTCAAGAGGCGGTGGCGTTCATCCGTAGCCGCGTTCAGAAGCCTTTGCATTTCGTCAGCACCTTGCCTCCCTCGGTGCCTGGAGTGCGTGTGCAGACCCTTCTGCGCAAGCACTTTGCCAACTTGGGCGGCGTGTATATGCTGGGCAACACGGTGACGGGCGGCCATGTGGAGGACGGACGACTGCGTTACGTGGAGACTTCCTTGCTGCCCGACGAGCGGCTGGAGGCTGATGACTTTGTGCTCGCAACGGGTTCCTTTGCCAGTGACGGCCTGAAGTCCAACTACGAGCGCGTCTTTGAACCGATCTTTGATTTGGACACCACAGCCCCTGCCGACCGCATGCAGTGGGTGACCTCATCGGTCTTCGACGACCAGCCTTACAGGTCTTACGGAGTGAAGGTAAACGCATCCATGCAGGCGCAGAAGGGCGGACAGACCATCAGCAACCTCTATGTGGCGGGTGCTGTCTTAGGCGGTCACAATGCTGCGAAGCTGGCTGATGGAGCTGGCGTAGATATGGTCACAGCCTTGCGCGTGGCACAATATATATTGGAGAAATAAGGTAGGAGGGTATTATGACCAAGAAGATACAACTGCTGAGCATCAGTGAGAAGGAGCTTGAAGCATGCCTCAAATGCTCGATATGTACGGTCTATTGCCCCGTGTCGGGCGTTACCACGCGTTATCCAGGCCCTAAGCAGGCCGGTCCCGACGGTGAGCGCTATCGCATGAAGGACCCTCGCTATTATGATGACAAGGCACTGAAGATGTGCCTCAACTGCAAACGTTGTGAGGTGGCATGCCCCCAGGGTGTGCAGATTGGCGACATCATCCAGAGTGCGCGCATTCGTTATGCACCCTATGCACGCTCGTGGCGCCCCTTCCCCTTCCTGCGTGAGACCCTCTTATGCAACACTGACTTTGTGGGTACAATGGCCACACACATGGCTCCTCTGGTCAATGGATTGCTGGCCATGCCGCTCTTCAAGACCGTGTTCGCCCATGGTATCATGGCCATCGACAAGCGTAGGACCATGCCTAAGTACGCATCGCAGACCTTCTGCAAGTGGTATCAGAAGAATTGTTCAGAGGAGCAGCGCCGCTATCCTCACCAGGTGGGCTTCTTCCATGGATGTTATGTGAACTACAACTATCCCCAGTTGGGAAAGGAACTCGTGAAGGTGATGAATGCCATCGGATATGGTGTGCAGTTGCTCGAAGGCGAGAAGTGCTGCGGAGTGGCCAAGATAACCAATAGCATGCCACGCGAAGCGCGACGTCAGGGAGTGGCCAATATGGCAGCCATGAGACGCGCCACTGCCCAGGGGATGGACATTATCGCCACTGGGAGTACGTGCACCTTCACCATGCGCGAGGAGTATGACCACCTGTTGCATATCAATAACGATGTGGCCCGAAAGCACCTCTCGCTGGCCACCAGATACATCTTCCGCCTGGTGGAGAACGGAAAGGTGAAACTTGCATTCCGCAAGGACTACCGCCGCAGACTGGCTTACCACACCGCGTGCCACATGGAGCGCCTCGGTTGGGCCATCTACAGCACCGAACTCATCAAGATGATACCGGGCGTTGATCTCGTTATCCTTGATTCGCAATGCTGCGGTATAGGCGGAACCTACGGCTTCAAGGTGGAGAACTATGGCATTTCGCAGAAGATAGGAACCAGCCTTTTCCGCCAGATTGAGGATGCTCATGCCGACTATGTAGTGTGCGACTGTGAGACCTGCAAGATGCAGATAGAGATGTCCACCCAGGCTCGTGTGATGCATCCGATAAGCATCCTGGCCGAGGCTATCGATGTGGAGGAGACACGCAGGCTGAATGGCTTGGAGTGAATATGGCAATGAAACCAATAACCCATAAAACTAATAAGACTCAATATGGACAGAGTAAAGCTGGCGTTAAGCAACGCCACACAGACCCGCGCCCTGGAGATAGGAAGCCAGGTGCTCGATAGGGTCCCCGAAGTATTCAAGTGCCAGTTCCCTGACAAGAAGGCTGTGGTAGTGGCTCACAGCGCTACGTGGTCCGTAGCAGGCGAGAGAGTGGATGCTCTGCTGCGCCAGGCAGGCTTGGAGGTGCAGCAACCCATCATCTTTGAGGACGCCGACATGCACGCCGAGTGGAAGTATATAGAGCAACTCGATGCCAAGCTCTCGCAGACCGATGCTGTGGCTGTGGCTGTAGGTTCGGGCACCATCAACGACACCACCAAGCTCTGCTCCGAGCATCAGGGACGTCCCTATATGGTGGTTGCCACAGCGGCTTCCATGGACGGATACGTTGCCTTTGGCGCTTCAATCACCAAGGACGGTATCAAGAGTACCTTCAAGTGTGCCGCCCCTCGGGCTGTGGTGGCCGATGTAGATGTGCTTGCTACAGCACCCGCTGATATGACAGCCAGCGGATATGCCGACCTGATGGCCAAGGTACCCGCAGGTGCCGACTGGATAGTGGCCGATGTGTTGGGTGTGGAGCCTATTGATTCCACTCCTTGGGATATCGTGCAGGGTGGGCTTCACGACGCTCTCTCTGACCCTGCAGCCTGCCGCAAGGGCGACCCCAAGGCATTGCAGGCATTGGCCGAGGGGCTTATGCTGGGTGGTTTTGCCATGCAGGCTTACCCCCGTTCAAGCCGTCCTGCCAGTGGCGCAGAGCATCAGATAAGCCACATGCTTAATATGGACCACTTCGTGATGGCCAACGGACAGGCCCCCTCACATGGCTTCCAGGTGAGCATCGGCACCATTGTGTCGCTCTTCTTCTACGAGCAGTTGCTCCAGACAGACTTCTCCGCACTCGACATTGATGCATTGGTGAACCGCTGGCCCTCGCTTGAGGAGCAGAAGAAAGCATCGCTGGAGATGTTCCGCAACTCGGACTTCCCCACCTTCGCTGCCGGTGAGATAGAGGCCAAATACTCCTCCCCCGAGGAGTTGCGCCGCCATTTCGAGGTCATGCGCGACCGTCAGGACGAGCTCAAGAGCCGCTTGCGCAAGCAGTTGCTCACCGTCGATCAGGCCATCGAGCGCCTCAAGGCTGTGGGTGCACCCGTGCATCCCAGCGACATCGACCTGAGCCGTGAGCAGATGCGTGCCACTATCATCCGCTCGCAACAGATTCGCCGTCGCTATACCATCTTCGACGTAGCCGTCCGCATGGGCACTATGGAGGAGTGGGCTGACCGCCTGATGAATACTTACTTTGCCTAAGCTGATACGACTCAAGCAGCCAAGCAACCAAACAAACAATAGAATATCAAGCAATGAAGACAAATAAAAGCTTCCTTTATTGGCAGTGGCGCACCATCATCGTCACGATGATAGGCTATGCCCTGTTCTATTTCGTTCGCAAGAACTTCTCGTTTGCTATCCCCGGTCTGAGCGCCGAGTATGGCATCACAAAGACCAGTTTCGGTATCATCATGACGCTTGTGACGGTGGTCTATGGTATCAGCCGTTTCCTCAATGGCTTCATGGCCGACCGCATGAATGCGCGTTACCATATGGCAGTAGGCCTTTTGCTCTGTGCCATAGCCAACTATGCCTTTGGGTTCGGTGCCGATATCAGCGCCCTGATTACGGGTGATACTTCCGGTCCACAGTTTACCAACATGATGGTACTCGTCTTTGGCATCATCTTGCTGCTCAATAACTTCTTCCAGGGAAGCGGTTTCCCTCCCTGTGCCCGCCTGCTGAGCCACTGGATTCCTGCCAATGAACTGGCCACGAAGATGTCCGTGTGGAACACCTCGCACTCTGTGGGTGCCAGCATCGTAGCTGTCTTGTGCGGCTATGTGATGGGCACGATGGGTGTGAATATGGCCGCCGACCCCGACATTGTAGCCTCTATCGCCGCCAACCTTCACGTGGATGCTTCTGATGCCGAGCGCTGGCAGAGCGTCATCGAGTCGGCCTCCCATTACGGAGCCTGGCGCATGTGCTTCTGGATTCCTGCCACTATCGCACTCGCCGGATCGGTCTTCATCTTCGCATTCCTGCGCGATACTCCGTCTTCGGTAGGCCTTCAGGAGATACACACAGTGAACAAGAAAGGCAGCGAGGGCGGTGCTGAATACAAGGAGTTCCTGCGCAGGATGGTGTTCCGAAACCGCTGGATATGGATACTTGCCATCTCCAACTTCCTGGTTTATATCGTTCGCTTTGCCGTGCTTGACTGGGGACCGACGTTCCTCAAGGAGGCTCGTGGCATGAGTCTGGCTCATGCCGGTTGGACTGTAGCTGTGTTTGAGATCTTCGGCATCCTGGGAACTCTCTTCTTCGGATGGATTACCGACCGCTGGCTACAGGGCCGTGCACATCGCACCTGCCTCTTCTGCATGGTGGGTGTGGCCGTGTTCATGGGCATCTTCCTGGTGCTGCCCTCACAGACTCCAGCCTGGATAATGGTGCTTGTTTTGGCTATGGCAGGCTTCTGCATCTACGGTCCTCAGGCTCTCATAGGCATTGCCACTGCCAATCAAGCCACCAATCGGGCCGCTGCTACAGCCAATGGCTTTGTGGGTCTGTTCGGCTACGCCAGCGGACTTGTCTCGGGTATAGGCGTGGGTATGTTCGTTGACCTGATGAACCAAGTCAACCCCGAGCGCAGTTGGGACTACGTGTTTATGCTTATGATAGGTGTTGCCCTGCTGGGCATACTCACCTTCAGTGCAATGTGGAAAGCTAAAGCCGACGGATATGGAACAGAAAACTAAGGAACTGCTGCGCGGTGTGCGCCATGTGGCATTGGACATGGACGGCACTATCTATATGGGAAGCAACCTCTTCCCCTTCACTATCCCGTTCCTCGAAAGGCTGGGCAAGATGGGTATCACCTACTCGTTCCTGACCAACAACCCCAGCAAGAGCATCGATGCATATCTGCAGAAGCTCGAGCATATGGGCATCCATGCCACCGAGAAGGAGATTTACAATACCACCATTGCCACTATCGACTACATTCACGCCCATTATCCCCAGGCCAAGAAACTCTTCCTGCTGGGCACTCCCAGCATGACGGAGCAGTTTGTCAAGGCTGGTTTCGTCTCCACGGCTGACGACCCCGATGATGTGCCCGATATCGTGGTGGCTGCCTTCGACATGACTCTCACCTACAGCCGTGCGTGCCGTGCAGCCTGGTGGATCAAGCAAGGGTTGCCTTACATAGCCACTAACCCCGATCTGGTATGCCCAACCAACGAGCGTACCATACTGGTTGACTGTGGCAGCATATGCCGCATGCTGGAGTCGGCGGCTGGCCGTAAGCCGGATATCACACTGGGCAAGCCCGATCCCAACATGCTGGTGGGCATACAGCAGCAGATGGGTCTGCGGCCCGAGGAGATATGCATGGTGGGCGACCGCATCTATACCGACATCGCCATGGCACACAATGCCGGAGCCGTAGGATGCCTGGTGCTCTCGGGCGAGACCACCATTGAAGTGGCACAGCAAGCCGAGCGCCAGCCCGACATCATCGCCCGCGACATAGAGCAGCTGGGCGACTGGTTGGCCGAGAGCCGCGAGTAAACTGTACGATGGGTGCAGAACGTGGGGAAGTGCCCATGCTTCTGCTCCCCTGTGCATTGGACAATAAAAATACCGACAAACCAAAATCTGAAGATTATGAAAGTACGTATCATCCTGCCGGTCTGCCTTTTCCTGGCCGGTCTGTTCTTCGCTCCTCGGTGTGCCGAGGCACATGAGACTGTCATGATGACAGAAAAGAGCGACTCTGTGTATTTGGTCGTAGATGAGCTTCCTACATTCCCCGGAGGGGACGAGAAACTTATGCTCTACATCGCCCAGAACCTTCGTTATCCCGCCGAGATGCGCAGCCAGGAAAAGTCCGGCAAGCTGTTTGTGAGTTTCGTGGTAACCAAGAAGGGCAAGGTAACCGATGTGAAAGTGGTCAAAAGCCCCGATGAAGGGTTCAACGACGAGGTTGTGCGTGTCATTGAATCCATGCCCAAGTGGAAACCCGCCAGGGTGAAAGGCAAGAAGGTGGCCTGCAGAATGAATCTGCCCATCCTTTTCCGTCTCCCCTGAGGGCAGTCTGGGAGAATTCGCATCAAAGGCTCCGGCGCAAGTCGGAGCCTTTGGTGTATCTTGTACCAGAGGCTTCTTTTGAATAGCCGAAAAGGATGGAAAATGGATTTTTGCTACTTGGGGCGATGGCAGGATAAGCATGCGTGCTCTAGTCTTGCGTGTCAGGATAGTTGTCCTGGCTCTTGTGAGCGCCATTCTTATTGGCATAGCCGGAAGTGCAAAGAACGTTCTGGCATGATTTCCCTCTGTATTTCCCATCGCTCACATCCTTTTGGGAAAATGCCCACGGCGCTCTGCTCCCGTCTCCCCGGCCGTATGTTTTGTCCCTGATAATCCCTTGCCTTGGTTTGGCCGTTGTTCTTCGTTGAAAAACGCAGCGCGCTGCATCCCTCATCGCAATGCGCTGCAAGCTCCATCGCAGCGCGCTGCAAAGGTCATTGCACCGCAGTGCGTTTTTGCGGGCAAAGCTACACTCTCTTCTCCCCGGAAATATAGGTAGGGGAAACCACCAGGCTGCGAATTTGGCCTGAAGCAGCTTTCTACTCCCTAAAAAACGGTTCCCAATGCCGCTGGGGGAGCGTATTTTCAGTAACTTTGCAGTATGAAACGTTTTATCATCCTCATAGCGCTGCTCTTGCCGCTGGCATGCGCAGCCCGGCAGTTGCGCCCGCTGGTGTGGGTGCTCGATGCCGGACATGGCGGCAAAGACCAGGGTACCAGCTTGAACAAAGTGCTGGAGAAAGACCTGACACTGCAACTCACCAACCGCGTAGCGGCTCTCATACGTAAGAACAAGCCTGGCATCAAGGTGGTGCTGACGCGTACCGACGATACGTTTGTGTCGCTGGAGGACCGCTGCAAGATAGCCAGCAAAGCCCGTGCAGACCTTTTTCTGAGTATCCACATCAATTTTGCCGGCCAAAATCTCCTGCTTTCGGGCACCGAGACATTCTATGCCAGCAAGAAGGGAGCGCAGAATATGGTGCAGGCGAGCCATATTGAGCGGAACTCCGACAACAGCCAACTGCTGGCATGGTTGCTGCAGAACAGCTACTTCAACTCGGGTCGTCCGGCCGACCGTGGTGCCCGTGCCAGCAATCTGTATGTGCTGATGCATGCCGAGATGCCTGCCGTCCTCACCGAGGTGGGCTTCCTGAGCAACCGAAACGATGCTGCCTATATGTGCAGCGAGCGCGGTCAGAAGCAGATAGCGCTGGATATCTACAATGCTCTGGAGGCGTATTACGACGTGACGAAGGCAAAGACACAGCGTAAGACACTGCGCAGCCTGCGGCAGTCACGCGGCACTGTGAGCGGTCTCAAGAAGAGTCGTGTGCGCCAGGCCAGCAGCGCCGAGGATCTGATGCCCATGCAAGACCCTTTTGCCAAGAGCGACCAGCCTGTGGTACCCATTGCTGTGGCACCGGCAGAAGATGAGACTCCGGCGGTGGAGGAAGTGGCCGAAGTGGTTCTCGATGCCGTGGAGGATGCTGCCGATGAAGTGGAATCGGATGTGGCGGACAATGCGGAGGAATTGGCAACCGTGACTCCTGCCAAGGATGTTGAGGTGGCTGCAGAACCGGTGAAGACTGAGGTAGTGAAGCCTGTCAAGAAGGAAGAGAAGCCTACTCAGCAGGCTGAGAAGCCAGTGCAGAAGGCCGAAGAGAAGCCGCTGTTCAGCGTGCAGCTCTTTGCCGTAAGCAAGGCGTTGGAGGAGAAAGACCCTCGCCTCAAGGGACTTGCTCCGGTGAAAATCATACGTGCGGGTGCTGCCTTCAAGGTTTTGTACGGCAGCACGCCTGACTACAATGAAGCCAAAGCCACACTGAAGCGCATCAAGGAGAAGTTCCCCGACGCTTTCATTGTGGCTTATGTGGGCGAGCGCTCCGTTTCTACTGCTGAGGCTTTGCAGATGCAGCGCTGAGCACCTCGGTGATCTCGCGCTCGCTGTCGGTCAGGCACAGTATCAGGTTCTGGTATTTGCCATGCTCCACCAGATAGGTCATCAGCGGCCATACGGGCACCTCATGCGACCAGAAGTCCCGTCCCATGAATATCATCGGACTGGCGTAGCCGAATGTGAGGTAGTGGTTCTGTACGGCTTCCTGGAATATCTCCTGTAATGTACCCGCACTGCCAGGCGTGTAGATGATGCCGCCACTGGCTATGGTGAGGATTCCGTCCTCGCGTATGCTGTTGTCGAAATACTTTGCTATCATGGTGGCCAGCGGCGTGGAAGGTTCGTGGCCATAGAGCCATGTGGGCACCCCCAGGCTGTTGTAGTCCTTCTGCGGGTATCTGCGGCGCACTTCCCATGCTGTCTCCAGCCATCCCTTGTCGGTATATCTCTCTGCCACCTTCATTATGCTGTGAGCTTCCTGCAGTTCCTGGTCGCTCCGGCCAGCCATCCATGCACCCAGATGCGTTGCCTCCATAGCGCCCGGTCCGCCGCCTGTGATCATCAGGAATCCCTTCTCGGTCAGATGCTTGCTCAGCGTGGCTACGCGCAGATAGATGTCATCGGTGCGCGACAGACTGTGCCCGCCCATCACGCCCACCAGCTTGTGCTCGTCATAGTGAGAGAGCACCTCGCGCAGGCAGTCGCTTATGCTGTGGTCGTGCATCGAGCGTGCCAGTGTCTCCTTGACGTTGCTCGCGTGCTTTCCCATCTTTATATAATGCCGATATACGCGCCCGTCATAGCACGTCTGATAGCTCTGTGGATTGTCGGGTGAGTAGCCTTCGTAGAGTTCCTCAGGTGTATATAGGTGGTTGCGGTAGTGGAATGTCTCGCCCATGTCGGGCAGGAAGAGGCAGTCCTTCGACCTGCGTTTGATGCCCAGGGGAAGCGTGCAGCCTATGAAGAGGCAGTCCTTGTAGGTGTGGCTCAGAGCCAGCTCGGTCTCAGCTGTCAGGTTTACGCTCTGGAAGGCGCATCGCTTTATCTCTTCCTGGTCAAGGTGCAGCACACGTGCCACCTCCCAGTCATCTTTGACTTGTGTGTAGTTTTCGCTCATAGTTTTGTCGCTTCTTACCGCAAATTTAAGTGTTTTTCTGCGAAAAATGCAGTTTGGTCGCCAATTTCTTTCAGCGCTTCTGCCTTGTTTGCCCGATTTGTTGTAACTTTGGATAGTGGGGAGCGCAAAGGCGCTTTCCTTGGTATAAGACAATCAACATTATCGTTTGTATGAGAAAGACAATCTTCTTGGCTTTGGCATTGGCTCTGTCTGCCGTGCCGGCCGTAGCCCAGTGGAATGATGCACGCTGGATAACTGTGGGGGAGGGCAATGCTGATGTGCCCAACTCATGGGTGCGTTTTCGCAGGGATGTCCAGCTGGATGCAGTGCCTGGTGCAGTGCTGGCTAATGTGTGTGTGGATAGCAAATACTGGCTGTATGTCAATGGCAGGCAGGTGGTGTTCGAGGGCGGTCTGAAGCGTGGGCCTAATCCCCGTGATTCTTATTATGATGTGGTGGATATCCGCCCTTATCTGCGCAAGGGGGCCAATCATATAGAGCTGCTCGTGTGGCACTTCGGCAAGTCGGGCTTCAGCCATCTCGATAGCGGACGCATGGGACTGCTCTTCTCGGCTCCTGCCATCGGGCTTTACTCTGACAGCCGGTGGGAGAGCAGGATGCTGAGGGAGTATTCGACTTGTGGCGAACCAGTGCCCAACTTCCGTCTCAGCGAGGCGAGCATCCACTATGATGCGCGTGTGGCGGAGGCAGATGCCGGCATGCCTTTCGCGGCCAGCAAGGAGATAGGCTATGCGGGAGATGCTCCGTGGAACGAGTTGCACGAGCGTCCCATCCCTCTCTTCCGCGATTTCGGGCTGAAGAAGGCCAGATACACACGCCGTGAAGGCGAGAAGGAGGATACGCTTGTGGCGCGTCTTCCTTATAATATGCAGTTTACCCCCTATATCGAAGTGGATGACCCTGTGGGCGGCACTCTGGTGCGGCTGCAGAGCGACCATATCCAGGGTGGCAGCGAATGGGGTGTGCGAGCCGAATATGTTACCCGTAAGGGGAAGCAGGCATACGAGTCGCTGGGTTGGATCAACGGCGAGGAGATGCATGTGATAGTGCCTCACGGGATGAAGATGGGCCAACTGAAATACCGTGAGAGTGGTTATGACGGACTGGCCGAAGGCAGTTTCCATTGCGATGACGACTATTTCAACCGCTTCTGGGAGAAGGGTCTGCGCACTCTGTATGTCAACATGCGCGACACCTACTTCGACTGTCCCGACCGCGAGAGAGCACAGTGGTGGGGTGATGTGACGGTGCTGATGGGCGAGTGCTTCTATACATATAGTACGCGCGTACATAATCTTATGCGCAAGGGCATCCTGGAGCTGTGTGCCTTCCAGAATGATGCGGGCATCATCCATAGCCCCATCCCCGGAAATTATGACGCGGAGCTTCCTGCCCAGATGCTGGCCAGCATAGGTCTGTACGGCTTCTGGAACTATTATATGAACACAGCCGACACGGCCACCATACGCGAGGTGTATCCCGCCGTGTGCCGCTATCTGGATGTGTGGAAGATAGAGCCGGGTGGTCTCACAGCAGAGCGTCATGGCGCTTGGGACTGGGGCGACTGGGGCGAGAACCGTGATATGCGCCTCATCTATGCTGCCTGGCACTATATGGCTCTTGATGCTGCATCGCGCATGGCAGAGCTGCTGGGCAGGCCCGAGGACGCATCAGGCTTCCGCCAGAAGATGGTGCAGGTGAAGCGCGGATACAATGCCTGCTGGACTGGCAAGGCATATCGCCATCCTGCCTATACCGGCGATACCGACGACCGGGTGCAGGCACTGGCCATCATCAGCGGTATAGCCGATGCCGACAAGTATCCTGTCATCAGCCAGCTCCTGCGCACGCAGAAGCACGCAAGCCCCTATATGGAGAAGTATGTGATGGAATCTCTGTTCCAGATAGGCGATGGAGAATATGCCATGGAGCGTACCCACGAGCGGTACAATGCCATGGTGATGGATTCAGTGAATACCACCCTGTATGAGGGATGGCTGCAGGGAGCCAACGGCTTTGGCGGTGGCACCACCAACCATGCATGGAGCGGCGGACCGCTCACGGTGATAGCCCAGTATCTGATGGGCGTGAGTGTGATGGAGCCAGGCTGGCGCAAGTTCTCGGTTTGCCCGATGCCAGTGCGCTTCAAGCAGGCTGACATCAGCATCCCCACGTTGCGCGGTGTGGTGAAGAGCGCCTTCAAGCTGGGCGAGAAAGCCGATGTATATACCCTCACAGTGCCCTCTGGCACAGAGGCATACATGTATCTGCCCTGTGAGGATGCCACAAAGGTGGACGGTGCAGCACGCTACTTCTGCCGTGATGCTGAGGTGCAGAAGGCCGGCCGCCTGTGTCTGCTGCTGCCCGCAGGCAACTACAAGTTCAAGGTAAGAAAGTAACAACAGATGGGGCAGAAGATTTCCACGGAGGGAGCTTCTGCCCCAATGAATAACCCTAAATCAATAAGTATTATAATGAAGAAGATTTTATTTGCCCTGGCAGCGCTCTTGTTGCCTTTGGCTGGTATGGCGAAGGAAAAGGTGGAACAGCCTGTCAAGGTGCGCTGGTGTACATTCAACGTACGATGCATCGCAGCTCCCGACGAGAAGATAGGCTGCTCCTGGGAGGTGCGCAAGGACAATGTGGCTCAGTATGTGCTCGACAACAATATCGACATAGTGGGCATGCAGGAGGTTACATTCAAGCAGCTCAATGACCTGCGCGAGCGTCTGAAGGGCTATGATTACGTAGGCGTTGGCCGTACCGACGGCAAGGAAAAGGGTGAATTCACCCCTGTCTTCTTCCGTGCAGACAAGTATGAGCCTCTGGAGAAGGGCAACTTCTGGCTCAGTGAGACTCCCGATGTGCCTGGTTCAAAGGGCTGGGATGCCGCTCTCGAGCGTGTGGCAAGCTATGTGAAGCTGAAAGACAAGGCTACAGGAAAGATTTTCATGGCCATCAACACACACTATGACCATATAGGTGTACAGGCCCGCAAGGAGAGCGCTAAGCTGATTATGAGCAAGATAAAGAGCATTGTGGGCGACCGTCCAGCCGTTGTGACCGGTGATTTCAACATCACAGAGGACAACGAGGCATACAGTACGATGGTCAACAGTGAGTTCAAGATGAACGATGCCTACCACATGACCGCTCATCACACAGGTGCTCCTTACACCTTCCATGACTACTGCCGTATATCTCCCCTCAAGGCTCCCAAGATTGACTTTATCTTCGTCACTCCCAATGTGAAGGTGCTGCAGAGCCACATCGAGCGCGAGACACCCACCAAGAGAATCTCTGACCACAACCCCCACTGGGCTGATCTGGAGTTCTAAGAGACTATTCCGTAGATTATAACAACAAACAGCGGGAGTGCCCACATACTGGTGCACTCCCGCTGTCATTTGTCTGCCGGTTTGCTTGCTCCCCGGGCAGCCCGTCATGCTAATCCCGTAAAAAATGTCTTATAGGACAATTTGAAATGTCTTATAAGACAATTTGAATTGTCCTATAAGACAATTTAAATTCCCTTATAAG